>CAMAPL010000016.1 GCA_945860165.1 Rhizobium sp. Q54
ACGAGAGAGGTGAGTGGAATTCCCAGTGTAGAGGTGAAATTCGTAGATATTGGGAAGAACACCGGTGGCGAAGGCGGCTCACTGGCTCGTATCTGACGCTCAGGCGCGATAGCGTGGGGATCAAACAGGATTAGATACCCTGGTAGTCCACGCCGTAAACGATGAATGCCAGCCGTTGGATAGCTTGCTATTCAGTGGCGCAGCTAACGCATTAAGCATTCCGCCTGGGGAGTACGGCCGCAAGGTTGAAACTCAAAGGAATTGACGGGGGCCCGCACAAGCGGTGGAGCATGTGGTTTAATTCGACGCAACGCGCAGAACCTTACCAGGGTTTGACATCCTGCGACCGCTCCCTAATAGGAGTTTTCCCGCAAGGGACGCAGAGACAGGTGCTGCATGGCTGTCGTCAGCTCGTGTCGTGAGATGTTGGGTTAAGTCCCGCAACGAGCGCAACCCTCGCCTTTAGTTGCCATCATTCAGTTGGGCACTCTAGAGGGACCGCCGGCGACAAGCCGGAGGAAGGTGGGGATGACGTCAAGTCCTCATGGCCCTTACACCCTGGGCTACACACGTGCTACAATGGCGGTGACAGTGGGCAGCTACTTCGCGAGAAGCGGCTAATCCCAAAAAACCGTCCCAGTTCGGATTGCACTCTGCAACTCGAGTGCATGAAGGTGGAATCGCTAGTAATCGCAGAACAGCAGGCTGCGGTGAATACGTTCCCGGGCCTTGTACACACCGCCCGTCACGGCATGGGAGTTGGTTCTACCTTAAGACGGTGCGCTAACCCGCAAGGGAGGCAGCCGGCCACGGTAGGATCAGCGACTGGGCCGAAGTCGTAACAAGGTAGCCGTAGGGGAACCTGCGGCTGGATCACCTCCTTTCTAAGGATCGATGTTTTCGGGACCTCTCACGAGACTTTCCCCAAACGTCACCTATGAACAAATGGCGCCGTGCCGCCGCCTTCGTTTCCCTTCCTTTTTCCGTCGTGGTTTTGCGCCAATGGGCTGCAAACCGCTGGACGATGCCTCATCGGGCTTGTAGCTCAGTTGGTTAGAGCGCGCGCTTGATAAGCGTGAGGTCGGAAGTTCAAGTCTTCCCAGGCCCACCACCCTTCGCGCTCGAACAACGGGGCCATAGCTCAGTTGGGAGAGCGCGTGCTTTGCAAGCATGAGGTCGTCGGTTCGATCCCGTCTGGCTCCACCATTCGTTACGATCACCGACCAGTATGACGACGGAAAAAATCAAACAGCTTCGTTTGCGAGCAATCGCAAACGCAAGATTTGACATTGTAAAGGCGGGTTAGCCGGTTCGCACAACCGGTTGATCTATAATACGACACTCAAGACTGATCGCATGAAGCCATAGTCTGGATTTCAAACCATGTACCGAGTCGTTGGTACGCTGGCTTTGTTTCTGGGCATGGAACGATTGCTGAGCGATCAAGCGTTAAAGCAAGGGCATCTGGGGGATGCCTTGGCACACACAGGCGATGAAGGACGTAGCACGCTGCGATAAGCTGCGGTGAGGGGCGAGCACCCTTTGACCCGCAGATTTCCGAATGGGGAAACCCAATCCGCAAGGATTACCTTCAACTGAATACATAGGTTGGAGGAGCGAACGAGGGGAACTGAAACATCTCAGTACCCTTAGGAAAGGACATCAATTGAGACTCCGTTAGTAGTGGCGAGCGAACGCGGACCAGGCCAGTGGCCTTGGTTTAAAAACCGGAATGTTCTGGAAAGGACAGCCATAGCGGGTGATAGCCCCGTACGGGTAAAAAGAACCAGGGTCCTTGAGTAAGGCGGGACACGTGAAATCCTGTCTGAATATGGGGGGACCATCCTCCAAGCCTAAGTACTCGTGTGTGACCGATAGCGAACTAGTACCGTGAGGGAAAGGTGAAAAGCACCCCGGCAAGGGGAGTGAAACAGACCTGAAACCGGATGCCTACAAACAGATGGAGCCCGCTCTTCAAAGTTGAGCGACTTCGTCGAAACCTTGCTTCAAACGCAGTGTCGAAAAACGCCGATTGCGGAGAAATCCGTGGCCGGCGCAAGACGACATTGTTGATGTTGAAACAAGGTTGCGAAGAAGCCGTCTCGCCTTTGGTGAGCGGGTGACATCGTACCTTTTGTATAATGGGTCAGCGAGTTCGTCTGTCTAGCAAGCTTAAGCCACAAGGCGAAGGCGCAGCGAAAGCGAGTCTGAATAGGGCGACTGAGTTAGACGGATGAGACCCGAAAGCAAGTGATCTAGCCATGGCCAGGTTGAAGGTGCAGTAACATGCACTGGAGGACCGAACCCACGTCTGTTGAAAAAGACGGGGATGAGCTGTGGCTAGGGGTGAAAGGCCAATCAAACTTGCAGATAGCTGGTTCTCTGCGAAAGCTATTTAGGTAGCGCGTCATGTATCACCACCGGGGGTAGAGCACTGGATGGGCTAGGGGGCTTCACCGCTTACCAAACCCAACCAAACTCCGAATACCGGTGAGTGCTGAGCATGGCAGACACACGGCGGGTGCTAACGTCCGTCGTGAAGAGGGATAAAAACCCTGACCTACAGCTAAGGCCCCCAATTCATGGCTAAGTTGGAAAGGATGTGAGGTTCCCAAAACAATCAGGATGTTGGCTTAGAAGCAGCCATCATTTAAAGAAAGCGTAACAGCTCACTGATCTAAATAAGGAACTTTGCGCCGAAGATGTAACGGGGATTAAGCCATGAGCCGAAGCTTAGGATTCACCGCAAGGTGAATGGTAGCAGAGTGTTCCGTATGCCTGCGAAGGGTGAGCGTGAGCGAGCCTGGAGGTATCGGAAGTAAGAATGCTGACATGAGTAGCGATAAAGAGGGTGAGAGACCCTCTCGCCGTAAGTCCAAGGGTTCCTGCGTCAAGTTAATCTGCGCAGGGTTAGCCGGCCCCTAAGGCAAGGCCGAAAGGCGTAGTCGATGGGAATGCGGTAAATATTCCGCAGCCTGTGGGTAGTGACGGATCAAGTAACTTGTTCGACCTTACTGGATTGGTCGGGCCGGGAATTGGTCCCAGGAAATAGCTCCCACTTATAGCCCGTACCCCAAACCGACACAGGTGGACTGGCAGAGTATGCTAAGGCGCTTGAGAGAACTGTGTTGAAGGAACTAGGCAAATTGCCCTCGTAACTTCGGAAGAAGAGGGCCCGATTCTTACGCAAGTAGGAGTCGGGGGCACATAGCAGGGGGTGGCGACTGTTTACTAAAAACACAGGACGCTGCGAAATCCAAAGATGACGTATAGCGTCTGACGCCTGCCCGGTGCTGGAAGGTTAAGAGGAGATGTGAAAGCGTTGAATCGAAGCCCCAGTAAACGGCGGCCGTAACTATAACGGTCCTAAGGTAGCGAAATTCCTTGTCGGGTAAGTTCCGACCTGCACGAAAGGCGTAACGACTTCCCCACTGTCTCCAACACAGGCTCAGCGAAATTGAATTCCCCGTGAAGATGCGGGGTTCCCGCGGTCAGACGGAAAGACCCCGTGCACCTTTACTGCAACTTTACACTGGCATTAGGAATAGGATGTGTAGGATAGGTGGTAGGCATTGAAGCAGAGGCGCTAGCCTTTGTGGAGCCGTCCTTGAAATACCACCCTTCTCGTTCCTGATGTCTAACCGCGGTCCCTGAACGGGATCCGAGACAGTGTATGGTAGGCAGTTTGACTGGGGCGGTCGCCTCCCAAAGAGTAACGGAGGCGCGCGATGGTAGGCTCAATCCGGTCGGAAATCGGATGTTGAGTGCAATGGCAAAAGCCTGCCTGACTGCAAGGTCGACGGACCAAGCAGAGACGAAAGTCGGTCATAGTGATCCGGTGATCCCGAATGGAAGGGTCATCGCTCAACGGATAAAAGGTACGCCGGGGATAACAGGCTGATCGCACCCAAGCGTCCATAGCGACGGTGCGGTTTGGCACCTCGATGTCGGCTCATCACATCCTGGGGCTGTAGCCGGTCCCAAGGGTATGGCTGTTCGCCATTTAAAGTGGTACGTGAGCTGGGTTTAGAACGTCGTGAGACAGTTCGGTCCCTATCTGCCGTGGGTGTTCGAAACTTGAGAAGACTTTTTCCTAGTACGAGAGGACCGGAAAGAACGTATCTCTGGTGGATCGGTTGTCACGCCAGTGGCATAGCCGAGTAGCTAAATACGGACGAGATAACCGCTGAAAGCATCTAAGCGGGAAACTCACTTCAAAACTAGGTTTCGCTTGAGAGCCGGGGAAGACTACCCCGTCGATAGGCCAGGTGTGTAAGCGCAGCAATGCGTTGAGCTTACTGGTACTAATCGCTCGATTGGCTTGATCGCAAGCAGCACCGTTCCATGTCTGGAAACAAAGCCAGGCATGTTTAATGAAATTATCGGTCGCCGTGTGTCGTATTATACTCGTGCAGTTTGCGCATTTGCGCGGACTTGATTTCTGTCCTTTGCCGACCTGGTGGTCATAGCGAAGGAATTCTACCCGATCCCATTCCGAACTCGGCCGTCAAAGCCTTCTGCGTCCATGGTACTTCGGCTCAAGCCGCGGGAGAGTAGAACGCCGCCAGGTCTGCTAAGGACAGAAATAAGAGAACCCGCCAGAACAATTCAAAAAAAGCCCCGTCGGAGAAATCCGGCGGGGCTTTTTGTTTTTCAGGCCGCGCTTTCAGCCTTCGAGTAAGGCTCCAAGATCCGCGCCGAATAGCTTTTCCACCATGAAATCCGGTAGCAGATGCTGCGGAAAGCTCTTCGACATGTTGTCGGTACGCAGGACGTGTAGGCAAAGCCCCTCGGTGTCGGCGAAATGGTCGAACCGCTGTCCCTTGGCGATAGCCGACGCGACGAAAGCGTAATCCGAGGCGTATTCCACCGGCGGAAAAGATGCGGCATCCCAGGCGGATTTGCGGAAGACGTAGCTGAAGCCATAGCCAAGGTAATTGTTCTTCATGTTTTCGGGCGGGGCGGCGTTGACGAACCCCTGAAGACTTTTCTCCGGGCCGAAGGTGAAATGCAGGCCCAGCGTGTTCGCGGTATCCCAATAGCCCAGGCGTTTCAGCTGCACCGAATAGACGAACCAGGCCGACAGTTTGGTGATGTCGGCTTGGTTTTTTTCCAGCCGCGCCAGCATGGTGGCCAGATAATGCGGCGCGTAATAATCGTCATCGTCGAACTGGGCGATCATTGGGCCGCGGCTGCGCTCGCACAGCCAGTTGCGCTTGGCGGCGACGATCATGCGCGCAGGGCTATGGGCGTAGCGGATGCGCGGGTCGTCCAGTGCCACGAAATAGGACGAGGGCTGCGGACTGTCGTCTAGGATGAGCCATTCGAAATCCTGCATCGTCTGCGCCAACACAATCTTGTGCTGCGACTGGAGCAGGTCGTGGCGATTGAAGGTGGGCGTGACGATCGAGACGGCTGGAGACATGCTCGCAGTCTAGTCGTTTCTCGCCTGCCGGATCAGCCCCTTGGTGATAAAGCCGCTGATGGCATAGGTGCGGGCACCGAACTGGCCGGACGGCATATTCCAGACCCGGACCTGGCTCCAGTCATTGTCCGGGCTGACATCCAGCACCGGGATAGCAAGGTTGATCTCGCGCTTGTTCTGCCAGTTGGCGTGATCGACGATGATTTCCCGGGGGGAAACGATCTCGGTCACCACAGCGACATGGCCGCGCTTCAGGCGCTTGGAGCCGGAGAACACCATCACCGCTTCTTCAACGGGATGGGAAGTGCGGGTATAAAGGTTGCGCGCCCGTTGCCACCATTGCTTGGCATCGCCGAACAAGGCCAGGCCGGAGCGCATGCGGGCATATTCAACGCAGAAAACCTTGCGTAGCCCGGTTTGCAGCCGTGGCTTGTCTCGAACCAGTTCCGGCACGACGGGCGCCGCAACCTCGGCAACCACCGGGTCGCTGCCAAAGCCCAGATGGGAAACTGCTTCCTTGGACAGGCCGGTGACCTGGTTTATGACTTTATTACGTGTCAGGTCGGTGATGTGGTCTTCCACCGATGCCTGCGCCGGCGTAAACGCCAAGGCGCTAGCCGCAATCAGCCCCAGTATCCCGTGATGAAATTTCGACACCCACACCCCAAGCTCGTTTTTGGCCTGCCGGTATTCCGGCGGTAGGACTTTCAGTGTACGGATTTCTCTTACCCGAAAGCCTTAGCCCAGGTGAAATAGACCAAGAGTTGGGGCTTTCACAAAGACGTTTCCTTGCCACGGTCGCGTGGCATTCTAACAACATTAAAGCATTGTAATTGCTAGAATTTTTTTGACTTATTGCAGTGCGGCATCACGTATGGCGGCCGGGGCAGCACGGCCGCCAGCGGGATTTTGGCTGTTCCGGTCTTACATTCCGCCGGACGCCCGCGTCTTGCCGGTAGACCCCACCGATTGCCGGTCGTTCCGACGAGGACACCCATTGCGGCCCGTGGAGCGCGGCGTCATTCGCGGCAACCGGGCGGCCGCGAATTAATCATGCCGGCTGTTGTGCTTAGGGCGAAGTGAGCGTGCCGGGCTGCGCGTCGGTGGACGGGAAATTCGAAGGCGTGCTGAAGGCCAAGAGCCTGATCGTCGGTCAGTGGGGTTACGTCACTGGCCAGATCAGCGTCGATACCGCTGCGGCCAGGATTTAAATCATACTCCAAAAGAAAAAGCCGCCCGGACATCCGGGCGGCTTTTTGCGTGATGGCGGCTATTACTTGGCGGCGGTTACGATGGCCAGAGATTTTTCAACATGCTCGACCGGCGAGATGCCATCGGCGGCCGAGTTCATAGAGGCGATGATCTTGCTATTCTTGCCGATCACATAGGTGTGACGCTCGATAATGGCATGGGTCAGCGGATTGCCCTGATTGTCCTTGGCGCCCGGGCCGGGCTGGCGGACGTTCAGATTGTAGGAAGCCGCAACCTTGGTGTCGGAATCCGAGGCCACCGTGAACTTGCCGGCGCAGAATTTTGGATCGGCGGAGTATTTTTGAAGCCGCTCCAGCGTGTCGCCCGACACGCCGATGATGGAGGCTCCGGCGGCGGTGAACTTGTCGGATTCTTCCGCGAAGGTGCGGGCCTGCAGGTCGCAGCCGCCGGTGTAGGCAGATGGATAGAAATAGACCACGACCGGGCCCTTCTTCAGCGCATCCTTCAGGTGGAAACTTACATCCTTGCCGCCCAGGCTGCCGGCGGCCGTGAAATCTGGGGCGGCGTCGCCGACCTTGAGTGCGGCAAAGGCCGGTGAACCTATTGTCAGGCTGGCGCAGAAGATCGCGGCCAGGAAACCAATCAGAATCTGTTTTTTCATGGCAAGGGTCCTTTGGGATGCGGCCCGAACGCTAGCAGAGGCCCGGCTTTCGTGAAAGTGACGTTTGAAGGCCGGCGGCGCTGCGACTAGCCTTATAGCAGTTTGGGGGGGGGGCGGAAATTGGTGGTTCAGTCGCTGGAGCATGTCACCATCCATTGTGCGCACTTGCAGAGCACCCGCGATTTCTATGTCGAATGTCTCGGCCTGAGCGAGGGTGAGCGCCCAAATTTCCTGTTTCGCGGATACTGGCTGTATCTGGGCGGCATCCCGGTCGTGCATCTGGTGGAAGCCGCCGACAAGGCCGGAGCTTGGAACCGAGAAATTGTCATTCCTGACGCCGCAAACGGCACGGGTGCCTTCGACCATGTCGCCTTCCGGGGCGACGATCCCGCCGTCCTGAAAGCGCGGCTGCAAAAGGCGGGCATGACGTTCCGGGAGCGGTTGGTGCCGGGCGGGGCGGTGGAGCAAATTTTCGTGCCCGATCCCGAAGGCGTGCTGGTCGAGATCAATTTTCGAAGATGACGGACCGCTAACGCTTCAGGTCGCCAACCGCTTTCAGCGTCTTGCTGACATGGCCTTCTGGGTCCATGTCGCTATGGGCGAAGGCGATCATGCCGTCCTGTGACACGACATAGGATGTGCGGCTGGCATAGCCCGTGAGAAAGCCGAAGGACGCATCATACCTTTTCATCACCTTGCGGTCATTGTCGGCGGCGACGGGGAACTTGCCCTGGCATTCGCTGACCGAGAACTTGTTCAGGGTGGCGATACTGTCATTGCTGATGCCGATCACGCTGGCGCCGCGCGCCTGGTATTGCGGCATAGCCTGCGCAAAATCACGCGCTTCTATGGAGCAGCCCTTGGTGAAGGCGGCCGGATAGAAATAGACCACCACGGGGCCTTTTTTCAGCGCCTGCGCCATGTGGAAGGTGAATTCATTGCCGCCCAGGGTGGCGGGCAGAGTGAAGTCGGGCGCCTTGTCTCCGGGCTTGAGCGCGGCTAGGGCGGGAGCAGCCGAGGCCATAAAGAACGCGGCAATGAGTGTCTTCAGCATCCGACATGCTCCATTTTGCTTTGTATACGTTTGTCACGGGCGAGTCGATCACTCCCGGCGCGACCGGCAAGAAACAGCTCTCAGGGTTATTTTTGACGGTTTTGGCCGCCGGGATTATCCTTGCCGGGGCCTGGACTGCCGTGGGGGCGGAACCCATTGCGACGCGCCATTATTTCATGGCGCGGTGGGGGAGATATTTCATGAAGAACTGGACGAGGGCGTTTGCCCTTCTTGCCGTCGCGGCACTTGGCGCCTGCACCACCGTCAATACCACCGCGGCGGGCGCGGTCGGCATTGCGCGGCAGCAGAGTTTTCTGGTGTCGGCGGAAGCGGTGCAGAGCGCCGCCGGTGAAGCCTATGCCAAGACCCTGACCGAGGGGCGCGGCAAGGGTGCCCTCAACAACAAACCAGTGATGCTGGCCCGGGTGCAGGCCATTTCCAGGCGCCTGATCGCGCAGGTCGGCGTTTTCCGTCCGGATGCGCCGGGCTGGAAATGGGAAATCAATGTGATGGATACGCCGGAGATCAATGCTTGGTGCATGGCCGGCGGCAAGATCATGGTCTATTGGGGTCTGATCGATAAGCTGAAGCCCACCGATGCTGAGCTCGCCGCCCTGCTGGGCCATGAAATCGCTCATGCGCTGCGCGAACATACGCGCGAAGCGGTGTCGCGCTCGGTCGGCCAGCAGTTGGTGTTGGCAGGCCTGGCGGCTGCAGCCGGCGCCAGCCAGTCCACCGTGCAGATCGCCAATGCGGTGGCGCAGGTGACCTACACGCTGCCCCATGGACGGGATCAGGAAACCGAAGCCGACCGCATCGGTCTGGAACTCATTGCCCGCGCCGGTTATGAGCCGCGTGCCGCCGTGACGTTCTTCCAGAAACTGGCGCGCGCCGCGCCCAGCAAGGGGCCGTCATTTCTCAGCACCCATCCGCAAAGTGAAGCGCGCGCCGTGGACCTGCAATCCTATATTGCAAAGGTGCAGCCGCTCTATGATGCAAGCGCCAAGCCATAAAATGGCGGCACGCCTTCAGTCTTCGGATTTGCGCAGCTTGATGTCAGTGTAGGGGGGCGTCGAGCCTGGTGTACATGGCCGGAACGCCGCCGGGCGGATGCACCAGGTCGATGCCCGGATAGCAGGCACCATCGCCCTGGGTGCGGGTGCCGATCTCCAGCAGCAGCACGTCGCGGTCGGTGCGGTTCTGCAGGTGATGGCCGTTCTGCTCGCCCACCTTGAAGCCGGCGCAGTCGCCGGGGCACAAAATCTCTTTACCGCTATCGGTGACCAGCACCGGCTCGCCTTCTGGCACATAGACGAACTCGTCTTCATTGACATGCCAGTGGCGCTGGCTGGACCAGGCGCCCGGCTTCAGGCGCAGCAGGTTGACGCCGAACTGGGTCAGGCCCGCAGCTTCGCCCAGGCTGCGGCGTTCGCGCGCCAGGCAAGGTAGGTCATAGGGCGGCGGATAAAAAGTGCCGGTCTGGGTGGGCAGGGTTTTGGGATCAGTGCGTTTTGGCATTCTACTTCCGCGGCTGCGGGCGCGGACCAGCCTTGGATAGTCTCCATGTGCGGGTCAAGCCCGCCCATGGAGAGGGGGTTTAGGGGCAGCCGCGGACCCGAGCGAAGCAAGGGCCCCGTCCGCGCGCCCATCAAATATCAGTCCTTGGCGCGCTCGACGTAGGCGCCGTCCTCGGTCATCACCACGATGCGGGTGCCGGTCACGATATGGGTGGGCACCATGGTGCGCACGCCGTTGGACAGGACGGCGGGCTTGAACGAGCCGGACGCAGTCTGGCCCTTCATCACCGGCTCGGTCTCCACCACTTCGAAGGTGGCGCGCTGGGGAATTTCGATGGATATGGCGTTGCCTTCGAACATCTGCAATTTCACATCCATGCTCTCGGTCAGGTAGGGGGCGTAATCGCCCACCACACCGCCGCCGACATGGATCTGGTCGAAGGTCTTGGGCTGCATGAACACATACTGCTCGCCGTCCTGGTACAGGTATTGGAAGTCCATGTGCTCGACAAAGGCCTTCTCGATACTGTCGGTAGTGCGCAGCCGCTCGACCGTTTTCACGCCGTCGCTGATGCGGCGCATTTCCAGATGGGTGACGGGGGTGCCCTTGCCGGGGTGGATATTCTCGGCGGTGAGGACCAGATACAGCTTGCCCTCTTTCTCGATGACATTGCCTTTGCGCACGGAGCTGGCGATAACCGAAACCACGGGAAACCTCACAAATCGAACGGATTTGCGGGGGTCTTAGCACCGGAGAGGATGGCCGCGCAAATGCCGTGGTGGGATACCCAAAACCATGCCGACCGACTGCCCCTGCTGCTCAAGCGGGGTCGGGTGAAAGCTGCCATTCGCGCCCATTTCGAGGGCCATGGCTTCACCGAAGTGGAATGCGGCGCGCTGGTCGCATCCCCCGGCAACGAGACCCATCTGCATGCCTTCGAGACGGCACTGACGGGGACTGACGCGACCAGCCGTTCCTTATATCTGCACACCTCGCCGGAATTCGCTGCCAAGAAACTGCTGGCGGCGGGCGAGACCAGGATTTTCGATTTCGCCCGCGTCTTCCGCAACCGTGAGCGCGGGCGGCTGCATGCCCCCGAATTCACCATGCTGGAATGGTACCGGGCGCGTGAAGACTACGAAGTGGTGATGGATGACGCCCTGGCGGTGATGCGCCTGGCGGCGAACGTGGCGGAGGCGGCGGAATTTCGCCACCGCGATGCGGTGTGCGATCCGCGCGCCGAGGCCGACCGGCTGACGGTAGCGCAGGCTTTCACCCATCATGCTGGGATCGACCTGCTGGCGACACTGTCGCCGCAAGGCGAGGGCTATAGCGATGCCTTGCGGCTGCGGGCGCGGCGCGGCGGCATCGATGTGGCGGATGACGATGACTGGTCGGATATCTTCGCAAAGGTCCTGACGTTAAGGGTGGAGCCGCGGCTGGGCTTTGAGCGGCCCTGCATTCTTTATGAGTATCCGGTGTGCGAGGCGGCGCTGGCGCGGATCAGCCCGCGCGACGGCCGCGTGGCGGAGCGCTTTGAGCTTTATGCCTGCGGCGTGGAACTGGCCAACGGCTTTGGCGAGCTGACCGATCCGGCACAGCAGCGCGCCCGCTTTGAGATCGAGATGGCCAAGAAGCAACTCGTCTATGGCAAGCGCTATCCGCTGGACGAGGATTTCCTTTCGGCGCTCGCTGGCATGCCGCCAGCCAGCGGTGTGGCGTTGGGTTTTGACCGGCTGGTGATGCTGGCGACAGGTGCGCCGAACATCAATGATGTCCTTTGGACGCCGTTATTGTGACATCACCATCCTGGTGACGCGCCCGACGCTGGTATCGCCGGAATAAAGATTGCCCGCCTTGTCCCAGGTCATGTAGGTGGATTCGACGAACTGGCCGGTTCCCAGCCCGGAACCGTTGCCCATCGCGGCCAGAACATTGCCATTGCGGTCTATTTTCAGAAGCTGGCCGTCGCGCCCGCTGGAAACCCACAACTCCCCTTTTTGATCGAAAGTCACAGCCGACATCAGGTTCCGCATCTGGATGGTGCGCTTGTGCTTGCCGTCCTTGCCATAGACCACCAGGCGATACTCCTCGCGGTCGCCGATCCACACATCGCCATTGCGGGGGTCGACGGCGATGCCATGGGCGCTGCCGAACTTGCCGGGCCCGATCTGGTTGCCGTACCACTGGTTGATGAACTTGCCGTTCCTGTCCATGTGCAGGATGCGCGCCGCGCCGACCACATTGTCCGGGGCCATGCCCACATCGTTGGGGCTTTCATTGCCATGGCCCTGGGCGATGAAGACATCACCATTGGCGGCGAAGGCGACGTCCAGCGGCTGCCACAAAAGCCTTTGCGCTTTGGCTTCGTTCCAGTCGCCGCGCTTGCCGCGCACCCCCAGGGTCATCAGCAATTTTCCTTGCGGGCTGATCTTCAGGACGATGCCGCCATTGGCGTCGCTGATCCAGACATTGTCCTGTGGGTCCACCTTGATGGTGTGGCCTTTTTCCAGTTGGCCGATGACGGAATTGGGTATCGTGCGCGCCAGTTTATAATCGGGGCCGAACTGGAAGAGTTGCGGCTGGCCGGGGACAGCGCGCTGCAGCACCCAGAAATTGCCTTTGGAATCTATGCCGACGCCGGTGGCGCCGCCGCCCACCGGCAGGTTGAAGGGATAGTAATAGGAAACACGCCCCGTCTTCCACAACACCCGCTTTAACTGTTCGCGGGTTGGCCCCAGCCTGTTGTCGCAGAGCGGCGAGCGCGAACAGGGCGGCACACTCGACGGCGGCAGCTTGCCCAGATCCACCACGCAGCGGGGCGAGAGTTTGGCCTTGTTTTCGGTCAGGCAGGCGCGCGCCGAATAAAGCCCGGAGCGGCCCTGACAGATTTTATCGATATCGCCCGAGCAACCCGCCAGCACGCTGAGGGGGGAACTGCCGGGGGGCATGACCTTGCCGCCGGGCGACACCGGCGCCCGGCCACCGGTGTCGGGATGGGTGTCGGCCAGGGTCCAGCCGGGGGATTGGGCCGTTACGGGGGACAAAAACGCTGCCGCAAGGATACAAAACACCACAAGGCTCAAGCATTTCATGCGTGTCTCCCCGATTTTTTATCAATCATGGCGGGGCGGGGGCGGCGGCGCAACCGGCAGGCCCGCGCATGGCCGATGGTCCCGAAAAAGACTGGTCAAAACCGGGCCAGCGCGTAGGTTTGCCCCGCCATGAACCAGACGACCGCCCAGAAGATCACCCATGACACCAGCTTTACGGTGCTGGGCGCGATTGGTTTCTGCCATCTGCTCAACGACATGATGCAGTCGCTGCTGCCGGCGATCTATCCCACCCTGAAAGACCAGTTCCAGCTCAGCTTTGCCCAGATCGGGATGATCACGCTGGCGTTCCAGTGCACCGCCTCGCTGCTGCAGCCGATGGTGGGGTATTTCGCCGATCTCAAGCCGATGCCCTATTCGCTGGCGCTGGGCATGATCTCGACCTTCATCGGTCTTTTGGTGCTGGCGGTGGCGCCCAATTATGCCGTGATCCTGATCGCCGCCATGATGGTGGGGCTGGGTTCGGCGGTCTTCCATCCCGAAGCCAGCCGGGTGGCGCGTATGGCGTCGGGCGGGCGTTACGGCCTGGCGCAATCGGTGTTCCAGGTGGGTGGTAATACCGGCCAGGCAATCAGCCCGCTGATAGCCGCGCTACTGGTGGCGACCTATGGCCAGCGCAGCATCGTCTGGTATGCGGGTTTCGCGCTGCTGGCCTTTGTGATCCTGGTGAAGGTCGGCAGCTGGTACAAGCATCACGGGCTGGCGCGTATCCGCGGCCATGTCCATGTCAAGCATCCCGAACTGACGCGCGGCAAGGTGATCCTGGCGCTATCTATCCTGCTGGCGCTGGTTTTTTCCAAGTTCGTCTACCTGGCCTGCATCGGCAGCTATTACACCTTCTACCTGATCGAAAAATTCGGCGTGTCGGTGCAGAGCGCCCAGGTGCATCTGTTCTTTTTCCTAGGCGCCATCGCGGCGGGCACCTTGCTGGGCGGCGTGCTGGGCGACCGCATCGGGCGCAAGTATCTCATCTGGTTCTCGATCCTGGGGATGCTGCCTTTCACCGTCATGCTGCCTTACGCCAACCTGTTCTGGGTGGGCATTATCGCCTCCATTATCGGCGTGATCCTGGCCTCGGCTTTTCCCGCCATCGTGGTCTATGCGCAGGAATTGCTGCCGGGCCGGGTGGGCATGATTGCGGGACTCTTTTTTGGGTTGTCGTTCGGCCTTAGCGGTATGGGCGCGGCGGTGCTGGGTGCGGTGGCCGACGTTACCTCCATCGATTATGTATTCAAGCTGTGCGCCTTCCTGCCGGCGATCGGCCTGCTGACCGTGTTTCTGCCCAATTTCAAAGTGCATAAGATATGAGTATGGCCCCGCGCGATTTGGAACAAATCGCGCAATCAAATCTTGAACAGGTTGCGCGGCGCTATGCGGTGGCGGTGTCGCCGCATCTTCTGTCGTTGGTGGACCCTACTGATCCGAACGATCCTATCGCGCGCCAGTTCCTGCCCAGCCTGGAAGAGCTGGTCAGTTTGCCGGGAGAACTGGCCGATCCCATCGGCGACGGCGCGCATGCGCCGGTGGCGGGGATTGTGCACAGACATAAAGATCGCGTGCTGTTCAAGGCGGTGGCGAGTTGCCCGGTCTATTGCCGCTTCTGTTTTCGCCGCGACATGATTGGCCCTGGAAGTGAGAACGCGCTGTCGAAAGAGGCGTTCGATACGGCGATTGCCTATATCGCGGCGCATGACGAGATTCGCGAAGCTATCCTGACCGGTGGCGATCCCTTCATCCTGTCGCCGCGCCGTGCGGGTGAGATCACCCATCGGCTAGCGGCGATCAATCATGTGAAGGTGATCCGCTGGCATACCCGCGTGCCGGTGACCGACCCGGAACGGGTGAGCGACGAGATGGTGGCGGCGCTGCATGCCCCCGGCGCGGTGACCTGGGTGGCGGTGCATGCCAATCATGCGCGCGAATTTTCGCCCCCCGCCGCAAGGGCGATTGCGCGCCTGGTGGATGGCGGGATCCCGCTGGTCAGCCAGTCGGTGCTGCTGAAGGGCGTCAATGACAATGACGAGGCGCTAGCCGAACTTATGCACGCCTTCGTCGCTCATCGCATCAAGCCCTATTACCTGCATCATCCCGACCTTGCGCCGGGCACGTCGCACTTCCGCGTCGGTATCGACGAGGGACTGGCGCTGATGAATGCTTTGCGCGCGCGTGTGTCGGGGCTGGAAATGCCGGTCTATATGCTCGATATCCCCGGCGGATTCGGCAAGGTGGCGCTGGAATCAGATCATCTGGAGAAGACCGCAGCGGGATACCGGGTGCGTGATTCCGCCGGTTCATGGCACGCCTATCCCGAACGTCTTTTGGCCAAAAGCTAGTCCCGCCAAGGCCTTCGCGCTGGCTTGCGAGCGCCTCGATTTCGACCTAACTATGTATATCGTAGATACTGAGGACGGTGTCATGCGCGCACTCCCAATCATCATCTTCTCCCTGCTTGCAACACCCGCTTTGGCGGCGCTGGACACGACCAGCGCGCCGACCTTGCCCTTCACGCCCAGCGGTTACGGCGAACCCGAAGCGGTGATGTGCCGCGCGCCCCAGCCGCTGCCCCAGGGCGGCCTGGGCCCCAAGCTCTGCATGCGCAACAGCGTCTGGCTGAAGCTGACCGATACGGCCAGCGATTTGAGCGCCGACGGCAAGGCCGTTTTCGCGCGCGATACCGTGGCTGAGCCTTCGGGCAAGGGCCATCCCGAGGCCGTCACCTGCCGCCGCCCGACGGCCACCACTGCCAGCCGCATCGAGCTGGGGCCGACGGTCTGCCTGACCAACAAATATTGGGCGGGTCTTGCCGCTGAGCAGAAACGCGTCAACAGCTATGGCATCGTCGTCAGCACCAAGGTGAATGGCCCCAGCGGCCGTGGCGATGGCATCCCGGTGCTGCCCACCGAACTGCACTAATCATCGAGGTATAAAATGAAAACGGCGCGCCGGTGGCGCGCCGTTTCGCATTCAAACAGCCGCTGTCAGCGGCGCGTGGCTTGCCACTTGCTGCCGTCCGAGGCGGTGCCTGCCATGCGGTCGCCGGTGACGCGGCCGGCATAGGTCTTGTCGCCGGCCGTGAAGGCAATTTGCGGTCCCAGCATTTTGGCCTTGCTGATCGGGGCGGCGTTCATTCTGCCTTCCAGCATCTGGAAACTCTGCTCCAGGGTCAGTTCGGCTTTGCCCATCTGCCAGGTGCCGGCGACCTTGGCGGGCACGATCCAGAGCATGGCGCTGCAAAAGCTGGAGCATTCACCGCCGGCGGAAATCATCTCATCCGGCAGCCATTCGCCCATATCGAAGGTGTTGGACACCACCCGTGTGCCGGGCCTCATGTCCAGCAAGGTCGGTCTCAGGCGCAGATTAAGGCTGGAGAGCAGGAACATGGTAACGACATCGGCCTTGGTAAAATCGGTTTTGAAGATGTCGCCATGCACAATGGTCGCCTTGCCGGTCACCCCGGCCTCGGCTGCGTTCTTCCGGGACAGCGCTACCATGTCGGGATTGAATTCGACGCCCAGCGCCGTGACGCCGCGTTTGGCGGCGGTGATGACGGTGCGCCCGTCGCCCGAACCCAGATCGACGAGATAATCCCTGGGCGTGACCTTCGCCATGTCGAGCATGCGGTCCACCAGCGCCTGCGGCGAGGGGACCCAGACCACGTCCTTGCCGGGCTGGCCGCTATAGGGCTCGAAGGGTTTGGCGGGCTGCGCCATGGCGCTGCCGGTCACCATTATGGCGAAGCAGCAGGCGGACAGGAAGCGGGAAATACACTTAGGCGTCATGTCATCTCCTTGCGTTATTTATGATTGGGCTGGGGCTACATCCGCTCCGGCGCGGAGGTGCCGCGTAGTAGTTTAAAAAAGGCGCTGACGCGGTGACGGAACTGTTCGCGCCGCACCACAGCCCTGTCCGTCACCCAGTTGAGCTGGATCACCCGGCGCGGGCCTTCGAAGGCGTGGAAGCCGTGCCAGGCATGGGGCTCGTTCTTGAAGATCAGCATGGTGCCCTGATCGGGCGGTACTTCGGCGATCACATCCTCCAGGTCGCCGGGGCCGCGCAGCAGGCGCAGCCGGCCGGTCTTCGCTTCCCAGTCATTGTTCATATAGATCAGCACCGTGATCAGTTTGGTGCAGGAGTCGGTGTGGATCTGGCCGTCGCGGGCCGCCGAGACGCCGCGCGCCGTCACCATGGTGGGACGTCCCGTCAGGTCGACGCCGAGCTTGCGTTCCACTGCGGCACGGAATTCCGGTCCCTGGATGGCATCCATGAACGCGGCGAAAGCGGGACCGTATTTCAGGGTAGGAAGCGGAAAGCTGCCGGGATGGCTGACCAGGGGAAAGTCGGTGTTAATCGCCGGCATGGCGTCGCGCTTCACAAAGCCCGGCACCATCGCATAGGCGAAAGGCTCTTGCGCCACGCTTGCGGCTTCAAAGGCGTCCAGGTCTATGGGGAGGGGTTTCATGGCGGCGCGATACTAGCGCAGGCCTGTCTGTGCGGCAAAAAGTAAAAGGCCCTACCTTTCGCGTGCGGAGCACGCCGAAGGGGAGGTGGCCGTAGTAGCGCTTGCGATGCGAAGGCCGGAGGGGATCAAAAAAGTATGGGGCGGGCGCCAATGTCCAATCGCGCCCGCCCCAAAACCGCGGGATTCTAATTTTGCCCCTTAGAAACCCGGAGCAAGAGGGTATTAATGGCCACCCGTATTGTAGTGGATGACGCGGGAAGTGTTGCCGATCGCGCTGGATGACAGGCCCACCGTGCCGCCGACATTGAAGGCGTTGACGGCCATGTTGGAGATCGCGGACGAGTTGTTGATCTGCTTGTTGAAGACCGGGAAGTTCGGCGCGTTGGGGTCGGCTTCAAAGCTGTTTCTGATGGCCGAATTCTGGAACACTGCGTTTCCGGCTATGTTGGTCACGAATGCGCTGGTCCCGGTATAGGGATCCTTGGCGCCGCATTCCTGGTAGCTGTTTACCGAGGTCAGCACCGGATCGGTCGAGACGCTGGCGCCGTTGTACAGCGAAGTGTTGTTGACGCCCACACTGCCCCACACATTGTTGGCGTCGAGCGAGACGTTCGAGCCGATGGTGGCCTGCGAGCTGACGATCTGGTTGTTGAAGACACGGGTATTGTCCATTGTGATGACGTCCATGATGTTACCGGCCGCGGCACTCTGGGCGACCACATCGCCGCCCACGGTGTCAACGACACCCGACAGGTTCGACCAGTTGGTCTTCAGGTTGACCTGGTCGTTGACGACCAGCGAGCCGATAGCGCTGTTGTCGTTCCAGGTGCCGTATTCCTCGGCCATGGCCGAAGTAACCGTGGCGGTCATCAGGACGGAGGCGAGAAAGATCTTGCAAAGGGACATTTTGAACTCCTGCGAAATTATTTGGTTGGGGCTTTTAATTCACGTGACTGTTCCAGGCCGCCGCGAAGCTGCAGACCGAAGCCGGGTTCGGGCGCAACGTAGCTGCGATAGGGCGACTGGCGATAATTCTCGTTATAGGCTTGGGGCGCATAGGCAACCGGATAGGGCTGCTGCTGATACGGCGCGGGACCATAAGCGGTCTGCTGATGGTAGGGGCGTTCGCCCGCACCGCGCAGCGGATCGTCCATGGTGCCCAGCGGAATGGCGCAGGAACCGCCCGGCGCGCGATAGACGCGCGTCATCATTTCCAGCACCGCGCGTTCCAGAACCGAACGCACCGCCAGCTGCACCGGCTCCAGCGCGCTTTCGCCGATGGAGATGTCGAAGAAGTTGGTGCCCAGGAAGTCGAAAACACCGGCCGAAACCTGGCGGCCGATGATCTGCTTCTGGTAGGAAATCACGTCGGCGACTTCCAGCGTGTTGGTGTTCACCAAGCGCAGGTCCATGCCGATATTCATGACATACAGGCTGCCGCCCGCGGTGCCGGTGGCGGCGTTGGTGCCGGTGCCGCCGCCATTGCCCGAAGCGCTCTCGGAGCGAATGTTGAAGTTCAGTTCGGTGATGCCGCCGACGATGTAGTAGTCCGAACCGGGGATCGAGCCCGCCAGGATCTTGCGGAAGTCGCCGGGCTGCGGATTGGGACGGCTCTCGTCGCCGATCAGCTTGTTGTTGGCATATTTCAGTTCCATTTCGGCGACCGAGGTGTCGTAACGCTCGACCATGTGCACGCCGGCCTTGTTCAGGGCGCTCATCGCCATCAGGGCGGCGCCGGCGGTGACCTTGCGGCCCGAGCCCTCGGATTCGGTCTTGCCGGTATAGTCGGCGATCTGGCCGACCGCGATGCGGACCGGGCGCTGGCGGACATAAAACGCCATGCAGCGCAGGGCCGCGGAATAGGGGGTTTTGTTGCTGATCACGGGCGTTCCGCCGATCGGGGAGGTGTAGCGGCCCACCGAATTGGCGGTGGGGCTGATGCAGCCTTCAAGTGCCACGACGGCCAGGAGGCTGGCCAGGGGCTTCAGGAGATGTTTGCGAGCGCGGCGAGTCATGGGAGGGGATTCCCTTCTTTCCTAAAAATTCTTAGTGCGTATTCAGATCGGCGGTTGCCGTTTGGTTGCCGTTGTTGATCTGCGTCGAGTCAATGATCGTGGTATTGCGACTTCCGATGACAGTGACCGTGAGCTGATTGCCGATCGCGGAAGCCTGTCCGTAAGCGTTCAGTGCACCGCCCGTGCCAACTCCGCCGCCGGCATACTGGGCGCTGGTGACCCGGCCATCGACCATGGTCAGGTTGCCGTTCTGGTCGCGCAGCGAGTAGCCGGAGGACTGGTTCATGCTGGCGCCGTAGCCGTTGCACATGCCCGAATTGGTCCAATCGCCCGCGCTTGCCGTGGTGGACACGGTGGTGGCGAGGAGGGCCAGGGCGATGAGGATATTCGAACGTGTCATGGTGGTTTTTTCCAAAATCTGTTGCCTCGAACAGAGCAACCGCCGTGCCATTTTCTTAATCGCCGTTAGGGATTTGGCGTGCCGGGCCGGTACAGGGTGGCGCGGAAAATCCCGCAGATAATGGCTTTTTTGCAAGAGCGCGGCCGGAGGCTTCGGCGGCGGGGTAAGGCTTTGGCCGGCGCTGTCCCGGGATGGCGCAGGCGGCTTTGCCGCAAAAGCGGGACGGCACTGTTTCAATACAGGACATTTTCATAGATCGATTTGGCGAGGGCGGCGAAGCGCCTTATGAAACGCCATGGCTTTCCTGCAGCCCCAATCCCCGCGCCAGCCCGTCTTTCAGGCGCCCGCAATCGTTTTGTGGCTGATCGGCGCCCTGGCCGCGGCGCATGGGCTGCGGATGCTGGTGTCCGCCGCCCGCTCCCAGGACCTTATCTATGCCTATGGCCTGGTGCCGGCCCGCTACAGCCGGGTCTTTCTGGAAAGCCACATGGCCGATTCTGGCACAGTGTGGGAGCGGGCGATTCCCTTTGTTTCTTACATGGGGCTGCACAGCGACATCACCCATCTGGTGGTTAACTGTCTTTGGCTGCTGGCCTTCGGTCCCATCGTGGCGCGGCGCTTCGGGGGTGGGCTGTTCCTGGTATTCTTTATTGTCTGCGGTGCGGCCGGGGCGGCGGCCTATCTGGCGTTCAACTGGGGCAGCGCCGTGCCGGTGGTGGGCGCCTCGGGCGCGATATCCGGCCTGATGGCGGCGGCGGTCCGCATGATGCCGGGCAACACGGCCCCCTGGATGGTGGGGGCAGCCGAGCAGCCGTTGATTCTGCTTTTTTCCCGCCAGATCCTGATGTTCAGCGCGGTCTGGGGCGTGATCAATTTCCTGGCCGCCATGATGGACCTGGGCACCGATGGACAGCGCGGGTTGATCGCCTGGCAGGCCCATCTGGGCGGCTTTATTGCCGGGCTGCTGCTATGCGGGGTGTTCGATAGGTTGCGGCCGCGTGTCGTGGGCGCGCCGCTGGAAAGCTAGAGCCGCCTGGCCTTCGCACCGTTGTCACGGCCCGCCACCCCGGTCCGCGCATAGCGCGGCCGGAGTGTAAATTCCGTGCGGGCCGCCCAGGTGATGCAAAACGCGAATATCGCAAGGTGAGCCATCGTAAATTTCTTGGATACTGAGGCTGTCCCCAACTGGGTGGCCCGTTCGTACGCTGTTGCTACTCACCCGGTGGTCCATGACACTGAGTGAGGGGGCTCCACGCCCTCTCGACAAGCCCACCGCTCGGGACTAACATCTATTACCATTGTAGGTGGACTGGTGATGCGGCTTCCCAAACTCAGCAAGCTTGAACTGCAGATCATGGACGCGCTGTGGAGCTTTGGGCCTTCCGCGATCCGCGAGATCCAGGAGACGTTCCCCCAGAAAGGCCGCCCCGCCTACACCACGGTGCAGACCATGGTGTACCGGCTGGAGATCAAGAAGGCGCTGCGCCGGATGCACAAGATCGGCAACGCCCATATTTTCGAGCCGCTGATTTCCCGCGATGCCGCCCAGCGCAGGCTGGTGGATGACTTCCTGGGGATGTTTGGCGGACGGATGCAGCCGGTGATGGCGCAGCTGATCGAGGCGGGCAACCTGACCTCCAAGGATGTCGCCGACGCCGAAAAGCTGCTGCGTGATCTTTCCAAGCGGAAGAAAGAACCCTGATGGCGCCGCTGCTGGATCATCTCTGGCAGTCGACGATGGTCGCGGGCCTGGCGGCGCTGCTGACCCTGGCGCTCAGCAACAACAGCGCGCGCGTGCGTTTCTGGCTGTGGTTCGCAGCCTCGATCAAATTCCTGGTGCCGTTTGCAGCCCTGGCGGCGCTGGGCGAAATGCTGGCCCGCTTCCTGCCGGTGACCTGGGCGCCGCCGTCGCCGCTGCTGGCGATCGCACCCGCCGCCGAGCGTTTTTCCGCCCCCCGCCGCCCTGCTAACACCGCCGGGTAGCGGGCTGACCCTGGCGCTGCTGCTGGGATCGGTATGGGCAGCTGGCACCTTGGCCGTACTTGGGCGTGCGGCTGGTCCGCAGCTTTAGGCTGCGCGCCGTTTTGAAAGGGGCGCGCGATCTGGATATGACCGGGCCAGTCCGGGTGAAGACCTCGGCCTCGCTGCTGGAGCCGGGGCTGGTGGGCATCTTCAGCCCCGTGGTGTTGCTGCCGCAGGGCCTGATGGCGCGGCTGTCGCACAGCTAAATCCAGTCCATCCTGGCGCATGAGCTGACGCATCTGAAGCGGCGGGACAATCTGACGGCGGCGATCCACATGCTGGTCGAGGCGTTGTTCTGGTTCTATCCCATGGTCTGGCTGATCGGCGCGCGGCTGATCGTCGAGCGCGAACGGGCCTGCGATGAAAGCGTGCTGGCGCGCGGCCATGACCGCGAGGTTTATGCCGGCGGCATTCTCAAGGTCTGCAAATTCTGCCTGCAATCGCCGCTGGCCTGTGCCGTGGGTATGTCGGGCGGCAATCTGGGCCATCGCGTGCGCCAGATCATGACCGCCCCCGATGCGAGGGCCTTGCCGGGCGCCAAGAAGCTACTGCTGGCAAGCGCGGCAAGCATTACGCTGTTGCTGCCGGTGATGGCGGGCCTGATTGCTTCGCCGCTGCCCCAGGCCATCAACCAGGTCAGCCGCAGTGTGGCGGCGGCGGCCGACCAGGCTTTGACGCGCGGCATGTCCGCGATGGTGATGCAGCTTGGCGCGCATGGTTCGGGCGCCGCCGCTCCGGCTCACTAGATTGCTTTGCCAGGTTTCTTCTAGTAGTAAGTTTGGACGTTAACTACGTGATAACTCCGTGCGCCTTTTAATTCTTATGACCGGAACGGCTCTGACTGTGTCCGGGCTTATTCTTTCTGCTGCGGCACAGCCGCATGATCACGCAGTTTCAGCCTCCACCGCGGCCGCTTCTGAACATGCGGGCCACGCCATGCCGCAACCAGATCCCCATGCCGGGCACCAAATGGCGGCCATGCCCATGCGCGGCACTCTGGGCCATTATCCCATGAGCCGCGATGCCTCGGGCACCGGCTGGCAGCCAGACGATGCCGCGCATGGCGGCATACACGCACAAGCGGGCGACTGGAACCTGATGGGCCATCTGTCGCTGTCAGGTGTTTATAGCAACCAGTCGGGTGCGCGCGGCGACGAGAAGGCCTTTCCGGCCGGCATGGTGATGGGCGCGGCGCGGCGCGATTTAGCCGGCGGCGACACGCTGAACCTGCGCCTGATGCTCAGCCCCGATCCCTTTATGGGCCGCAACGGCTATCCGCTGCTGCTGGCCAGCGGCGAAACCGCCGACGGCAGGACGCATCTGGTGGACCGCCAGCATCCCCATGAACTGGTGATGGAAATGTCCGGCAGCTACAGCCATCGGCTTTCCGATAGTGATTCCGCTTTTCTATATGTCGGCTATCCGGGCGAGCCGGCGCTGGGCCCGCCGGCTTTCATGCATCGGGCCAGCGCCAGCGCCAATCCGTCCGCGCCCATCACCCATCACTGGCTGGACTCGACGCACATCACCTTCGGCGTCGCCACCGCTGGTTTCGTGCATGACGACTGGAAAGTGGAAGTGTCGCAATTCACCGGCCGCGAGCCGGACCAGTTCCGCTTCAATTTTGATTCTCCCAAATTCGATTCCACCGCGGTGCGGCTGAGCTGGAATCCGGGCACTCACTGGTCGCTGCAGACATCATGGGGACACCTGAACAGTCCCGAACAGCTCAATCCCAGAGAAGATGAAACCCGCATCACCGCCAGCGCTCAGTATTTCGCGCGGCTGGAAGGCGAGACCTCCATCGCCGCCACCCTGGCCTGGGGCTTCAAGGATCTCAGTGACGGGACCAAGCTGCATGGCCTGGTAGCAGAAGCGACCTATAAGCCGTCGGCCCCCTGGTCACTGTTTGCCCGCGCCGAATGGGTGGAAAATGCCGAGCTGGGCGCCGGGCACAGCATTAGCCGGGTGGGGCAGCTTTCGCTGGGCGCGGTGCATGACTGGCGCCTGAGTGAAAACTGGAAGCTGGGGCTGGGGGCGCTGCACGCCTTTGCCTTTGCGCCTTCCGTGCTGGGCTATGGCGGCACGCCGCGCGGCAATACAGTGTTCGTCCGAATTGTCGCGGAGTAGCGTTTTCATGTTGTCTCGCCGCCTGTCACAGCGCCTGTGGCGTCATCATCTGCCGATCGGTTTTTTCACTTTGGCCGCAACCGGGCTGCTGTCCGCCACGCGCGACTATTCCGACCTCATCACGCGGCTGAGTTTTGCCAGCGCTTATCCGGCGCTGTTCCTGATCGGGCTGAGCCTAATGGTCGGGCCGTGGAAGCTCTTGAAGAGGCATCGCGGCGTGGCGACCTCGATGGATTTTCGCCGCGACTTGGGCATCTGGGCGGGGATGGCGGGCGTTTTCCATGCCGTGGTGGGGAATTTCGAGCATCTGCGCGGTCGCCCCTGGCTGTATTACATCTATGAGAATTGGCAGGACAAACACGTTCAGCCCTTTCGCCATGATATATTCGGGCTGGGCAATTTCACCGGACTGTTCGCCGCCCTGGTCTTGCTGGCGCTGCTGGCGACATCCAATGATGCGTCCTTGCGCAAGCTGGGCACGCCCGGCTGGAAGCAGTTGCAGCGCTGGAATTATGCGGCTTTCGCGCTGATGGCCGTGCACACTTTTACATATCAGTGGGGCATCAAGCAGCCCAGCCTGCCCTGGGTGATGTTGGCCTTTGCGGCGATCGCCGCCACGGCGGTGTTGCAGTATATGGGGTATGAGCGCCGCCGCGCGCAGGGGTAGCGCCAGGGGGCCAGCAGAAGGCCCGGCGCAACAAGCCCATGGACGCTTCACGCGCCCGACGGCTGCGTTTTCGATTTCTCCTGACTGACGTCCAATTATTCAGCCGGTATGGCGCTCTGGCCGGCGGGGATTGCCTTGGCCCGACCGCTGAAGCGGTCGAGATAGGTGAAGATCACCGGCGTTATATAGAGTGTCAGCAGCTGCGACAGCAGCAACCCGCCCGCCACGCACAGGCCCAGCGGCCGGCGCGATTCCGCGCCAGCGCCCCAGCCGAAGGCGATGGGCAGGGTGCCCATCAGGGCGGCCATGGTGGTCATCATGATGGGGCGGAAGCGGGTGGTGGCGGCTTCATAGATGGCGGCTTCTGCTGTCACGCCATCGTTCTCGCGCTGCCGGTTGAGCGCATAGTCGATCATCATGATGGCGTTCTTCTTTACGATGCCGATCAGCATGATCATGCCGACAAAGGCGTACAGCGTCAGCGACATGTCGGTCTTGGTGATGCCCGCCACGTACAGAAGATGGGCAAAATAGAGCGTGAGCAGCGCACCCACCGCCGCCGACGGCAGGCCCGACAGGATGGTCAAGGGGTGGATAAAGCTTTCATAGAGGATGCCAAGGATGATGTAGACCACCACCATGGCGATGAGCAGCAGCGCTCCCATGTTCTTGGTGGAGTCTTCAAACGCTGCCGCGGTGCCCTGGAAATTGCCCTGGATGGAGTCGGGCATCTCGATCTTCTCGGCGGCATCGCGGATGCCGGTGACGGCGTCTGACAGCGCGCGGCCCGGGGGGAGGTCGAAGGCAATGGTGATGGCGGGGATCTGGCCGGCATGGTTGACCGACAGCGGCACCGTGCTGGTTTTGGTATTGGTCACGGCGGTGAGCGGCACCAGTGTGCCGTTGCTGCCCGTGACATAGACCCGGTCCAGCGAGGACGCATCGCGCTGATACTGCGGCAGCAGCTCCATGATCACTTCATACTGGTTCGACGAGGTGTTGATCTGGGAGATGCGCTGGCCGCCAAAGGCCGAACCCAGCGCAGTTTCGATCTGCAGCGGCGAGACGCCAAAGGCCGCGGCGCGGTCGCGGTCAATGTCGACCTGTACCGACGGCATCGCCGCTTCATAGTCAGATGTGATGTCGACAAAGCTGGGGCGCGACCGCATCTCGGCCATCAGCTTGCCGGAATATTCCTGCAGCTGCTGCAGGTCGAGGCCCTGCAGCGTGTACTGGTAATTGGAGCGTGAACCGCGCGCGCCCAGGCGGATGGTGGGCGGGTTGGTGAGGAAGACATTGACGCCGGGGATGCGCGAAACCTTGGGACGGATGCGGGCGATGACTTCTTCCGGCGTGGAATCGCGCTCGCTCTGGGGGCGCAGCGTGATCATCATCATGCGTGCGCTGTTGGTGCCGGCGGCGCCGTTGGAGCCGTCCATGCTGGCCATGGCGCCGGTGATGTCGGGATCGGACTCGACGATGCGGGCCACTTCCTGGGTGTACTTGGCCATCTGGTCGAACGAGGTGCCGTTGGCAGCCTGGATATTGCCCTGAAGGCGTCCGGTATCGTCGCTGGGCAGGAAGTCCTGCTTCATCACCTGCATCAGCACCACACTGGCCGCCAGGCTGGCGAAGAACACGCCCAGGATGATGCGGCGATGGCCCAGGCTCCAGCGCAGGGTGCGGTCGTAGAAGGCCTGGATGCTGTTGAAAGTCCGTTCGCTCCAGCGATAGAAGGCGTTATGCGTCTGTTCGTGCTCGGCCTTCAGCACGCGGGCGCAGAGCATGGGCGTCAGCGTCACCGAAATGATGCCGGAGAATATGATGGCGATGATGATGGTGACGGCGAATTCGTAGAGCAGCCGGCCCACGATGCCGCCCATGAAGACGATGGGAATGAACACCGCCGCCAGGGAGGTGGTCATGGACAGGATGGTGAAGCCGATTTCCTCGGAGCCTTTGACCGCTGCCGCATAGGGCTCCATGCCCTTCTCGATGTGCCGGACGATGTTCTCCAGCATCACGATGGCGTCATCCACCACGAAACCCACCGATAGCGTCAGCGCCATCAGCGAAAGATTGTCGAGGCTGAAGCCGAAGGCGGCCATGCCGGCGAAGGTGCCGATGATGGCGATGGGCAGGGCCAGCGACGGGATCAGCGTGGCCGAGACGCGGCGCAGGAAGACGAAGATCACGCCCACCACCAGAAAGCCGGCGATGATCAGCGTGTGCTGCACGTCGTTGATCGAGGCGCGGATCATCTTGCTGCGGTCGAACACCACGTCCAGTGTCACCGACGGCGGCAGGTTGGACTGGAACTGCGGCAGCACCTTGCGCACGGCGTCGATGACGCCGACCGTGTTGGAGCCGGGCTGGCGGAAGATGGCGACGATGATGGCGGGGTCGCCCTTGTACCAGCTCCTGGCATAGGGGTTCTCCAGGCCGTCCAGCACCAGCGCCACGTCCTTCAGGCGCACGGGCGAGCCGTTGACGTAGGAAATGATCTGCTCCTGGAATTCCTTGGCGTTGTTGAGCTGGCCGCCGGTGTGGATGACGGTGGAGCGGGTCGGGCCGTTGAGCGCGCCAGTCGCCATGTTGACGTTGGCGGCGGAGACTGCGCCAGCCAGCTTGTCGATGCCGATATTGCGGGTGGCCAGCGCGGCCGGATCGGCCTGGATGCGCACCGCATACTTGGCGTTGCCGAACACGCTGACCTGAGCGACGCCCTCGATGGTGGAAAGCTGGCGGCCCAGCAGGGTCTCGGCATACTCGTTCACTTCCGACGGCTTCATCGTCTTGGAGCGGATCGCCATGAACATGATGGGAATGTCGGCCGGGTTCACCTTGCGGAAGGTGGGCGGCTGCGGCATCGCCTTGGGCAGGCTGCGGGTGGCGGCCGAAATGGCGGCCTGCACGTCCTGCGCCGCGCCATCCAGGTTGCGGCTCAGGTTGAACTGGATCTGGATGCTGGTGCGGCCCTGCTCGCTCGACGAGGTCATCTGGTCGATGCCGTTGATGGTCGAGAACTGGTTTTCCAGCGGCGAGGCGACCGACGAGGCCATGGTGTCGGGATCGGCGCCCGGCAGCGAGGCGTAGACCTGGATGGTGGGGAAATCGATGTTGGGAAGATCGGAGACCGGCAGGCTGGCATAGCCATAGCCGCCGAAGATCACCAGCGCCGCCATGACCAAGGTGGTCATCACGGGACGTTCGATAAAGGGCAAGGAGAGGTTCATATGGTTCGCCTCAGCCTTCGTTGCCTTGCGCGCCGGGGCGGCGCTGGCCGCTGGTCTGCGGCGCGCTGCCGCCGGGTTTCTTGGCGCCGGTGACATTGACCTTGCCGCCGGGCACGACGCGGATCTGGCCGTCCACAATCACCTTGTCGCCGGCCTTGAGGTTGCCGGCCAACGCGTCATGGACGCTGTCGTCGAACAGTACCCGCACCGGCACCTGCTGGGCGGTTCCGTCCTTGACGACATAGACGAACTGGCCATCGGGGCCGGTATTGACTGCTTCGCGCGGCACAATCGTCGCGTTGGGGATTTCCGACAGCGACACCACCACATTGACCAACTGGCCGGGCACCAGCGCCAGGTCGGTATTGGGATAGGTGGCGCGCAGTTCGATGGTGCCGGTGGCGCCAGTCACGGCGTTGGAGATGAAATCCACCTTGGCGGTGATGTCTTCCTTGGCGCCCGCATCGCGCAGGGCCATGGTGATAGTCAGGCCCTTGGTGCGCGCCATCTCCTGGATGCGCGGCAGGTCGGACTGGGGCAGTGCCAGCGAAATTTTCACCGGCTGGATTTCGTTGATGACGACCAGCGGCGTAGCGCTGGCATTGGCGCTGGAGGACGACGCCACCATGTTGCCGGGCTGGATCAGGATCGGACCGGTCTTGCCGTTCACCGGTGAGCGGATCTGAGTGAATTCCAGGTTGAGGCGCGCGCTTTCGGCGGTGGCGCGGGCTTCCAGGTAAAGGGCCTGGGCGTCGTCGACATCCTGCGGCGAGATCGCGTTCTGGCCCTTCAGGCGGGTATAGCGGTCGAACTTGGCCTTGGCCGACGCCATGGCGGCGGTGGCATTGTCATAGGTCGCCTGGTAGGGGCGCGGATCGATCTGGAACAGCATGTCGCCGGTCTTGACCATCTGGCCTTCGCGGAAGAAGGCGCGGGTCAGCTGGCCGGTGACGCGGGCATTCACCGAGACGGTGGAATTGGCCACGACGGTGCCGATGGTGCGCTCGATCACTTCCATGTTGCGCTGTTCGACGGTTGCCACCCGGACCGGCGCGGCCATCATGCGGCGCGGCGGCGGGGCGGCATTGTGGGTGAAATACCAGAAGCCGCCCAAGGCAACGGCCAGGCCGGCGGTGCCGATCAGGACCTTGCGCGCGGGGGATGTGCCCTGCGGGGTGCGGCTGGACTGCACCTTGTAAGAGGGCGGCGGCGTGATCTGGACATTCATTGGCTGCAAATCTCGACAACATGGACTACTCGCCGCTTTTCGGAAGCGGCGGGTAAGGTGGATAATTCGTTTCCTCTGTAATCCGCCGTGCTGGTGGCGGACCCAACGCCAGCTGGGTATCGGGCGGCATTTACCTCGCCCTGTGGGGGGCGGCCCGATCCTGCTTTTGCGCTTATTCTATGCTCTTATAGATGAAAAGCCTCTCACAATTGTCCCAGAAATTATGAACGGAACCTGCGGTAAACGCCCAGAATGCCTATAAAAATACGTTAATTCGGACATTTCCGTGACAGTGCGGCGGGACCGGATGTTGCTCCGCAACAGGGGTTGCGCTTATAAGCCCGGCTTCGCGCGAGCCAACCCCTTGATTCTGGTCCCCATGGAAATCCGCAATATCGCCATCATCGCCCATGTCGACCATGGCAAAACCACCCTGGTCGACCAGCTGCTGAAACAGTCCGGCTCGGTCCGCGAAAACCAGCACATGGACGAGCGCGCCATGGACTCCAACGACCAGGAGCGTGAGCGCGGCATCACTATCCTGGCCAAGTGCACCTCGGTCGAATGGAACGGCGTGCGCATCAACACCGTTGATACCCCCGGCCATGCCGATTTCGGCGGCGAAGTCGAACGCATCCTGTCGATGGTGGACGGCGTGGTGCTGCTGGTGGACGCGGCTGAAAGCGTCATGCCCCAGACCAAGTTCGTGCTGTCCAAGGCGCTGAAGCTGGGCCTCAAGCCCATCGTGGTCATCAACAAGATCGACCGCAGCGACGCCCAGCCCAAGGAAACGCTGGAATCCATCTTCGACCTGTTCGTGGCGCTGGAAGCCAATGAAAACCAGCTCGACTTCCACCATCTCTATGCCTCGGGCCGCAACGGCTGGGCGGTGGACGAGCTGGAAGACGAGCGCAAGGACCTGTCGCCGCTGTTCAAGCGCATCGTGGAAGACGTGCCGTCGCCCGCGCCGCAGAAGCTGGCGGGCGAAGAGCATCCCTTCAAGATGCTGGTAACCACGCTGGAAGCCGACCCCTTCCTGGGCCGCATCCTGACGGGCCGCATTGAATCGGGTGTCATCACCATGGGCCGCAACATCAAGGCGCTGAACCGCGAAGGCGAGATCATCGAAAAGACCCGCGTCACCAAGCTGCTGGCCTTTCGCGGCTTGGCGCGGGTGCCGGTGGAGCGCGCCGAAGCCGGCGATATTATCGCCATTGCGGGGCTGGAAAACGCCACCGTTGCCGACACGCTGTGCGATCTGACCGTGACGGACGCGATCCCCTCGCACCCGATCGATCCGCCGACCCTGGCGATGACCATCTCGGTCAATGATTCCCCCTATGCCGGCCGCGAGGGCGACAAGGTGCAGAGCCGCGTCATCCGCGAACGCTTGCTACGCGAAGCCGAAGGCAATGTGGCGCTGAAGGTGACTGAGACCGGTGACGGCGACTTTGAAGTGGCCGGCCGCGGCGAATTGCAGCTGGGTGTGCTGATCGAATCCATGCGCCGCGAAGGCTTCGAGCTTTCGATTTCGCGCCCGCGCGTGCTGTTCAAGACCGTCGACGGCGAGAAGATGGAGCCGATCGAGGAAGTCACCGTCGATGTCGACGACCCCTATACTGGCATCGTCATCGAGAAGATCTCGATGCGCAAAGGCGAAATGACCGACATGCGCCCCACTGGCGCCGGCAAGACCCGCATCGTGTTCCACGGCCCGGCGCGCGGCCTGATCGGCTATCACGGCGAATTCCTGACGGATACGCGCGGCACCGGCGTGATGAACCGCATGTTCCTGGATTACGCCCCGCACAAGGGTAATGTCGGCGGCCGCACCAATGGCGTGCTGATCTCGACCGAGCAGGGCGAAGCGGTGACTTATGGCCTGTGGTACATTGAGGAACGCGGCAAGCTGTTCATCGGCACCGGCGCCAAAGTGTATGAAGGCATGATCATCGGCCAGAACGCCAAGGACAATGACCTGGACGTCAATCCGCTGAAATCCAAGCAGCTCACCAACATCCGCACCACCTCGAAGGACGAAGCCGTCAAGCTGACCCCGTTCGTGCCGATGACCCTGGAACAGGCGATGGCTTACATTCAGGACGATGAGCTGGTGGAAGTGACGCCGCTGAACATCCGGCTGCGCAAGCGCGCGCTGCTGCCGCATCTGCGCAAGCGCGCCAAGCAGGCGCAAGACGCGTAAGTTTCTCCAGCAATGACAGGCGCGGCGCGATTCATGATATGAATCGCGCCGTTGCGCGTTTTGGGGGTTAGACGAGACAGTCAATGCCGGACGGCTAGCCACCGCTCATCTGTATGGCCCCAAGCTGGCCACCATCCTGCGCCAAGACTACAGCCTCGACAATTTCCGTAAAGATGCATTGGCCGAAGACCTGACCATCGGCATCCTGGCGGGATGCGCGGTGGCAGCAGTGTTGGCGCTCAGCGGCCGGGGCGTAGCGTCAGAAGGAAAAGCCTAGCCTGCTTGTAGCACCACCTCTGCCGGTTTTGCTCGCCTGCGGCGCGGTTTTCCTTAAAGATTGGTGCGAGCGATGCGCAGCCCTCGAAAGTATCGAACCATGGACGTGAATTTTCTTGGTATTCCGCTGGAATTTTATCTGTTCGGCCTGACACTGGCCGGTGTGGCGCTGGCGCACCGCCAGGCGCTGTGGGTGTCGCTGGCCGGGCTTGCGGTTATCCTGGCTTTCAAGCTGGCGGGGCCGGGCGGCGCTACGCTGGTGGGCGCGCATTTCGCCCATGGATGGGTGTTGCTGGCCAATCTGTTCCTGCTGCTGCTGGGCTTTTCGGTACTGGCCAACCAGTTCGAACTTTCCAATGCGCCGGAGGCGATTCCGGGCTTTCTGCCGCGCGGCTGGCTGGGGGGGCTGGTCCTGCTGGCGCTGATTTTTATGCTGTCGATCTTCCTGGACAATATCGCGGGCGCGGTGGTGGGCGGAGTGGTGGCGCGCCATGCCTATCGCGGGCGGGTGAGCATCGGCTTCCTGGCGGCGATCGTGGCGGCGGCCAATGCGGGGGGCGCGGGCAGCGTGATCGGCGATACCACCACCACCATGATCTGGATTGCGGGCATTTCGCCTTTGGCGGTGGCGCCGGCCTTTGTCGGCGCGGCCGCGGCCTTTGCCGTGTTCGGCGTGGGGGGCGCGCTGCACCAGCACCGCTACGAGCCGATCCATCCCCATGAGGGCGACCCCGTGGTGCTTGACTGGTCGCGGATCGGCATCGTGATGGCGATGCTGGTGGCGCTAGTCGCTACCAATATCGGCGTGGCGGGTTTCGCGCCCCAGCTCGAACATCTGGTGCCGGCGCTGGGGCTGGGGCTTTGGGCGGCGATCCTCGTCACCGCGCTGATCCGCAAGCCCGACTGGAAAGTGTTATGGCCGGCGTCGACCGGGGCAGTGTTCCTGATCGCGCTGGTGGCGGCGGCTTCGCTGATGCCGGTGGAGACGTTGCCGGCGCCGAGCTGGCAGAGCACGTTTGTGATTGGCATCGTGGCGGCGGCATTCGACAATATTCCGCTGACCGCTCTGGCCTTGCAGCAAGGCGGCTATGATTGGGCGCTGCTGGCCTATGTGGTGGGGCTTGGCGGTTCCAGCCTGTGGTTCGGCTCCTCGGCGGGTGTGGCGCTGACCAACCTGTTCCCGGAAGGGCGCTCGTCGGTGCGTTGGGTCAAGGAAGGCTGGTATGTGCCGGTGGGTTATGTGCTGGGCTTCTTTGTCATGCTCTGGGTGTTCGGCTGGACTCCGGCGCGGGTGTGAGGAGGACGCATGACATCCCTTCTGGCTTTTGTGGGCGCGGCGGTCTTGGAGATCGCCAGTTTTTTTGCCTTCTGGTCTTGGCTGCGCCTGGGCAAGTCGGCGCTGTGGCTCGTGCCGGGCGTGATCGCACTTGTCGGCTTTGCCTGGCTTTTGACAATCGTTGAAAGTCCGTTCGCCGGACAGGCTTATGCCGCTTATGGCGGCATCTACATCGCCGCGGCGCTGGTCTGGGGCTGGATGATAGAAGGTCAGAAGCCGGACCAGTGTGACCTGACCGGCGTGGCGCTGTGTCTGGTGGGAATGGCCGTCATACTGTTCGCGCCGCGCTCCCTGCCGGTCTAGGTCAACAGCTTGATACCCGACGCCAGAAGAATGACGGCCAGGATATAGCGCAGCGCCGTATCGGGAAGCTGTTTGGCGCCCAGCCAAACGCCGATAAGGCCGCCCGCCGCCACCGTGCCTGCCCACAATGGCAATGCCGGCGGAAACACTGGCAGGCTGGCGGCAACGCCGACAAATCCCGCCAGCGAAATGCAGAGATTGAAGAGGGCCGAGGCCGCCATGATCTGGCGCGTGCCGGCCCAGTGCGCGAACAGCATCAATGGCGCGAGGAAAATGCCGCCGCCGATTCCGATCACGCCGGAGACGATACCGATCACCCCGCCGCTGACAAGCGCGGGAAGGAAAGGCGGGGTGGGCAGGGGGTCGCGGTTGGGCGGCTTCTTCGCCGACCAGGCCATCTGCGCTGCGGCCCCGATCAAAAGCGCGCCCACCACGAGGGCGTAGACGCGCCCTTCCAGATGCAGCGCCCCGCCGATCGCCGACATGGGCACGCCCAGGATGACAAAGGGATACCAGTCGCGGACCTTGGCCAATCCGCGCAGCCGGATGCTGGTGATGGCGGCCAGCAGCAAGGTCAGCAGCAAGGAGGTGGATTTGATGGTGGCGGCGTCAAAGCCCGCCAGCCCCAGGACCGCGATATAGCCCGCCCCGCCGGCCTGTCCCACACAGGCATAGAGCAGGGCGATGACAAAGAAGGCAGCGATAAGCATAGCGGACATCTAGCCTGCAAAGCCCGGCTGCATCTATAACCGGGCCATGACTGTAGATGAAAAACTGGTCTCGTTCGCCAGCCGCCTGGCCGATGCCTCGGGCGCGGCGATCCGGCCCTATTTCCGCCAGCGCATCGAAGTGACGCACAAGCCGAGCGTGCATCCATTCGATCCCGTCACCGAGGCGGACAAGGGCGCCGAGCGCGCCATCCGCGCCATCATTGAGCGCGAACGGCCCCAGGACGCGATATTGGGCGAGGAGTATGGCGAAAAGCCCGCAGGACTATCGGCCAATAAGTGGCGCTGGGTGCTGGACCCGGTGGACGGTACGCGTGCCTTCATCACCGGGCGGCATGAATGGGGTTCGCTGATCGCGCTGGAGCATGACGGCGTGCCGGTGCTGGGCATTCTCGACCAGCCGGTGCTGGGCGAGCGCTTTCTGGGTGTCAATGGCCGCAGCGTGCTGCTGACCGGCGACACCCGCACGGTTCTGAAAGTGCGCGAATGTCCGGATATCAAGGACGCGATACTCTGCGCCACCGATCCTTCGGCCTATATGCCGCCCGACCAGCAGGACGCTTTCGCGCGGGTGAAGGCGGCGGCGCGCATGACCCGCTATCACGGCGACTGCTACATCTTCGCCATGCTGGCGATGGGCTTTGTCGATGTGGTGATCGAAAGCGCCCTCAACCGCTGGGATATTGCGGCGCTGATTCCCATCGTGGAAGGCGCGGGCGGCATCATCACCGGCTGGGACGGCGAGCCCTGGCGCGACGGATCGAAGACGCTGGCCTGCGGGGATCGCCGCGTGCATGCGCAATGCTTGGCGCTGCTGCGCGGCTGACAACAGCGCCGCGTCACAATAGCTTCACAAAACCGGCCCCGCCCATTAACTGGGCAAACACCCGCCGCCCGCTAACTTGTGTGCAACGCGAAAAACGGGGTCATGCGTGTGGCACGAAGATGATAGCGAAGCCAACGACGGTAAGTTGATGGCGGGCATGCTGGCGACGCCGACACCGCCCCTCAACGAGCGCACCACCTGCGGAGAAATCTTTGACTGGTTCGCCGCCCATCCCGATGTCAGCGTAGCGGCGATGTGGTTATTACCAGCATCGGCGGCAGGATCGGCGGCGGCGCGCAATTGACGTTTCTGGGAAAGAACCTGCTGGCCGCCCTTCGGCGCATCCAGAGCAGCATGGCGCGCGCCACCGCTGCGGACCTCAAATTTCTTGTGGGCCTTACCAAGGCACGCAAGCGCACAAAAGCCCTGAAAACAAGGGTTAAGTAACGGCTCCCATCCAGCAGGCGGAAATAACGCTGGTTCTGCTGACGCCGTCGGATGTTCCGGTCGCCAATCCGCAGTCCAGCGTGGCGGTGTCGCCGAACGCGACCGCGGCGCAGGACATGCCGGCTCAGGCTGCTGAGCCTGCGGCTCAGGATACTTGCCCCTGCCCACGCCGAGCCTGCCCAGTCGGCTGGCCAGGTTAGCCAGTAAAGGCAATCAGCCAGCGATAGTGTGAAAAGAGACCGCGCTCCGTAAGGGGCGCGGTCTCTTTTTTGCCTTCTCTCTCCATAGGCGGGCTTGACCCGCCCATCCAGAGTAACCTGCAAGATGGATGGCCGGGTTAAACCCGGCCATGGAGAGTAATTTTAGTGGCGTGAAACAAACCCGTCGAACGCGGCCCAGAATTTTGCGCGGATGACGTTCTTCTCCATCAGGATCTCGTGGCCGGCTTGCGCGATCTCGACATAGTCGGCATGGGGCGCGCGTGCCGCGAAGGCCCTGGCGGCCGGCGTCAGGCAGATGCGGTCCTTGCCCGCGCCCACGATCAGCAGCGGCGTGGTGATCTTTTCCGCCTGGCCGCGCAGCCATTTCATGGAAGCCAGCGCCGCCGCCAGCCAGCCCCAGGTCGCGCCCGCCAGCCGCAGGTCGGGATTTTCGCGCAGGAACATCTGGGTGCGCTCGAAGCGCTGCGGGTCGGAGGTGACCAGCTGGGTGGAGAAATTGACCTGGTGGGGATCGCGCCCCTCCATGCCCCACACCCATCCCGCCCGGTTGCCGCGCCAGACTTCAAAGGCGATCACCGCCCTGACGATGAATTCGCGCTGGCCGCGCAGCGAGATCGCCATCATCGGCGCGTTTAGCGCCGCCCAGGCGAACCGCGCAGGGTTCTGCGCCAGGGCGCGCAGCAGATTGTGCGCCCCCATGGAATGGGCCAGCGCCACCGGCTTCTCGCCCGGCTTCAGCATCGGGGTGACGATCCAGTTCAGCAGCGTCTCCAGGTCCTGGTCGTATTCGTGGAAGTCGCCAATGAAGCTCTTGCGGTGATCGTCGGCCAGAAGGCGGGCGCTGCCGCCCTGGCCCCGCCAGTCCATCGTCGCCACCGCGAAGCCGCGCGCGCGCAATTCGTCGATCACCTCGAAATATTTCTCGATGAATTCGGTCTGGCCGTTGAGCAGGACGCAGACGCCCTTGCGCACCACGGATGGGTTGGGCTCGAAGCGGGCGGCACGCAGCTCCGCGCCCACCGCCTTGATGGGAACCGGATCGAAGAGGGTGGCGGCGGGGATCATGAAAAAACTTCAAGGAATCAGCGAGGTCCTAGGCACTTAAGCCCGGATTTCGAGGTGCGCAAAGGGTCTTGAAGGGCGTTTTTCCTTTCCTAAATACGGGTCTGCCGGGCGCCATTTCGGGCCGGGCTTGCAACAACGCTTTTTGGAGGTTGTCCCATGCGTATCGATTATTCCCCGTTCTACCGTTCCACCGTTGGCTTCGATCATCTGCTCAATCTTCTCGACACTGCGTCCGACCAGGGCTACCCGCCCTACAATATCGAGCGCAGCGACGAGAATAATTACCGCGTCACCGTCGCGGTCGCCGGCTTTGCCGACAAGGACCTGTCGGTTGACGTGAAGGACCGGGTGCTGACCATTTCGGGCAAGAAGGAAGATACCGACAGGTCTGCCTATCTGCATCAGGGCATTGCCGAGCGGGCTTTTGAGCGCAGCTTCCAACTGGCCGAGCATGTCGAAGTGAAGGGTGCGCGCTTGGAGAAGGGCCTGCTCCATGTCGATCTGGAGCGCCGCGTGCCGGAAGAAAAGAGGCCGCGTCGCATCACCATAAATGCGCCGGAACTGCGCAGCATTGAAGGCAACAAGGCGGCTTAAGGAGGTGTTGCCGGTAACCCGGCTTTCTGTCCCGCACATGCTTGTCATGGCCCACCGGAGTGTGGGCCACCCAGTTGGGGACAAGTGAAGTAGCGGAAGAGAGGGTCGCCTCCTGAGTGAGAGCCGCGTTTGCCTCACCTGGGTGGCCCGTTCGCACGCTGTTGCTACGAACTCCCGGGCCATGACATCGGGGCTTCACCATTAAGCAAGACCGGGGGCATCCTTTGGGTGCCTCCGGTTTTTTGTTAGGTTTACAAGGTAAAAGCTGCTTCGGTTACTCATGGCGATTTGGCCGCAAAACTTGGCGACCCCCAAGACCCCCACCAGCATCGAGGATGTGCGGGCGCGCTATGCTGCCCAGTTTGCCCGCTTTGGCGCGGCATCCGACGCGCTGGAGGTCACCCCCGGGCAGCTTGGCCCCATTGGCGGGGAATGGGTGCGCCGCCCCGGCGGCGACCTAGTTCGCACCATCCTGTATTTCCATGGCGGCGGCTATGTCACCGGCAGCCCCGAAACCCACCGCGCTTTGGTAGGCAAGCTGGTGGAAGCCAGCGGCGTGGGCGCGTTCAGCGTCGCCTACCGGCTGGCGCCGGATTGTTTCTTTCCCGCACCCGTGCGCGACGGCATCGATGCCTATCGCGCATTGCTGACCAAGGGTTTCCCGGCCACCTCCATCATCCTGGCGGGCGACGAGGCGGGCGGCGGGCTGGCCTTTGCCGTGGCGCTGGCGGTGAGGAATGCCGGTCTGGAAATGCCCGGCGGCATCGTGGCCCTGTCGCCCTGGGCCGACATGTCGCTGTCGGGCCTGTCGGTGCTGGGCAATCGCCGCGCCGACACGGCGCTGGAATGGGAGGGCCTGTTTCTCTGCGCCCGCAATTACCTGCGCAAATCCAATCCCTGCGATTCTTATGCCTCGCCCGTCTGGTCGAGCCTCAGCGGCTTTCCGCCGGTGATGGTGCATGCCGGCTCTACCGAAATCCTGCGCGACGATGCCTCCAAGCTGGGCGACCGCGCCGCCGACGCCAATGTCTCGGTCAGTGTCGAGATCTATGACGGCATGGGCCATCTCTTCCAGATGGACGCGGGGCGCAACGAGGCGAAAGTATCGCTGTTGCGCCTGGCCCAGTTCATCCGCGCCAAAAGTGCAGCGCTGGCGGCCTGAATTGATTCTCTCCATGGGCGGGCTTGCCCCGCCCATGGAGAGAGTGTGTTGAACGGGTAAAGATTTTCTGATTCCACGCTACGGGTGAAGCCGTCCCGCGTCAGGGACAGCAGCAGGCATTCGCGCTTCAGGTCCATGTAGCGTTGTACATTGGGGGCGCCGAGGCCGAAGGGATGGGCCGGGGTGAGCGCGAAACGGATATCGGTTCCGGCTAGGCTCACTGTCTAGCCGTCCGCGGTGCGCGCGGGCGATTGCGACGAGTTTTCGCAAAAAGACGGGAAGCGAATCTAGGCTGAAGCGGCCTCGGCAAAAAGCCATTTCAGCGCGGGTGCCGCGATGGCAGCCGCCAGAAACTGCACGGCGATAAATCCCGGCGCGGATACCGGCGCAATGCCGGAAAAACTGTCGGTGAGGGCGCGGGCAAGGGTCACGGCGGGATTGGCGAAGGATGTGGATGCGGTGAACCAGTAGGCGCCGGTGATGGTGAGCCCTACCAGCATGGGCGTGGAGGAGGGGGCGAAGCGGATGGCGCCTGCGATGGTCGCCAGCAATCCCAGCGTGGCAATGAACTCCGCCAGCAGTTGCGGCGGTCCGTCACGCAGTCTGGTGGAGACTTCCAGTACCGGCATGGCGAACATCAGGTGGGTCAGCCACACGCCGACAATCGCCGCCACGATCTGCACCAGCCCGTAGCGGACCGCCATGCGCCATTCGATCTTGCCGCGCAACGCGAAGAAGAAAGATACGGCAGGATTGAAGTGCGCCCCCGACAACGGGCCAAGAATTGTGATCAGAACCACCAGCGCCGCGCCGGTGGCGATGGCATTGGCCAGTAGCGCCACCGCCATGTTTCCGTCCGCCAGCCGCTCGGCCATGATGCCGGAGCCGACCACGGCGATCAGCAGGAACATGGTGCCGAAAAATTCCGCCGCCAGGGGGCGGGCAATTGCAGGCACTACGGTCCGCTGGCGATGTCCGCCACTTTCTTTTGCAGCGATATACGGTCGAGACCGGAAATCTTCAGGTTGGCGAAAGTGCTGAGGCGGTTGTTGAGCATCCGGTAGGTATCCGCGAAAGCCACGGCGATTTCGGCGGGGCTGCCTTCGACTGCTGCCGGATCGGGCATGCCCCAATGCGCCGTCATGGGCTGGCCCGGCCAGATAGGACAAACTTCGCCCGCCGCGTTGTCGCAAACGGTGATGACGAAATCCAGTTTTGGCGAATCCGCACTTGCAAATTCATCCCACGGCTTGGAGCGGAACTGGCTGATGTCGTAATCCAGCCGCTTGAGCAGTTCGAGTGCGTAGGGGTTCACCGCGCCGCGGGGCTGCGATCCCGCGGAGTAAGCCTGGAAACGCCCGGCACCCACCTTGTTGAGAATAGCCTCAGCCAGGATGGAACGCGCGGAATTGCCGGTGCAGAGAAACAGGACAGTGTAGGTCATGCGCGCAGCCGCTTTTGGGGTGGGCAGCAGCCGGTGGCGACAGACACCAGCGGCGCGCAGATTTCCGGTCGTCCGCCGCAGCAGTCTTCCGTCAGGAACACCAGCAGGGCGCTCATGGCGCCAAAATCCACCGCATAGATGATGGAGCGTCCGTCGCGGCGGGCGCGGATCAGCCCGGCATTGGACAGAAGCAGAAGCTGCGCCGACAGGGTGTTGGGCGCGGTTTTCAGCCTGCGGGCGATGCCCCCCGCCGCCATCCCGTCCGGCCCCGCCTTGACCAGCAATCGGAACACCGCCAGCCGCGCATCCTGCGCCAGCGCCGAGAGTTTCTGAACCGCTTTTCCAGATTCCATATTTCATGTATTATAGAAATATATGGCGCAAGTCAAGCGCGGGGGATATGGGGGGCGCGTCAGGAAGGCAACGCAAGCTCTCACTATGGGCGGTGCCCCCGAACCGCGCGAAGCGCGGTCGGAGGGTAAACTTCACGCCCCGCCCGTCCAACGTTACGCAAAGCGCGATAATCAAGAGCTCTAGCGCGTTTGTTGCACTGGATAGCCGGGCTGAACCAAGTAATGGAGAGAGTGTGTTGAACGGACGCAAAGCTTTCTGATTTCACGTTACGCATTCCAGCTTTCCAGAAAATATTTCCAGTCGGGATTGGCTTTCTCGATCAAGGACAGTTTCCACGCGCGCTTTCATCGCTTGAGGCTTTTTTCGCAGCGGATCGCATCAGCGTAAAGCGGATACTCTTCAAACCAGACAAGGTGGTTCACGCCATAGCGTTTGATGAAGGCCGATCCTGTGCCTTTGTGATGCTGTTTCATGCGCGACAGCAAGTTCGACGTCACGCCGATATAGAGTGTGCCATTGCGTCTGCTTGCGAGGATATAGTCCGTTCCGGCGGGCATCACGCCAGGTTGGAAAACTGGATGGGCGGGTCAAGCCCGCCCATGGAGAGAAAGTGCGCTACGCCGTCTCGGCCACGTCCTCGGCGAAATGCCCCGGCAATTTCGCGCCGGCGAAATCGGCGCCTTCGATCTCGGTTTCGCGCATGTCGGTGTCACTCATATTGGCGTAGCTCATGCCGCAGCCCGACAGACGCGCCCGGCGCAGGTCGGCGCCGCGCAGGTCCGCGTAACGCGCCTGGGCATTGTCCATGCGCGCGGGCAGCAACCGTCCGCCCGCGATCATCAGTGGCCCCAGCTTGGTGTCGCGCAGGTCGGCATGGTTGAGCTGCGCGCCCAAAAGATTGACGCCGCGCAGGTCCGCGCCGCCCAGCTTGGCCGAGCGCAGGTCGCAGCCCACCAGGTTGGAGCCCTGAAGCGAGGTGCCTTCCATGTTGACGCCGTAGAACAGCGCGTTGGGCGCGATCAGGGCGGTGAGCGTGCGGTAGCAAAGGGATGTGACGTGGCGCAGGTCCATGTCGGTGAGATCGGCGGGTTTGCCGTCGCGGCCATTGGTTTCGGCCCAGCGGGTATGGTCCTCCAGCAGCTTGTCGACGATCAGTACCTGGTTGACGTCGGGCACCAGCGCCTGGGTCAGGGTCTTGCTCATGTCGGCGCCGTAGGTGGTGGCGAAATCCATCGTCGCGCCGATCTGGATGCAGCCCACCATGTCGGCGCCGGTCAGGTTGCAGCCCGACAGGTCGACATTTTCCAGATTGGCGCCGGTCATCCGCGCCTGGCGCAGATTGGCGCGGGTCAGGCGGCAGCCCTTCATGATCGCGTCGGTGAAATCGGCCTGCACCGCCATGGCGCCGGTCATCTTGGCGCTGTTCATCATCGCCCCCGGCATTTCCGAGCAGCCCAGATCGTGCTGCAGCACGGCAGATTTCCGTATTTGTCTTTTTCCGCGATGGTGCCTTCGCGTAGGTCCGCTTCGTAAAGATCGGTGCGGATCAGGTTGGCGCCGCGCAGGGACGCGCTCCGCATGTCGACCCGCCGTATGGACGGGCCCGCCAGATTGCAGCGGCGCAGGTCGGCGCCAAAGAAGCTAGCCGCGTCGAGCTTGGCGCCCGCGAAATTGGTTTCCTCCATCACCGCGCCGGTGAAGTCGGCATCGGCTAGGTTCCGCCCCGAAAGGTCGATGTCGGAAATATCGCAGAAGGCGAACACGGCGCGCGCCCCGCCCATGCGCCCGGACTGGAGCATCTCGTGGCGCGCGACCGCCGCGCTCACATCCTTTTGGGTGAGCTTGGCAAAGCCGGCATGGCGGGTCTAGGTCATGTCAAAAAATTCACGCTGTTTGAGGCTTTTCGCCGCCGATTTTGCGCGTCCGGACCTAATGTCCCATTAATAAGCCCGACAATGCTCCTTAATAGCCCGGCTCAGGCTTGTTAAACGGCCCTGTTCGGAGCGCATTTTTTGTGGCCCCGCCCCGCCACCGACACGAAATTTGCTGTTGAACCGGGACCATAGCCGGGTACAAAGGCGCTGGCAGGCCCCACCTGGATCCCATATGGGCGGATGGGTGGCCTGGCACAGGACAAACGGATGGGCTGCCGGCGGTTTTGCCAGGTGGCGGGGTCGAAAGCGGACCTTCCCTTAAGGCAATTGCTGCGGACCAGCGGACCGACCGTGATCCTGGCGCGAGAATTTTGAAAGAGGTTGTGTTGACCAGGCACCGTTTGATGCTTTCCGCCGCTGCGGCTGCCCTGCTGGCGGCCGTTGCCGCGGCGCGCGCCGACACCAATATCACCACCAGCACCAGCACCGCGCTGGTCACCTCCAGCGCCGGCGATATCTCCATCGCCACGAGCGGCGGCATTGGCCTCACCACCGCCGCCACGCCGGTGGTCACGATCAACTCCAACAAATCCCTGAACAATAGCGGCTTCATCGCCAACACCGGCACCACCGACGCCGTCGGTATTCTGATCGACACTTCCGGCGGCAACCTGTTTCCGCCCTCGGCCGGCCTGATCTCGACCGGCACCATCGACCTGGCGGGCAACGGTACCGGCAAGCGCGGCATTTTCATTACCGGCGGAAACACCTTCTATGCACCGATCACACTGGGCGCGCTGACCGCCACGACCCAGGTCAGCCAGGTCACCACCCAAAGCTCCAGCATGCTGATCCAGGGTGACAGCTCGGTCGCCTTCTGGTTGACCCAGGGCACCAAGATCACCAGCAACATTCTTTTGGGCGGCGGCGGCATCATCCAGAACGGCAGCGTCAATTCCCAGCAGTCCAATTCCGTCGTCGTCCTGATCGACGGCAGCGTGAACGGCAATTTCGTCAATGGCGGCGAGATATCGGGCGCGGGCGCCGGCCTGACCGGCATCCAGATAAATGGCGCCATCAATTCCTGCGCCAGCGATGCTGCCAAGCCCGCCGGCTTCACCTGTCCCACCGCCTCGGGCGGCAGCTTCATCAATGCCGGCGTCATCTCGCTGACCGGCACCGGCATGCCGTCTGCGCGCGGTGGCAATCCCGAAAGCGGCTCCGCCCTGGTGATCGCCAGCTCCATCTCCGGCGGCTTTCTCAATAACGGTCCGGCCACATCCAGCAATATTCCCGTGGCGCTGATCTCGGCCAACGGCCTGGTCACCACCGGCGTGGTCAACCCCACCATGATTATCGACCCGGCCAGATCGGCATCCGCCCTCACGCCCGTGCCGCGCGGCCCGGCGATCCTGGGCTCGGTCACCGCCGACATCGATTCGGTCAATCCCGGCTATTCCTTCATCAACCGCGGCGCCATCCAGTCCCAGCCGCTGGATCCCCAGCTCTCGACCGCGGCTCTGATCATTCAGGGCAACAGCGCCACCTATTTCACCTGCCTCAGCGCGTCGGTGGCGACCTGCACCGGCACCAACGCTAATCCGCAGCTCAATACCGGCGGCTTCCTCAGCACCGGCGATATCTCGGCCCAGGCCTTCACCAGCGTCACCAACCGTACCGCCGGTACCGTCTCGGCCTCGGCCATGTATGTGGGCGCCTTCACTACTGTTCCGCGCCTGGACATCATTCAGCAGGCGGTCGGCGGCACCACCATGACGGCGGCGACCCTCACCGCCACGGTCTCCGGCGTGGGCCAAGGCACCGCCACCACCCTGCAGATCGCCCAGAACGCCACCGTGCCCGCCATCAATATCGGCCGCGGCGCCACCATCTCCGCCCTGGTGGAAACCAACACCGTCACGCCCGCTCGCGACGTGGCCACCGCGTCTACGCCTTTCAGCCTGATTGCGCAGGCCATCGTGGACCAGTCCGGCAGCGTCAGGCTGATCAACAATGCCGGCACCATCGCGGCGTCCACCACCGAGCTGACGCCTTCCTCGGGCACCAGCGTGGTCCGCGTCCAGCGGGCCGTCGACCTGCAGGCCTCCACGGTCGGGGGTGCCACCATCAACAATAGCGGCGTCATCCTGGGCGACGTGCTGTTCAGTTCGGCCGGCAACGGCAACACGCTGAACATCGGCAATATCGGCGCCCTGGGCACCGCCAATCCGGGCACCGGCGTGGTCAACACGCCCAGCAACTATGCGGTGGTCGGCGAAGCCTTCTCCAGCCGGCCGAGCACCGGTGCGCCGACCGTCCGGGCGACGTTGCTGAATTTTGGCTCCGGCACCGGCCACCGGCTGCATGTCGGCGGCTTCGGCTATATTAATGCGGATATCCGTGCGGGTGTCGGTGCGTTGGACGTGCAGGTGGACAATAACGGCCAGCTCTTCATCGCCAACACAGCCACCTCGCTCCAGGCCAACACCTTCAACGCCGGCACCAACGCCATCCTGGGTCTGTCCATTGCCCAGTCCAACCTCAACGCCCTGACGCCGGTAGTGCAGGCCAACAGCGCCAACCTGTCGGGCGCCCAGCTGGCGCTTCAGTTCGGTACCTTCATTTCCTCGGGCTTCACCGCTGCCTCGGTCGCTTCGCCTTCGGTGCAATCGGTCACCCTGATCCGCGCGCCCCTCATCATCGACACCACCCTGGCCGACCAGAACGCTAGGCTGGGCCAGAACACGCCCTTCCTGTTCGAGTCCCCCACGGCCGCCGGGATCGTACCGGGCGACAATGGCCCCACGGCCTTGTCCCTTGGCACGTCCGGTGGGCAGCAGACCCTGCTGCTGAACCTGCGGCCGCGCTCGGTCAACCAGTTCAATGCCAACGGCTCGCCGGGCCTCAACCTGTCGGGCGATGCCAGGAACCAGTTCCCCTTCGTTGCGGCGGCGCTGGCGACCGACAACGACCTGGGCGCGGCGGTTGCCACCAGCATGACCATCTACAACACGCCCGGCGTGGCTTCGAGCGGCATCAATGTCGCCGCTTCGCAGCAGCAGGCGTCGCAGGTCTTTTCGCAATTCTCGCCCGACGTTTCGGGCGGCATGCGCGAAATCGCCATCATGATCACCGACCAGGCCACCGGCCCAGTGGCGGCGCGCCAGCGCCTGCTGCGCCAGTACGGCAAGGTACAGGGCAACATGACGTTGTGGGGCGAGGAGTTCACCGGCCAGATCAACAACAAGGGCCGTGTCGGCGGCGCAGGCACCCTGTCCTCCTTCAAGGATCATGGCTTCGGTTTTGCTCTGGGCGTGGATGGCGGCGGCCCGCGGGGCGGCTGGTACGGCGGCGCCCTCACTTTCTATACCGGCAATGTTGACCAGCAGCTGCCGCGCGCCACCAGGACCGATACCCAGTGGTTCATGCTGACCGGCTATAGCCACTGGCAGAGCCGCAAGGTCTTCTTCGACACCCAGCTCAGCGCCGCGTATGGCCAGCTCAAGACCGTCCGTTTCCTGGATTTGGGAGGCGGCACGCGCGCTGCCTCCAGCAAGCGTCCCGCCGCGATGGGCGCGATCGGCGCCAAGGGCGGCTTGATGCTGAAATATCTCGGCCTGGACATGGACCCCTATTTCAGCCTCGACGGCATGACCTTGCGCGAAGAGGGCTATACCGAAAACGGCGGCGGCGCCGGCCTCAACCTGCAGGTCGGCTCCTATTACGCCAACTCGCTGCGCACCGCGCTGGGCGTGGACCTCAAGAAATCGGTGTCGGTGTGGGGCATGGACCTGACGCCAGGCGCGCGGGTCGGCTATCGCTACGAACTGCTGCAGCAGCCTGTGAAGGTGAAGGCCGGTTTCGAATCCACCGGCGGCCTGGGCACCGCCGGCAACGCCCTGACTTTCGTCGGTCCCGATCCGGACAAGGGCAACACCCTGCTGGGCGCCAGCCTGGGCCTGGGCACTGACACCTGGCATCTGGGTCTGAATTACGACTGGGTGCGTGGCAACAATGGTTCGACCACGCAGGTCGGCATCATCAGCGTGCTGGGCCGCATCTAGCGCGGTTCTTTGGCCTAGATTTTCTTGGCGAGCGTAGCGAGCTTAGAAAAGCTGGCACCGCTTCGTGCCTGCGTAGTAGGTGAGGGCGGTGCGCCACGCACTCCGCGCGTTGCCTACGCTGCTGCTAGGCAACCCTGCTCACGCCACAAAACCCAGCGCGGTCCTGATCTACCCCCCCCCCAGCAATGGCGAGTTTTTGGTGGTGGCCACAAATTCGCCTACGATGGGGGGGAGAAGATGCGGCTTAGCCATTGGGGGATTTGCATGAAGAAAATAATCACTGCAGCGATCATCACGTTGTTGGCCGCGTCCACAGCCACTTTTGCCCAGACATCCGTTTCGCCCAGCGAGGCCGAGTCTCGCCCCGAAAACATGGCGGTCGGGCCGGACGGCACGCTCTATATCGGCTCCCAGAAGGACGCGCGGATCTACCGCGCGCGCGCCGGCCAGGCCGTGGCCGAACAGTTCATCGACATGCGCCCGTCGGCCTTCGTGCTGGGCGTGCTGGCCGACGGCGCCAGCAACACCCTGTGGGCCTGCGAAATGGTCAGCATGAACCGCGGGTCGCCGCTGCTCAAAGGCAAGGGCATCCTGCGCGGCTTCGATCTGGCCAGCGGCGCGCCGAAGGTGAATATCCCGCTGCCTGAGGAAACCAATATCTGCAACGATTTTGTCGTCGGTCCGGACAAGGCGCTGTATGTCGCCGACACCTCAAACGCCAAGATCCTGCGCCTGCGTCCCGGCGCCACCAGCTTTGAGATCGTGAGCCACAATTCGGCGCTGTTTGGCGCCGATGGCATCACGTTCTTGGACGGCCAGCTCTATGTGAACACGGTCTGGGCTGGCGGCCTCTACCGGATTCCGGATGCCACCAGCGCCAAGGCGGGCGCGCCGGTGCAGGTCCAAACCCCGCGCGTGCTCAAGTCTCCCGACGGCATGCGGGCCCATAACGGCGTGATGTATCTAGCCGAAAGCGGCAACGGCACCGTCAGTGCCATCACGGTGAAGAATGACGTCGCCACCATGAAGACCATCAAGACCGGTCTTGAAGGGCCGTGCGCCCTGGAGCCACACGGCAAGACGCTGTGGGTGGTGGAACGCCCGGCGCACCGCGTGACGGCGGTTCCGATCCCGTAAGCGCGCAAGCGTTGTAAAAAGAAGAACCCCGCAAGTCTGTAGCGACAGCGTACAGACGGCGGGGTTTTTCTTTTTGGTCCTCATGGTTCGACAAGTTCACCATGAGGATATCCTCACCCTGAGCTTGTCGAAGGGCGAGATCACCAGCTGCCCGTATTGGGCATCGAGGCCCAAGGTTCTTTGGGCGGTAGCGTGCCTTCCTGCAGCAGTTCGATGGAGATTCCATCAGGTGAGCGGATGAAGGCCATGTGGCCGTCGCGCGGCGGGCGGTTGATGGTGACGCCGCCATCCATCAGCTTCTGGCAGACCCCATAGATATCGTCCACGCGATAGGCGAGATGCCCAAAATTGCGTCCTCCAGCATAGTCCTTTTCGTCCCAGTTATACGTCAGCTCGATCACCGGGCTTTCGCCGGCGAGTTCCGTGCTGGCTTCGGCGCGGATGCGTTTGGCGTCATCCGGCGTGGCCAGGAAGACCAATGTAAATCGCCCCTTTTCGTTCTCCAGGCGCCGGACTTCGACCAGCCCCAGCTTGTTGCAATAGAAGTCCAGCGATGCGTCCAGGTCGGAAACACGCACCATGGTGTGCAGATATCGCATTGATCGATCGTCCTCGTGATTGTCGCAAGAATCCTTATCGCCATTCGCCGGCGCAGCACACCGCCAGCATCGTCGACAAAAAGACAAAGCAACAAGGCAACAATGTCGCAAGGGAACATGAAGCGCCTACGCGAAATCCGAGCGCCGTCTGTGCGCGCTGTACTAATAATCCCCGCCGTCAGATGGACGTGCGACGGAAAAAATGGCGGATTATTTCATTGCTCCCGTAGCTTAAGGCCCGCAGCCGTTTTATGCTGCGGATGCGAAGTGCGCGGCCGCAGCGGGCGTCAACCATCATTCATAAAAGCTTTGCCTTCGACAACAATAGTGAGATTGTGCGGATGCTGCGTCAAAAGGAATAGTTATGCCTCTTGCAAAGAGGATGACCGATTGCTTTAAAAGCGGCCGGCAAGGTGCCAGCATAGGCGTCAGGTTGGGTAAACGTCGGGTGCAGACTTAAAATTGACCTCGAAGAAGTTTTGTCGGACCCGGCGCATCAGGCACCGAGGTTTTTTTCTGTCTTGTAGTGAGAGCGCATGGAACGTCCAAATCATCTAGACCTCGGCAAGAAAACTGCCGCCACCCGTGCCACCAGCCTTGCCATCGTGGTTGCCATTCACGTTATTGCTGTCCTTGGCCTTGTCGCCGCCCTGAACCAGGACGCGATCCTGGAGCAGCTCAAGGACATCCAGGCCACCGTCGAAGCGGAAAAGACGCCGCCCAAGGCGCCGCCGCCGCCGCCGCCGGATCTGGTGAAGCCGCCGCCGCCGATCGCCATTGTTCCAGATTTCACGGTAGCCGCTGCGGCGCCCCCGCCGTCGGTTACCACCGCGCCCAAGCCGCCGCCGGCGCCGCCGCGCCCCGTGGCCAGCAGCGACCCGCTGCGTCCCATCGCGCGCACGCGCACCTTGCCGCCCTATCCGCCGATCTCGGTGCGCCTGAATGAATCGGGCTCCACCCTGATGGAAGTGCACATCACCACCGAAGGTAATGTGGACGACTGCAAGATCATCACCTCTTCCAGCTCGGAACGCCTCGACACCGCCGCCTGCGATCACGTCAAGCGCGTGTGGCGTTGGCAGCCGCCGACAAACCAGGGTACGCCGGTCGCCGTTACGACACGCGTATCGGTCAAGTGGGATCTTAAAGACGCCAAGTAATCAGCTCATCACCTCAAATAATCTGAATTTTCACGGAGAGTAAAAAATGAACTTCAAGAAACTGACGATCGCTGCCGCCATCGTCGCCATGACTAGCTTGAGCGCCATTGCTCCGGTTTACGCCCTTCAGGCCGCCGCGCCTGCCGCTGACGCCGCCGCGCCGGCTGCTGAACCGGCCCCCGCTGCCCCGGCCGCTGTGGTGTCGGACGCGCCAGTCCCCAACCAGTATTCGCTGGGTCACCTCTGGGAAGAAGGCGACTGGATTTCCAAGGCGATCCTGATCTCCCTGGCCATCATGTCGGCCGGCACCTGGTACATCTTCTTCACCAAGTGGGTCGACCAGCAGCGCATCCTGGGCCAGGCCTCGGCCGTCGAGAAGAAGTTCTGGACCTCCGCCACACTCAATGAAGGCGTCGACAAGCTGCCCAAGGACTCCGTGTTCCGCGGCATCGCCGAAGCCGGCCTCAAGGCCTCCACTGGTGGCACCACCCTGGTTGGCATGAGCGACTGGATCGGCATGACGCTGACCCGCCAGCTCGAAGACGCCAATGCGCGCCTGCAGGGCGGCATTGCGTTCCTGGGTTCGGTCGGTTCGGTTTCGCCGTTCGTCGGTCTGCTCGGCACCGTCATGGGCATCTTGAACGCCCTGATCGCCATCGGTGTCTCGGGTCAGGCCTCGATCGACCAGGTTGCCGGTCCTGTCGGCGAAGCGCTGATCATGACCGCGCTGGGTCTGGGCGTCGCGGTTCCGGCCGTGTTGCTCTACAACTACCTGATCCGCCGCAACAAAATGATCACCGAAAAGCTGCGCGCCTTCGCGGGCGACCTGCAGGCCTACCTGATCAGCAAGAGCAAGTAAGCGCACACACGCTGAATCGGAGTAACGCTTATGGCCGTTGACGCCCAACACGCCGTCATAGACGACGACGAGGCAGAGTTGAACGTCACGATCAACACGACACCGCTGGTGGACGTGATGCTTGTGATGCTCATCATCTTTCTGGTCACGATCCCGGTGATCAACAAGACCGTCCCGCTTGAGTTGCCGACCTATCGCAATATCGCCACGACCACCAAGCCTGAAAATATCGTGATCGCGGTTACAGAGGGCGAAGATGTCTTCTACAACAACGAGCCGATCGATCAGGTGACCATGCGCCGCAACTTCGTCGAGGCCCTGCGCAAGTCCCAGGCGGCAGGCATCGACTTGCCCGAAGTGCATATTCGCGGTGACAAAAATGTACGCTTCGAGGCGATTGGTCGCGTGATTTTGGCCTGCCAACAGGCCGGCATCCAGAAAGTGGGGTTCATCACCGAGCCCCATGCTCTGGACGCCAGCAGCTATTGAGGTAATTCACCATGTCAATGAGTACCGGTACTGCTGACGGCGAAGTCATGGTGGAAATGAACACCACGCCGTTGATCGACGTGATGCTCGTTCTCCTGACCCTTCTGATCATTACGCTTCCGATCCAGACCCATGCGGTGAAGCTGGACATGCCCGCCCCCAACCCCAACCCGCCGACGGTTATCCCGGAGACGGTGGAACTGGTGGTGGACTTTGACGGCACCGTTATCTGGAACGGTGCCTCGGTGGACCGCGGCACCATGCAAGCCTATATGCGGGACGCTGCGTTGAAGAACCCGCAGCCGGAAATCCATGTCAGTCCCAACCGTTTGGCCAAATATGACGCGGTTGCCAGGGTGTTGGCGGATGCCCAGCGCCTGGGCGCCACCCATATTGGCTTCACGGGAATTGACCAGTATAATTAGGTTGTGAGGGACATGGCCGTCGGTAAGCGTGCGGCGAACCCGCGCGTTTTTCCGTTTTATGACGAATGCGAAAGAGGTCGTGTAATGACTGCGAGTAACCTGCGTGCCGCCCTGACGGCGGTCTTTCTGGGCACCGCCACCATGGGCGTGGCGGCCTTGGGTCTGGCCGTTCCGGCCGCGGCCCTTACCGTCAGCGCCAAAGTCGGCCCGCTCCTGAACGAGGCCAAGGCTCTTATGACGTCCGGCAACTACTCGGCCGCCATGAGCAAGCTGCGCGAAGCCGACTCCGTCAAGTCCACTGCGGACGACACGGCCGCCATCAACTCCATGCGGCAGTATATCGGTGTGAAGACGGGCGATGCCTCGCTCGGCGGCTCCGCCGGCGCCCTGGCCAAGTTCGCCAACGACTATAATGCCGGCAGGTGGCGCGACGTGATCGCCGATGCCGACCTGCTGCGCAAATACAATGCGCTGACCGCCGGCAACATGCTGATCATCGCCCAAGCCTATTACAAGGCCAACGATTTCGTCGGCTGTTCGCGCTACATCAAGACCAACCTGAGCGGGTCCAGCGAGACCGCCCTGGAACTGCAGGCGCGCTGCTCCTACGAGAATGGCGATGAAGTAACCCAGCGCCAGTCGCTGGAAAGCCTGGTCGCCCGTTCGGGCAAGCCGGAACACTGGAAGGGCCTGCTGCGCCTGGCCGAGCGTTCGCGCGGCCTGTCGGACGCCAACACGCTCGACATCAACCGCATCCGAATGATGACTGGCAATATCGTCACCAAGGACGATTACCTTCTGCTGGCGCAATTGGCGCTGCAGCTCGGCAACGCCGCCGAATCCCAGAGCGTGGTCGAGAAGGGCATTGTCGCCAAGTTGCTGAACGATGAGCGCTCCACCCGCCTGCTCAACCTAGCCAAGACCCAGGCTGCCGCCAACACCGCCAACCTGGACAAGAACATAGCCGCCGCCCAGGCCCAGCCGCAGGGCGACGCGCTGGTCAAGGTCGGCGAAGGTATGGTCGGGATGGGCAAGGCCAAGGAAGCGATCGACGTCATCCTGCAGGGCAACAAGAAGCCCCAGAAAGTTGCGGTCAACGGCCAGATGCGCCTGGGCTATGCCCAGCTCTCGGCCGGCCTGAAGGCCGACGCCCAGAAGACCTTCAACGCCATCAAGGCCTCAGAGAAGGACGCCATGGTCGCCCATCTCTGGTCGCTGGCCGCCCGCCGATAGTCGGGGCAGCTGCCAAACAAACAGGGGCGCCGGATCATTCCGGCGCCCTTTTTGTTTTTTCGAAAATGGCCCCGCAGGCTGAGCTACACAGCCTGTGGGGCCCCCTTTTTGGGTGCTAACGCGCGCCGCGCCGCGCCCGCAGGAAGGCGGCGCTGTCGGTATCGGGCGGCGCAGCCACGCCGCCGCGGCCAGCTTCCAGTTCACGCAACGAGAAATCCATCCGCGCTTCATAGGAGCGGTCCAGCTGGTTGCGCAGCCTTTGCTGCGCGTCATACCAGCGGCGCTTGAGCATGTTATCGCGGCAGGTCGCGGCCTCGGCTTCACCTGCCCCCTAGCGGCGCTCGACGCAGTGATGGGGATCGAAGGACATCGCGAACAGCCGCCGCCGCGCCTCCTCATAGCCGAAGCGAATTTCCGAACCGTCGCTGCGGCGATAGGACACCACGCATTGGGCGGCGGCGCGCTCATGGGTGGTGAGCAGATCGGTGGCCAGGTCGAAGCCGTTATAGACCAGCTGGGCATCGCGGGCGCGCCACAGGGGCAGGAAACGCTCAGCAGTGTCGCGCACTTCCTTGAAGGCGGTTTTGAGCCGGGCATCGCGCGACGGTGTTGAAGAGGTCTCCCAGTCGCCTTCGGTGCCGTAGATGTTGATGGGCAGGCGGGTGGGTGCGGGGCGGTTCTGGATTCCCGCCGCCAGCGACAGCTGCACCGCCTCGGCCCGCCAGGACAGGTCGGCGCAGTTGGACAGGATCATCTCGGCGATTTCGCGTATCGGATCGAAGCGCAGCCGCCCGCCGCTGAGGCTGGCGCGGACATAATCGTAATAGTCCATCGCCGCGCCGTTCAGGATGAAGGCGCCGCCGCGCCACTGGCTGTCGGCGGGGCGCGGGGTCATTTTCAACAATTCCGTGCCGAAATATTGCGTCAGGGCGAAGTCAGAGATCTGCACATTGGCGGCCAGCGCGATGCGCCCGCCGACCAGGGT
>CAMAPL010000017.1 GCA_945860165.1 Rhizobium sp. Q54
GAATGCCTTTCGGAATCCTGGCCAAGATTATCCAGCGATATATTGCTGAACGGCACATGCTCATGATCACCGGACGCCCTGGTCATGTGCTGGACATCGATGATCACGGTGGCGGCGCCTGCGCCGGTGAAGACAAGCGACAACGCAACGCAAAGCAGCGCGCAGAGCTTCCGGAACGGCAATTGGTCGGATGTCTTCACCGCGGGAAACTAGCCGGTCGACACGGGCGGGGCAACGCCAAGGTCAGGTGTTTCGCCAGTGCACATTGGTTCCATCTGTTCATGACTGTGTCTATATCCGACGTGGGTGCCAATCCCGCTACCACTCGGGGCCAAAGCCAAACCTGTCTACATGTCCGCTTTTGGCAGCGCATAGCGGACAAAATTTCCGATAAGGCCCAGTAGGGCGATCTGCAGACCGGCCGGCCTACGTGGCACGGCCTCCCGGGGCTCCCTAGGGCCTCATTACCAAGCTGGCAGGCCGATATCCAGGTTATCCCTACAAAAACCGCCGGAGACTGGTTCGAAAAATGCACAGCACTGTTCGATAATTGTTGGCCTGAGCCAAAGCCTGGCCTTTAGCGCAAAGCAGACGGCGACCGCCCTGCCCCGAAACGGCGTTCCGCAAAGGCGCTTCTGCGTTTCAACAGCATTGCGTTCCTCCTATGCCATTTCTATCTTGAAAACCCAGCCTGAATGCGGGCTGTCCCCGTTGGGCCACCCGGGATGAATACCCGCGTCGCAGCTGACCAGCATGCCGTTATGAAATTCCAGGCCATGCGGGTCGCAGGAGCCGGGCGCAAAATCATAGGTTGTAAGCACTTGCCCGGTCTTGCCGTCATACTTGACTAGGCCAGGCTTGCCTTCCTTGTAGCTCTTGGAGTTGTTGCCAGTGATCAGCCAGATGTCGCCATTGGCGTCGAAGGTCATGTCGTGCCATCGCGTCTGTTCGGCAGTGACATAGATCGGGATCGCCGCTTCCGGCGACCAGGTCTTGGGGTCCACCCGCAGCATCAGGCGCGGCCGGTTGGCGACGATCCACAGTTTGCCATCATGCCATTGTGCCCCATGGCTGCCACCGCCATCCTGGCCCGGCAAGCCGAGAGGAATCTGGCGATGACTGATCTGCCTGCCGCTCATGTCGTGCTGGAAGACGCCTTGAGGTTCCTGATTGGCCATCATCCAGACGCAGCCATTACCGTAAGCCATACCTGAAGTGTTGCGCGAATTGGTATAGACGGTCTTCAGTAACTTGCCATTCCAGTCCACCAGCCACGCAGCTTCACGGAGGTCAGTCGGCTCTGGCAGGTGATAGGACTGTGCCGTCTTGCCCGACAGCTTTTGCTGTCCTAGCCACAGGCCTTCCGGCGCGACCGCCAGCGCATTGACGAAACCAGGCGGCGACTTGAACAGCCTAGTGGTCTTGACGCGACCGCGCGAAATCTCGCGGCGCTGCGGGCCATAAGTGACCTTAGCCGTGTTCTGAGCCATCGCGCTGCCCAGCCCGGCCAGCACCAAACTGGTCGCGCCGGCCGCGAGTAATTCTCTTTTATTCATTGTATCCTCCGTTGATCGGAATGCTGCGGAAACCAGGCATATTTTTCAAGTCTTGCTGGCGCGGATATCTCATCTGTAGAGTTTGCATCGCACTAAATTTCTGCAAAAGAATCAGGGCTTCTTTGGCTTGAGCAGTTTCTTGGGCCGGCGCGACCGGGCTGTACCGAACAGCGAGAAAGTGCGGCTGACATAGTTGGTCACACCGCGCATACCGATTGTGTAGGCCCGCAGGTCGTCGGTCATCTCTGCTTCCACCAGCCTGACATGGCGCGCCGGGTTTTCGGTTTCGAAATTGAGGTAGAACCAGGGATCGCCTCGCTTGATGATGAGGTCGGCGTTGATGTCGTGCCATTCAAACGCCCAGACCAGCTCTCGCGGCCAGACATGGATGGGAAAGCGCCCGCCCATCATGATACCAGGCAGCTGCGGGCTGGCGCGGTGGTAAAAAGCCGGCATCTGAGTGAGCCAGACCGGCTCGTCGGAAACAAAAAACAGAGGCGTCATCACTTGGATCACCGGGCGCTGCGGGTCTCGCCACTCATTGGGATGTACCGCCATCACCATCTGCGAGAATTGCTGCGGCCGGATAGTAGATTGATCCCCATCTATCGCCGCCATAGAGGGATTTCCTTGGGCGTCGCGGAAGAACCGCAGCTTGATATCAATCGGACATGTCACTTCCACCAACCGGGATTCATGGTCGCTGATGGCGGGACAATTCGAGATGCCCTTGGCGTGATTGATGCGCCCTTCAGGGCGGGTCAGCTTGTGCGGCGCGTCCCAGATGAAGCTGGCCTCGCGCGCTGGATCAATAACCCAGCCCACATCGAGAGTGCGCGACCCTTTCTGCGTCAGTTTTCCCAGCGAGAACATACTTGCCTCCCTGGGCCAAGCCTAGGCCTGGTATTTTCCAAGAAAAAATCTCCCAGCATAGGTCGAGACGCTTTTGCGTTGCCGCGATTGTCAGAACTTGGCGCGCACTCCCACCACGACCAGTCGTCCGATCAGGTTTGTCACCATGTCGTCGGTGCCCGTGATGGCGGCCTGTCCCGGGCTATTGTAGAAGGGCGGACGTTTGTCGGTTGCATTGGTGACGGTGACGTAGATCTGGTCGCCGGAGAAAATACCGCTGGGAAAATCGTAGGCGGCGTGAACGTCGAAGGTAGCGTTTGCCTTTACCGCGTCGCCGCCGCCATTGGGATTCCCGGCGGCGTTGCGAGTAAGTGGGTTGGCCGGCGTCGCCCAATTGCGATAGCCGCCAGTGAAATTCATGAACAGATCAAGCGCAAGCGGCCCGTCACTCCAGCCGATATTGCTGCGTGACTGGTGCTGGATTTGCGGGAACTGCGAGGTCTGACCGACAGTGTTCAGGAGGCTGTAGGTCGGACCTTCAACAGGATAGCCGAACGAGATGTCATACTGCAGGAACTCGGTGATGGCCGAGCCCAGCGAGAAATGGCCCCAGCTAGTATCGAAGTCGTAATTGATAGCAACGTCCAAGCCCTGCGCCCGCAAATTCATAATGTTGTTCTGACTGGCATCGTCAATCACATAAACGGTCGCCGGCAGCGCGCTATTTAGCGTCGGGTAGGGCGCTATGGTAGCAGACACCAACGCTGCCGAGCATCCGGTCGGGCAGATAGTGACCAGACGAGTTAACGACGGCACGTTTGACCTCACACTGGTGTTAGGCGAGGTCACCGCGCCTTTGAAATGGGCGCTGAACAAAGTAACATTGGCGGTCAGCCCAGGCAAAAAATCCGGGGAGAAATCCGCGCCGAGTGTATAGCCATTACCCTTCTGCGGCTGTGCGCTCGGGCCGATACCGCGCTGAACCGTCACGCCCTGGGTCGCCGCTGTGCCGATTTGGCAGGTGACCGCGCCGGCGGCGCATCCTGGCAGTAAGCCAGCGGTACCCGGATAAAGCGCGGTCGAGAAGGTCGTGGGCGTGGAGAACAGGCTAGCGCCGCCATAGGCTGCTCGGTAATTTTGCGTTGGGTCGCCGACACTGTCGGTCTGCGGCGCTACGAAGGATGTCGAATAGCTGCCACGAATCTTCAGACTAGGAATAACCGTCCAGTCGGCCGCGAATTTGGGATTAAAGGTGTTGCCAACATCGGAATATTCGTCATACCGTCCTGAAACGTTCACTTCGAACTTGTTGACTAAGGGAACGTTCATCTCCGACGCGATTAGTGGAATATTCATTTCGGCAAATACTGAACGGGTCGAGCGCGGGAAATGAAAGATGCTGTATGCCGAGCCATAGGATGAGGAACCGGTGCCGTTTGTTCTCGTTACCTTTTGTACCGTCGAGTAGTTAACCGTTTCGGCACCGACTGCGGCCCTCACCGTCCCGCCCGGAAGGTCGAACAGCGGCCCATCAGCCCCAATCTTGAACTGGGTATAAGAGTCCAACTGATTAGTGCTGGAATTCAGACTGTTCAGTGAACGGATTGTAGCAGCCGAGGTGCGGTTACTGCTGATGGGGTTCCACACATCCAGCGCATTGGCGGTGGTCAGCGGCAGTTTCGTTGCGGTCAGCGTCGTACCAACAATAGACGACGCCGTAGTCGAACCGCTTGTCTGGGTAGTACCATTCAGCGCCAGAAGTGCACAGCTGTTGCAGAATCCGTTATTGATATCGGCATAGGCATTGTTCTGCCCAGTCACAGCCCAAATATTCGCGTCCCATCCATTCAGGAAGCCCTTGTCAAAGGTGTAACGCAGGTTGGCGTTGCCATACATCGTCGAGGCGCCCTGCGTAGCGATGTTCAGCGGGTTAATTTTGCCGAAATCATAGCGCACGGTCTGCGAGATCGCGGTCACGCCCGGCGGGTTGGTGTAGAAGGGATTGGCCTGTGCGCCAGTGCCAAAGGCCGTCGCGCTGATGTTGCCGGCGGAGGTAAAAGTGACATCCTTACGATTTGCCATCAGGCCAGTCACCGAAAGGGTAAAATTGCCGAAAGACTGCTTAAACTTCATCATCATATTATCGCGCGTTTCCTTCGGCAGATAGCTGCCATAGATTAGGTCACATGGCGCGTTTACCTGGGAATTAACGATGGTGCTCGTGGCAGTCACTGACGGGTAGATCACCGAGGAGCCGGCCGGTTGGATGCTAGCCGGCGAGCAGTTGAAACTGCGCTGGTTGGTACCACCGAATGGAATAAAGTTCTGCGTTGCCACCCGCGTGGCCATCTGGATATCGCTGATATAGGAATGCTGGATCGCCACAAAAGCGCTGCCGCCTTCCCAGCTTGTTCCGGCCAAGCCGCTGGCGCTGTACTTGACATAATCGGCGGCGCCACCACCTTCGGCCTGCAACAACAGTCCATCATAACTGTCGCGGGTTATGAAGTTGACTACCCCAGCCACTGCGTCAGAGCCATAGATCGAGGAGGCGCCGTCGGCCAGCACTTCGATGCGCTGAATAGCGATGGTGGGAATGGTCGAAGGGTCGGGCTGAGAATGGCTGGTGCCGCCCAAGGGGAATCGTAGTCCGTCCATCACCACCAAGGTCGAGCCGGAAGCGCTGCCTCCCAGCTGGTGGATGTTGGGAGAGAAATAAGTGCTGTTATGCTGGCCCTGACCGACCTGCCCCATGTTGGACAGCGACGGCACCTGCTTTAGGATTTCGTCCAGCGTTTGACCGCCCTGCTTCTGCATTTCAAGGGGACCGACGGTGATCACGTTGGCGCCAACCGGGGCGACGCCGCGGATGCTGGTACCAGTCACGGTCACCGATTCTACGGGCGCCTCACCCGGCCGCGCGCTTTGCGCCAACGCTGGTACGACGGCAGTGGCGGCTATGAAAGCCAGCGTCGAACCACTGAGCTTGAGCTGTCGCGACAGAATACGCATGACGATCCCCCTGTTGTTCCCTCGACCTGATTTTTCCGATATTTCGGTTCATGGCCGCTTTATTTGATTTTTATGGTACTCTTTTTTAGGGTGGCATTAAAAATATACGGCAAGTAATTCTCTCAGCAGATGAGTGAATAGATGATTAAATCTGCGATTGCATTGGAAACTTTCTTCGGAGCACATGATTAGAACAGCTCAAAACTGGTATTGGAGATGTATGACTGAGAATAAATCGCGGATCGCAAGACTCTGGTTCGCCGTGCTTTTTGCATGTTTTCCACTTTTTCTTTCTACGCCCGCCGCTGCGCGGCCGCGCGATGAGGTAATGGCGGGTGCCTTTCGCTGCGCCGCAATAGGCGAGATGCGGCTCTGGCTGGATTGTTTCTACGGCGCCGCACAGCCGGTGCGTGCCGCGCTGGCTCTTCCGCCAGCTCCACCCGCGCAAGTGAAGTTGGTGTCCGCGCCGCCTTCAGGCAGGGTCACGTCCACCGATATCACGATCCGCGATGGAGTAATGGCGAGCGCTATCGGCTGCCCCAACATGAGCGAAGATCGCGCATGGCTGAATTGTTACTATGCCGCGGCAGAAGCTGCGCGTGTGCGAGTGGGACTAGCGACAAGCGTTCCAGTGAAGGCTTCGGCGCCCACCCCAACACCCGCCGATATCAGTTTCGGTATGCCACAGCCGGTTGCGCAGTCCACCAGCCGCGTTGCGGCACGCATGACGTCTTACAAGTTTGACAGGTATGGAATATTTACTTCCACCCTCGACAGCGGCCAAGTTTGGCAACAGGTGTCAGGCGACAGCAGCTTCGCCCGCTGGACCAAAGCGCCAGGCAATTACCGGGTTCACATCTCGCGCGGCGCGCTCGGCAGCTACAACTTCCAGGTCCAGGACAACCCCGGCATGTTCAAGGTCCGCCGCATCAAGTAGCAGAGGGTCATGTCCTTCGCCAACGCACTGAGCTGCTGCCGGTTTTAAAAACGCCGAGTTAGGTGCTTTATGGAACCGGAAGTAGGTCATGTCTGCTTTGCGCCGATTGTGTTGAAAATGTCCTGCTTGAAGCCGTTCAGGCGTCATCGGAGGGCATTCTATTTCTCACGTTTTGGCAGCACTGTCTCAGGATTGAGCGGTTTAGAAGACTGCCGGATTTCAAAGTGAAAAATATTCGGCTCCTTCCTGGAGCTACTGCAGTAGCCAATTATTTGGCCGACCTCGACACTATCGCCCTTCTTTACCACGTAGCGATCTGCGTATGAGTAAACGCTGACGTATTCTTCGCGATGCTCTATTAGCAAGAGGTTGCCGTAGCTGGCCAGTTCTTTGCCTTGATAGACAACCCTACCCGAAGCGATGGCACGAATGGGGGCACTATCCGTGACTGCGATATCAAGACCTGCGTTTTTGGGGGTCCGCGTAAGATCAAAAGATTTCACTATCTTGCCGTCAACGGGCCAGCGAAACCGGCTCAAGGGCTGGGGTGGAGAAAGCATGGGCCGGGAAATGCGCTCGATTTCTTTGCCCGACCTGCTGGTAAATGTATCTCTCACATCCCACTGAAAAAACGTTACTGGCGAGCTTGGCCGACACCCCCCCAGAAGTATCGATGCCAGTAGCACGCCCAGAAGAATGTAAGCCACGCCTCCACCTCAGTAGGCATCCAATACCGATACTATAAGTAGGCGTCCATTCCCGCAATGAGCTACATGATGTGTAATATGAGCGCTAACACTCTGTAAACCTCCTGAAGGTATCCATTATGGATACTTTGACGATGGGGATGATGGAAAAGCCAAGAGCCGATACCAAAAGCCTGAAGCGGACAATGGGCCGTCGGATCGCACTGGCTAGGAAAATTGCCAGTGTGAGGGAAAACCGGCCGATAACCCAGGAGGTCTTGGCAGCGCGATTGCGCATGTTTCCACGACGTATCTGGGAGATCGAAGAAGGCATTTTGGCCATCGACACTAGCGAGCTGTGCCGGCTTGGGGATGTCCTTGATCTGCCGGCGGGTTGGTTTTTTGGCCAATTTGAATGGGCCACCTGCCAAACTTCCGAAAAACTTGATATGTCGGATTTGGTACTCGCAAAAACCATCAACGAGATGGATTCGCAAGCCAAGGGCGCAATCCATCAGATCGTGATGCGCATTTCGGGGGCTAACCCCAGGAATTGAATCAGCGCCGGGAAGTTCGAGAAAAGGGACCTTCGGCGACTGACCGGCCCCCACTGAGTGGCCCAGTTGCAATGTTAGTTTATGAGCGGCGTTTGCGCTAGCTGGCCATCTGCGGACTGCCCCGGCGGCCAGCATATTGCTTCTGGTGCTGGCGGACGGTACCGGAGCGATGAGTGTGGCCTGACGGTATTGTAGTGCCGTCTCCAGGCTTCGATCATGATCTTTGCCTCTTTCAGCGGGCCGCGCTAGCGCTTCGGCGCCACCATTTTTGTGATGCGGGCGATGTTGGTGTCGCCGGCATAGAGGTTGTTGGCGGCGTCAAATGACCAGTAGCTCGCTTCCATGAACTCGCCCGCGCCGATCCCCATGCCGCGCCCGATGGCGCCCAGCACTTTGCCGTTCCGGTCAATCTTGAGGAATTGTCCGTCCTGACCGCTGGCGTACCAGGGTTCGCCCTGCGCATCGAACTGGATGGCACAGACCAGATTGGTCGTCTGGATCGTTTTGACGAACTTGCCATCGGCGGTCAGCACGACGATCCGGTAGTCCTCCCGGTCGCCGATCCACAGATTGCCCGTCTTGGGATCCACCGCAAAACCATGCGCCGAGTAGAATTTTCCCGGGCCATGATTGTTGCCGAAATACTGGTTTTTGAAATTGCCGCTCCTGTCGAGATGCAGAATCCGGGAGTTGCCCAGATTGTTGGCAGGATCGCCGGATCCCACATCGTTGGGACTTTCATGGCCATGGCCTTGCGCGATGTAGATGTCGCCATTGGCGCCGAAATCCACCATCACCGGCTCCCACAACAGCCGCTGGCCTTTCGCCTCATCCCAGTCGCCGCGCTTGCCGCTGACGCCAATGGTCTGCAGCAGCTTTCCGTCGGGGCTGATTTTCCTGGCGGTGGCCCAACTGGTGTCCAGAATCCAGACATTGCCGTCGGCATCGGCTTTCATCCCATGGGCCTTGAGCATGTCGCCGGTCACCGCCTCCGGGACCGTCAGGACCAGCCTGGCATTGGCGTCAAACTTGAAAAGCTTGGGCGTGCCCGGCGGCGTACGCTGGAGCACCCAGAGATTGTTGGCCTTGTCGAGCGCGACCGCGACCGCGCCGCCCGCACTGGTCGGCATGTTGTAGGGATACTGGTACGCGTAACCGAGCTTCTCTCGGTAGGTGACGCGCAGAACCGAGGTGCGCGCGGGGCCGGCCGGGTTGGCGCAAATGATCGAGCGCTCGCAATAGGGCACAGGATTGGCGCGCGCCGGGCCGCGTTCGGACGGGTGCTTCAGAACCGTCACCTTGCCGCCCGGCGCGACAGAGGTCGGCCCCGTCAAGGCATAGGAGCCCCGGATGAACCAGGGCGGCATGCCGTCCCGGGCGGGGCTGCTGGTTGTGGCATACGCGACGGGGGGAGCGGCGGGGGCCTTGGCGGGTTGCGAGCCTGCATGGGCGATTGTCAGAAACATGCCAGCGACGGCGATTGAGGCGACGAGAACAGGCCTGCCCACTGTGACTCTCCTGTGTTTTTGTTATGGAAGAGCGATGCGCCGCGATGAACCCTCGCGGACATGATGGGAAAGTACAGGATAGGTCCGCACCCCGCAACCGGCGTGGGCAACACACCTCAAGCGAAATCAACCTGCCGTCCATCGCCTCGCCTATTTTCTATTCGGCAAATGGGAGTAGGCTGACGGACGGCTTGAAGGGGGATTGTAATGCGGGCATTGGTAGGCACAGCACTGAGCGCCATTCTGGTTCTGCCGGCGGCGGCGCAGCCCCGCCCCGACCAGCTCAAATTCCGCGAGATCTACAAGGAACTGGTCGAGACCAACACCACTCTGTCTGCGGGAAGCTGCACTCTGGCGGCGCAGCGCATGGGCGCGCGGTTGAAGGCAGCCGGCTTTGCCGAGAGCGACCTGCATTATTTCGCCGTCCCCGAAAATCCCAAGGAAGGCGGACTGGTCGCCATCCTGTCCGGCAGCGAACCGGCGGCCAAGGCGGTGTTGCTGCTGGCGCATATCGATGTGGTCGAAGCCAAACGTCAGGACTGGACCCGCGACCCTTTCAAGTTGATCGAGGAAGGCGGCTATTTCTATGGCCGCGGCACCGCCGACATGAAGGCCCAGGCCGCCGTGTGGGTGGATATGCTGATCCGCTTCCGTCAGGAGGGTTTCAAACTCCGCCGCACGCTCAAGCTGGCGCTGACCTGCGGCGAGGAAACCTCCTACGCCTTCAACGGCGCTAGATGGCTGGCAAAAAACCGGCGCGAATTGATCGACGCCGGCATCGCGCTGAATGAAGGCGGCGGCGGGCGGCTGGATGCTTCGGGCAAGCGGTTGATCCTCAACATCCAGGCCGGCGAGAAATTCCCCCAGAACTACCGGCTGGAAGTGACCAACCCCGGCGGCCATTCCTCGCGGCCAACCCCCAACAATGCGATCTATCGCCTGGCGTTCGGGCTGAACAGGATCAGCGCCTACCAGTTTCCTGTCAAAACAACCGATGCCACCCGAGCCTTCTTTGCCACCATGGGATCGCAGGCCGGCGGCAAGATGGGTGCGGCCATGACCACCTTCGCCAAAAATCCGACGGATGAATTGGCGGCCGAGACGATCGCCACCGATCCCGGCTTTAACGCGATGCTGCATACAACCTGCATCCCCACCTTGCTGGACGCCGGCCATGCCAACAACGCACTGCCCCAGCGCGCCAGCGCCAATATCAATTGCCGCATCTTTCCCGGCACCAGCGTGGAACAGGTGCGGCTGAAACTGGCGCAGCTGGTGGCGGACCCCCAGATCAAAGTAACGACTCTGGAAAAACGCAGCGAAGTGCCCAAGGCGCCGCCACCTTTGACGCCCGAGGTGATGGAGCCAGTCAAGGCCGCCGCCGCCAAAATCTGGCCGGGCCTTCCGATCGCGCCGGTGATGCTGGCGGGTGCCACCGACGGCGCTTTCCTGAACCCGGCCGGGATTCCCACCTATGGCCTGTCGGGCATGTTCGGCGACCCCGATGGCGGTGGCGTGCACGGACTGAACGAACGTATCCGAGTGCGTTCGCTGTATGAGGGCCGCGATTTTCTCACCGAAGTGGTAAAGGCCTACGCCAACCAGAAATGATGCGCTAGGCTCCCAAAAAAGGGGAAGCGGAATGCGGATGTTTCTTGGCGCGGCGCTGGCCGCCTTGTTGGCCTTTCCAGCGGCGGCGCAAAACCCGCGCCCGGATCAGGCGCAGTTCCGCGATCTGTATAAAGAGCTGGTGGAGACCAACACCACCCTGTCGGCGGGAAGCTGCACCCTGGCAGCCCAGCGCATGGCCGCAAGGCTGAAGGCGGCGGGCTTTTCCGATGCCGACCTGCACCTGATCGTCACGCCCGCCAATCCCAAGGAAGGCGCGCTAGTCGCGGTGCTGCCCGGCAGCGACCCCAAGGCCAAGGCGATCCTGCTGCTGGCGCATCTTGATGTGGTGGAAGCAAGGCGTGAGGACTGGGAGCGCGATCCCTTCAGCTTCATCGAGGATGGGGGCTATTTCTACGGCCGCGGCACCGCCGATGACAAAGCACAGGCCGCCATCTGGGTGGACATGCTGGCGCGCTTCAAGAAGGAGGGTTTCAAGCCCCGCCGGACTTTGAAGATGGCGCTGACCTGCGGCGAGGAAAGCGCGCCATTCAACGGCGCGCACCATCTCGTCACCCAGCATCGCGCCCTGATTGACGCCGAATTTGCTTTGAATGAAGGCGGCTGGGGCCGGATGGACGAAAAAGGCCGCCGCATCTATCTGGGCATCAATGCGGGCGAGAAAACCAACCAGAATTACCGGCTGGAAGTGACCAATCCGGGTGGCCATTCCATGCGGCCGGAGAAAGACAATGCCATCTATAGGCTGGCGGGCGGCGTGATGAAGATCGGCGCCCATGATTTTCCGGTGCAGACCACCGATGCCAGCATAGGCTTTTTCTCCAAGATGGGGCCGCAGCTCGGCGACGAAATGGGCGCGGCCATGACCGCCTTCGCCGGCAACCCCGCTGATGCACAGGCCGCCGCAAAACTCGCCGTCGATCCGGCCTACAACGCCATGATGCGCACCACCTGCGTAGCCACCGTGCTGGAGGCCGGCCACGCCACTAACGCCTTGCCCCAGCGCGCGAGAGCCAATGTCAATTGCCGCATTTTCCCGGGCACCAGCGTGCAGGAAATGCAGCGCAAGCTGGAGGAACTGGTGGCTGACCCGCAGATCAAGGTTACCATCCTGTCGGGCCGCGGCGCCGGCGGCCCCGCGCCGCGGCTGACGGACATGGTGATGAAGCCGATCCTGGCGGCGGCGGCGAAACGCCGGCCCGGCGTGCCGGTGGTTCCCATGCTGGAGATTGGCGCCACCGACGCATCGCATCTGACCCCGGCCGGCATTCCCACCTACGGCTTCACCGGCATCTTCTTCGAGCCGGACGGCAGCCGGTTGCACGGATTGAACGAACGGGTGCGCGTCGACGCGGTCTATGAGGGCCGGGACCTGCTCACCGACGTGGTGCGGGAGTATGTGAAGTAAGGCTTTGCTTGATGGCCGCGCTGCCGCTCGCCCAAGCCGTCCGAACGCTGTCGCTACGGACCCCTAGTCGCTCGAAAAGGTCCGCTGGACCTTTTCGTTCGCTATGGCGAACCGCTCCTCTCAATGCAGCTTCAGGCGCGGCCGGATGATGTGATTGACATGGCCCGCCAGGATCAGGGTCAGGCCCTTCAGCCAGCCGTGAATGGCGATCAGCTTGCCCATCAGCGAGCCGACCGTGGAGAAATGCCTCAGTAACACCAGCGAGCCATGATCCTTTTTAACAAACGGCTTCAGCGCGCCGCCCTTAATAAGCGCGCGCAGGTTGTTGCCAGCTCCAGCTCGCCGGCGCCGCCGTCCACGACAACTATTTGGGTTTTGCGGGGTTTGCCATCCGTCATGTGACGAGAGATAGCAGGGCGATGGCTTTCCCTGCTGCGCTTTTTCAGTCAGGCTGCCGGCGAAAAATCACAGGAATCCCGTGCATGTCCGACTATCGCATCAGCCTGGAAAAGGCCAACACCATCATCACGGCCGCTTTCGCCAAGGGCAAGGACGCCGGCATGAAGCCGCTGTCCTGCGTGGTGACCGATGCGGGCGGCCATGTCATCGCCTTCCAGCGCCAGGACGGCACCAGCTTCCTGCGCATGGACATCGCCCGCGGCAAGGCGGCGGGTGCGCTGGCCATCGGGGTATCTTCGCGCAAGCTGGGCGAGATGGCGGCCGAGCGGCCGGCTTTCCTGGGCGCACTGTCCCACCTGACGCCGGGCGGGCTGATGCCGGTGGCGGGCGGGGTGATCGTCAAGGGTCCCGACGGCTATCCCATCGGCGCGGTGGGCATAACCGGCGACACATCCGACAATGATGAAATCGCCGCGCTGGCCGGGATCAAAGCGGCGGGCCTCACGCCACAGTAATAAGCCGGGTCAGGTGGCGTTGCGCAGGATCACGCGCGAGAAGCGGATTTCCCAGAACGGCTTTGACTGGGTGTCGTCCGCCGTGACCGGACCCGGATAGCCCACCACCGCAAACATGAAAATCTCGCCGGTCGGCACGCCCTTGGCGTTCACTTCGTTGCGGTAGGACATGGCGCTGGCGACGCCGTCGCCCATGGGACGCTGCGTTGCCGAACCCTCCACCAGCCTGTTGCCTTTGGCGGCGACGAACCTGTCCGCCGCGGCGTTGAAGGATTCGGTCGAAAAGGGCGTGAGCACGGCATGGCGTATGGTGCAGGCGTGATAGGGCGGCAGTTCTTCGGTCAGGACATACCGCCCGCCCTTGCCCTGGATCAGCCAGCCCTGGCCGCCCGACTTGCTTCGGATGAACAGTTTGGCTTCGTCCGCGCTCAGAACCTTCAGCCTGGCGTCGGACGCCGCGGAAAAGACCGCCGCATCGTCAGGAAATTTTTCCAGACAGTAAGACGAGAACAGGCTGATGAACTCGTCCGGCGACGGCACGGAATCCGGCGCAACCTCCTGCGCGCGGGCGCCGCCGCCTAGAAGCAGCAACCCGCAGCAGAAGGCGGCAAGTTTCAAGCGGTGACCTGTTCCGCAACCTGCAACCGGCGATTGGGATTGACGAAGAACCAGGCGAACATGCAGACGAAGCACAGGCCCGCCGCGACATAGAAGGCGGTTTCCCAGCCATAATATGTGGCAAGCCACGGCGTCAGCGAAGCCGTCGTCGCGCCCGCAATCTGCCCGCCCATATTGATCAAGCCTGACACAACCCCAGTAAACGGCCCGCCAATGTCCGCCGCCACCGCCCAATAGGTCGCCTGGCCCAGATACAACACGCCCGCACCGCCCGCCAGCACCAGCACCGCCACGGTAGTGTCCTGTGCCTGGCTGCCCACGACCAGGAAAATGCCAGCCAGAAACAGCGTGAAGGCGCCGAACAGGCTGCGGCCGACATACTGGCCTTTATGCTTGACCAGCCAGTCACTGATCACCCCGCCCAACAGGCAGCAGAGTGTCATGGCGATAAAGGGAAGCGTGCCAAGCAGCGCACTGGTCTTGAGATCGAGGCCGCGCCCGTCCCTCAGATAGATGAAGAACCAGGTGTGGAAAATGAAGGCGACGTAGCAGAAGGCGACATAGGCCAGCGCAGTGCACATGACATCGACGCTGGTGAAGACGCGCACCCACGGCACTTTGCCGATCGGGCCTTCGATCTTGACCGGTTGGCCGGCGGCGATATACGCCCTTTCCTGTTCCGTGACGCTGGAATGCTCGGCCGGCGTGTCGCGCGCCACGTACCACCAGATCGCGGCCACGACCAGGCCGATGGCGGCGGAGAAATAGAAGACTTCGTGCCAGCCAGAGAAAGCGATAATCGCCGCGACCAGCGGCGGCGCGGTGCCCGAGCCGAAGCCGACGCCGCCGAACACCCAGCCATTTGCCTTGCCGCGCTCATGCGAGGGAAACCAGGCGGCGATGAACTGGTTGGTCGAGGGATAGGCCACAGCCTCGCCCAGACCCAGGGTGAAGCGCACCGCGATCAGCACCCACAACGCGCCGCCCATCGTGGGCGGCACCAGCGCGGTGATGACAGAGAGTACACTCCACCAGATCAGGCCGTAGGTCAGGGTCTTGCGCGGACCGAGCTTGCCCACCAGCCAGCCGGCGGGAATCTGGAACGCGGCATAACCAAGCAGGAAGGCGGAGAAGACCCAGCCCAGCTGGATCTTGTCGATGCCATAGTCCTGGGCGAGATAGGGACCGGCAATGGAGATGTTGCTGCGGTCAATATAGACCACCGCGCTGACCAGGAAGATCAGCATGATCAGCAGGTAACGGACCTTGTGCGTCATTATTCCCCCAAATACTTTTTCGGCTTGTCTGGCCGTTCGCTTATGCGCGGGACGCGCGCCGCTTTCGCCGCTATCACGCCATCGAGGGCAGCAAACCCTAGTTCGCGGCATTCGTCAAAGCCGACCGGTGTGCGCTGCAAAACGCCCCTGCCCGCTGCGCACTGGAAACCGGCCAGATGATGCCGCATGATGATTGCCGCGTTTGAGAAATTATCACAGGAAGAAAATGTCCAGGAAACTCGAGGGGAAAACCGCGCTGATCACCGGCGCCGCGGCGGGCATCGGCCGCGCCACGGCGGAACTGTTCGCCGCCGAAGGCGCCAAACTGATCGTCACCGACCGCGATCTCAAGGGCCTTGACGGCCTGGCGGGCGACAAGCGCCAACTGGATGTCACCGACGCCGCCGCCATCACGGCGCTGGCGAAGGAAGTGGGCCAGCTGGACATCTTGTTCAACTGCGCCGGCTTTGTGGAAAACGGCACCATCCTGGAAAGTGACGACGCCCAATGGGAGAAGTCGTTCAACATCAATGTTTATGCCATGGCGCGGATGATCAAGGCGTTCCTGCCCGCCATGATCGAGGGCGGCGGCGGCTCGATCATCAATGTCGCCTCGGTCGCCGGCTCCATCAAGGGCGTGCCCAACCGCTGCATCTACGGCGCCAGCAAGGCCGCCGTGATCGGCCTGACCAAGTCGGTGGCCGCCGATTTCGTCACCAAGGGTATCCGCTGCAATACAGTCTGTCCCGGCACGGTGGATTCACCATCCTTGCAGCAGCGGCTGCATGACACCGGGGACTATGCGGCGGCGCGCAAGGCCTTTACCGCCCGCCAGCCGATGGGACGACTGGGCACCGCCGAGGAGATCGCCGGCATTGTGCTGTGGCTGGCCAGCGACGATTCCCAGTTCGCCACCGGCCAGAATTTCATCGTGGACGGCGGCATAACCATTTGACATTTGTTATGGTCGCGCCGGGACGCGCTTCGCGTTCCCGGTCGCTCCTGCAACACCGGGTGGCTTGACGCCCGGCCCGGGCGGCGCGAAAACGCAACACATGCAGGGGATTTTCCGCTTCGCACGGCATGTCGCGTTCATCGCGCTGGTGGCGCGCGCCCTGATGCCCACCGGCTGGATGCCTGACGCCCAGGCCGGCGTCACCATCTGCTCGGTGAATGCGCCGGCCCAGCATCAGGAACAACAGAACCCGCCGCAGGATGCCGGTCGACACGACCTCTGCCCCTTTGCCGCCACCCCTCAGCTGGCTTCTACGCCTGACGCACCTGCATTGACCGCGCCCGCGCTGCACGCCTTTCTGGCGGCGGCCGACCGCAACTATGCTGCGGCAATCGTCGCGCATTTCACCCCGCAATCCCCACGCGCCCCACCCCTGAACGCCTGAACGATCCTTCGCGCCGCGCCGGAAAACGCGGCGGCCGTTCGTTTTCAGCTTTCAGGGAAATCCCATGCAACGTTCTTCCATGCGCATTGGCGCATCCGTCCTGGCGCTTTGCGCCGCGACAACCGCACAGGCGCAGACCATCGGCGCAGGCCTGCAGTCGGAGTATGTCATCGTCACCGCCGACCGCGCCGGCGCCGCCGATCCGAACCAGCCCGACACCCAGATTACCGCCGCCAAGGCCCAGGAACAGATCAACACCGTCAACACCGAGGACATGCTGAAATACGCGCCGTCCCTGGTGGTGCGCAAACGCCATTTCGGCGACACTCAGGCCCCCGTTGCCACCCGTACCTCGGGCCTAGGCGCCTCGGCCCGCAACCTGATCTTTGTCGACGGGATCATGCTCAACTCCCCCATCGGCAACAACAACAGCGGCGCAAGCCCGAACTGGTCGGTTGTCGCGCCCCGGGATGTCAGCCGCATCGACGTTCTCTACGGACCCTTCTCGGCGCGCTATGCCGGCAACTCCATCGGCGCCACCATCAGCATCAGCACAAGGATGCCGGATGACTTCGAGCTGTACGTCAACACGGTCGGCGGCATCCAGAATTTCGACCAGGAAGGCACGCGCAGCACCAGCGGCACCTGGCAACTGTCGGGCGGGGTGGGCGACCGCATCGGCGCTTTCAGTTGGCGGTTGTCGGTTAATCACCTGGATACCACCGGCCATCCGCTGAACTACGCCACCCTGACGCGCCCGGCCGCGACCAGCGCCGCGGGCACCGCGCTGACCGGAGCTTTCAATGATTTCAACCGCACCGGCGCGCCCATCGTGGTGGTCGGCGCTACCGGCATCGAGCACCAGGTGCAGGATACATTCTCGGCGAAGCTGGCCTATGATTTCAGCAACGGCATGCAGCTTTCCTATCTCGCCAGCCTGTTCCGGCAGGACAATGATTCGGGCGTGGAAACCTATCTGCGCAATGCGGGCGGGACGCCGGTTTATGCCGGCAACAGCAACATCGAAGGGCGCAACTACAACATCGCCGCCAGCACCTTTTCCAACAATCTCTACAACACCCAGCAGAGCAAGCTGGCGCAGGGCCTGACGCTGAAATCGGCGCAAGATGGCGACTTCGCTTGGGAAATCATCGCCACCGATTTCGCCTATCTGAACGACAAGCAGCGCGTGGCCACCACCAACCTGCCGGGCGCCTTTACCGGCGGGGCGGGCACGGTAAACCGAATGAACGGCACCGGCTGGTATACGCTGGATGCCAATGCGGTGTGGCGCGGCCTGCAGGATCACGAAATATCCTTCGGCGCGCATCGCGATGCCCAGACCTTCGCGCAGGTCCGCAACAACCTCACCGACTGGATCACCGGCGGCATGGGAACGGTGGTGAATTCCGCCAAGGGCCGCACCGCCACCAACGCGCTATGGCTGCAGGACATCTGGACCCTGACGTCCAGCCTGAAGGCATCGGCAGGCCTGCGCTATGAGGACTGGCGGGCGTATGCCGGCAACAATTTCTCGGCATCGCCGGCGTTGAACGTCAACCAGCCGCGCATTTCCGCCAGCACACTGTCACCCAAGGCGACCATCGCCTGGCAGGGGTCGGAGAAATGGCGGTTCACCGGCTCGTGGGGCGTGGCCTATCGCATGCCCACGGTCACCGAGCTCTACCAGGCGATCACCACGGGTGCGACGCTTTCGGTGCCCAATCCGAACCTGAAGCCGGAGAGGGCGAGCAGCTACGAACTGGCGGCGGAACGGCGTACCGACAGCGGCTTCCTGCGTGTCTCGCTGTTCTGGGAAGACATTTCCAAGGCGCTGCTGTCGCAGTCGGCACCGCTGGTTCCGGGGTCCAACACCTTGTTCAGCTATGTGCAGAATGTGGACCGCACCCGGGCGCGCGGCATCGAGCTGGTCGCCGACCAGTATGACGTCTTTATCCCGGGGCTGGAGCTGATGGGCAGCCTGACGGCGACCGAGGCGCGGATCGTGCGCAATTCCACCTTCGCTGCAGCCGTCAACAAGTTCCTGCCGGGCGTGCCTCAGCTGAAGGGCAACCTGGTGGCGACCTATCGTCCCGACGATCAATGGTCCTTCACCCTGGGCGCGCGCTACAGCGACAAGATGTTCGGCACCATCGACAACAGCGATCCCTATGCGCGGACCTATCAGGGTTTCGAGGGCTATCTGGTGGCCGATGCGCGCGTGCGTTACCGCTGGGACGAGAACTGGAGCGTGTCGGTGGGCGTCGACAACCTCAACGACAAGAAATACTTCCTGTTCCATCCCTTCCCGCAGCGCACGGTCCTGATGGAGATCAGCTATGCGCAATAGAATCCGCTCAGGAAGTTCCAACCTGTTCCATTTGATCGCCATGGTAGCGCTTTTTGCAGTGGCAATGCTGGGAGGCGCGCGCGCCCATGTCGCGCTGGCAGAAGCCACCGCCGCACCGGGATCTCGCTACGTCGCGCATTTCCGCGTCGGCCACGGTTGCAGTGGTTCGCCCACCACGGCGCTCAGGGTGGAAATTCCTAAAAATGTCACGGCGGTCGTGGCGGAACCCCTGCCCGGCTGGTCGTTGCAGACAGAGAAAAGTGGCAGCCCTGTTACCGCCATACGATGGCAAGACGAACGGATCGACGACGGCAAGACCAATCTCTTTGCTGTGGCGATGCGCCTGCCCGCAGTTCAGACCGAGCTCGCATTTCCCGTCACCCAGACATGCCAGACGGGCGAGGAACACTGGACTGAACTGCCGGTGGCCGGCGTGAAGCTGAAGCGTCCCGCTCCCGTGCTGCGTGTTGCACTTGTACCAGCATCGACCGGGTCCGTTACTGTCACCGAAGGCTGGTTCCGGGCCCTGCCGCCTGCCGTGCCGTCGGGCGGATACTTCACCCTGCGCAATGGCGGCGGGACTAGCGTGACCCTGACCGGCGCGGACAGCCCGGCCTGCGGCATGCTGATGCTGCACCAAAGCCAGAACCATGGCGGCATGAACCACATGGCGCATGTGGCCGACGTGGATGTTCCGGCCGGCGGCACCCTCGCCTTCGCGCCTGGCGGCCTTCACCTGATGTGCATGGCGGCGAAGCCCATGCTGAAGCCGGGCGCTTTGGTGCCGGTAACCCTACGTTTCAAGGACCGGCATAGCCTGAACGCCAGATTTGAGGTGCGCGGCGCGGCGGGAAAATAGTAGGCCTGAGGCAACAAGGGAGTTTTCACATGCGTGACCTGCTGGCAATGTTCCTGACGGTGTTTCTGGCCGAGTTCGGTGACAAGACCCAGCTGGCGACCGTACTGTTTGCCTCGGAGCGCAAGATGTCGGCATGGGCGGTGTTCGCGGCCTGCGGCGGGGCCTTGCTGCTCAGCGCCGCCATCGTCACCTTTTTCGGAACCGTGGCCAGCCGCTATCTGACGGGCGTTCCGTTCAAGCTGATCGCCGGGATCGGCTTCATCGTGATCGGCGCCTGGACGGTGGTGCAGTATTATAGAGGCGCCTAGGCGCGAAAGCGTCCGTCAAGGCGGGCGATCATTTCTTCGGGCGTGAAGCCCAGTGCGGTCAGACGGCCCGAGCGGGAAAACAACGCCAGTCCCGACAGCGCAGCGGCCAGCAACAGCACATCGCATTGGCCTTGACGACCAGAGGTCGACAGCCCGCTGGCGTCGGACAACGCCTTCAGCGCCGCGATCAGCCTGCCGTTGAAAAGACGTTCCGCATCGCCGCCTTTCGCGCCCGGCAAGGCGGCCGAAGCCGCCGCCATGGTTTCCGCGCCGCGCAACAGATCCAGCACCACCGTGCCGGCGCCGGCAAGACCGCCCGAGGCGGGGGCATCGCGCATGGCGCGCGCCAAAGACGTGAGATCGTCGGCCGCCAGCGCCAGCAGCAATTCGTCCTTGTTGCGAAAATAGCCGTAGAGCGCGGCCGGCGCGAAACCGGCTTCCGCCGCCACGCCGCGCAGGGAAAGATCGCGCGCGCCATCGCGCATCGCCACCCGGCGGGCCGCATCCAGGATGGCGGTGCGCGACGCCGCCTTGGACGCCTGACGCCGTTCAGTGGGAATGCGAACCGCCGCCTCAGCCATAGCGGAATCATAGGTGATTCGTTGCCAACCGCGCATGGCGCATCCCGACAAATAAACTGCCCGAGCGCGGCAAAAGGAATCACACCTCCCCTCCGAACTTCTCTGGCCCCGCGCGCGTAGCACGCTGGGGAGGAACGCTAGTTCGGGCCAGCTTGGAGGCGGTGACAGCGCCGTTGACCGAAGCGCCGGCCCGGCCCTGCGCCTTCTGGCTGGCGACGATCATGAGCCTAGCACTGGTCTCGATCATCGGTTCAAAAGGCTGGCCGCCGGCAGTGACCTGGGTCTTGGCGGCCTCGATCTCCCGCAGCAGGCTGTCCTGATAGAGACACGACTGGGCGATGAAATCGCGAGCCTCGGCCAGCGCGACGCGCATCCTGTCGGCGCTGGCGCCAAACACCACCATCGGGGTGCTGCCACCGGACAGGTGGAGGACGTTGGGCAGGAACACCGACAGGAGATAGACGCCCTAACTGGCGCAAAAGCCCCAGAACAGCTTGCGGCTCAGTCTTTCCGGCCAGGCAAAATCGGGCACAAGGCGGGCGGTCAGGCGGCAGGCCGCCTCCACCACCGTGGCGGCAAAGAAGAGAAGTAAGGTGTAGCGTCAGGCCAGCTTTCTGCCCAGGCGGACGCCGTTTTCAGCAAAGCCGCGAAACCCGATGGCGCCCAGCACCACCGCGACACTAACCAGCGCGATGCCCGCCACCAGCGACGCGAGTTTGACGCGCAACCGGGGAACGGAACCGAAGATTGCGTGGTTATCGAGAGCGACCATAAATCCCACCAGGCTTGTCGTGAGATGCAACGCGCACTGGGATGAAAAGATGTGCGTTTAAGCGGTCAAAGCGACCGCAAAGCCTTCTACCGGCTGATTGGCCTCAAAGCGTGGCGTTGCAGCCACCAGGCCGGCGAGCGACAGGCCGGCGGCCTGCGCGGTGGCACGCAAATAGGCATCGCTGTGACGCCAGCGGCGCTTGGGGCCGAGTTCAAAACCGTCGCCGGACTTGGCCTCTGTGGTGAACAGGAAATAACCCTCCGGCGCCAAGCGGGCGCGGACGCCGTTAAACACGCCCCGGAGATCGCCCAGATAGACCAGCGTGTCGGCCGCCAGGATCAGGTCATAGCGGGGGCCGGCCTCCGCCAGCGCGGTTTCCAGGTCCGCGACCATCAGCTGGTCGTATAGGCCCCGCGCCCGGGCCTTTTCGATCATGGCGGGCGAGAGATCAACGCCGTCCAGCTTTGATGCCAGCGGCTTGAACACCGCCCCCGCCAGGCCGGTGCCGCAGCCCAGATCCAGAATGGACAATCCTTTTTCTATGGTCGCTCGTCCATACGCTATCGCTATGGACCCCGCCGACGCTCCCAGCCGCCCCGGCATCACCATCGCGGCCAGGTCCAGCAGGATCTGCGGCCCGGCATAGGACAGTTGCCCGATCATGCGGGCGTCGTAATCAGCAGAGAACTGGTCGAACAGATGGCGCACATAGCCGGCATCGGAGCGCGGCGCCGTCTTGATCGCTTGCGCGGCCGCGATCATCGCGTCGACCTGCGGCGACCGTTCCAGCGCGCCCAGCGCCTCCAGCGCCTTGTCGGCCTCCCCCGCCTTCAGCCAGGCCACCGCGATCAATTCGCGCGCACGCGGCAGATCGGGATCGATGCGCAGCGCCCGTTGCAGTTCGGCGATGGCGGTGGGCAGCACATCCGCCGCCAGCAAGGCCTCGCCCAGCCCCAGTACCGCGACGGCGATATTGGGATTGAGCGATACGGCTTCGCGCGCCTCTTCCAGCGCCCCCTGCGTGTCACCCGCCGCCACCAGCGCCTCGACCAAGGTCAGCCGCGCCAGCAAGCCGCCGCGCCCCGCCGCCAGCCTGGCCTTGAGACCCTGCGCCGCCTCGCCTGCCTTGCCCACGGCAATCAGCGCCTGGGCGGCTTCGATAGGATCATGCCCCTCTTCCAATTCAAGCATCGGCAAGCAAGCAGAGGCCGTTGTTGAGAACCACCGTCCCGGGCCTTTCCTTGACCGAGGCGCGATACGAAATCGTGCCGCCGTCCTTCCACATCTCCACCACCAGGGTCTCGCCGGGAAATACCGGTTTGGAAAAACGAACGTCGAACTGGCGGATGCGCTCGGGCTGATACTCCGCCACCGTGGACAACACCGCGCGGCAGGCCGTGCCGTAGGAACACAGGCCGTGCAGGATGGGGCGCGGGAAGCCGACCATTTTGGCGAAGGCCGGATCGCGGTGCAGCGGATTGCGGTCGCCCGACAGCGCATAGAGAAACGCCTGGTCGGGACGGGTATCGCATTCCTTCACCAGGTCGGGGGCACGACCGGGGATTTCATGCAGCTCTGGCCCGCCCTGCGGCTTGCCCCCGAAGCCGCCATCGCCGCGCGCGAAAATCGACGACACGATGGTAAAGAGTTTTTCGCCCGTGGCGGCGTCGCGACTGATGCGTTCCTGGATCAGAACCGCGCCCTTGCCCTCGCCCTTGTCAAGAATGTCGAGATACCGCTCATCGGACACCACGTCGCATTTGGGCGGCAAGGTCTTGTGGATGGTGATGCGGCGCTCGCCATCCACCACCATCATGAAATTGATGTTGGACTTCTGCGGCATGCGCTGCTGTTCCGGCGGCGCATCGCCGCGCGAGATCACGCTGGCGAAGGTCGGCACCACTTTCAGCTCATTATTCTCATAGACGAAAGGCAGCTCTTTTTCGTCCAGGGGATCGCGCATGAAGCCCACGCCAATGGCATAGAGCATAACGTCTTTCTCGTCATAGCGCGAAACCAGCGCGCTCGCGCCGGACTGCATCATGTCGTCATAATCAATCGCCATGACTTTTATTCCCATGTTCTTGCGAAGCTATGGCGGCAATCTAATCGCTGTGGTCTGCTAGTGCCATGGTCATGCCCGCTCCCGCCGCCCCGGTACAGGCCTATGCGCCCAAACGCGGAAATGGCTGCCTGTGGGGCTGCCTCATCTTGATTTTGGTGCTTGCGGCTCCCCCGATACTGGCGGGCGGCTATGGCGCCTGGTTCCTGTGGGACGGTTACAAGCACGATCCGGTGCTGCGGCTGGTGGGCGAGCTGGTGCGCGAGGACGGCATGGCGCAGCAAGTGCTGGGCCATGGCGCAGTGATCACCGGCGTGGACGGCAATTATTTCTCCTGGATGCCGGGCCGGTCCGACAATGGCTATGCGGTGACCTTGCAAGGCCCCAAAGGCGAAGGCCATCTGGCGGTGACCGCCCATACCGGCTTTGCCGGACCCAAGCTGGACAGCGCCATCCTCACCGGACCGGACGGCCGGCGCCATGACCTGCTGAAGCGCATCCTGCTACCAGAGGACGGCCGCAGCAGGAGCATCGAAAATTCAATTTAGGTCATGACCAGCGTATTGGGTATCGGCATCCCCGGCCCTTCGCTCTTGACGTGCGTCAGCGGAATACCGTTCTTGTCGATGCAGGCGCGGGCAGCGTCATAGCCCTCCTGGATGGTCTGGTCGAATTTCTTCCATTCACGCAGCCCGATATCGGGCATCGGCGGCTCGATCAGTAAATCGCATTGCTCGCGCACGATGCGGCGCTGAGCTTCCGATCCCACCGTGCCGGAGCGCATCAGGATGGAGACGATGCTGGGGGTGCCCCGCATGCGCTGGCCCAGCAGCCACCACCAGGGGCGCTCGCCATAGCGCGCATCCTCCGCCTGGAGATCCACTTCGCCGGTCACGTCGCAGGCGATGATGGGGCCGGCATCCATCGACTGTTCGCGCATCACATCCACCGGCAGGTTGTTCATCACTCCGCCATCGACCAGCAGATGGTCGTGATGGGTGACTGGCGGCAGGATGCCCGGCAGGGTCGTCATAAAGCCGCGCGTCGGGCGAGACCGCCCCATACATCGAGGCGATGTTGATCACGCTCGCCTCACCATCCGCCGCCACCGCCGCTTTCAGCGCGGGTAGCGCGCTGCGCACCGCTTCAAAGGATGCCGTGACGCTGCTGGCATAGGTGGCGGCGAAGTCCTGCGCGGTCAGCGCCGCGAAACCCTTCACCTGCATCGCCAACGCATTGTTGACCAGAATATCCAGGCGCTTCAGACCTGCGAAGAAAGCGCGCGCGGCCGCCGTATCGGCGACGTCGAAGGCCGCACGGGAAACCGAATGTCCCTACTGGCGCAGGTCGGCCTCGAACAGGGCCAGCGCCGCGTCGTCACGGCCATTGACGATGACATGGGCGCCGGCCGCGCACAGGGCACGGGTCATAACGGCGCCCAGATGGCCGCGACTGCCCGAAACAAAGGCGGTTTTGCCGTCCAGACGGAAAAGATGCTGCGCCATTTTGCCGGTGCCCTAGCCCGCGAACCACGCTGACACCGCAGGGTAAACAAGGTATTATAGCGCCGCGCGACGGAGGAACAATTAGCTGCGGTGCAGCATAATCTTCGCGCGGAAAAACTGGGCTGGTGTCGCCATATTGGAAACAGCACACCGCCACAGTAAAGTTGCAAATACGCTCATACTGGGCAAATCAACTGGGGCTTCTTCGCGGCCGTCAGGCCGCACTACAAGGGACGACTTTCATATGACCAGCAAAAACCTTCGCGCCGCTTTGACGGCCGCCTTCCTGCTCGGCGCTGCATCGGGCGCCGCCCATGCCCAGAAGCCCGCTGCTCCGCCCAAGCTGACCGTCGCTGTCCAGAAGGCGCTGGTTGAAGCCCAGACCGCCAACAAGAAGTCGGACTTCCCCACCGCCATGGCCGCCATCGCGAAGGCGCGCGCCGTCACCAGCCGCACGCCTTATGACGATCTGCAGATCAACCGTTATGCGATGTCGCTGAACGTGCAGCAGAAGGATCTGACGGCCGCCGCCGTCGCCGGCGAAGCCGCCGCCGATACCGATCCAGCCGTCATTCCCGACGCGGAAAAGGGTCCGGTCTATACCGCCGGTCTGCAGCTGGCGTTGAACGCCAAGCATTACGACAAGGCCGCCAGATACGCCAAGCTGGTGCAGTCGACCACGCCGCCGCCCGATGAGAGCATTATGGCGATGGCGGCCCAGGCCATGTATTTGGGCAGCGACTATGCCGGCGCGATGGAACTGGCGCAGAAAAGCATCGCTGCCGCCAAGGCCGCGGGCAAGCTGCCGCAGCGCACCGACTTTGAAATCACCATGAGTGCGCAGGTCCAGCAGAAAAACCAGGCCGCTGCCGAACAGACGCTGGAACAGATGGTCGCCACCTACAATGCTCCGAAGGACTGGGCCCAGTTCCTGGGCGTGTCGTTGGGCGTCAAGGGCATGCGCGACATCGACTATATCTATCTAGGCCGCCTGATGTTCGCGACCAAGGCCCCGATGCAGCCCAATGACATGCAGCTGGTCGGCGCCACCGCCAACAAGCAGGGCTTCTATGGCGATGCCGAGCAGGCCCAGCAGCAGGGCGGTCCGGCGCCGGATTCGCGCATGGGGGCGGACCGCAAGTCCATCCCACAGCAGATCGCAGCGGGCGAGAAAAAGGAGGGCGGGGAATATAACGTCAAGCTGGCCCAGGCTTTGTACGCCTATGGCATGTTTGCCGAAGCGGAAACCGCCGCGCGCCTGGCTAAAACCAAGGGCGGCGCCAAGGACCCGACCGAGGCAGACATGGTGATCGGCATGTCGCAACTCGCACAAGGCAAGAATAGCGAGGCCGTAGCCACCTACGCCGGCATCACCGCGCCGAACCCCGCTTCGGCCCGCGTGCTGCGCCTGTGGGGCTATCACGCCAAGGCCAAGACCCAGCCCGTCACGGCCGCCGCGCAGTAACACGCATCTGACAGGGCCGGTGCGCGCATTCGCGCGCACCGGCCTTTTCTTTTATAACCCAGCAATGAACCTGGTCGTGGGCTTCGCGCCCTTCATACTGTTCGCGTTCCTGTCACGGCTTTCAGCTGATCTGGCGCTCTGGATGGCGTTCGCCGCCGCCTTTATAGTGACTATCCGCGATTTCGTCGAAAGCCCGTCGCTGCGCCTGCTGGATGTCGGCAGCCTGGTGCTGTTCGCCCTGCTGGCGCTGGTGCGCGGCTTTCTCGATCCCAACATGTCGCTGGCGGCAGTGCGCTTTATCGCGGCCCTGGCCCTGTTCCTGCTACTGGCCATACCGCTGGCGCTGAAGCGCCCCTTTTCGGTGGACTATGCGCGGCTTGACCCGAAGGAAAAGGACTGGCCACCGGAACTTTTCCTCAGGGTCAACTATCTGGTGTCAGGCGCATGGGTCGCCGCCTTCGCCGTCATGGCCCTAGCCGACGGCGCGGTGACATTTTCCCCAGAACTGCCGCTCTATGCCAGCGTCGCCGTCAGCGTCGTGGCGCTGGCCGCCGCCGTCACCTTCACGCTGCGCTATCCGACACTGGCAGCCAAACGGGCGAGCAGCTAGGTTCGCGCTGCTTCGCGGGGCCTGACCGTCCCCAAAACAAAGGCGCTTTCATGAAACAGGCAGTCATCGTTTCAACCGCGCGCACCGGCCTCGCCAAATCCATGCGCGGCGGCTTCAACGAAACCCATGGCGCGGTCATGGGCGGCCATGCCGTCCGGCACGCCATCGCCCGCGCCGGCATCGCGGCGGGCGAGGTCGAAGATGTCTATATGGGATGCGGTTTCCCCGAAGGCGCAACCGGCAACAATATCGCGCGCGAAAGCGCCATCTGGGCGGGCTGCCCCGTCACCACCGGCGGCGTCACCAGCAACCGCTATTGTTCCAGCGGGCTGAATGCCATCGCCTGCGCCGCGCAGCAGATCATGACCGACGGCACCGACATTGCGGTCGGCGCGGGCGTGGAATCCATCTCGCTGGTGCAGATGGGCGGGATCAACCTCAAGAATTTCACCGAGGAACACCTGCTCAAGGCCCATCCGGCGCTGTGGATGACCATGATCGTGGCCGAACGCTATGGCATCAGCCGCGAACGCCAGGACCAGTATGCCCTGCAAAGGCAGCAGCGCACGGCCGCGGCCTAGGGTAGCGGAAAATACCAGGACGAGATCGTGCCGCTCGCCACCAAGATGAAAAAGATCGACAAGGCGACGGGCGCCGAGAGCATGGTGGATGTCACCGTCGACCGCGATGAGTGCAACCGCGCCGATACCACGCTCGAAGGCCTGTCGGCGCTGAAACCGGTTCATGCCGGCGGCCAGCAGGTGGCGACAGGAAAATACATCACTGCCGGAAACGCCTCGCAATTCGCGGACGGCGCCAGCGCCTGCGTGCTGATGAGCGCAGACGCCGCCGCCAAAAAAGGTATCAAGCCACTGGGGATTTTCCGGGGCTTCGCGGTGGCGGGCGTGGAGCCGGACGAGATGGGCATCGGCCCGGTGATCGCGGTGCCGCGCCTTCTGTCGCGCCATGGATTGAGCGTCAGCGACATCGATTTGTGGGAACTGAACGAGGCATTTTCCAGCCAGGCCCTCTATTGCATGAACAAGCTTGGGCTCGCCCCCGCCAAGACCAATGTGAATGGCGGCGCCATTTCCATCGGCCATCCCTATGGCATGACGGGCGCGCGCCTGACCGGCCACTTGCTGATCGAAGGCCGGCGGCGCGGCGCCAAATACGGCGTGGTGACCATGTGCATCGGCGGCGGCATGGGCGCGGCCGGGCTGTTCGAGATCCTGCCCGCCTGATGCTGAAGCGCGCACTCGTCTCTTTTGTGGCTTTGCTGATGTTTGCCGGTTGCGCGAGCATGGACAAGGGTCCGCCCCCGCTGCCCGATCCCAAGAGCCAGATGGCAGCGCTGGAAATGCGCATCGCCATCCTGGTAGAAGAACAGCGCCAGAGGATGAACCCCAAGGCCAAGAAGCTGGCGATCGATCCCGCCCTCACCACCATCGCCCGCGCCCGGGCGGCGGACATGGCCGCCAAGGACTATCTTGCCCATACCGCACCGGACGGCGCGACCAGTGCCAGCCTGCTGATGAAACAGGATGCCAACTGGCAGGGGCTGCTAGGCGAAAATCTTGCAGCGCAGCATTACACGCGCCAGAGCGGGGTGGTGGTCAATGATTTCGCCAAGCGCTTCCTGGACGAATGGATGAAAAGCACGCCGCATCGGGAAAATATGGCCTTCGCCAATTACGACCATGCCGGTGTGGGCACGGCGGTCAACGGCGACACGGTCTATGTCGCTCTGCTCTTTTCTACTGATCTGGGGCTGCCGCCGCCCAAGCCGGAAGGCCCAGCCATGACCGCCATGCCCTTTGAAAGCCCGGGCGCCGCCAGCAAAGAGACGTTGCCGCCCGCGCCCGCCCCATTGCGCCTACGGGGGGCGACCGGGGCGCGGTAACATCCGGTTAAGTGTATTGGTCCAAGTATCTGTGCATGACCCAACACAGTCAGGCCCGCCGCGCACCGCCCTGCCGTTGCAGCAGCGCGACGTGCGCAACGCGCCGCTGTTTTACGGCCTGATCTGCGTCTTCATGGCGATGCTGCTGGGCTGGATTTCGTCGGTGCTGTTCCCCGGACCCGCTTAAGCCGTTGCGTCAGGCGCCGAAAAAATCGAACACGGCCTGGCGGGTATGGCGGTCGCCCACCGCCGACATATGATCGCGATTTGGAATGATTATGGCTTTGCCTTCGGCAAAAGCCTGTGCCAACGGCTCGGGCCGGCCCGCGACATCGTCCAGTGCACCGCACACGACAAGGATCGGCCGCTGCAGCGCCGCAAGTGTGGCGGGCGGCAGCCGCGGCGACATCGCCCGCATGCAGGCGGCCAGCGCGAACCGGTCCTTGCCGGGCTGGTCCGCAAAAGCGCGAAACATCTTCGCCTTGGGGTCGGTGATCGAATCCTTGTCCGGCGTCAGCAGCGCATCGGCCAGCACGGCGCGCGCCGCGGGCGCGGTAATGCGATCCTGCAGATAATTTTCGCCGACGCCGGCGAGTGCCAGCTTCTTGATGCGTTCGGGATGCGAGGCCAGAAGCCGAAGTCCGATAAAGCCGCCCATGGAATAGCCGCACAGCAGCGCTTCGTTCACCCCCGCCGCATCCATGACACTAAGAACATCCTCCGCCATGCGGCCATGGCCGTATGCCGCCTCATCATGGGGCTTGCCGCTGTCGCCATGCCCCCGGCAGTCCATCGCCAGAATGGAAAACCCGGCCTCGGTCAATCCGCCATACCAGCCGGTGGATTTCCAGTTCTGCGACCGGCTGGAACCGAAGCCGTGGACAAGCACAATGGTCGGGCGCTCCGTTGTTTCCTCGGGTCCCAAGCGCTCAAAGGCCAGTGCCGTGCCATCGCTGGCGATTGCGAATTCGGACATAGATTTTCTCCGGCTTCAAACTCGCAAAGCCCGGCCTGTCTGTCTATAACCGCAAGCATGAGACGATGGCTTTTCATCGCCGCCCTTATGGGCGGCCTGGCAGTGATACTGGGTGCGTTCGCCGCCCATGGCCTGCGCGCGGTGCTGAGCGACAGGATGCTCACGGCTTTTGAGACCGGCGCGCAATACCAGATGTATCACGCCCTCGCCATCGGACTGGCGGCGCTTGCCGTGCGGGACCGCGCCGCGCGCCTCGCCAATGCAGCCGCCGCACTGTTCCTGATCGGCATCGCGCTGTTTTCCGGTTCGCTCTATCTGATGGCCTTCACCGGCCTGACATTCCTGGGAATGGTCACGCCTTTGGGCGGATTGAGCATGATGGCGGGATGGGCCGTGCTGGCGCTGGCGGCCTTGAAACTGGAAAAAGCCTGAGACCGTTCAGACCTGGGTGATAAAGTCGCTCAGGTCCTGGTCCTCGCGCGACGAGCGGCCCTTTGCGGGGCCCTCCAGGACTTTCAGGAAGCGATCCCCACGTGGCGGGTCCAGGCGAAAGCGCCGCCTTCCATACCCGCGGCATTGTCAACGATGGTCACATTACGCGGCAGCTTGAAATCCACCAGGCGAGAATTGCCGCCGCCGAGATAGAGATGGTCGTAATTGAACACCGTGCCCAGCACGGCGACCAGTTTCCTGATCCGCCTGTTCCAGTTCTGGTCACCGATTTTTCGCCTTGTCTTGTCGCCCACCAGCACGTCGAAATCGTTTTTTCGCTGCAGGGTGAGATGCGCCAGATCCATATGGGGCATCAAGATGCCATCGCGGAACCAGGCGCTGCCGAAACCGGTGCCCAGGGTGCAAACCAGCTCCAGCCCCTTGCCCTTGATGACGGCCAGGCCCTGCACGTCGGCGTCGTTCAGCAACTTGACCGGCTTGCCTAGTTTTTTGCGCATCACCGCAGCCAGCGGAAAATTCGCCCAGTCCTCGGTACCAAGATTGGGCGCGCTGACCACCTTGCCCGCCTTGACCATGCCGGGAAATCCGATAGTGACATGATCGAACTTGCCCAGCGGTTTCACCAGCGCGAGCAGTAGCGGCACCACCTTGCCGGGGGTGCGCGCCTTGGGTGTCTTCACCCGTACCCGCTGCACCAGGAATCTGCCGGTGCGGCCGACAATGGCCGCCTTCAGCCCGCTGGCGCCGATATCGATGCAAAGAATGCGTATCGCCCCGGTCATCAGAATCCATAACCTTGATATTGCTCACCGCTAGCGGCTTCATCCACCAGCCAAAGGACCTCGCCCTGCGGCTTGAGCGCGCCCGCCGGCAGCCCACCGCCACGCGCCTGCGCCAGCGCATCGCGCTTGGCCGCGCCCGACACCAGAAAAAGAATCAGCGCGCTGGATTCCAGCGCCGGATAGGTCAGGGTGATGCGCGGCTCGCTGCGGCCTTCGGGCACCGCCGCCGCCCAGCGCTCACGCTCTTTCAGAACCGGCTGGCCCGGCAGCAGCGAGGCGGTATGGCCGTCATCGCCCAGCCCCAGCAGGGTGAGATGAAACAGCGGCACGCCGCGCTCGAGATTGCCGGCGCCATATTTCTGGCGCAGGACTTCGTTGTAACGGTCGGCGGCGCTTTGCGGCGTGCCGTCGGTGGGGATGGCCAGCAGCTTGCGCGGCATCACCGTGCCGTCCGCCAGCAAACTTTCGCGCACCATGCGGTAATTGGAATCCTGATGATCCGGCGGTACACAGCGCTCATCGCTGAAAAACAGCTCGGCGCAACTCCAGTCCACATCCTTGCGCGCCGCCAGCAACTGATAGGCAGCGCGCGGCGTCGCTCCCCCCGACAGCACGATGCGATAGGGCCATTTCGCGGTTTTCACCTGCCCGGCAATAATCTCCGCCGCCCGCGCCGCCAGCGCGCCCGCATCCTTCACCACTTCCAGCGCGCCCGCGATGCCAGTCATTTGCCGCCCAGAATGCGTATGTCGCGCCAGGAGCGGCCATCCTTGGCCAGGAGGTCGTTGGCCGCGCTGGGACCCTCGCTGCCCGCCGCGTAATTGGGAAAGTGACGCGGATGGGTGTCATGCCAACCTTTCAGCACTGGCTCGACCAGCGCCCAGGCAGCTTCCACCTGGTCGGCGCGCTGGAAAAGCGTGGCGTCACCGATCAGGCAGTCATAGATCAGCGTCTCATAGCCAACCGCTGGCGCCTGGTGGAAATAATCCTTGTAGTTGAAGCGCATCGAGACGCTTTCCAGCGTCATGGCCGGACCGGGCCGTTTGGCGTTGAAGCGCAAGCGGATGCCCTCGTCGGGCTGGATGCGCAGGATCAGCCAGTCGGCATCCAGCTCTTCCACCGGCGTGTCACGGAACAGGGCATGCGGCGCCTGCTTGAAGCGGATGGCGATCTCGCTGGAGCGGATGTTCAGCCGCTTGCCGGTGCGCAGATAGAAAGGCACGCCCGCCCAGCGCCAATTGTCGATCTTCAGCCGCATGGCGACATAGGTTTCAATATTGGAGTCGGGCGAGACATTGGGCTCGCGGCGATAGGCTGCTACCGGCTCGCCCTGCACCGTGCCGGTGTCATACTGGCCGCGCACCACGTCGGTCATGGCGAGCGTATGCATGGCCTTGAACAGCTCCGCCTTCTTGGCGCGGATGTCCTCGGCGTCAAAGCTCACGGGCGGCTCCATTGCCGTCATGGCGACCAGCTGGAACAGGTGGTTGGGCACCATGTCGCGCAGGGCACCGGTCTTCTCATAGAAATTGCCGCGGCCCTCGATGCCGATGCTTTCGGCCACCGTGATCTGGACATGGTCGATACGGTCGCGGTTCCAGATCGGCTCGAACAGTCCGTTGGCGAAGCGCAGCGCCATGATGTTCTGCACCGTCTCTTTGCCCAGAAAATGATCAATGCGGTAGATCTGATCTTCCTTGAGATAATTCAGCAGGTAGGCATTGAGGTCCCTGGCCGATTGCAAGTCGTGGCCGAACGGCTTTTCCACGATGACGCGGCGAAAGCCCTTGTCGTCCTTGACCAGCCCGGCCTCGCCCAGCTTGCCGGCGATGGGGGCAAAAAACCGGTCAGCGGTGGCGAGATAGAACAGCACATTGCCACCCAGTCCCACATCCTTGTCGATCTTGCCCAGAAGGCCGTCCAGCGTCTTATAGGTTTCGGGTTTTTCGAAATCGCCCTTCAGGAAGATCATGTTCTGCGACAAGGCTTTCCACAGACTTTCGTCGATGGCCTGCTCGGTTTTGGACAGCATCTGTTCCAGGAATTCGCGCAAGCCATCGCGCCACTGCTCGCTGGTCTTGTCGTTATGGCCCACGCCTACCAGCGCCAGGCGCGACGGCAAGAGGCCGGTGCGCGCCAGATTGTATAGCGCCGGCACGATCAGGCGCTTGGTCAGATCACCATTGGCGCCAAAGATCACGATGGCGCAGGGCGGCGGCGGGTTCTTGTGCGACAGGGTGCTCATTTGTCGTCGTCCTTGGCTTTGCGCTCCGGCACAGTGCTTTCAATATGGCCGCCGAACTCCTTGCGCATGGCCGAGAGCAGCTTCTCGCCGAAGGTGTTTTCGCTGCGCGAGCGGAAGCGGGCGAACAGGGCCGCGGTGATCACCGGCGCCGCCACCGATTCATCCACCGCCGCCTGAATGGTCCAGCGCCCCTCGCCGCTATCGTCCACCTTGCCGCTGAAGTCGTCCAGACTTTCCGATTTGGACAGCGCGATGGCGGTGAGGTCGAGCAGCCAGGAGGCGACCACGCTGCCGCGCCGCCACACTTCGGCGACATCGCCGACATTAATGTCGAAACGCTCATCCTCCGCCAGCCTGTCGCTGTTTCGGCCGCGCATGATGTCGAAGCCCTCGGCATAGGCCTGCATCAGGCCATACTCGATGCCGTTATGGACCATCTTGACGAAATGGCCCGCGCCGGCCAGGCCGGCATGCATATAGCCCTCGGTGACGCGCGGATCGAATTTTTCCCGGCCCGGAGTTTTGGCGATCTCGCCGGCACCCGGCGCCAGGCTCTTGAAGATGGGATCAAGGCGATCCACCACGGCCTTGTCGCCGCCGATCATCATGCAATAACCGCGCTCCAGCCCCCAAACGCCGCCAGAGGTGCCGACATCGACATATTCGATGCCACGTTCCCGCAAGTCTTTGGCGCGGCGGATATCGTCCTTGAAGAAGGTGTTGCCGCCATCGATCACCACATCGCCCTTCGATAACAGCTTGCCCAGGGCGGCGATTGTCTCCTCGGTGATCTTGCCTGACGGCAGCATCACCCAGACAGTGCGCGGCGCGGCAAGCTTGGCCACCACATCTTCCAGCGAACTGGCGGCGGTCGCGCCTTCCAGGCCTTTCACAGCATCGGGGTTGGCGTCATAGCCCACCACCGCATGGCTGTTCTTCATCAGGCGCCGGCCGATATTGGCCCCCATGCGGCCCAGTCCAACAATTGCGATCTGCATGAAAACTCCTCAAGACCCGCGCGAAACACGCGGTATGGCGAAGACAAGAATCGTTCAAATCAATCGCCGCCAAACTAGCCTATCGGGAGGGGTGTGAAATCCGCCCTCGACGTCCCCGAGCACGGGCCTGTGCAGGAACGTGTGCGCCGGGGCGCGGTTCCGGGAAAAAGGTCGGGAAACCCCCAAAAACAGGGGGAAAGGATTGATTTTGCCCCCCCGTACCTGCCAATTACCCCCCCTCGCGCAACAGGCTTTTTCATGGACGACGATTTCCGCAAGGCGGCCCTCGCCTATCACCGCCTACCGCGACCCGGCAAATTGTCGGTAGAAGCGACCAAGCGCATGGCTAATCAGCGCGACCTGGCGCTGGCCTATTCGCCCGGCGTCGCCGCCGCCTGCGAGGCCATTGTCGCCGATCCGGCCCAGGCGCGCGAACTGACGGCGCGCGGCAACCTGGTGGCGGTGATCACCAACGGCACCGCCGTGCTGGGCCTGGGCAATATCGGCCCTCTGGCCTCCAAGCCGGTGATGGAGGGCAAAGCTGTCCTGTTCAAGAAATTCGCCGGCATCGATGTCTTCGACCTCGAAGTCGCCGAGCTCGACATCGACCGTTTTGTCGACATCGTCGCCGCGCTGGAGCCGACTTTTGGCGGCATCAACCTGGAAGACATCAAGGCGCCGGAGTGCTTCATCATCGAGAAGAAGCTGCGCGAGCGCATGAAGATTCCTGTCTTCCATGACGACCAGCACGGCACCGCCATCGTCTGCGCCGCCGCCATCCGCAACGGGCTGGTGCTGCAGGGTAAGCAATTGCCCGATGCGAAGCTGGTGACCAGCGGCGCCGGCGCCGCGGCACTGGCCTGTGTCGACCTGCTGGTGGCGATGGGGCTTCCGATCGACAATGTCACCCTGACCGACATCAAGGGCGTGGTGCACAAGGATCGCGGCGACGAGATGCCGCCCAACATGGCGCGCTATGCCCGCAAGACCGACGCCCGCACTTTGGGCGATGTGCTGGTCGGCGCCGATGTCTTTCTCGGCCTGTCCGCGCCCAATGTCCTCAAGCCCGAATGGCTGCCCCAGATGGCGCCCAAGCCGCTCATTCTGGCCCTGGCCAATCCCGACCCGGAAATTTTGCCGGAAATTGCCAAGGCGGCGCGCCCGGACGCCATTATCGCCACCGGACGCTCCGATTACGTCAACCAGGTCAACAACGTCCTGTGCTTTCCCTTTGTCTTTCGCGGCGCGCTGGATGTGGATGCCACCACCATCAACGAAGAGATGAAGGTCGCGGCGGTGGAAGCCATCGCGGCGCTGGCCCGCGCCGAGGCCAGCGATGTTGTGGCCCAGGCCTATGGCGGCTCCTCGCTGGGCTTTGGTCCCGATTACATCATTCCCAAGCCGTTCGATCCGCGCCTGATCCTGCACATCGCCCCCGCCGTGGCCCGCGCCGCGATGGAATCGGGCGTCGCCCGCCGCCCCATTGCCGACTTCGGCGCCTATGAGAACGAACTGGAGAAGTTCGTGTACCGCTCCGGCCAGCTGATGCGTCCGGTGTTCGACATCGCGCGCCAATCCCCGCGCAAGGTCGTCTATGCCGAGGGCGAGGAAGACCGCGTGCTGCGTGCGGTGCAAACGGTGGTGGACGAAGGCCTGGCCCAGCCGGTGCTGATCGGCCGCCGCGATGTGATCATCGAGAAGACCAAAAAACTGGGCCTGCGACTGGACTTCAACAAGCAGGTCCGCCTGCTGGACCCGCAGCAGGACAAGGATGTGTTCGGCCCACTGACCGAACGCTACCAGAAGCTGGTGGAACGCCGCGGCGTGCAGCCGGAATCTGCTGCCCGCTGGCTGGCCACCCGTCACGGCATCGCCGCCGCCATGCTGCTGGATACGGGCGAAGTGGATGCCGCCCTGTGCGGGGGCCTTGGCGACTGGACGCGGCAACTGGCCAATATCCTGCCCATCGTACCGCGCCTGCCCGGCGTCAGCAGGCTTTATTCACTGTCGGCACTGATCCTACCCAATGGCGCGCTGTTCTTCTGCGACACGCATGTGAACATCGATCCCAGCGCCGAGCAGATCGCGGAAATGACTCTGCTGGCGGCCAAGACGGTGCGGCGCTTCGGTCTCGCCCCCAAGGCGGCGTTGCTGTCGCATTCCAGCTTCGGCACCTCCCACTCGCCCAGCGCCATCAAGATGCGCAAGGCCATGACCCTGCTGCGCGCGGGGAACCCGGATTTCGAGATTGACGGCGAAATGCACGCCGATGCGGCGCTCAGCGAAATCCTGCGCTCTCGCATCGTATCAACCAGCCCGCTCACCAGTTCGGCCAACCTGCTGGTGATGCCGACCCTGGATGCCGCCAATATCGCGCTCACCCTGCTGTCGGCTGCCACCGAAGCCCTGCTGGTAGGGCCCTTACTGCTGGGCGTCGCCAAGCCCATGCATGTGATGGTGCCGTCGGTGACGGCGCGCGGGATCGTCAACATGACGGCGCTGGCCGTGGCCCAGGCCGCCTCCCAGTCCTGAGAGAAGAAGAAACGATGGAAGTTCTGGACCTCAAAGCCATGGCCGAGCAGGCTGTACGCATTCACCAGCAGGGCGACCTGGTGGGCGCCGAAAAACTGTATCTGCAGATCCTGGATGCCGACCCCGGCCTGTTCGGCCCCCGTTATTACATGGGACTGATCCGGCTGCAGCAGGGCCGCAGCGCCGAGGCGTGCGACTATTTGGGCGAGGCGCTGAAGATTTCCCCGGACAATCTGGGCGCGGTGATGAATCACGGAATGGCGCTGCAGGGGGCGGGTCGCGCCGACGAGGCGCTGGAAACATTCGACCGGGCGCTGGAGATCCAGCCCAACATGCCCGAAGCGCTCTACAACCGCGGCGTGGTGTTGGCGGACATGCACCGTTTTGAACTGGCGGTGGAAAGCTACGACCGCGCCTTGGTGATGCGCCCCGAAATGATATCCGCGATCATCAACCGCGGCGTGGCGCTGTCGGCGATGAAGCAGCTGGACGATGCGCTGGCCAGCTATGACCGCGTACTGACGATGCAGCCCGGCAATGTCATGGCGATGAACAATCGCGGTCTGGCGCTCAGGGCGCTGCGGCGCCTGCCCGAAGCAGTACAGGCCTATGAGCAGGCGCTGTCGCTGAAGCCCGATTATACCGACGCCCGCTACAATCTTGCCGTGGCGCTGCTGGACCAGAAACGCCCGGCCGAGGCCCTGGCGGCCTTCGAGAGCGTAATGGCCACGCGCGGCCAGGACGCCGAGCTGTTCAACAATCGCGGCGTGGCGCTGCTGGATCTGCAGCACCCTGCCGAAGCGCTGGCCAGTTTCGAACGCACCTTGGCGCTGGAGCCGCAATTCGCCGAAGCCTGGGGCAATCGCGGCCTGGCGCTGCGCGACCTGGTCCGTCACGAGGAAGCGCTGGCCAGCTTCGACATGCTGCTCACCATCATTCCGCGCCATCCCGCCGCCCTGAACAATCGCGGCAATGTCCTGCGCGACATGCGGCATATCGACGAGGCCATCGAGAGCTATGGCCAGGCCCTGACGATCCGCCCCGATTATACCGAGGCTGTGAGCAATCGCGCCAATGTCTGGTGGGCCGAGAAGCATGAATATGCCCCAGCACTGGCAGACATGAAGCGGGTGCTGCTGCTGGACCCCGAACATCCCTATACGGCCGGCGAAATCCTGCACCTGAACATGTACGGCGCGGACTGGACGGACTATGCGGCACGGAAGATCGAACTGGAGGAAGGCATCCGCTTCGGCCAGCGCGTGGCGCGGCCCTTCCTGTTCCAGGCGCTGGCGGAAAGCCCGGTGGACATGCAGGCCTGCTCGCGCATCTGGGCACGCGACATGTATCCCGAAGTTGCGGGCAACCCACCCCACGACCGCGCGGCCCGCAAGAGCCACACGAAAATTCGCCTGGGCTATGTGTCCGGCGAATTCCGCGAGCAGGCGGTGCAAATCCTGATGGCGGGACTGTACGACCGGCACGACCGCGACAGGTTCGAGCTCATCGCCTTCGACAATGGCGTCAGTGACGGTAGCCCCCTGCGGGCGCGGCTGGAAAAGCGGTTCGACAAATGGATCGATATCAGCGCCCTGTCGGATGAAGACGCGGCGGCCAAAATCCGCGCCGAGGAAATCGACATCCTGGTCAATCTCAACGGCTATTTCGGCAAGGCGCGCATGAGCGTGTTCGCCCGGCGGCCCGCGCCCGTGCAGGTCAATTACCTGGGTTTCCCCGCCACCCTGGGGGCGCCCTATATGGATTATATCGTCGCCGACAAAGTCGTGATCCCCGACGACGAGCAGCGTTTTTACGACGAAAAAGTGACGATCCTTCCCGGTTGTTACCTGGCGAATGACGACAAGGGCCGCGCCATCGGCGATGCACCGAGCCGCGCCGAGGCCGGTTTGCCGGACAAGGGCTTCGTCTTCTGCAATTTCAACAATGCCTACAAACTGACCCCCGACACTTTCGCGGGCTGGATGCGCATTCTCAAACAGGTGGACGGCAGCGTGCTGTGGCTGCTGGAAAGCTACGCGCCTTTCGTGGACAATGTCCGCGCGGCGGCGCAAAAGCATGCCGTGGACGGCGGGCGCATTATCTTCGCGCCCAACAAGCCGCCGGCGGAGCATCTGGCGCGGCTTGGACTGGCCGACCTGTCGCTCGACAGCCTGCCCTACAATGCCCACACCACGGCCGGCGACGCCCTGTGGGCCGGTGTGCCGATCCTGACCCGGCGCGGCAGCACCTTTGTCGGCCGCGTCGCCGCCAGCCTTTTGCTGAATGCGGGATTACCCGAACTAGTGACCGAGAATCAGGCCGACTATGAAGCGCAAGCGGTCAAGCTGGCCACTGACGCCAGGCTGCTCAAGAGCTTGCGCGACAAGGTCATCAAGAAGCGCGACAAGGGCGAGTTGTTCGACACTGCCCGCTTCACGCGGCACATGGAAGCCGCCTATCAACAGATGTGGCAGCGCTGGCTGGCAGGCGAAGGGCCGGAGGGGTTTGCCGTAAAGGCGGACTGAGCCAAGCCGATGGACCTCAAGGCCATGGCCGAAGAAGCCGTCCGCATCCATCAGCAGGGCGATCTGGCCGGGGCCGAGAGACTCTATCTGCATATCCTGGATGCCGACCCCAGCCTGTTCGGGCCGCGCTATTATATGGGCCTGCTTCGGCTGCAGCAGGGCCGCAGCACCGAGGCGTGCGACCATCTCGGCGCGGCGCTGCTTATATCGCCGGACAATGTCGGCGCCCGTTACAATCTCGGCCTGGCGCTGATGGGCCTTCAGCGGGCGCAGGAAGCCCTGGCGGCATTCGACAGCGTGATCGCCGCCGGCGTCGGTGATGCCAAACTCTTCAACCATCGCGGCGTGGCGCTGTGGAACCTGAAGCGCCCGGCCGAGGCGCTGGCCAGCTTCGAACGGGCCCTGGGAAGCGAGCCACAGTTTGCCGAAGCCTGGGGCAATCGCGGCCTGGCGCTGCGCGATCTGGCACGGCACGAAAAAGCCCTGGCCTGCTTCGATCACCTTCTGGGGCTCGCACCGCACAATGCTGTTGCCTGGAACTGCCGTGGTAATGTCCTGCGCGATCTGAAACGCTTTGACGAGGCCATCGAGAGTTACTCTCAGGCGATCGAAATTCACTCCGGTTACGCCGAGGCTTTGAACAATCGCGGCTATGTCTGGTGGGCCGAGAAGCATGCCTATGCCCCGGCGCTGGCCGACCTGGAGCGGGCCATGGCGCTGGACCCCGAGCATCCCTATGCGCGGGGTGAAATCGCGCACCTGAAGATGGTTGGCGCGGACTGGTCGGATTACGCGACGCAGAAGGGGATAATTGAATCCGGCGTGCGCTCCGGCCAGCGGGTGGCGCGGCCCTTCATATTCCAGGCAGTATCGGAAAGCCCCGCCGACCTGCAAGCCTGTTCGCGCATCTGGGCGCGGGACATGGTTCTGGAAATTCCGGCTGCTCCCCACGACCGCGCGGCGCGCAAGGATCACAGGAAAATCCGCCTGGGCTATGTCTCGGGCGAATTCCGCGAGCAGGCGACACAGATCCTGATGGCCGGTCTTTACGACCGGCACGACCGCGAGCGGTTTGAACTCATCGCCCTCGACAATGGCGCCAACGACAACAGCGTCCTGCGGGCGCGGCTGGAAAAGGCATTCGGCACATGGATCGACATCGCCGCACTGTCGGATGAAGAAGCTGCGGCCCGCATCCGCGTGGAAGAGATCGACATTCTGGTCAATCTCAACGGCTATTTCGGCAAGCCACGCATGGGGGTATTCGCGCGGCGGCCCGCGCCGGTGCAGGTCAACTATCTGGGTTTTCCTGCCACCTTGGGCGCTGCCTGCATGGATTACATCATCGCCGACAAGATCGTGATCCCCGACGGTGAACAGCAGTTTTATGACGAAAAGGTCGTCACCCTGCCCGGCTGCTATCAGGCCAACGACAATAACGGCCGCGCCATCGCCGACGCGCCAAGCCGTGCCGAAGCCGGGCTGCCCGACAAGGGGTTCGTCTTCTGCAACTTCAACAATGCCTACAAGCTGACGCCCGACACCTTTGCGGGCTGGATGCGGATTTTGAAACAGGTCGACGGCAGCGTGCTGTGGCTCCTGGAAAGCCAGCCGCCGTTCGCGGCCAATATTCGCGCCGCGGCACAACAACACGGCGTGGAAGGCGCGCGCATCATCTTCGCCCCCGACCGCGCGCCGGCGGATCACCTAGCGCGGCTGGGACTGGCCGACCTGTTCCTCGACAGTCTGCCCTACAATGCCCATACCACCGCCAGCGACGCACTGTGGGCAGGGCTGCCGCTACTGACCCGGCGCGGCAGCGCCTTTGCCGGCCGCGTTGCGACCAGCGCGCTGCTCGCGGCGGGGCTGCCCGAACTGGTAACCGGGAGCCAGGACGATTATGAAGCGCAGGCGGTCCGGCTGGCCGGTGACGCCGGGCTGCTAAAGAGCTTGCGCGACCGGCTTAAACAGAACCGTGGCAGTTGCGAACTGTTCGACACCGACCTGTTTCGCCGCCGCATAGAGGCCGCCTATGAACAGATGTGGCAGTGCTGGCTGGCGGGCGAAGCGCCCCAGGCTTTTGCTGTGAAGGCGGACTGACATGGACCTCCACGCCTTGGGCCGCCAGGCCATCACACTTCACCAGCAGGGCCGCCTGGCCGAAGCGGAAGCGCTTTACCGGAAAATTCTCGAGCTCGACGCCAGCGTCTTTCCCGCACTCTATTTGTTGGGAATGTTGCGGCTGCAGCAGGGCGACAGTGGCGAAGCCGTCCAGCTGATCGGCCGGGCGCTGGCGATCAATCCAGACGATCCCGCCGCGCTGCTGCATTACGGCCTGGCCCTGCTGGGTCAGAACCGCTTCGCCGAAGCCGCTGCCAGTTTCGACAGTCTTCTGGCCGCCCATCCCGGCGAACCGGCGGCGCTGATGGGCCGGGGCGCGGCCCTGCGGGCGCTGGGCCGGCACGCCGCGGCGCTGGCGGATCATGAATCGGTGCTGGCGGTGGACGCGCGCAATGCCGATGCCTGGGCCGGCCGTGCCGTATTGCTCCGGCACATGCGGCGGATTGACGAAGCGCTGGAGAGTTTTAACCAGGCCATCGCGCTGGTGCCGGGCTTCACCGACGCCCTGCAAAATCGCGGCGACCTGCATTGGAGCGAGCGACGGGACCATGACGCCGCCGTGGCCGATCTGGAAAAAGCGCTGGCGCTGGAACCGGAGCGCGGCCTGCTGCGCGGCAGCCTGCTGCATCTGAAGATGTTCGCTGGCGACTGGACAAAATTCGACCGCGACGTCGCGCTGGTTCACGAAGGCGTCCGCGCCGGGCAACTGGTGATCCATCCCTTTGCCTACCAGGCCCTTGTGGAAAGCCCCGCCGACAGCCAGGCCTGTTCACGCCTCTACGGCCAGGGCCGCTACCCGGCGCAGACATCCCAGCCCATCGCCGCATCGGCGCGTGAAAAAATCCGCATCGGCTATGTCTCGGGCGACTTCCGCGAACAGGCGGTGGGCCTGTTGATGGCCGGCTTGTACGAACAGCATGACAAGGACCGGTTCGAGATTGTCGCCTTCAATACCGGCGACGCAAGCCACGACGATATCCGCCAGCGCGCAGTGGCAGCGTTCGACCGCTTCATCGACATCGCCCAACTGTCCGACAGCGCGGCAGCGGATCGCATCCGCCGCGAGGGCATCGACATACTGGTGACCCTGAACGGTTATTTCGGCGCCGAGGGACTGAGCATATTCGCCCATCGTCCCGCCCCTGTGCAGGTCAGCTATATGGGCTTTCCCGCCACGTTGGGCCTGCCCTATATCGATTACATCCTGGCCGACCGCATTGTCATTCCCGAAGGCGAACGCCGCTTCTATGACGAGCAGGTGGTCTGGCTGCCGGAAAGTTATTGGGTGAACGACTCCCGGCGCGAGATCGCCGGCGCAGTCCCTAGCCGAGCGGATTGCGGCCTGCCCGCGGATGGGTTTGTCTTCTGCAATTTCAACAGCAGCTACAAGCTCACCCCCGAAACCTTCGCCTCCTGGATGCGCGTCCTGAGCCAAGTGCCCAGCAGCGTGTTGTGGCTGCTGGCCGGCAACAACCCACATCTGGCGGACAATCTGCGCCGCGAGGCCAAGGACGCGGGCGTGGCGGGAGAGCGGCTCGTCTTCGCGCCACTCGCTTCGTCCGCGCAGCATCTGGCGCGCCTGCAACTGGCCGGCCTGTCGCTCGACAACCTGCCCTACAATGCCCACACCACCGCCGCCGACGTATTATGGGCGGGCGTGCCGATCGTGACCTGCCGCGGCACCACCTGGCCGGGACGGGTTGCCGCCAGCCTGCTGAAAGCCATCGGGCTACCGGAACTGATTTGCGAGACTATCGCCGATACCGAAGCACTGGCGGTGCATCTGGCGCAGGAGCCGGACAGGCTGCGCGCGGTCAAGGACAAGCTGGCGGAAAACCGCCTGACCACACCGCTGTTCAACACCGCCCGCTTTGCCCGCCATATGGAGGCGGCGTATGCGGAAATGATCGCGCGCCATCGCCGCGGCGAAGCGCCGGCGCATTTCGCAGTACCGGCTCTTTGAATGCGCCTCCGCGGCAGGCCGCTACGGCTTAGCGAATAAATTGATCCACGAAATCCGCGCCCAGCCCGACCTTGGTATAATGGGCGCGGCAGAGATCGATCTTGGTGAAAACATCCTCATAGCCCAAAACCGCGCCGTCGGGATCGACATAGATCATAACGCCGTTGACCTGGAACAGGGTGATCATTTCTTCCACGTCTTCATCCACCACCAATGTGTGGGTCTCTCCGGGCGCCTCATAGACATAGCCGCCTTCCTGCGCCACCCAGTCATGCTCCAGATAGCGCCAGCGGCCCTTGATGACATAGCCATGCACCGGCTGGGGATGGCGGTGGCGCGACAGCACGCCAGACTTGCGCACCTTGAGCAGGTTCATCCAGTAGCCGCGCGAGGCGCACAGGCATAGCGGGCGGAACCAGACATTCTCGCCCTGCGGCACCCAGACACGATCATCCTCGGGGATCACCGACGGGATCACCAGCTCCGGCGGCGATTCCTTGGGCTGGGGATGGCGATAGGCGATGCGGGAATTGTCCTGGGCCATGCGGGCTCCTTCTATTTCGCGATATAGCCGCCATCCACCGGCAGCACCGTGCCGGTGATAAAGCCGGCGGCGTCGGAACACAGAAACACCACCGCGCCACCAATGTCTTCCGGTTTTCCCCAACGCCCGAACGGGGTGCGGGCGATGATGGCGTCGGAACGGTCCTTGTCCGCCATGGCCGCCCTGGTGAGATCGGTTTCGATCCAGCCCGGCGCGATGGCATTGACGCGAATGGCCGGCGCCCAGGCGACCGCCAGCGACTTGGTCAGCTGCACCACGGCGCCCTTGGAGGCGGTATAGGCCGGCGTCAGCGGCGCGCCGAAGAAGGACCAGAGCGAGGCGGTATTGACGATGGCGCCGCCGCGCTTTTCCAGCAGCGGTTTCGCCGCCATGCACATGCGCATGGTGCCGGTGAGATTGACGTCGATCACCTTCTGGAAACCGGCGATGGAGAATTCCTTGCCTTCGCGCAGTATGGTTCCGGCGCAATTGACCAACGCATCCAGCCGCGTGACGGAACCCATGAGGTGTGCGACTTCCGCGTCGCTGGTGACGTCCAGACACACGGCCCTGAGATGGTCCTGTGACGGAACCGACGCGACCTCATCGGTGGTCAGCCCGGTGACGGTGACGCCATAGCCAGCGGCCAGCATGGCCTGGGCGATACCCCAGCCAATCCCCCGCGCGCCGCCCGTAATCAGGACCTGTTTCATACGGGCACTGTAAGACACTGATTTCAGGGGGGAAAGTGGTGGGTGATGCAGGGATCGAACCTGCGACAAGCTGATTAAGAGTAAGCGGTTGCAGGTGACAGGGGATGTCAGAAGCCGACACCTCATTCTGCGGACCCCTATAAAACCCTTGTTATAATGACTTATTCGTAGGACCATCTGACAGGCGCCGCCATTGGGTGACTGGAGACGTCACTTCACGGGGTCCGCTGTGGGTCCGCTAAAATCTCCGGGCCCGGTACAGGAGCGAGTGCCAGATGAAGCTGACAGAACACAAAATTGCAGGCCTGACGGTAGAAGGTGCCGCTAGGGACCGGCTGGTTTTCGATGATGAACAGCGCGGACTTGCCGTGCGCGTCACCGCCAGCGGGGGGCGGACTTATTTAGCTCAGTACACACTCCACGGACAGAAGCACCGCGTCCCCCTAGGGGCCGTTTCGGCGCTCTCACTGGCAAAAGCACGCGAGGCGGCCGCAGCTGTCTTGGGGGATGTGGCCCACGGGAAAAACCCCGCTTTGGAGCGCAAAGAGGCCGCTGCAAGGGCTAGGAAAGTCAAAGACCGGCTGACGCTTGAAGCCCTGATTGCACAGTGGAAAACCCTACACCTGTCCCAGCGCCGCCCACGGTACGCATCCGAGGCGGAGCGGGCTTTACGGTACGCCTTTAAACGGTACTTGGACCGCGCAGCCGATGACCTCGACCGGGCTACGGTAGTGCGAGTTCTGGATGGCCTTACCTCCGCCGCCAAAGCCAAGGGAAAATCAGGCCAGACCAGCCTGAAGGGGACCTCTATCGCAAGCCGGACCGCCGCCTATGGGCGGGCAGCCTTCGCATGGGCAGTGAAGCGTGGCGGCGTCGAAAACAACCCGTTTGAGAACCTACCAACTATGGCAACACCGTCCAAGCGGGACCGAGTTCTAAGTGATGACGAATTAGCTAGCGTCTGGCGGGCGGCTGGCGGAGCGAGCGCCCCATTCGGCCCAATCATCCGCCTGCTGATGCTGACAGGCCAGCGGCGCGAAGAAGTCGCCGGTATAGCTTGGTCTGAACTTTCTGACGATCTCACAAGATGGGCCATTCCAGCGTCACGGACAAAAAATGCCGTCCCTCACATTGTTCCGCTAAGTAAACCAGCGCAGGACCTCCTGCGTGGCGCTAACCAGCAAGGCAAGCTTGTATTCCCCGGCTTGAAGGGAACGCCTTTTTCTGGGTGGGGCAAATCAAAAACCGAACTCGACACAGCGTCCAAGACCTCCGACTGGCGGATACATGACCTGCGCCGCACTCTCGCTACCGGGCTGCAGCGCCTAGGTGTGAGGCTGGAAGTCACTGAAGCTGTCCTAAACCATGTGAGCGGCAGCCGCGCCGGTATTGTCGGCGTGTATCAAAGGCATGACTGGGCATCTGAGAAACGGGCTGCGCTGGAGGCGTGGGGGGCGCACGTCTTGGGGCTAGTTGGTGGTGATGCCGTTTCTACGAAAGTCATTAAAATGGCGCGGAGAGTCCAATGAACGATTGGGTGGCCCCCTTAGGAAATAAGTACTGCCGACAGAAGGTCGCTAGATGAACCCACTCGACACCAGAAAGCAGTTAGCCGATTTCGCTAGGCAGATGCGCAGTGGGGAGCCGCTCCGGGCCGATCAAAGGGACTTTCTCGCAGATGCATTCGAACGGATAGCCAATGGCGAGAAACCGAACGAAGTCTTGGGGTTAAAGTATCAAAGGGGCAATAGCGAAAGTGACGCTATAGCACGACAGAACTGGAGCTTTATCTTCCATTGGATTGCAGGTTCTACCGCAGAGGGACCAGATGCCATAACGCTTGAGGAGGCGTTTGTCCGCGCAGTGCCAATAGCGCAGCGCCTATTCCAAAACCAGAAAGGAAAACAATACGACGCAGACTATATCAGACAGCGTTGGTACAATACCGACTACGCGCACATGCGGAGCGTCGAGCGCGGCATTTTTGATCCAGATTCGCCCTACGAAATACCGCCGAGTAACACCAAACCCCGTGTTTAGTATTACAGACGCCTTTTTACGACAGTATTAGAAGTTTTCCCGCCATGCCGCGCAAGCGGTGACATGCGGGAGAGCGCCTTGCCACAAAAGAAAACGCAACGTAATCACGCTGCATTCAGATCGCAGCCTATCAATGTTATGGCCGATACCGGCCAGCAAAAAAACCAGAATGATTCCGCGCCCAACCAAGACGGTATGCAGTTGCCACCGCCGCCCCCGCCCGGAAGCGCCCCATCACCAAACATAGAGCACGTTACGCTCAGTGAGTTAGCGCAGTGGGCTAGGTGTTCAACCCGGACGATCCAACGCCTGCTGGAAGTTGGGTCAGGCCCGCCCGCACTCCACATTTCAAACCGCCGCATCATTTTTCGCGTCGGCGACGTCCGCGACTGGCTTGAGAAAAGGCGCTTTTCGAGACGGGCGCACCCCCAGCTATGAATATTCAAATGAAACGCCCTTGGGGATTCAACCCAGAGGCTGCCTCAACAGCCGATTACGCCCTTTACTACTGGCAGTCAGGAATGCAGGCCGTCCCAGCTAAGGTGCCGGGATGCAGGGGCCCATGGAAAAGACCCGATCTACATAGCTGGCAGTACTACACCGGCGATCTTGTCGACAACCTAACATTCACTGAATGGTTCCCACCGGGCTTTAAGAAGAACGTCGGCATCATAACGGGCGTCGGTGGTCACTGGGTGCTCGATATCGACCTCCAAAAGTATCCAGAAGCTGCGGTGTGGCTGCAGGCTTTACTTGTCGCGAACAACGACGGCGCGGCGCTCAAAACTGCTACCCAACGCACAGGCGGTGGCGGTCTTCAGCTAGTCTTCAAGGCTCCCGCCGGTTGGACCCCACCCACCTTCAGGACAGACATAGGCGTAGACATACGCGGCGCCGGCGGCTTTGCGGTTATGCCTCCATCGCTCCACGCATCTGGAAACCGCTACGCATGGTTGCCCGGCAAGGAACCATGGACCGTCGGCGTGATAGTTTCTCCAGTTTGGCTTACGGACGCCGTAGATAAGCTGCCTAGGGGCTCCACCCCCTCCGCCGGCCGGGCTGAGAAGACACCGACGCCAGAACACGCCACCAATTCGTCAGGCCTTCTTGTCGATGGTCGCGAAGATTACATGACCCGACTTGTCTGGGTGAAGGTGGTCGACATGCACCGCGCCAATCCGGCACTACCTGACGACACTACTGGCGCCATGAAGGAAGCGTTCCGCGACTACCTGCGCGAGGTCGGCACCCGGATTGATGAGGCTGGCGTGCAGAAAAATGAATTGCTGGAACGCGAAGGGCGCGGCCTCACCCTCTTCACGAAGAAATGGAAACGCGCCATCCGACAGTGGGATACGAAGGTTAAGGACGCAGCAAAGGGACAGCAACTCATCTTCAAAAGCGCGGGCGCCGCCCCGGAAAGTCATGGCGACATCAAGAATGCACGTGTGTTTGCCAGTAAGTGGCGCCGACAATTGCTGTACGTAACAACGAGAGGCCGCTGGTTCATTTGGTTGGATGGTCGCTGGACGCCATGTGAGAAAGGCGAAGAGCAAGAGTGTGCCAAGGCCACATGCGATGAACTGATGGCCTCCGGGCTAATGGCTTACAAAGCAGACCCGGATAAAGGTAAGCGCCAAGTCATGGACGCACTCGCCGCGCACCGGCTCCCTCGGATTCTGGCGATGTTGAAGCTTGCCATTTCCGAACCCGGCATGGCGGTAACGGACAAGGAGCTTGATGCTGACCCCATGCTCCTTGGGGTGGAGAATGGCGTTGTCAATCTTCGGACCGGTGGCTTTCTCCGTAATGAACCGCAGATGCTCATCACCAGATTCTGTAATGCCAAATTCGACCCCAATGCCAGCTGCCCGAGGTGGATGCAGTTTCTCGTGGAGGTGTTCCAAGGCGACGATGAAACTATCATTTCTCTGCAGAGGCTACTTGGATACACGCTGACGGGCTGGGTGACCGAGGAGATTCTCGTCATATGCTTCGGCTTCGGCAGTAACGGAAAGTCCATTTTCTCTAACACTGTGCATCGGATTGTTGGTGGCTACGCAAAAACAGCGCCAGCATCGCTTCTGGCTTCACGCCGGGACGATGACAGCAGCCCGAGGAACGACCTCGCCGCCATGGCGGGTGCGCGGTACGTCTCCATCAATGAGTATAAGGCCGGCGCTAGGCTTGATGAGCAGGTAGTCAAACAGCTTGCCGGCCGCGAACCAATTGCGGCGCGATTTCTCTATCAGGAATTGTTCGAATACCTGCCAACTTTTACAGCTTGGCTGCGCACTAACCACAAGCCGGTTGTAGTGGGCGACGATGACGGGATTTGGCGGCGGCTGGTAGTCATACCCTTTCGCCGGAAGTTTGAGGAAAGCGAAAAGGACGAACATCTCGAGGAAAAGCTGTTTGCCGAGCGTGACGGAATATTGCGGTGGATGCTTGAGGGCACGCGCCTGTACCTTAAAGACGGCCTGCAGCTGAGTAAAACGATCAAAGCCGAACAGGCCGCATATCGCAAAGAAAGCGATATGCTGGGCGAATTTCTTGAAGAAAAGACGAAACTGGATCCAAGCGTTAGGGCCGAACAATCAGCCATCTTCTCCAGTTGGAAGTGGTGGTGCGAAGAAAATGGCACGCGGCATGGATCTAAGAAGTCGTTCTCCCAGCGCATGGCGGAACGCGGTTACCCGGCATGCCAGAGCAACGGCAACCGCTACTACACAGGACTAACCCTGCTTGGTATTTTTCCTTCACAGGGCAGGTAGGGCGGGATGAGAGGCTATTTCGGTAAAGTCCATAATATTTCTTCTCATAAGGGGACTTTACCCAAATGCCCTTACATCCCGCCCTACCTGCCCTGCATGGCTATCCCCTCAACCCACTCACAAGGAGTCCGACATGCCCTACACTTATGAAACCTGCCACGAAGCCTTCCAACGGGGTCTAGATGACCGCAAGGCCTACCCCCTTACGTTGGGCGATTACAAAATACGCGAGTCCCTAAGGGGCCTAGGGCGCATCTCCGAGACCCTTCGCAATATCGCCGAAGATCTCAAGTTCAAGAGGCGTGGGTATTACCGCTATTTTGGAGTCTGTACGTCCGACGATGCTGACGTATGGCTTAAGTCCGTTCCGGCGCAGCTAGCCCTTGACCTTGGTTATAACGTGGTACCGGCAATCAAGGCTTTGGCTCGTGACGGAGTGCCGCCAGCCGTCGTCAACGGGTGTCTCGCTAGGGCTACCAGGGTAGTACCGGTGATCCTTGATGATTGCGAAGGGGCCCGGATCGCACTCCGTCGCGGCGTAAAGCGCGAGTTGAGGATGATGAAAACCGGTGGGTCCACGGTGCAGCCGCTTGTAGACGCAGTGGTGGAGCTGATCGAAGTGACGCTCAGGGACGTTAAGGTTTGGCTTGATCAAGGTTCCCCTGAGGTCACCGCCAAATACCCAGCGGTTCATCCAGCCAGCCCAACAACCTAACAATGTTAGGTCCACACCGCCCTGATACGTATCAGGAACCAGCCCAGCTCAGCCCCTAGGTCTAACAAGGGGCGTGGGAATTCCCACGCCCAGTCATCCAGCCACCGTCTAGCCAGCACGTAGCCCCATGCCCCTCCCATCCGTAGCCAAGTACGGCGCACTGCAATGTAAAGCCAAGTCCAAGCAGTCTGGTGTGCAGTGCAAGAACCCCGCTGTGACGTCATGGGGTATGAAGGTCTGCAAGTTTCACGGGGCCCGAAGGCCGTCATCCATCAAACGTGGTGCCGCCCATCCGGGGTATAGGCACGGTCAGGAGACACTCCCAGCCAAGGCCGAACGTAGTGCGAAGCTAGCGCAGCTTAGAGACCTAGAGGCTGAGATGGCGATGGTTGGGGTGCTGGAAGGGCCTAGGTGGCGGGGACGGAAGCCGAAGACAGCGTGATATTATCACGGCCCTGTAGCCCAACTCTGTCGCTTGATGGAGCGCCAGTCACAGCCATTCCGTGACTCGTCCAGACTCATGCGCCACCACCCGGCGGCACGATTCACAAGACGCAAACGCCCGTCAGCGGAGTCCGCAGAGTCTGTGTCGCACTACCAGCGATAGGCGACGTTACCCGCTGCTTGGAGGATGGTCGTCCCAGCGCCGAGCTGACTGTCTAGGCGAACGCCGTATGACAGGCCCGTGGCTTTTTGCGCCTGAAGGTTAAGGCCGAGGACTGCCGTGTCATTGGCGGGCTTGATGCCGTTAAGCAGGAAGCTGGAGCCGCTAAGCGACTGGAACGAGACCGTGCTGACCGGGC
>CAMAPL010000018.1 GCA_945860165.1 Rhizobium sp. Q54
GATCAGCACATAGTTCATCACCAGTGTCCGATCTCTAACAACCGCTGGGTTAGCGTGCTTTACGTATTCACGCAGATGACGTGTCAGCTTTCGATAATCGTTGATGTCAAAATGGGGTCGGCGTGATTGTTCCGCCTTGACCTTAGGAAACGTCGGTACCTTCGGCAGGTAACCTTCCTCAACACACCAATTCAGATATGTCCTAAAATCAGCAAAGATCCGTTTGATGGTGTTGGGTGAAAGCTTTTCTTTTGACGATGCCCGATTTAGCTCGGTCACCATCTTAGAGATCAGCGCGGTATCAAGATCCTCAAAGGTTTTGCCCTGAAAAATGGGCATCAGCCTTTTAGCCAAGAAGATTTTGTATTTTATGGATAGGCGGCTCTGCTCGGACTCAAATCGCCTGATGTAGCCATTAAGGGCATCGGTGATCTTCTTAGAGCCAAGCTTCCCGCCGCCAAGCACCTTAACTAGGGACTTGTTGAAGAGGTCATCCGCTACCTTGTAGGCGGCGTGCTCTTCGGTGGTTTTGCTAGATTGCCAAATGTAGCCCTTGGCACCGGGTATCTTGAGCCGGATAAACCAGGTCGGCTTTTTGTAGTCGGATCGGCGGTAGAGGTAGATCGCCCCATCCCTGAAGGTTTTCGCCTCCAAAACCTTGGCGGATGACCGTTTTTGGGCGGAAGCCCTACCCACTAGATCTATTGGCATACACGCCCCCTAAACGGGAAAATCCGTTTACGATCCGTATATTACCTTTTTGGGGAATTTAAATAAAGCCAGTGACGCTAAGCTATTGATTCTACTTCGAAACCTGGAGCGGGCGAACGGATTCGAACCGTCGACCCTAACCTTGGCAAGGTTATGCTCTACCCCTGAGCTACGCCCGCACTCCAAGACGGCGGGTTATGGCTGATCGCCCGGGCCTATTCAAGCGGGGATTCGCCCGGCAATCCCCCAGCAATCCCTTGGCAATTTCTGGGCTTTTCGCCATCCCGCGCGAATTATACGAACGTCCCAATTGCCGCGAGGTCGCCGACTTCATCGGCGAGATCAACTTCTTCCATGCCACGGTCGAGGAGATGACCGAGACCAGCGCGACGGTGAATGCCGGCCTACTTGGCATCGTCCCCCTGCCGCGCGCCAATGTCGCGCAGGGCATCGCGTCCAGCGATCACATCCTGCTGGCCATCCGCCCGGAGCATCTCCGCATCGCGGCCCAAGGCGTGGCGGGAGAGGTCGTTACCGCGACCTTCCTGGGCGGGCGCAGTCACTTTCATGTAAAGATCGACGGCCGCACCGAGCCGGTGGCGGTGAGCGGCCAGCCGCCGTCTGGCAATGCGGTGACGCTCGCCTTCCCGCCGGAGAACCTTATCGGTTTGCCATCAGGCGATTGAAAATCTCGCGCGTCTGACCCTGCAACTCAGCCAACCACTGCTGCATCTGCGCGAAGCTGCCTGCTTCCGCCGCCTGTGTCAGCAAGGCCTTCAGCCCCCGCGTCGCCTCCTCGATCTTCGGCGTTTCGTCCAGCGCGATGCGCAGCACCTGGGTCAAGGCATGCTGCAGCCGGGCCGAGGCGATCAGGACATCGGCATCGGCCGCGTCAAGAAATTCCGCCGCCTTCAGTTTCTGCAGGGCGGCGATAGTATTGGTGTCGAGAATATCTGGCCGCGCCGACGCATGGACCAGTTGCAGGGTCTGGGCGATGAATTCGATATCCACCAACCCGCCCGGCGTGTGCTTGAGATCCCAGACATTGGCGCCCGGAAATGTCAGCGTCATTTTTTCGCGCATCTCGCGGGCATCGGTGATGATATCGCTGGCGGCGCGCGGCGCGGTAAGCCGGCGACGGATTTCCGCTTCCACCCGCTGGCGCAGGCCGGGCGTCCCCGCCACCAGCCGCCCACGAGTCAGCGCCATATGCTCCCAGGTCCAGCTTTCGCTGGCGTGATAGACGGCGAAGCTTTCCAGACTCACCGCCACCGGCCCCTTGTTGCCGGTGGGCCGCAGCCGCATGTCGACCTCGTACAACATGCCCGCCGCCGTCGGCGTGGTCAGAGCCGAGATCAGCCGCTGCGCCAGGCGCGCGAAATAGAGCGTGGGCGATACCGGCTTTGGTCCATCCGACGCCTCCACGCCCGGCGGGGTGTCATAGATGAACACCAGATCGAGATCCGAGCTGGCGGTCATTTCGCGTCCGCCCAGCTTGCCCATCGCCACCACGGCAAAGCCGGCGCCCTTGATCCGTCCCGCGCCGGCTGCCAGCGCGTCGTCGACATGGGGCAAAAGGCCGGCGATTACGGTTTCGGCAATGTCGGTCAGCGCCGGACCGGCCTGGTCGGCGCGCGCCGCACCCTCGACGATCTGCACCCCGACCCGGAACACCGCCTCACGGGTGAAGCGCCTTGCGGCATCCAGCATCTCTTCGAAATCGCCGGTCACGACCCGCGCGAAATCGGCATCCAGCTTCTGGCGTGACGGCAGGCTGGTGAGGAAATCGGCATCCAGCAGTGCGTCCATGATGGCGGGATTTCTTGCCAGATAAGTCGCCAGGCGCGGCGTCGCGCCCACGATCTTGGCCAGCAGATCGAGGAATTGCGGCCGCGCCAGGAACAGCGAGAAGAGCTGCACCCCGGACGGCAGGTTGGAGAGGAACAGGTCAAACTGCTTGAAGGCCACATCCGGGTCGGCGGCGCCCGACAGCGCCTTTAGGATCGTCGGGATCAGCTTGGTGAGCAGTTCGCGCGCCCGCTGCGAACGCATGGCGCGGATGCGGCCATGATGCCAGCCGCGGATCGCGCCGGAAACATGCGCGGAATCGGCAAAACCCATCGCGGCCAGGGTCGTCAGGGTTTCGGGATCTTCCTCGACACCCGTGAAGACCAGATTGCCCTGGGCGCTTGTCAGGTCGGGCTCGCGCTCGAACAGGCGGGCATAATGGCCCTGCACATTCTCCAGCACGCCGGTCAGGGCGGCGCGAAAATCCTGCGCGCCGTCATAGCCCATGAAACAGGCGATATGGGAAACGTCCGCATCGCTGTCCGGAATGGAATGGGTCTGCTGGTCCTCAATCATCTGCAGCCGGTGTTCGAGGGTGCGCAGGTATCGGTAATCGACCTTCAGTTCTTCCGCCGCCTTGGCATCGACGCGGCCTTCAGCCACCAGCGCGTCCAGCGCGCCTTGCGTGGTCGGTACCTGCAGGACTGGGTGCCGACCACCCAGGATCAGCTGCTGGGTCTGGGCGAAAAATTCGATCTCGCGGATGCCGCCACGGCCCAGCTTGATATTGTGGCCCGGCACCTTGACCTCGCTATGCCCGACATGGGCATGGATCTGGCGCTTGATGGACTGGATGTCCTCGATCGCCGCGAAATCCAGATAGCGCCGCCAGATGAAGGGCCGCATACTTTCCAGGAACGCCGCGCCGGTCGCGGGGTCGCCGGCGCAGGCACGCGCCTTTATCATGGCGGCGCGTTCCCAGTTCTGGCCCATGGCTTCGTAATAATCCAATGCAGCATCGGTGGAGATGGCGATCTGGGTGGCGCCGGCATCTGGGCGCAGGCGCAAGTCGGTGCGGAAGACGTAGCCGTCGCTGGTGATTTCGCTCAGCAGCCGGACCATGCCGCGCACGATGTCCACCGCCGCGCCGCGCATGTCGCCGCGCTTGGAAAAAGGAAGTTTTTCGGCGTCGTAAAACACCACCAGGTCGATGTCGCTGGAATAGTTTAGCTCATGGGCGCCGTATTTTCCCATCGCCAGCACGGTCAGGCCGGCGCTGTGTTCCAGTTTCACGCCGTCACGCTCTTCCATGCCGGCGCGCATCGCTTCCTGGCGCAGCAGGAAGCGCAAGGCGCCGGCGACACAGGCATCCGCAAAACGCGTCAGTTCCGACGTGACCTTGTTGACGTCCCAAATACCGGCAATGTCGGCCATGGCAATGGCCAGCGCGGCCCGGCGCTTGGCGATGCGCAGCTCCGCCATGGCGCGGGCCTCGCTGTCAGCGTTGGCGCAGGCCTGGGCCAGCAGGATCGCGGCGCTCAGAACCGTTTGCGGCCCGGCTGCGAAATATTCGCCCAGCGCTCCGACTTCGCGCAGCGCCAGCCGTCCCAGGAAGGCGCTGTTGCCGAACACGGCCGCCAGCAACGGCGTATCGCTGACAAAACCATGCTCGGCCAGCGCCTCCTTGATGCGGGCAGCGCGGGCGAGATCGAAAGGCGTGGGAGGAATGCGAAGCATCTGGCCACTCTAGACGAGCGACAGCTACTGCGCAGCGTTTTTGAACGATGTGGCGCGCAAGGCCGCTCTGGGAAAACGCAATATCGCTTTCAGCCCGGTGGGGAGACTGTCTTCCAGTATCAGCGCGGCATTGTGGAAATGCGCCACCGCCGCCACCAGCGACAGTCCCAGCCCGGTGCCGGGCGTGTTGCGGCTGGCTTCCAGCCGCACGAAGCGGTCCACCACCCGTGTCCTGTCCTGGTGCGGAATGCCCGGTCCGCTGTCGCTCACCCACAGATCGACGCCCGCCGAACCGACCGCCGTACCGATGCGCACATGGCCGCCCGCCGGGGTATATTTTATGGCGTTGTCCACCAGGTTGGCCAGCGCCTGGGCGATCAGGCTGCGATTGCCTTCGATGGCGACATCGCCCGACGGTATCAGCGTCAGGGTCACCTTGCGCTCCTCCGCCAGCGGCTCATACAGCTCGGTGACATCGGCCGCGACCGAGACCAGGTCCAGCGCGGTCATCGCCGCCCGTGTAGTGCCGGCATCGGTCTCCGCGATCAGCAGTAGGGCATTGAAGGTGCCGATCAGCTGGTCGGTCTCGGCGATGGCGCGTTCAATTTCACCGGCTATGTCTTCCTTGGTGAGGGCCCCGCCCGCATTCAGCCACATCACCGATTCTTCCAGCCGGTTGCGCAGACGGTTCAGCGGGGTGCGCAGATCGTGCGCCACCGAGTCCGTTACTTCGCGCAGGCCCCTCATCAGCCGCTCGATGCGGTCCAGCATGTGGTTGAGGTTTTCCGCCAGCATGTCGAACTCGTCGCCCGAGCCGATGCGCGGCACGCGCCGCGTCAGGTCGCCGGCCATGATCTCGCCGCTGGTGCGATTGATGATGTCCAGGCGCCTGAGAATTTTGCGGCTCATCAGCGCCCCGCCCGCCAGGCCCAGCACCAGGATGAGCGCCACTGTCCAGGGCAAGGTGGTGGTGAACATCCGCCTGGTCAAAAAGCGTTCATGCACATCTTGGGCGACCAGCAGGACAAAGCCGCCCGTTACCGCGAACATGCGGCCGCGGGCGCGGCGCGCTTCCAGCTTGCCGTCCACTGGGCGCTCATAATCGAACTCGACGAAATTCTCGGCGGTCACCACGGTCTGTGGCCAGGAATCCAGATTGCCCGCCAGCGGACGGCGCAGTCTGTCAGTCAGCAGATACAGCGCCTCGCCGCCATGGGTGGAGCGGCTGCGCACGGTTTCCGCCAGGCCCCGCAGGCCCAGATGCTGGTACTGCTCGGCCAGGCCGGTGATCTCGGCAGCGACGATCTGGTCGGTCTGTCCGTCGAGTGTGCGGACAGTATTCCAATAGGTGAAAGCCAGCAGCGCCGTCACCGAAAAAGCGAACAGCACCACATAGACAAGCACGATGCGGAACGCCTGGGTCCGAAGCAGGTGGCCGGTGCGCATCCCCTCGCCCCGCCTTACTGATATGCCGGTCTAGTGCGCACGGATCATGTAGCCCGCGCCGCGCACGGTGTGCAGCAGCGGCGCCTGGAAGCCCTTGTCGATCTTGGCGCGCAGACGCGAGATATGTACGTCGATCACGTTGGTCTGGGGATCGAAGTGATATTCCCACACGCTTTCCAGCAGCATGGTGCGGGTCACCACCTGTCCGGCATGACGCATCAGATATTCCAGCAGGCGGAATTCGCGCGGCTGCAGCTCGATGTCGGTGCCGCTGCGCTTGGCGGCGCGGGTCAGCAGGTCCAGCTCGAGATCGCCCACGCCCAGCCGCGTCTTCACCCCGGAAGGGGTACGGCGGCGCAGCAGCGCATCGATCCGCGCCAGGAGTTCGACAAAGGCATAGGGCTTGGCGAGATAATCGTCGCCGCCGGCCTTGAGGCCCTTCACCCGGTCATCCACTTCCGACAAGGCGGACAGAAACAGCACCGGGGTGAGGTTGCCGTGCTCGCGCATTTCGGCCACCACCTTCAGCCCGTCCATCTTGGGCAACATGCGGTCGATGATCGCCACGTCATAGGAACGCGACAGCGACAGCGACAGGCCGGTTTCACCGTCCGACGCCTCGTCCACCACATGGCCCGATTCCTTCAGGCCCTGCACCAGATAACGCTGCGCTTCCAGATCGTCTTCAACTACGAGAATACGCATTCATTCTCCCGATAAATGCCTCGACAATGAAAAGGGCGCGGCGTTCATAGCCGCGCCCCGCAACATCACGACTTCTCGACGTCGATGGCGACGAAATGGGTGCCACCCTGGCTGCGCGCCACCAGCAGCAACACGCTGGTGCGGCCGCCCTTCTTGGCATCGGTGACGCCCGACTGGAAATCGGCCGGCGTGCGCACGGTGCGGTTGCCGATCTTCAGCACCACATCGCCCGCCTGCAGGCCCTTCTCGGCGGCGTCGCTTTCCGGATCGACTTTGGTGATGACCGCACCGGCCAAAAGCGCGTCAGCGACGTTGTAGGTCTTCTTGGTTTCCGCCGTCAGCGACGACAGCGCCAGGCCCGCGGCATTGGCGCTGGAAGCGGCCACGCCACCCTTTGCGGCCGGGGCATTGGCCGCCACCCGTTCGTCGGGACGGGCGCCGATGGTGACCTTGATCTGGGACGGCTTGCCGCCACGGCTGATCGAGAAGGTCGCCGTCTGGCCGGCCTGCACCGTCGCCACCTTGCGGGTGAGGTCAGTAGCGTCTTCGATCGGCTGGCCGTTGATCGCGGTCACGATATCGCCCTGCTCGAAGCCGGCCTTGGCCGCCGGTCCGCTGGGCACGACATTGGCGACGATGGCACCCTTGGCGTCCTTGATGCCCAGCGAGGCCGCGATCTCCGCCGTCACCGGCTGGATCTCGACGCCCAGCCAGCCGCGCGCGACGCGGCCATTGGACTTGAGTTGCCCCACAACATCAAGGATCAGGCTGGCCGGAATGGCGAAGCCGATGCCGACGCTGCCGCCCGTGGGCGAGAAAATCATCGAGTTCATGCCGATCACTTGGCCGCGCAGATCGAAGGTCGGCCCACCGGAATTGCCCCGGTTGATGGGCGCGTCGATCTGGATGAAGTTGGTATACTGCTGGCTGCCGTCGATGTTGCGGCTCAGCGAGGAGACGATGCCGGCGGTCACCGAGTTGGAAAGCCCGAAGGGATTGCCCACCGCCACCACCCAGTCGCCCACGCGCAGACGCTTGTCGTCGCCGAAGTCCACGTTCGGCAGCGGCCGGTCGCTTTGGATCTTCAACAGCGCAACGTCAGTCACCGGATCGCTGCCGACCAGAGTGGCGACGAATTCGCGCTTGTCCGGCAAGGTCACGGTGATCTTCTTGCTGGCGTCTACCACATGGTTGTTGGTGACGACATAGCCGGCTTTGTCGATGATGAAGCCTGAACCGGCGCTAAGAGCGCGGCGCGGCTGGGGCTGGGGCTGCTGCGGCCGCTGGCCGAACTGCTGGAACAGGTCGCGGAACTGCTGCGGGATGTTCTCGTCAGCACTAGTCTCGTTGTTCGTGGTTTCCGATTTGATGGACACCACGGCCGGGCTCACCCGCTCGACCAGATCGGCAAAGCTGAAGGGCGTGCTTTCCAGCATGCGGGGCGTGGCGCGCGGGCTGTCGTTCTGCGCCACCATGACTGGCGCGGCGGTCTGGATTTTTTCAACCGGCGGCAGCAGCGCGAAGGCGCCAAGCCCGACCACCACGATGGCGGCGGCGGATGTCATAGCGATCAGTCGGCGCTGACGCAGCGAGGGCTTGGGTAGACGGGAAAGAAAGCCGGGGTTCGGGGTGATGATCGGGTCTTGCATGGGATCTCCTTGAGGCGGCCATTTGGCCTGCTGGCAACTGACATACAAGGCTAACATGGCCGTAGTACGTCTAAAAGATTACATGCATGTAATCTTACTAAGCCACTCGCGCGGAGGCCTTTTTGACCGTGATCCAGGCAACCGCGCCGCCCGCACCCAGCACCAGGAAGGGCGCCAGCCACAGCAGCCAAGTGTTGGACTGCAGCGGCGGCTTCATCAGAATGAAGTCGCCATAGCGCGCCACCAAGAAATCCTCGATCTCGCTATTGGTCTTGCCCGCCGCCATCTGTTCGCGCACCAGGCGGCGCAGGTCGGCGGCCAGCGGCGAATTGGACTCGTCGATGCTTTCGCCCTGGCAGACCAGGCAGCGCAGCTGCCGCTGCATCGCACGGGCGCGGGTTTCCATCACGGGATCGGAAAATGTATCGCCGACGGCGCTGGCAGGCGGAGTGGTTTGCGCGGAAACGCTCACCGTCGCCGCGGCCATCACCACCAGAAAAAGGAAAACTGATCTTTTCATTCTGCGGCGACGGGCTCAGAGGCGGGCTCGCGTGCGCGCAGGCGCAACCGCCCCCCCAGGCTCAGCATGCCGCCCAGCGCCATCACCAGCGCGCCCAGCCAGATCAGCGGCGCCAGCGGCGAGACATAGGCCCGTATCGCGTAGCGTCCCTGGCCGCGGTCATCACCCAACGCCAGATAGAGATCCCGCAGGCCCGTGGTGCGGATTGCGGTATCGCTGACGGCTTGCCCTTCAGCGGCGTAAAGGCGCGTTTCGGGCTCGAGCATGGCCTTCACCTTGCCGCCGTCCATCAGCGCGATATGGGCGCGGTCGGCGAGATAGTTGGGGCCTTTTTCCTGCGTCACGCCATCGAAGCGCAGGGTGTAAGGCCCGACGGTCATGGTCTGGCCGGGCGCAAGAACCTGCAGCGCCTCGCTGCGCCAGGCGGCGGTGCCCGTCACGCCCAGCAAGGTGACGCCAAGGCCGGCATGGGCGAGAGCTGCGGCGAAAGCCGAAGCGCGCGCACCTTTGCGCTTGCGCAGGTCGAGGATCGAAGCGCCGATCAGCCAACCCGCCACGGCGAAAGCGCCGGTGGCGGCGACGCCGCGCGGACTGACAAAGGCCAGCACCGACACGGCGGCAATGCCCGCCAGCCCCAGCGCCGGATACAGCGAGCGCCAGGCGGTCTTCAGGTCGCCGCGCTTCCATCCCAGCTTCGGTCCGAACGGCACCAACAGCAGGAGCGCGAAGAAAATCGGGGCAAAGGTCAGGGCATAATAAGGCGGGCCGACGGTGATCTTGGTGCCGGTCAGGGCATCCAGCACAAGGGGATAGAGCGTGCCGACAAAAACACAGGCGCAGGCCGCCACCAGGAACACATTGTTCAGCACCAGGCTGGTCTCGCGGCTGACCGGATCGAAGGCAGCGCCGCCCTGCAGGGTCGGGGCGCGCCATGCGAACAGGGCCAGCGCCCCGCCGATTGCCAGCGCGATCAGGATCATGATGAAGAAGCCGCGGGTGGGATCACTGGCGAAGGCATGCACCGACGACAGCACGCCGGAGCGCACCAGAAAGGTGCCGATCAGCGACATGGAAAAGCCCGCGATCGCCAGCAGCAGGGTCCAGGTGCGGAAGGCGCCACTTTTTTCGGTGGCCAGCGCAGAATGCAGCAGCGCTGTGGCGATCAGCCAGGGCATCAGCGACGCATTTTCCACCGGATCCCAGAACCAGAAACCGCCCCAGCCCAGTTCGTAATAGGCCCACCACGAACCCAGCGCGATGCCGCAGGTCAGGGAAATCCAGGCGATCAGCATGAAAGGCCGCGCCGCCCGCGCCCAGCCTTCTTCACCCACCATCAACGCGGCGGCGGCATAGGCGAAAGAGGCCGACAGTCCGACATAGCCCGCATAGAGCATGGGTGGATGCACCGCTAGGCCGATATCCTGCAGCAGCGGCGTGAGTCCGGCACCTTCGAACGGCATCGGGTCCAGCCGCACGAACGGATTGGAGGTGAAGAGAATAAAGAGAATGAAGGCGGCCGCGAGCAGGCCCTGAATGCCCAGCGCGCCACTGGTCAACCGTTCGCCGCCGCGCTGCAAACCCGCCACCAGCCCGGCATAGATCGCCAGCACCAGCACCCACAAAAGCATGGAGCCTTCATGGTTCCCCCAAACGCCGCTGATCTTGTAGATCATCGGTTTCAAAGTGTGGGAATGGTTCGCGACCAGCGCGATTGAAAAATCCGATACGACGAAGGCATAGGTCAGTGTGGCAAAGGCCAGCACCACGAACACCAAGAGGCCCATGGCCGCGCCATTAGCTATGCTACGGGCAGCGTGCGCATCGGCGCGCGCACCGAAAAAGCCCGCGGCCGCCATGACCAGCGACAGCGCCAGGGCGAAGCACAGCGCCAGCTGCCCCAGCTCACCGGTCATACGCCGCCTTCCTTCCAGCGGCCGCTGCGCTTGAGAGAGTCGACCACTTCGGGCGGCATGTATTTTTCATCGTGCTTGGCCAACACTTCCTTGGCCTCAAAAATGCCGCCCGCGCTCAGCACGCCGGTTGTGACCACGCCCTGACCCTCGTGGAACAGCGCCGGCAGGACACCCGAGAACGTCACCGGCACGGTGCTCTTGCCGTCGGTGATGGCAAAGCGCACGCCCGCGCCCGCGCCATGCGCCACGCTGCCCTGCTGCACCAGCCCACCCAGACGGAACGGCACGCCGGGGGCGATCTTCTGATCCGCGATATCGGTGGGGCTGCGGAAGTACATGGTGTTCTGGCCCAGGCCGTAAATTACCACCACCGCCAGCACTGCGCCCACCGCGACCAGCGCGGCGGCGAAAGCAAGGCGGCGCTTTTTCTTGACTGTCATCTAGTGATGAATGCCGCGATGCAGAATCTGGTCGGCGATGCCCGTGTCATAATCCAGCCCTTGTGGCGTCAGTGCAATCTGGTGGGGATACTCGCACTTGATCAGGCCCTTGCGCGAGAGCGCGTTCCACACTTTCTCATTTTCCAGGCCGGTAGCATCGCTGCCCCGCACGGTGGCGTCGCCCAGGTGAAAATGGTCGCCATGGGCATGCGGGAACTGGGTGATGGCGGCATCGCCGTCCGGCGTCTGGGCCGCCGCGCCAGGAATCTGCGCAATCGCCTGAAGCAAGGTCAGGGTCCGCAATTGCAGCGGATTCAGCTTGGACGGATTGGCTTTCGGCGACATGAACAACCTTGGAAAGAAAACGGCCAAACCTTACAGTCCGGCCGCTTCTCTAGCAAAGACCAGTTTGACGCGCGTTAGCGGTGACGCCCGCCGCCGCGCCCACCGCGGAAACCGCGATTATGTCCCCAGCCGCGCTGGCCGCCGAACCCGAAGCCCAGCGAAAAGCTAGAGCCGTAATAGGGGGCATAGCCGCCATAACCATAGCCGCCATAGGGACGGTAATAGGGCTGCGGCGGAGGGCCATAGGCATAGCCGCCATAGGGACGGTAATAGGACTGCGGCGGAGGGCCATAGGCATAGCCGCCGCCATAGACGCGATCATAATAGTCGTCGTCATAGGCCGGGCGACGATCATCATAGGCGCTGCGCGAACCGCTATCGGCCTGGTGCATGCAGGCATAATAGGCGGAGGAATAATCCGCCTCGACATCCCGCGCCGCACGGCGGGCATTGTCCGCGCCAACGGCGGTGCCGGCCAGAAGACCCGCGCCCGCACCGATGGCGGCGCCGGTTCCCGCATTGCCGCCGGTGGCACTGCCGATGATGGCGCCCAGGGCAGCGCCGCCCAAGGTGCCGCCGATGCTGCCGCGCACCTGTTCATCGCGCGCCGCTTCGCGCGGCGTGGTGTAGCCGGTGCGCGCCGCCGCATCGCGGCGGCAGAAAATGTCGCGGTCGCGCTGCTGGTCGGCCGTGACCTGCGCCCGCGGATTGGCCTGGCGCTCGGAAACCGGCGGCCCACGGTCATTGTCGTCATAGCGGTCATTGTCATAGTCGGGCGCGCTGCGCGAGGTATCGGACAGATTGGCGGGCGGCGAAGTCGCCGGTTGCGCCAACGCGGTTCCGCCCAGCAGGGCGAGCGTCAAAGCGGCGATAAGCAATGTGCGGAACATTGGGAACGTCTCCACAAATTTCTCGTCTTGCCCTTAGACAAGGGTAATCAAGAGACAATGTAAAACGTTTAATGTCTATTAAAAAATTTGACAGGAAACCGGCTGCCGTTCATCCACCGTTCAGACAGGATTTGAAAGGTTACAGTGGCTAGGCGGCTGCGGCGGAGCCGCACATTAAACAGCTAAGCTGCCGCTATGCAGCGGCAGCTTGAGCGGCCTTGCCACGGCGGCGCAGCATGGCCGCCTCCTCGTCGCTGAACAGGATAGTGGTGAGTTCCACGCACAATTCAAACTGCGCGTTGAAGGTTTCTGCGCGGGCGGGATCGGTCTTCAAGGCCCTGACCACATACTCATTGTAGCGCTTGAACGCGGTGCAAAGATCTTCATAGGTGGCCTTCTGCTTGGCAGCGAAAGACGCGGCGGCGGCAAAGTTGCAGCTGCCCGCCACCAGCCGCGCATAGCGTTTGGTCATGTCATGCCCTTTCGCGCACGAATGCCGGCCGAAATCGGCGCCCGCTCGCCCAACAGGCGCTTGCCCCATTCGCCGTCGCGCTTGAGCTCAATTTCCTTGACAATATGGCTGGAGAGATCGGCGAAGGTCTTGACCTCGTCCATCAGCACCTCGGCGTCGAACAGGGGGGGACGCGTCGCCTGGATGGAGTTTTTCAGCGTGTCCATGCGGTCGAAAAGGATTTCGCCCACTAGGCCCATATCGGTCTTGGCGATCAGCGTTTCGTCATTTTTGCGCGAGATCATCATCGGCAGGCACAACGCTTCCAACGGCCGGTTCATCTGCCGCCTGTAAGCAACAGTCTTGAGGACCAAGGTCCGTGGTATGCCCCTCCCCATAGGACCCCAGACCGTCAAGTGAAGCCCGCGTCGCAAGACGCGGGCTTCTTTGCTTTCAGGCGTCGGTGTGAAGAAGCCTGACCCCGATCTTCCTTCTCAACGAGAAGCTCCCCGCAGCAAGTACGCCCTGATGTCTTCAACCTCTTGCTCATTCAGGAAAGCGGCAAAGCTTGTCATGCCCCGGCTCTCCAACAAGCCATCAAAAACAACACGCTTGAATCTGGTTCTCGACGAAAGAACCGGAGAGCGGCGCAAATCCGGGTAAATGAAATTCTGACCGTGGCAAAACCGGCAGTACCGGTTATAGAACACATCTCCGGCCAAAGCGTCGCCCGTGGATGCCTCTGCCCTGGAAACATCCAGCGCCATTCGATTTGTCCGGATATGATCCGGCGCGATTTGCTTTCCGCCCAGCTTGAACACCAGCAATCGTCCGGGGACCGGCGTGTCGGTTCGGGTGGAATAGCCCTGCCCGTTGCCGCCGCCATTTCCCACCATCAGCGCCACATGCTGAACGCCGTCCAAGGCATAGCTTATCGGCGCCGCGATCGCGGAGGCGCCGAGCGGATAACTCCAAACCTCCCTGCCGCTCGCCGCGTCATAGGCTTTCAGATCATGCTTGACGCTTTGGAAGACGAGGCTGCCCGCGGTGGCCAAGACACCGCCCATGCCCCATTCCGGGTCCGAATATTTCACCGTCCAGCGGGCCCTGCGCGCGACCGGATCCCAGGCAATCAGCTCGCCGCTTAAAACAGACGGCAACGGATCGCCGGTGGCTGCGGCCCGGGCGCGTTGCAATGCGCCCGGTGCTGCTTGCTTTCCCGGCGCCACACCTTGAACGCCGACACCCCGGTTCTGGGTGCCGGGAATGTGCCGGTACTCTTCGGGATGGGACGGCGCGGCAAAATTTCCGGTAACATTCAGCGCCGGAATATAGACAAGGCCCTCGATGGGATTGAACGCCATCGATTTCCAGCTATGCGCCCCAGGCGGACCGGGATTCTGGCGGCTGTTGCCGCCGGCGCCCCAGCGAACGCCGATACGCTCAACGGGCCTGCCGTTGCCAAGGTCCACGCCATGCGCCCAGTCAACCCACGGCGCCAGTTTGTCGGCCGACAGCAACTCTCCCGTCCCGGCATCCAGCACATAGAAAAAGCCGTTCTTGGGAGCCTGCATCACGACATGGCGTTTGGCGTCCTTAATAAACAGATCAGCGATAATAAAGGGCTGGGTTGCGGTATAATCCCACGTATCGCCGGGCGTGGTCTGGTAATGCCAGACATACTTCCCCGTCTCAGGCTTCAGGGCCACAATCGATGATAGAAACAGATTGTCTCCTTTGCCTTGTGACCGGATGTGGTGGTTCCAGGGCGCGCCATTGCCCGTGCCGATCAGGAGATTGTTGCTATCGGGATCATAGGTAATCGCATCCCAGGCCGTGCCGCCGCCACCGGATGTTTTCCAGACATCGCCGAACCAGGTCGCGTTGGCGGTCCTGGCAAATACCTCATCAGACGCAGCGCCATCCGGTTTGCCGTCCGGGTTTGGCGTCAGATAGAACCGCCATGCCTGCTTTCCAGTCTGCGCGTCGTAAGCGGAAACATAGCCCCTGACGCCATACTCCGAACCGCCATTGCCGATGATGACCTTGCCTTTCACGACCCGAGGTGCGCCCGTGATCGTGTAAGGCAGTTTTGGATCCGTGGTTTGTACCGACCATACGGGTTTTCCCGTCCTGCGATCCAAGGCGATCAACCGGCCGTCCAGCGCGCCGACAAAAATCCGGTCATTCCACAGTGCAGCACCCCGGTTGACCACGTCGCAGCAGGCTGCAAGCGCCGTCCTGCCGGAGACCTTGGGGTCGAAGGTCCAGAGCTGACGGCCGGTTCGGGCGTCAAAGGCATAGACTTTTGACCAGGCTGTGGTCGTGTAGATAACGCCATCGGCAACAAGCGGCGTCGCCTCCTGACCACGGCTGGTGTCGAACTGCACCCACCAGGCAAGGCCCAATGTTCCAATGGTGAACTGGTTTATCTGCCGCAAGGGGCTGAAGCGCTGCTCAAAATAGGTCCGGCCATAAGTCAGCCAATCGCTACTCTCTTCCCCTTTTAAAAGGCGGTTGTGATCGACTGGACGGTAGGCGCCCACTTGAGCAGAGGACCCAGTCGCAAGCATTAGAACAAGCGCGGGAAAGATGACTCTGCCTAAATGTTTCCTCAGATTTCGGTACGCGCTGCCCGCCGACATGTTACACTCCTGTTCTACGTCTCGCTGCTAACGTCATTGCCCGCATAGGTGATCACCGCCTGGGTGAAATTCCATCCGCGCAAAATCTTCACCACCGCTTCCAGCGCGTCCTTCACCGCCCCGCGCTTGATAGCGTCCAGCATCTCTTCCGTGTTCATCGAGACGGTCGCCGCCTGGTGGCCGCGCGGTCCCGGCAGCGATACGAAGATGGGAACGGAATTCATCACCCCCGTGACCACAAAATCCTGGAACCAGTGCTGGCGGACGATCTTCAGCGGATTGCCGACTAGCATCAGCCCGATGCCGGTGGACAGATCGAAATCCTCCGAAATGCCTTGGGTCTCGACATAGGGCATGACGCCGGACCTGTCAGGCCGCCAGTCCTCGCCGAAAATCTCCACCGTGCGCCAGGCGCAGAAATATTCGCGGCAGATGGGATAGCGCGTTTCATACACGCCGCAGCCGGTGGCGGTGCAATGCCGGCAGGTGGCGCCGGATTTTTTCTGGATTTCCGGCTTGTTGATGGTCGGCCATGTGCAACACACCGTGCATGTGCCGCAGTCGCGCCCCGCCACCAATGTCATGCCGTCCCACATGTCCCAACAGTGGCAGCTTCGGGAAAAACCCGCCAGTCCAACACCTTCGCGGCCGTACCTTGAATCTGCCGCAAATATCAGTCAGCTATCCGCCAAATGTCCGACTGGCAAAACCGCCTGAACAGCGAGGAGCTGCGCAAGGCCGCGCGGGTGGCGGACCGCTACGCACCGGCCTTTGCCGTGGCCATGGCGGTCATCGCGGTGCCGCTGGCGCTGCTTTATCTGGTGCCGGTGGTGCTGGGCCTGTTCGCGCCCCCGCTCGACCCCAAGGTGGATCTCTATGCGGTCAACCGTCCGCTGGCTTTCACCTTCCTCGACGCCCAAGGCCAGGAAGTCGGTCATCGCGGCGCCATCGTGGGGGCGCGGCTGAAGCTGGACGAGATGCCCGCCTTCCTGCCCGCCGCCTTCATCGCCATGGAAGACCGGCGTTTCTATGCCCATAACGGCATCGATCCGCGCGGGTTGATGCGCGCCGTGATCCTGGATCTGCGCGCGCGGTCGGTCGTGGCAGGCGGCTCCACCATCAGCCAACAGACCGCCAAGATAGTCTACACCCAGCAGCAGCGCACTTTTTCGCGCAAGCTCACCGAGCTGGTGAATGCGGCGGGGCTGGAGAAATCGCTGAGCAAGGACCAGATCCTGCAGCTCTATCTCAACCGCATCTATCTGGGCAGCGGCGCCTATGGCGTGGACGGGGCGTCGCGGGTCTATTTCGGCACCAGCGCCAAGAATCTCAATCTGGCGCAAGCCGCGATGCTGGCGACCCTGACGCGGGCGCCCTCGGTCTTTTCGCCGCGCCGCGACCTGCTCCGTGCCCAGCAACGCGCCAGCCTAGTGCTGGATTCGATGGTGGACAATGGTGCCATCACCGAGGAAGCCGCCGCCCAGGCCCGCGCCCATCCCGCCATGATCGTGGATCGCACCACCAGCAATGCCCGCAACTACTTCCTCGATACCGCCGCCGATCAGGCGCTGAAGCTGGCCACCATCAACGGCGTTCCTCCAAGTTCGGATATGGTGGTGCACACCACGATGGAGCCCAGGGTGCAGGAAGCGGCGCGGCTGGCCGCGCTGGGCACCATCAACAAGTACAAGAAGCGCACCCGTGCCACGGAAGCCGCCGTGGTGGTGATGAAGCCCGATGGCGCGGTCAGCGCCCTGCTCGGCGGCGTGGATTACCGGGAGTCGGTGTTCAACCGCACCACCCAGGCGCATCGCCAGCCCGGCTCCGCCTTCAAGCCCTTCGTCTATCTGGCGGCACTGGAAGCGGGCATCACGCCCTGGGACGTGCGCGAGGATGGGCCGGTGAACATAGCCGGTTACACGCCCACCAATTTCGGCGGGAAATATTATGGCACCGTGACCTTGGCCGACGCCCTGGCGCATAGCGTCAATACCGTCGCGGTCAGCCTTGCCCAGGAAGTCGGCATCCGCAATGTGATCGCGGCCGCCAAGCGCGTCGGTATCACCTCGCCGATGCAGGCCAATGCCAGCCTGGCGCTAGGCACCGCCGAAGTCACGCCGCTGGAACTGACCGCCGCCTATGCCACCTTCGCCAATGGCGGCTATCACGTCTCACCCTATCTGGTGACGCAGATCGATATTCAGGGGCGGCCGATCTACCAGCGCACACCGCCACAGCCCCAGCGCGTCATTGATGCCGCCGTCAACCGCGACATGCTCGCCATGATGTATGGCGTGGTGATCGGCGGCACCGGCGGCTATGCCTCGCTGCATGGCCGCGAGGCCGCCGGCAAGACCGGCACTACCCAGGATTCCAAGGACGCCTGGTTCGTCGGCTTCACCACCGACTATGTCGCCGCCGCCTGGGTGGGCAATGACAATTCTACCCCGACCCGCAACGTCACCGGCGGTACCCTGCCGGCCTATATCTGGCGCGACACCATGCTGGTCGCCCAAAAAGGATTGCCGCTCAATTCGCTGGACAAGTCGTCCAGACCGGCCGAGGAAGACTTGCTGTTGGCCTCTTCGGGCGCGACCTGGGGCAACGGCGTGGATGATGAGGAGCTTGCCCGCCCCCCCGAAGTGGACGAGCCCGAAGCCGAACAGACACAGGAGCCGCGCCGCCGCCGGGGCGGCTTGCTGGGCTGGCTGTTCGGGGATGACGAACCGCCGCCTCCGCCGCCGCGCTAGAACCGTGCTATAAGGCCGCCATGCTTCGCCGCGTTTTTCTCACTCTTGCCCTTGTAGCCGCCGCGCTTCAGCCGGCATCTGCTGCGACAACCATCCGCTTCGTTACCGACTGGAAGGCCCAGGCCGAACATGGCGGTTTTTACCAAGCGGTGGCGGACGGGCTGTATGCCCAGCGTGGGCTGGACGTAAAGATCATCCAGGGCGGACCGAATGTGAACGTGCCGCAGCTGCTGGGCGGCGGCGCCGCCGATTTCGGCATGGGCTCCAACAGCTTCATTCCGCTCAACATGGTCAAGGCCGGCGTGCCGATCAAAGCGGTGATGGCGATTTTCCAGAAAGACCCGCAGGTGCTGATCAGCCACCCGCGCCGCGACCTGAACTCCATCGCCGACATGCGCGGCAAGCCGGTGCTGATTTCCGCCGCCACCATCACGGCCTTCTGGCCCTGGCTGAAGGCCCGCTTCGGCTTCAGCGACAAGCAGATTCGCAAATACACCCACAATCTGGCGCCCTTCATCCGCGATCCCAACGCAATCCAGGAGGGCTACCTCACCAGCGAACCCTACACGATCGAGAAACAGGCGGGCTTCAAGCCCAAGGTCTTCCTGCTGGCCGATTACGGCTATCCCGGTTACGCTAACATGGTGCTCGCGCCGCAGAAACGGATCGATACCGACCGCAAGACGGTGCAGGGCTTTGTCGATGCCACGCGCCTGGGCTGGCAGCGTTACCTGGACAATCCGGCCAAGGGCAATGCGCTGATCAAGCGCGACAATCCCGACATGACCGACGCCATCCTAAAACAGGCGCTGGACAAGATGAAAGCGCACAAGATGCTGACCAGCGGCGATGGATTCGCTTTCGGGCTGGGCAGCATGACCGACGAACAATGGAAGCGTTTCTACGACATGATGTCGGCGCAGGGAATTTATCCCAAGGGGATGAATTACAAGAAGGCCTACGACCTCACTTTTGTGCGCGCCACCTTCCAGAATTTTCAATGACCTTGCTGGCGCTGTCGGGGATCGGCAAGCGGTTCGCCTCCACTCAAAAGGCGGGCGGCGTTCAGGCGCTGGACGATCTTTCCTTCGCGATTCAGACGGGCGAATTCGTTTCGCTGCTGGGCCCCAGCGGCTGCGGCAAGTCCACCGCGCTTCGGCTGGCGGCGGGATTGCTAACGCCGGATGCAGGCGCTGTGACGTTCCCGCATGGCAAGCCCGAGATCGGTTTCGTCTTCCAGGAGCCTACCCTGATGCCTTGGGCCGACGCCCTGACCAACACGCGCCTGCCGCTGGTTTTGAAAAGCATGCCACGCCGAGAAGCCAATGCGCGCGCCGCCGCCGCGCTGGCGCGGGTGGGGCTGGCCGGATTTGAACGCGCTTTGCCCCGCGAACTGTCCGGTGGCATGAAGATGCGCGTCTCCATCGCCCGCGCGCTGGTGGCGCAGCCCAAATTGCTGCTGCTGGACGAACCCTTTGCGGCGCTGGACGAGATCACCCGCAACCGGCTGGGCGACGATCTGCTGCGATTGTGGCGAGAAGACGGATTGACCGTGTTGTTCGTCACTCACAGCGTTAGCGAAAGTGCCTATCTGTCCGAGCGCGTGCTGGTGATGCCGCCGCGTCCGGGACGCATCGCCGCCGACATCGCCCTGCCCCACAGCCGCGACGACCGCCTCTCATCCGTCACTATCGAAGCCCAGCGCGGCATCAACGCCGCGCTCCAGGCGGCAACAGCATGAGGCGGGTGCTCGACATCGTATTTCCCGTGGCTCTGGCAGCCGTGATACTGGGCAGCTGGGAATGGACGATTTTCCACTGGCAGGTGCCGCACTATGTGCTGCCCGCGCCCAGCGCCATCGCCCGCGCCATTTGCGCAAATTTCGCATCGCTGATGGCGAGCCTGGGCTCAACCCTGGCCGTCACCCTGCAGGCCTTCGCCGCCGCAACGCTGCTCGGCGTCGCCACCGCCATCGGCTTTTCGCAAAGCCGGCTGCTGGAGCGCACCTTTTATCCCTATGCCGTCATCCTGCAAGTGACGCCGGTGGTCGCCATCGCGCCGCTGATCCTGATCTGGGTGGGGTTCGAGCGCATCAACCTAGCGCTGGTGATCATCGCCACGCTGGTCGCCTTCTTTCCTATCCTGGCAGGCGCAACGCTGGGATTGAAATCCGCCGATTTCAATCTGCTTGACCTGGCGCGCCTGCATGGCGCCTCGCGTTTGCAGATTCTGTGGCGCATACGCCTGCCCACCGCCCTGCCCTATCTTCTGTCAGGCATGAAAACCGCCGGCGGCCTGGCGCTGATCGGCGCAGTGGTGGCGGAGTTCGTCGCCGGCAGCGGCACCGCCACGGGCCTGGCCTGGCGCATCGTGGAATCCGGCAACCGGCTGGAAATCGCTACCCTCTTCGCCGCGCTGGCGCTGCTGGCGCTGACGGGGGTGCTGATTTTCGCCGCTTTGTCACTGCTGGAATGGGCGCTGTTGCGGCGCTGGCACGAAAGCGCGATCAGCGAAGCTGCTTGATCGGCGCCGTTTCACGGATCGCCACCATGGCGCACACACCTATCGCCAACGCCGCGCACATATACCAGGCAGGCGCCAATTCCGAGCCGCTGACATCCGTCAGCCAAGCGACCACGAATTGCGCCGTACCGCCGAACACCGAAATCGCCACGGCATAGATGATGCCGATGCCGCCGGACCGTATCTGCTGCGGCAGGTTTTCCGTCAGCGACGACATGATCGCGGGCAGGCCCATCGCCAGCAGCATCGCCATCAGCGCGGTACAGGCATAAAGCGCCATGGCGGAGCGCAGATGCGTCATGACCAGGAAACACGGCAGCACCGCCAGGCCCAACAGCCCGAACGCGGTCATCATCACAGGCTTGCGCCCCAGCCGGTCGCTGAGAATGCCCCCGACCGGGTTGAAGATCATGCCGCAGGTGCCCGCTACCACCACCGCGCCAAAAGCCTGCGCCGTCGAAAGACCGAGCATGTGGGTGGCGAAGATGTTCAGGTAGGTCATGACAAAAGTGGCGATGGTTCCGCTGGCCAGCATCACCAGGGTGATGAACGCCAGCCGCATATCCGCCCGCGTAGGGCGCGTCCGGACGGTGTCGGTTCGCGATTCCAACGTTTCAGGCAAAGTGCGGCGCATCACCAGAGCGAAGGGCACCACCGACACGCCCAACAGCATCGCGATGCGCCAGCCCCACTGGGTCAGATCCGCCGGCGTCAAAAGATTCGACAGCACGACACCCACCAAGCCGGCGAGCAGTATGGCGGACTGCTGAGTGGCGAATTGCAGCGAGACATAGAGTCCGCGTTTTTCCGGTGGCGCGGCTTCCATCAGGAAGGCCGTGGCCGGCCCGACTTCGCCGCCCAGCGCGAAGCCCTGCATCAGGCGGAAGATCACCACCAGCACGGGCGCGGCCCAGCCGATGCTGGCGTAGGAGGGCGTCAGCGCCATGCCCAGGATGGAAAATCCCATCAGCCCGAAACAGAACAGCATGGCCGGCTTGCGGCCGATGCGGTCGCCCAGCGGGCCGATGATCGCGCCGCCCAGGGGGCGCGTCAGGAAGCCGACGCCGAAGATGGCCAGGGTCTGGAGCAGGCTGGTGGTGGGATTCTGGCTGGGAAAGAAAACCGCGCCGATCTGCACCGCGAAAAACCCGAAGATCAGGAAGTCATAGAATTCCAGCCCGTTGCCGGCCATCACCGCGCCCAGCTGCGGGATAGTCAAAGTTCTGGATGACACGCTCATGCTCTTTCCACTTGGCCGCACCGCGGACGGGCCAGTTTTCCCGACTATGCCGATATCCCGCCTCTAAATAATACAAAATTGATATGTTATTATTAGAGAACTACACATATTATCTGTTGAAGTCTTGATTTCATCCCCCGGTCATGGTCTTTCCCGCCTCTATGGCGCAACAGAACCACGGCCCCCAGATGCTCACCGCCAATCGCTTGCGCGATGGCGACGTCCTGTATCGCAAGAGCGATGGCTGGGTGCTGGTCTTGGCCGACGGCGATGTTTTCGCCGACCAGGCCGGCGCCGATGCCGCGCTGGCGGAAGCGCAGGCCGAAATGGCCCGCAACGAATTCGTTGCGCCCTATCTGTTCGAGGTGCGTGTGGTGAATGGCGTTACCCAGCCGGTGAAAGAGCGCGAAATCATCCGCGCCGCCGGCCCGACCGTGCGCGCCGACCTCGGCAAGCAGTCAGGAATGGTCAATGTCTGAAGTCGCGCCCAACATGTACCGCTATGACGAGTTCGACGCCCGCTTCGTCGCCGAACGCACCGCCCAGTTCCGCGTCCAGGTCGAGCGCCGCCTGAAAGGCGAGCTGACGGAAGACCAGTTCAAGCCGCTGCGCCTGATGAACGGCCTGTACCTGCAGCTTCATGCCTACATGCTGCGCGTCGCCGTGCCTTATGGCACCATCTCATCGCGGCAGATTCGGATGCTGGCGTATATCGCGCGCAAGTATGACAAGGGCTATGGCCATTTCACCACCCGCCAGAACATCCAGTACAACTGGCCCAAGCTGGTGGATGTGCCCGACATCCTGAGCGATCTCGCCTCTGTCGAGATGCATGCCATCCAGACCAGCGGCAATTGCATCCGCAATGTCACCGCCGATCATTTTGCCGGCGCCAGTGCTGACGAGATCGAGGATCCCCGCCCGCTGGCCGAGATCATCCGGCAATGGTCGAGCCTGCATCCCGAATTCGTCTTCCTGCCGCGCAAGTTCAAGATCGCGGTCAGCGGCGCGCCGCAGGACCGGGCGGCCCTGAAGTATCATGACATGGCGGTGGAGATCGTGCGCAATGCGCAGGGCCGTACCGGATACAAGGTGCTGGTCGGCGGCGGCATGGGCCGCACGCCCTATATCGGGCAGGTGCTGGGCGAGTTCGTCGAGAAGCAGGACATCCTTGCCTTCCTCGAAGCGGCGATGCGCGTCTATAACGAACAGGGCCGCCGCGACAACATCTACAAGGCGCGCATCAAGATTCTCACCCATGCGCTGGGGATCGAGGAAATGCGCCGCCAGGTGCTGCGCGAATTCGCCGAGATTAAGCAGGGCGGCAACCTGCAGCTACCGCAGGCGGAGCTGGATCGCATCACCGCCTATTTCGCGCCGCCCGCGTTTGACACCGGATTGCCCGATACGATTGCGGACGCCGGCAAGGATTTCGTCAACTGGGTGAAGACCAATGTTCATCCGCATCGCGCGCCGGGCTATACCATCGCCACCATCACCCTCAAGACGCCGGGCCAGGTGCCGGGCGACGCCACGTCCGAGCAGATGGAAGCCATTGCCGATCTGATGGACACCTACAGCGTCGGCGAAGTGCGCGTAACCCATGAGCAGAATTTGGTGTTGCCGCATGTCCGCAAGAAAGACCTGCCCGCGATTTACGCCAAGCTGAAAGAACTAGATTTCGCCTGCGCCAATGCCGGACTGATCACCGACATCATCGCCTGCCCCGGCCTGGATTATTGCGACCTGGCCAACGCCCGCTCGATCCCCATCGCCCAGAGCATTGCCCTGAAGTTCGCCGACCTGGACCGCCAGCACGAGATCGGCGAGCTGAAGATCAAGATTTCCGGCTGCATCAATGCCTGCGGCCATCATCACGCCGGCCATATCGGCATCCTGGGCGTCGACAAGAAGGGCGTGGAATTCTACCAGCTCCAGCTGGGCGGCAGCGGCGCGGAAGATGCCAGCATCGGCGAAATCATGGGTCCGGGATTTACCGAGCATGAAATTGCAGGCGCCGTGGAGCGGGTGGTCAACGCCTATATCAAGACCCGCAAGCCCGGCGAACGTTTCCTCGACACCTATCGCCGGCTGGGCATGGCGCCGTTCAAGGACGCTGCCTATGAGAAAGAAGCGGCGTGACCAAGCTTATTAAAAGCTGCGCCTACACGCAGGACGCATACGCGACGGTAGCCGATGACGGCGTGCTGCCGGACGGTGCGGTGCTGGTGTCGCTGGCGCGCCTCCAGAAGGAGTACGGCTCCTTGCTGGAGCGAAACACCCCGATCGGCGTGAAACTGCAAAGCCATGACAATCCGGAAAGCCTGGGCGATGCCGTGGGCCGCCTATCGCTGATCGCGCTGGAATTTCCCAAGTTCCGCGACGGCCGCGCCTTTTCCTGGGCGCGAGTTCTGCGCACCCGCCTCGGCTTTACCGGCGAGATTCGCGCCGTGGGCGATTTCCTCTACGACCAAGTCAATTACCAGCACCGCGTCGGCTTTGACGCCTGGGAAGTGCCGGACCATTTCACTCTTGAGATGTTCCAGCGGGCGCTGACAGAAATGACCGACGTCTATCAGCCCTCGACGGACGGCAAGAAGACCATCCGTGAATTGCGGGCCGCCAAGTAACGTTCATCCTGCATGCATCTGGATTACGCCTTACTCAGCGGTGAAGCTTTGCGCTGGCCGCTACGCTATGCGCGATTTCCAAAGGAGATTTTTATTCGCCAGACCGTCCTTTCCATACTTGCCGGCCTGGCCTTGTGCAGCACGGCGACCGCCGCCGTGATCACCACCAACGCCCGCGCCGAGCAACCGGCGCGCAAACCCGTGATGATTGCCCAGGCGGGCAGCCAACGTGACGCCGATATGGACCGCGAGCGTCAGCCCCGCTGCCGCGATATCGTTGCCGACAAAGCAGATGACATGGCCTAGCTGGAACGAAGCCTGTCGCTAACCGCCGCCCAGGCCCCGCTGTTCACGCGCTGGAAACAGGTGGGGCTGGATATCGCCCGCCGCCATCAAGGCGAATGCACCGCCCATCAGCGCAATGCCGGCCGCCCGCCCAGCCTCCTGGACGGCATCGCCGAGGAAGAAGCCATGCTGCGCGCCCGCCTGGCCGACCTGCAGACCGAGCGTCCGGTATTGGAAGCGTTTTACCGCGCCCTGACACAAAGCCAGCGCAGCCTGCTGGAGCAACAGAGCGGCCCCGAAGGCCCACCGCAGCAACGCTGAGTTTCGCTAAACAGTCTTTAAAGGCGGCAGGAACCCTGCCCCTTTTTTTTATTGCGAATCCGCCCTCAAAGCCCCACAACGCAAAACATGAACGCGCCGACACGCTTTGACGCCCTGCCGTGCTTTGCTTCCTCGCTGAAGGCAATCGAAGGCCTGAAGCCGCCCGAGCCTCTGTATCTGGTGCAGCCGGAAAAAATTTCCAGCGCGGCGAAACAGTTCCTGGACGGTTTTCCCGGCGATGTCCTGTACGCCGTGAAGGCCAATCCCCATCCCGTCGCGCTTCGGCAATTGTGGGACGCAGGCATCCGCCATTTCGATACCGCCTCACTGGGCGAAATTGAATCCGTCAAGACGCTACTGCCCGAGGCGATCTGCCATTTCATGGCGCCGGTGCGACTGCCGGGCCAGGCGAAAGCCGCGTTCGAACAGCATGGCGTCACCGATTTCGTGGTGGACAGCGAATCCGAACTCGACAAGCTGCTGGACGAAACCGGCAAGCCCACGAAGCTGCGGGTCTTTGTGCGCCTGGTGACCGCGTTGGGCGGCGCGCTGCTGGAGATGTCCAGCAAGTATGGCTGCCGTCCCGAGGAAGCTTCCAAGCTGCTGGCCCGCGTGGCGCAGGCGGGCGCGCAGCCCTGCCTGACCTTCCATGTCGGTTCGCAATGCCTGTCGCCCTTTTCCTACGCCCAGGCGATCGAGATCGCACAGCGCACCATCACTCTCTCGGGAGTCGAAATCGCGGCGCTGGATATCGGCGGCGGCTTTCCCACCGCCTATGCCGGACAGGAGCCGCCGCCCTATCACTGGTATTTCGACATGATCAAGGAGGCCCTGAACAATCTGGGCCGCCCCGATCTCAAGGTGATGTGCGAGCCGGGCCGCGCCCTGGTGGCGCAAGGCATTTCGCTGGTGACCCAGGTGGTGATGCGCCGCGGCGACCGGCTGTATCTCAACGACGGCATTTACGGCAGCTTCGACGAACAGCGCTTCATCAGCTTCGACGAGGATTACCCGCCCAGCGGCATCACGCTGGACGCCAAGGGCAAAGCGAAAATCCTCAGCGGCGAGAAGCGCCCCTTCCGCGCCTATGGCCCGACCTGCGACAGCGCCGACGTGCTGCCGCGCCCGGTGATGCTGCCCGACACCATCGCCACCGGCGATTTCGTGATGTTCGACGCCATGGGCGCCTATACGGTGTCGTCGCGCTCCAGCTTCAACGGCTATTATCCTGACGGTTGGGCGCTGATCGGCGTCTAATTTACTTTCCGTTAAGCAACCGCTCGCGCCCGACCTCGATTTTCAATGCCAACGGAACGTTAAACTTCCCGCGCGGTCATGGTGGAAAGGATTTCACCATGGTCGCATCGCAAAAGCTGTCCCACCTGCTGCAACTGGCCGACCAGGGTCCGGCGCTGCGTGCCGCGCTGGCCGAGGAAGTGGCGGAGCTTCTGGTCGCCTGGCCGGCTGATTATCCTGATTCCATGAGCGGCATCTTCGAAACGCTGCTGGCCAAGGCGGCGCGCGATGGCGATGCCGCCACCCGCACCCGCCTTCGGGTGCAGCTCTATTCCGATCCGGAACTTGCGGCCCGCATGTTGCCGTGCGAATCTGTCTCGCAAAACCTGGTCGCCGACACCCGCAGCGGCGCGTTGCAGACCGCGCTGGCGGAAAGCCTGGGCGTGGAAACTCGCGTGACGCAGCAGATCCTGGAAGATGAATCCGGCGCCGCGCTGGCGGTAGCCTGCAAGGGCGCCCAGATCGACCGCGCAACTTTTTCAGCCCTGGCGCTTCTGACCCGGCCGGGCCGCGACCGCGCCTGCACCTATGCGGTGCTGGATGCCTATGACGCCATGCCGATCAGCGAAGCCACCCGCGTGCTGCGCGGCTGGCGCGAGCCGGCCACCAATATCCACGCGGCATAGCCATTTTTCATACCCGCTTACGCGGGAATGAAAATATTTTTTTGGCTCTCAGTTCTCGGCGTTAACCTCGTGACGTTCCCGGGTCTTGAGGAACTTCACGTTGGAGAAACGGTCGGTGACATAACCGATCTCCCAGGCGCTCTTGGCCAGGAAGACCGGCGCACCGTCGCGGTCGGTGGCCATGCCGCCCCGGTTGGCGCTGGCGAATTTCTCCAGCTCGGCCTCTGAACCCTGCAGCCAGCGGGCGCTGTCATAGGGCGAGGCTTCCAGATCGGCATCGAGATCGTACTCCGCCACCAGCCGCGATTTCAGCACGTCCAGCTGCAGCATGCCCACCACGCCCACGATCCATTGCGCACCGATCACCGGCTTGAACACCTGGGTGACGCCTTCTTCCGCCAGGCTTTCCAGCGCACGGGCCAGATGCTTCTGCTTCATGGGATCGCCCAGCCGCACCCGGCGCAAGATTTCTGGGGCGAAATTGGGAATGCCGGTGAACACCACATTGCCCGATTCCGACAGCGTATCGCCGACGCGCAGCACGCCGTGATTGGGAATGCCGATAATGTCGCCGGGCCAGGCTTCGTCCACCGTCTCGCGCTCGCTGGCGAAGAACAGAATCGGGTTGTGGATGCCGATGGTCTTGCCGGTGCCCGACTGTTTCAGCTTCATGTTGCGCTTGAATTCACCGGACGCCAACCGCAGGAACGCCACCCGGTCGCGGTGGTTGGGGTCCATATTGGCCTGCACCTTGAAGACGAAACCAGTGACTTCCTTGTCGCCGGGCTGGGCGGCGCGGCCAACCGCCGGCTGGGTGCGGGGCGGCGGCGCATATGTGGCCAGCGCGTCCAGCAATTCGGCGACGCCGAAATTCTTCAGCGCCGAGCCAAAATAGACCGGCGAGAGATGGCCTTCGCGATAGGTCTCCAGATCGAAGATTGGCAGGCCGGCACGCGCCAGCAGCACATCCTCGTCCAGCTTGGCCTTCAGCTCGGCGTCCAGCTTGCCATCATTGAAGGGGATGAACCTGTCGTCCGCCAGACTCTGTATGCCCTTGAAGTTCAGGCCCATGCCAGCCGGCCACATCATGGGCGCGGTCTCGATCTGCAGCTGGTCGGAAATCTCGTCCAGCAGTTCGAAGGGATCGCGGGCTTCGCGGTCCATCTTGTTGACGAAGGTCATGATGGGAATGTTGCGCAGCCGGCAGACCTCGAACAGCTTGCGGGTCTGGGCCTCGATGCCCTTGGCGGCGTCGATCACCATCACCGCGGAATCCGCCGCCGTCAGGGTGCGATAGGTATCTTCGGAAAAATCCTCATGGCCCGGCGTGTCCAGCAGGTTGAACACCGCCTTCTCATATTCAAACGTCATCACCGCCGAGGTAACCGAGATGCCGCGTTCCTGCTCGATCTTCATCCAGTCAGATTTGGCGCGGCGTGCCTCGCCGCGCGCCTTGACCCGCCCGGCGGCATGGATCGCACCACCCAGCAGCAGCAGATGCTCGGTCAGGGTGGTCTTGCCCGCGTCGGGATGGGAAATGATCGCGAAGGTGCGGCGGCGCGCGGCTTCGCTGGCAGGGGTCTTGCTCATGGGCGCGGGGGTAGCAAAACCCACCCCTCCCGGCAAGGATGATGCCTAAAAGATCGCCTCATCCACGAAAGTGCGGCCCTTGCGGTCTTCGATTTCCACGATCCAGAGGTCGGGATCAAAACCGACCTGCTTGTCGCACCATTCGCGGGCGCGTTTTTCCTCGGCCCAGCCGCCCAGCACCTGCGTCCAGACCAGTTCGCCCCTGGCGTTGCGCGCCTGGTTCAGCACCAGCACCTGTCCGTCCAGCTTGTTCACCTTCAGGATCAGCGCTCCGGCTTCTTCCGAACCCATGCGCACCACAAAGGCCGAGGCGCCCGCCACTTCGACGCGACGGGTCAGCGCGCGCACGAAAATGCCGGCTTTGAGACGGGGAGGCGGGACCATATTCCTCTCTTAGTCCAATTAAGAGACGGCGCGAAACGGCAAAATATTGGCATCGGCGATGCGCTCGCCCTTGGCGTCCACCGCCGCATGGGGCAAGCGCACCGTGACGGTGGTGCCTTCGCCCAGCGCCGATTCCAGTATCGCCGCGCCGCCATGCATCAGCGCCAGCGACTTGACCAGCGCCAAGCCCAGGCCGGTGCCTTCCTTGGCGCGGGTCTCGGCATTTTCCACCTGCTCAAAGGGCTTGCCCAGCCGCGCCAGATCGGTTTTGGAAATACCGGTGCCGCTGTCGCTGACGATGATCTCCACGCCGCGCCCCGGTTCACCCAAGGCCCGCGCCGTGACGCGCACCTCACCGCCCGGTGGTGTGTATTTCACGCCATTAGACAGAAGGTTGACCAGGATCTGCTTGACCGACCGGCGATCGGCGAAGATCAGCCGTACATTGGGGGCGATGACCAGTTTCAGCGCCACGCCGGCGCGCTCGGCCGGAATCCGTAGTAAGCGCACCGCGCTTTGGGCTGTTTCTTCCAGCTCGAACAGCTCCTCGCTCAATTCGAACTTTCCGGCTTCGATCTTGGACATGTCCAGCACCGAATTGATCAGCTCCAAAAGATGCGAACCCGATTCATGGATCAGGCGGGAATATTCCTGGTTCACGAAACGATACATGCGCTCCTGGTCGCCCTCGGAAATAGCGAAGTAGCAGGGCGCGACCTCTATCTTGTTGTAGCGCAGGTGTTCACGCGGCAGGAAGGGGGCCAGCGACGGCACCGTGTTCAGCAACCCCAGCACCGTCAGGTCGCGATCGAGGGACTTGGAGGAAAAGTTTCCGGCCTGCCACAGCATGTCTTCATAACCGCGCTGTTCGACGAACAGGGAGCGGCCGCCGGTGCGCAGATCGGAACCGTCGAACGGAATGATGATCTTGGTCGCGACTGAGCGCGCGGAGGCAAAGAGATAGCTTTCGTCCGCGCGTATGCGGTGCTTGAGCAGAAACACCTTGTTGATGGCGGGCGACGAAAATAGCGGTTTGGTCGCATGTTCGGGATTGTCGGCATTGTCGGCAGCGATGCGAAACAGCTTCAGTACGCGGCTGGTGGAGGCTCGCCCGAGGGCGCCCAGAAAGCGGATGAAGCGATCACTCGATACAACGCGAACTACAGCAAGATAATGGCTAACGCGCGTTCACCACCATGGCCGTAACTTTCCTAATGATTTGCTGTCCCGGGCGCAAAAGCCGCATGAATAGCGGGGCAAGTGTTAACAAACACGTATTTGCGTTAACGTTTTGCCATGAGCCTGCGCTTCAACCGCACCCTAGACGCGCCCTACGGTGAAGCGGTGCGCCTGTCACCCCGGACCCAGCGGCTGCTGGCGCCCAATCCCGGACCGTTCACCTTCAAGGGCACCGGTGTCTATATCGTCGGCGCTGGCGAGCAGGTGGCGGTTATTGACCCCGGCCCCGATCTGCCCGGCCATATCGCAGCGCTGAAAATCGCCATCGGGACACGCAAAGTCCGTCATATCCTGATTACCCATACCCACCGCGATCATTCCCCCGCCGCCGCAGCTCTGAAGCAATGGAGCGGCGCCAAGACGTATGCCGCTGGTTCCCACGCCAAGGGCGCGGGCGACGCGGAGGAAGGCGCTGACCGAGATTTCGCGCCGGACGTTCTGCTGCGCGATGGCGAGGTCATCGCGGGCGGCGGATTCACCTTTACCTGTGTCGCCACGCCAGGCCACACCGCCAATCACATATGCTACGCGCTGGAGGAAGAGCGCGCGCTGTTCTGCGGCGATCACGTGATGGGCTGGTCCACTAGCGTGGTGGCACCGCCCGACGGCGACATGGCGGCCTATCTGGACAGCCTAGTCAAGCTGATCGCGCGCGATGACAAGATCCTGTATCCCACCCATGGCTCGCCCATCGCCGATCCGCACATCTATTTGCACGCGTTGCTGGCCCATCGCCGGATGCGCGAGGCACAGATTCTGGAAGCGTTACCCGATGCCGATACAGCGGGCGCGCTGGCCGCAAAACTCTATCGCGATATCACGCCCGCGCTGCGCGCCGCCGCGACCAGCTAGGTGCAGGCGCATCTGGATCATCTGGCGGCCCAGGGCATGATCGCGGCCCTGCCCGGTGCGCGTTATGCCAAAGCCTAGCTCCAGAACCGCGCCACGAATTTCTTGACCTGCGAAATATTGAAGCCATTGTCGATGGCCCCGATGCGGCTTTGCGCACGGACGTCAGCGCGCGCACCGATCGGCCCGCGGGTTTTGACCCGGATCACGATGTCCGACACTTCCCCGAACCAAAAACTGGCGACGGTGGCTTCGATGCGGCCTTCCTTCTCATTGTGATCGACGATCTTCCAGCCCAGCGATTTGGCGATCTTAAAACAGCGCCAGAACATCGTCTTCATCGGGTTAGGATTTTGCGGCATCAGCCTAGCCATCGGCTTGGAGACGTCGGCCTGGTAATATTCGTGCAGCATGTAGGCCACGGTGCCGTCATCGCTGCGGAAATTAATCCTGCGTTGGAAATCCGGCTCGGGACTGTTCATACCCGGCTGGCGCGCCTTGGCCAGCGTCATGAAATGCGGCGGGTCGTCGGGATCGGTGCTGGCGTCGCGGATGGGCATCTCGGTAAAGCCGCGATAGACCGTCGAAAGCGGCGGATAGAGAAAGACCAGCGACCCCACCAGTGCGATAATGCCAATCCGCTTGGCCGTTCCGTCATTGCGGCCGATGGCCGAACGCAGCCACAACAGGGCAAGGGCCAGCGCAACAAGCGCCAGTCCGGTGGCCGGCCACATCACCGCCAGCCCGGTGCGGTAGGGCAAAAGCCCCAGCCGCACACCCACCACCGCGCCGGCACCGGCAAGCACAGCCAGGATCAGGGTGGCAAATGCCGTCCGAGCGGCAAGAAGCTGGAAACGCATGGGAGAAATCCGGATTCGGCTGTTTAATGCGGCGGGCACCATAATATAGATTTCCGCCCGCCGCGAGATGCTTGGAAGAAGAAGGCCATGCCAACCATTCCATTTTCCAACACCCAGGCCCGCGACATGGCGAGCCTGCTGCATCCCTTCACCAACCTGAAGATCCTGCGCGAAACCGGCCCCCTAGTGATCGAGCGCGGTGCGGGCGTGTTCGTCTATGGCAATGACGGCAAGGACTATCTGGAGGCGATGTCGGGCCTGTGGTGCACGGCGCTGGGATGGGGCGAAAACGAACTGGCCGATACCGCTGCCGAGCAGATCCGCAAACTGTCCTTCGGCCATATTTTTGGCGGCAAGAGCCACGAGCCCGGCATCGCACTGGCCGAGAAGCTGAAGGGAATGGCGCCGATGCAGGTGGGCAAGGTGTTCTTCGCCAATTCCGGCTCGGAAGCCAATGACAGCCAGATCAAGTTCATGTGGTACGCGGCCAACGCGCGCGGCCACAAGACCCGCAAGAAAATCATCGCCCGCGACCGCGCCTATCATGGCGTGACCCTGGCCAGTGCCAGCCTCACCGGCCTGGACGCCTTTCACAAGAGCTTCGACCTGCCCTTCGACTTCACTCTACGCGCGCAATGCCCGCATTATTATAAGAACGCGCAGCCGGGCGAGAGCGAGGAACAGTATTCCGCGCGCCTGGCGGCCGACCTGGACGCCATGATCCAGCGCGAAGGCCCCGATACCATCGCCGCCATGTTTGTGGAGGCGGTGATGGGCGCGGGCGGCGCCATGGTGCCGCCGAAAGGCTATTTCGAAGCGATCACCGCGGTGCTGAACAAATACGACATCAAGCTGGTGGACGACGAAGTGATCTGCGGCTTCGGCCGCACCGGCCAGGCCTTTGGCTGCCAGACCTTCAACTATCAGCCCGATTCCATCTCCATCGCCAAGGCACTGTCATCGGCCTATGTACCGATTTCGGCGGTGCTGCTGTCGCCCGAGTTGGTGGAGATCATGGAGGAAGAAGCGGTGCGCATCGGCGGGTTGTGGCACGCCTTCACCTATAGCGCCCATCCCGTCGCGGCCGCCGTGGCGCTGAAGACGTTGGAAATCTATGACCGCCGCGATACATTCGGCCATGTGCGCAAGGTCGCACCGCTGTTTCTGAAGCGGCTGAAGGCACTGGGCGACCATCCGCTGGTGGGCGAAGCGAATGGCGTTGGCCTGATCGGCGCCATCGAGATGGTGGCCGACAAGGCGTCCAAGCGCAATTTCGAAGCTTCCAAACTGGTCGGGGCGCGCTGCGGCCAGTTCTGCCAGGACGAAGGCGTGATTGTGCGCCCGCTGATCAACGACCGCATCGCGCTATGCCCGCCGCTTGTGATCAGCGAGGCCGAGATCAAAGAACTGTTTGACCGCTTCGAGCGCGGCTTGAACAAGACGCTGGACTGGGCGAAAGCAGAAAAACTGCTCTCTGTTTAATGGCCGCTCCGGCTTTCGCCGACGCTCCTAGCTGGCAATCCGCATCTGCCGCTCCAGGATCGCGGACGGGCGGGTGTAGATCAGCGCCTCGCCGCTCCACACTTCCAGTTTCTTGGCGCTGGGCAGTTTCATTGCATGCGCCAGGATTTTCGCGCGCTGGTCGTCATCGCAGTTGGCGGAGAATTTGTAAGTGAGGGCGCCGCCCTCATCGAGATAGCAGATTTCATATGCGGGCATGAATGCCTCCAGAATGCTTGCAGTATGTAACCCCGCTTGTGTCCAACTTGCGCGACGTATCCGCGAATGTCGAATGACAATCGCGTTACAGCGATCACAAATTTCCTGTGCCAATCGCGCATCGCATGTGTCTTTCCTGCGACCATGTGCTGGAGCTTTTTTTCGCCTGAGGCGTTAACGGGGAGCCGACATTTTATGCATCAAGGAGATCCCCATGCCCGCCCCGTTTAAACTCGCGCCTCTTCCCTGGGATGAAGACGCGCTGGCCCCCACAATTTCCGCCAACACCATCGCCCTCCACTACCACAAGCATCACCAGACCTATGTGGACACCCTCAACAAGCTGGTGGAAGGCAGCAAGTTCGCGGACATGAAGCTGGAAGAGATCGTACAGAAGACTATCGGTGCGGAAGGTCCCAAGGACAAGAAAATCTTCAACAACGCCGCCCAGGTGTGGAATCACGATTTGTACTGGCACAGCCTGACCCCTGCCAAGACCGAAACTGGCGAGAAGCTGGACAGCGCCATCGCCAGCGCCTTCGGCGGCAAGGACGAACTGATCGCCAGGCTGGCGGAAGCCGGCAAGGAACAGTTCGGTTCGGGCTGGGTGTGGCTGGTAAGCCAGCGTGGCAAGCTGTAGGTCTAAAAAACCTCCAACGCCGAAACTCCCATGGCCAAGGGCGTCAATTGCCTGCTCACCGTGGATGTGTGGGAACATGCCTATTATCTGGATTACCAGAATGCGCGGCCCAAATATCTGGAAAGCCTGCTGGGCAAGATCCTTAACTGGGAATTCGCGGCGGAAAACCTGACCAAGGAAGATCACGCGGTGAGAGCGGCTGCGGAATAGTTAGAAGCGCGGTTGCCCCGGGATGGGATCGCGGATTGGCCCGCTATTTGGCATTGTTCCCGGCAGCGCCCCGCCGGTATAACCGTTGCTCCGGCAGGCGCTGCGGCCCATGCCCCAGCCCGTGCGATAGGCCTTGTTGGTGCGATAGGCTTCGTCATCGCGCACGATGTTCGTGTCCTGACTCTTGTCGGCGCCGGGGCTGTAGGCGCTGTTGCAGCCATCCTGATATCCGGCCCGATAGTCGGGGGACTTGCGCAGGGCCCGCGTCTCCTTGCTGAGGAAAAGACCGCAGGCCGTCAGCGGCAGCAGCAGAAAAAGAGCGATCAAACGGGTGCGCACAGCTTCTTTCCATCTTGCGTTAACCAGAGTGTTTTACCCCGGATTAAGAGGAAAAGGCGCAAATTGCACACATAATAATATTTGGGCATGACGGGGCTACCATGGATCGAGCAGATTTTTCTTCTCACCGCGTGCTAGTGCTGGGCGGCAAGACCCACACGATCGGCATTTTGCGCTCTATCCTGGGCATCGCCGGGGTCACACAGATCATCCATGTCGAGGAAACGCGCCGCGCCCTCGAACTGCTCAGCATGGAGCATTTCACCGCCGTGTTCTGCGACCAGCTGGCCGAAGGCGTGGGCGGGATGAGCTTTCCCGTCGCCGCGACGTCGAACAGGCGCGTGACGTCGGCGTCACCGATATTCTCACCACCCCGATCAGCCCCAAGACCATCATGTCGAAGTTGCAGGCCGCCCTCACCGCGCCGCGGTCCTTCATCGTGGCGACGGAATTCTTCAGCGCCGACCGCCGCACCTGGGTGGCCAAGAAGGCCAAGATGGATTTCACGGTCATCTAATTCCCACCTGGGAACTCCTGGCTGGCGCAGGCGTTACCGCGCCATAGCCCCCAAAAGGATTTTCCCCATGCTGAAATCATTCCTCAAGCTGGCGTCCATCGCCGCCGTCGCCGCCGTCTGTTTGGTGCTTCCCGCCTAGGCCGCCGACAAGGGCGAGCTGTTGCGCAACGCCAACCGCACCGTTGATCACCGGCGCAGCGACTCGGCCTTCGGCGCCGCCCGCAACATGCTGCGCGATGCCCGCGCGGTTTACATTGTGCCCAAGCTGATCAAGGGCGACTTCATCTTCGGCGCCGAGGGTGGCTCGGGCGTGCTGCTGCATCGCACTGGCAAGGGCTGGAGCACGCTTCGCTTCTACGACATGGGCTCGGCCAGCTTCGGCCTGCAGATCGGCCTCGAACAGGCTGAACTGGTGTTCATCATCAACAGCGACCGCGCCCTTAAAGGCATCGAAGGCGGCAACTTCAAGATCGGCGCCAATGCCGGCATCACGGTCGTGACCCTGTCGAGCGGCGCCGAAGGCGCCACCACCGCCCGGGGCGGCGACATTGTCGTATGGACGTCTGGCACCGGGGCCTATGGCGGCCTGACCGTCAACGGCTCGATCATCAAGGGCGACGACGACATGAACGCCGTCCCGTCCCCCGGCCCGGCCGCGACCGCGCTGCGCCGCAATCTCGCGAGCATCTGGTAAAAGCCGGCTTTTATTGGGGGGGGCAGCGTCTGGTAACCGGCCCTGATTGGAGTAAGGTTCGGGGCGTCTGGGCAACCAGGCGCCCCGTATTCTTTGCTTCACAGAGGAAACCGCAATGAAAAAGATCGTGCTTCTTGCCGCTGCCGCCGGCCTGTTCGCCACGCCCGCGTTGGCCGATGTCGCCGCCCAGCTTTCCATCGCCCAGAACCATGCCGGCATGGCCGCCAAGGCCGCCGAACTGAAAATGGTCCTGATGCATCACCATCATGCCGTGAATTGCCTGGTCGGTCCGGCCGGCGCAGGCTTTGATGCCGCCGCCGGCAATCCCTGCGGCAAGTCCGGCACCGGCGCAATTCCGGAATCCACCGACGCCGCCCAGAAGACCAAGCTGCAGGCGATCGCCGATGCCGCCGCCTCCGGCCTGACCACCACCGACCTGGCCGCCGCGCAGAAGTCCGCGCAAGCGACCGCCGACGCGGTCGGCGCTGCCAAGTAGGCCATCGCTTCACGCAAAAGAAAAAGGCGCCCTCGCGGGCGCCTTTTTTATTCGTATGCGGCTTACTTAGGCGCGAGAATTTTTGTGAAGTGGGCAGGGTTGCCTAGCGACAGCGTAGGCAACGCGCAGAACTCGAACCTGCGACGCACCGCCCTCGCCGCTGCGCGGCTCGAAGCGGGGCCAGCTTTTCTAATTCGCTACGCTCATAAGAAAATCTAGGCCAAGGACCGCGCCTTAGTGTTCCTTCGGCTTTTCGGCGCGGTTGCCAATATAATCCATCGCCGCGAACATCAGGCCCGAACCGACAAAGGTCAGATGCAGGATCAGCATCCAGAACATCTTGCGTTCGTCCAGAACGGCGCCGTCCTCGGTCAGGGTCATGAAGGCGCGCAGCAGCGAAATGGCCGAGATCGCCACGATGGAGCCGATCAGCTTCATCTTCAGGCCCGAGAAATCCAAGGTGCCCATCCAGCTGGGACGGTCTTCGGCATTCTCGGTGTTGGTCTTGGAAACGAAATTCTCGTAGCCGGAGAAAATCACAATCACCACCAGGTTTCCCGCCAGCGATAGATCGATCAACGACAGCACCGCCAGGATCACCTGTTCGGGATCAATAGCCGCGAGGTCCAGCAACTGGGGCATGAAATGCATCAGTTCGGCAATGAACGCGCCCAGCAACAGCACCAGCGCCAGCACCAGCCCGAGATAAAACGGGGCCAGCAGCCAGCGTGATTTGAAGAGAATGCCTTCCAGCACTTTCTCCACCATGTTGCGTTGATGCATTGCGCTCTCGCGCGTCTCAAAAAGCGCCAAAAATAAGGTGAATCCCGCCCGGCGGCGCGAAGTTTCGCAAGGCCCACCCGCTTTCGCAAGCGCCGCTGCGAGGTTAGTCTTGGCGTATAACAACAACATGGCGGCCAAAAGGCGGGGAAGAATGCTGGACCGGATCCTGGGATTGGTGGTGGAAATCAAACCGGGCGAGCGCCGCGCGCTGCTCTGGTCCTTCGCCTATTTCTTCCTGATCCTCAGCACCTATTACGTGCTGCGGCCCTTGCGCGACAATGCCGGCATCACCGGCGGCACCCGTGCGCTGCCCTGGCTGTTCACCGCCACGTTCTTTGTCATGCTGGCGGCGGCGCCGCTTTATGGCTGGCTGGTGGCGCGGCTGCCCCGCCGGCGCCTGATCCCGCTGATCTATCATTTCTTCGCCGCCAACATCCTGCTGTTCTGGCTGCTGCTGACCTTGGGTATAGGCCAGAAATTCGTGTTGCAGATTTTCTTCGTCTGGCTGACGGTGTTCAGCCTGTTCGCGGTGTCGGTGTTCTGGTCCTATCTCGCCGATCTCTGGCGCAGCGATCAGGGCAAGCGGCTGTACGGCTTCATCGCCGCCGGTGGTTCGCTGGGCGCGCTGGCCGGCCCGCTGCTCACCCGCTCGCTGGTGGAGGTGGTGGGACCGGTAAACTTGTTCCTGCTGTCAGCGCTGATGCTGGAAGGAGCGCTGTTCTGCGCCACAAGGCTTGGCCATGCCACCAGCGGCTTTGCCCAGACACCGCATAATCCATCCGCCATCGGCGGCAGTTCGTTCGAGGGACTGAAATCGGTATTGCGCTCGCCCTATCTGGGCGGCATCGCCACCTGGGTGAGCCTGCTGTCGCTGGGCGGCACCGTGCTCTATCTGCTGCAGGCCGAAGTGGTGGCCGGCGCGACCCAGGACGCCGCCGAGCGCATCCGCATTTTCGCCGAGATCGATTCCTGGGTGGCCGGGCTGCAGATCCTGCTGCAGCTGGTGCTGACCGGGCGGCTGATCAAGCGCTTCGGCACCGGCCCCGCTATCGCCTTTGTGCCGGTGGTCTTCACCTTCGGCTTCGTCCTGCTGGCGGTGATGCCAGCGCTGATGCTGATCATGGCCTTCCAGGCGGCGCAGCGGGTGGGCAATTTCGCCGTCTCCAATCCCGCGCGCGAAGTACTGTTCACCGCCGCCGACCGCGAAGACAAATACAAGGCCAAGAATGTGATCGACGGCGTGGTATTCCGCGGCGCCGACATGGTGTCCAGCTGGATCTTCCACCTGCTCTACGCGGTGATGGGCCTGGCCATTCCGGTGCTGGCGGCCGTGATGGTGCCGATCTCACTGGCCTGGCTGGGCCTCAGCCTTCTTCTGGGCCGCATGCAGGAAAAACGCGCGCAATCCCAACCTCTGGCCCAATCCCCACCCACCTGACCCAAGGAGACATCTCCATGTCTGACCTGTCACGTCGTACCGTTCTAGCCACCACTGCGGCTGCCGGCCTACTGCCCCATGCCGCCTTCGCGCAGACGGGCACGCCGATCCTGAAACGCAAAGTGCCGCAGACCGGCTTCCTGCTGCCGGTGGTGGGCATCGGCACCTCGCAGGTGTTCGAGTTCGAAAACGATCCCGCCAAGCTGGACGAGCGCAAGCAGGTGATACACAATCTGGTGGCGGGCGGCGGAAGCCTGGTCGACACCGCCGCCGGTTACGGCACCGCCGAAGCCAATGTCGGCATTGTCAGCGCCGTTACCGGCCTGCGCGCCAAACTGTTCCTGGCCACCAAATTCTCCAGCCGCGATTCCCGCGAGGAAGCCGAGGCCGAGCTGAAACAGTCGTTCCAGCGGCTGAAAACCAATACCGTGGACCTGCAACAGGCCTGGAACGTCACCAATCCCAATTTCTCCACCGCCCAGATGAAGGAATGGAAGGCGGCCGGCCACTGCAAGCATTACGGCATCACTTCCAGCAATGACGGCGCCTATGACGCGCTGGCGCCGGTGCTGAAGCGCGAGCGGCCGGAATTCTTCCAGATCAATTATTCGCTGGGCGACCGCGACGCCGAGAAGGTGCTGCTGCCACTGGCGATGGACAGCGGCGCGGCCGTGCTGACCAACCTGCCCTTTGGCCGCAACTCGATGTTCCGCCGGGTGCAGGGCAAGCCGATGCCCGATTTCGCCAAGGAGATCGACTGCACCAGCTGGGCGCAGCTGTTCCTGAAATACAACCTGTCCCACCCGGCGGTCACCGCCGTGATCCCCGGCACCGACAAGCCAGAATATATGCTGGACAACCTGAATGCCGGGCGCGGCCGCATGCCCGACGCCGCCTTCCGCCGCCGCATCGAAGCCTGGTGGGAAACCGTCTGAGGTAAGAGCGCCCCAGGGGTTAATAAAAGCCGCGGCGCACCCTATATTGCGGCATGGCCCACAATAACGGCATGGTTCCCCGCAAAGGCGGACGCAAGAAAGTCGTGTCCGACAACGCCGCCAAGTTCCAGGCGGCGGTGGATGTCGCCCCGCTCGCCTCGGACATGCTCGCCTCGGACGAAGCGATCGAGTCGGCCTATGCCACCGTTCCGATCAGCGAGCCCCTGGATCGGGCTTCGCCCGACCAGAGGCCAGGGTTCGTGCCCCACCGCCCGGCGCGGCCGGAAAAGTCCGAAGGCGGCAGGGCGTTCAAGCTGGTGTCGGAGTATTCCCCGGCGGGCGACCAGCGCACCGCGATCCCGGAACTTGTCGCGGGCGTCAACGCCAACGAGCGCGACCAGGTGCTGCTGGGCGTCACCGGCTCGGGCAAGACTTTCACCATGGCCAAGATCATCGAGGCCACCCAGCGCCCCGCTTTGATTCTGGCGCCCAACAAGACCCTGGCGGCCCAGCTCTATAGCGAGTTCAAGAGCTTCTTCCCGGAAAACGCGGTCGAGTATTTCGTCAGCTATTACGACTACTACCAGCCCGAAGCCTATATCCCGCGCACCGACACCTATATAGAAAAAGATTCCTCGGTGAATGAGGAGATCGACCGCATGCGCCATTCGGCGACGCGGGCGATCCTGGAGCGCGACGATGTCATCATCGTCGCCTCGGTGTCATGCATCTACGGCATCGGTTCTGTGGAAACCTATGCCGGCACCGCTATCGGCATCCAGCACGGCGACAAGCTCGACCGCCAGGCCGCAATCCAGAATCTGGTGGCGCTGCAATACCGCCGCAACGACGACAATTTCACCCGCGGCGCCTTCCGGGTGCGCGGCGACACCATCGACATCTTTCCCGCCCACCAGGAAGACCGCGCCTGGCGGGTCGAGCTGTTCGGCGACACGGTGGACACGATCACCGAGTTCGATCCCCTGACCGGCCACAAGGCCGGCGCGCTGGATGCGATAAAAATTTACGCCAACAGCCATTATGTGACGCCGCGCCCGACCCTGCAGCAGGCGATGAAGGGCATCAAGGCCGAGCTGATCGCCACACTGGCCGATTACCGCGCCAGGGGAAAATTGCTGGAAGCCCAACGCCTGGAACAGCGCTGCACCTTCGATCTCGAGATGATCGAGGCCACTGGATCATGCGCGGGCATCGAGAATTATTCGCGCTGGCTGACGGGCCGCAAGCCCGGCGAGCCGCCGCCAACCCTGTTCGAATATCTGCCCGACAATGCGCTGGTGTTCTGCGACGAAAGCCATGTCAGCGTGCCGCAGATCGGCGCCATGTACAAAGGCGACTATCGCCGCAAGTTCACTTTGGCCGAATACGGCTTCCGCCTGCCCAGCTGCATCGACAACCGCCCGCTGAAATTCGAGGAATGGGACGCGATGCGGCCGCAATCACTCTATGTCAGCGCCACGCCCGGCAAATGGGAAATGGAACGCACCGGCGGCGTCTTCACCGAACAGGTGATCCGCCCTACCGGGCTGATCGATCCCCCGGTGGAAATCCGTCCGGTGGAATCCCAGGTCGATGACCTGATCGCCGAATGCCATCTGATCGCCAAGGCGGGCTATCGCGCCCTGGTCACCACTTTGACCAAGAAGATGGCCGAGGACCTCACCGAATATATGCACGAGCAGGGCATCCGCGTGCGCTACATGCACAGCGATGTCGAAACCCTGGAGCGGATCGAGATCATCCGCGACCTTAGACTCGGCGCGTTTGATGTCCTGATCGGCATCAACCTGCTGCGCGAAGGTCTCGACATTCCCGAATGCGGACTGGTCGCGATTCTCGACGCCGACAAGGAAGGCTTCCTGCGCAGCGAAACCTCGCTGGTCCAGACCATCGGCCGCGCCGCCCGCAATGTCGACGGCAAGGTGATCCTTTATGCCGACCGCATCACCGGCTCGATGCAGCGCGCCATGACCGAGACCTCGCGCCGCCGCGCCAAGCAGGAAGCCTACAACACCGAACACGGCATCACGCCCGCCTCGGTCAAGCGCAACATCGCCGACATCATGGGTTCGATGTATGAGCGCGACCATGTCACGGTGGATGGCGGCCAGCTTGCGGAAGGCGCGCGCGAATTCGTCGGCTACAATATCAAGACCATCATCGCCGAGATCGAAAAGAAGATGCGCGTCGCCGCCGCCGACCTTGAATTCGAGGAAGCCGCCCGATTGCGCGACGAACTCAAGCGGCTGCAATCCACCGCGCTGGCCATTGCCGACGATCCCTTCGCGCGGCAAAGTGATGTCGCCCGCGCCAATCTAGATGCCGAGATCACCTATTCGACCGAGGACAGTCCGTCCAAACCGATTCCGTCCAAGGGCGGGCGCAAGAAGCTGCAGCGCGCCGAACGTCCGGGCCGACCCAAGACTTTTGGCAGCAGGTCGCGTTGAACCAACCCGCGCCTGCTTCCCCGCATCACGACCTGGAAGACGTGATCGATCACGTCATCGACTGCTGCGTCCATAGCGGCCCGGCGCATAGCGGCCGGGTTTCGATCGCCGACCTGATGAACGTGATCGGCGAGCGTTCCTTCGGGCCGCTTCTGCTGGTGCCCAGCCTGATCGCGGTGTCGCCGGTGGGCGCGATCCCCGGCCTGCCCGCTATCACCTCGGTGGTCATCGTGCTGGTGGCGGCGGCGATCCTGCTGCACGCCGATCATATCTGGATTCCGGGCTGGCTGGCGCGCCGATCGATCGATGCCGGGAAGATGGAGCGGGGCCTGCAGAAATTCCGCCCCGTGGTGCACTTTATCCACCACCTGCTGTTGCCGCGCATGCCATGGCTGACGCGCGGGCCCTTCTTCTATGCCATCGCGCTGCTCTGCCTGCTGATCGGGCTGGTGACGCCGATATTGGAATTGGTGCCACTGGGCGGCATTCCGCCCAACGCGGCGGTGGCTGCCTTCTCGCTGGCGGTCATCGCGCGCGACGGCGTCTGGGCGCTGCTGGCCTTCGCCTTCACCATCGCAACCATCGCCTGGCTGGTGATGCTGGCGCTGTGACGGCGCGCAGTAAGCCGCTGTTTGTATGGGATAAAGCCAGTTAACCGCTATCGCGGCGGCACTACGCTGCCGCTAACCGCATTGTAATTTAACCCCAAAACGCCTACAGCAGGGGTCACGTGGTTCTTGCGTCCCTGTCAGACGAAGCACTTCAGTCACTCTGACTCGCCTGTGCGCGCCGGACGAACCGAAAGACTTCCCTCCAGTTATCTCTTGTTTCCACGGCCGCCCCTGCATTTCGCAAGGGCGGAACCGATGATTAAAAGGAAAATCTCATGACCGTCGGTACCGTGAAGTTCTTCAATGCCACCAAGGGTTTCGGTTTCATCTCGCCTGAAGGCGGCGGCAAGGACGTGTTCGTCCATGCCTCGGCCGTCGAAGCGGCGGGCATGCGCAGCCTGAACGAAGGCCAGAAAGTGAACTTCGACATCCAGCCGGATGCTCGCGGCTCCAAGGCCGCCAACCTGTCGGCTGCCTAAATGAAAACGGGCGGTTCGCCAAAACGGGCCGCCCGATTTTTCTCGAAAGACGCGCCCATGACAGAATCCATTTCTTCCCGGAAGCGCGACGCGGCCATCCGCACCGCCAACGGTGTTTTTCAGGTCTGGGAAACCCGCACCCAACTGGTGAAGCAGGAAACCCAGGCCGCCAGCGCCGCCAACGACGCCAAGACGGCCCGCCTGAAAGCGCAGCGCCTGGAAAAGGAAAAGCTGGACGCCGAAGAGGCTGCTGCCAATCAGCCCGCGCCGACCAAGAAGCGCACCACCGTCAAGCGCATCACCGCCGGCTGAGCGGTTGCCTTTTTTCGCATCAGCCACCGCACCCAATATCACTACAACCAGCCCGTCCGCCTTGGCCCGCACCGTCTTGTGCTGCGGCCCCGCGAAAGTCATGAGCTGCGGCTGGTCTCGCTCGACATCGTCACCGCGCCCGCCTGCCAGATCAGCTGGGCCGGCGATGTGTTCGGCAATGCCATCGCCACCGCGACGTTCGACGCCACGGCCGACAATCTCTTGATCAAAAGCATTGCCAAGGTCGAGCTGACCAGCACCGCCTAGCCGATCTTTCCCATCGCCGCGTCCGCGCTGTCGTATCCGTTCCGCTATAGCGCCGACGAACGCGCCGACCTAGGCGCGCTGCGCGAACCGCAATATCTCGACGCCATGCAGCGGCTGCGGGGCTGGGCCAAAAGCTTCGTGCACGCCAATCCCACCGACACGTTGTCGCTGCTGAAGGATTTGAATGCCGGGGTATCGGCCGCCGTCAGCTACCAGTCGCGCGAGGTCGAAGGCACACAGTCGCCCAGCCACACCTTGAACTCCGGGCGCGGCTCCTGCCGCGACATGGCGGTGCTGTTCGCCGAAGCCGCCCGCGCCCTAAACTTCGCGGCGCGCATCGTCTCGGGCTATCTCTACAATCCCACCAATCCCATGGGCACCACCCATGCCTGGGCCGAGGTCTTTGTGCCGGGCGCGGGCTGGATCACCTTCGATCCCACCAACCGCCAGATGGGCGGCTTCAACCTGATCCCCGTGGCGGTCGCCCGCGACCTCGCCCAGGTCATGCCGGTCAGCGGCAATTACATCGGCACCAGCGCCGACATGGCCCGCCTGACCGTGGCAGTGCAGGTCACCCCGCACGAGTAGTTGCGCTCAAGCGTTTTGGCAGCGACGTGCGTTAAGTCCTAATGTCGCCCCTGTCATTCCCGGCGAGTGGTCCAAAGGACCGCGAGGGACGCCTAGCGGCAGCGTAGCCGCGTCGCGATAGCGGTAGCGGTAGCGTAGCGGTAGCGGTAGCGGTAGCGGTAGCGGTAGCGGTAGCGGTAGCGGTAGCGGTAGCGGTAGCGGTAGCGGTAGCGGTAGCGGTAGCGGTAGCGGTAGCGGTAGGAAAGGTCTGTATGTCTCGCGCATTCGTAAAAGAAACCGCCGAGTCCGCGCCACCACCCGAGCGCATGGTGGACGAAGGCCCCAATCTCGTCACGCCTGAAGGGCTGGCGCAGATCGAAGCGCATATCGCCCGCATCGAAGCCAGCATGAAAACCGAAGCCAATGTGCTGCTGCGCGAAACCCTGGCGCGCGACCTGCGCTATTGGGAAGTCCGCAAAGCCAGTGCCGAGGTGGTAACGCCCGCCTGCGACGGCACCGTGGCCTTCGGCTGCACCGTTACCATCCAGCGCAAGGATCGCACGCAGACGTTTCGCATTGTCGGCGTGGATGAGGCCGACGCGTCTAAAGGTTGGATATCCTTCCGCGGCCCGATGGCCCAGGCTATCTTATGCGCGCGCGCTGGCGATATTATTGAGGCGGGCGGGCCGCTAGGTGAAATAGTTTTAGTTAAATTGCACTAGTGAAATATGGGGAGAGACCGCAACTCCTTAGCGAGCAAAGGGCAAGGTTCCGATGGAATAAATTCAACACTTTTTGCAGCACGAATGCCGACGTAAAAACCATAATCCAAGATGAGGCGGACTTAGGCCTTTGTGCACAGTTATGCATGTTGCTCCCCAGCACGGATACCTTAGCTATCACATCTATTTATGATTGGACCTCGGAACCAACCCGCCCTTCGCGCTTTTTCTCCGCAGCCGGAAAAATACGGAAATTCCCATGGCGGACA
>CAMAPL010000019.1 GCA_945860165.1 Rhizobium sp. Q54
TCTGTACGGGCAGATTGATAATCTTCTGAACAAAAATGCGCCCCCTTATCCTGTTAATTGGCAAAACCCACCCAATAACGGAGCAAACTTCATGTTGTACGATCTAATTGGTCGCATGTTCCGCGTTGGTGTTAGAATTAACAACTGACATAGTTTGGAATCTTCCGCTGTCAGCGCTTAAGTCGCTGACAGCGGAGTTTTCTTTATTCGTTATGGCCAACCTGGTCCTCCTCTAGATAAGCTCTGGATTAAGCGGCCTGAAGCAAGCGAGCGGAGGCCGCCTGAAAATGCTGCCGCATTACCAGATCAAAAATAAGAGTTGTGTCCATTGTCCGCCGTCAGCGCCTATGGCCCAGAATTTTGGATACGCTCTATGCGCCCGCGGGCGTCACGCTGGATGGCTGGTGCTGACGGTGTGGGTATTGGCGGCACGGCTGTGCAAGCCGACAGCAGGGCGAAGGCTAGGATGAGCCAGAGTTTGAGGCGGTGGGCTGCATTCGCTAGACCTATTGGCCTATTTACCCTTCCTAAGAAGCCCCAGCGCGAAATAGCTTAATGCTCCACACGCCATGACAGCGATCCAGCTTAACCACATAGGGACCGTCCAGCCGCCGATGATGGCCGACCAGTCATAGTAAATCCTCGCAAAATGGAGCAGCCCGATACCGGCGAAAACGGCTGAGATCATTAGTGCAGTGCGCTTGCGGTTCATGGCGGCGGTCCCTATTTCTTGCACCATAGCCCTTTCACCCGCCCTGTGCATCCCGGCTGGATGGCTCGTCGTGCTGATCTAGGCTAGGGTTTGGGCGGATTTAGGCGGCGATGGCGATGCCACTAAGCACCATGAACTGGAGGCGCGGACTGCTGCGGCTGTGGGCCGTCGCGGCTGTGCTGTGGTTGGTGCTATCGGTATTTAAGATTTTAAAACTGAATAATTTCAGACTTTTAGACTTTAACGAGTTTTACACGTTGCTGATAATCTTGAGCATCCCGCTGCTATTGCTGCTTGCGCTGGGATACATTGGCATATGGATCGGGCGCGGGTTTAGGAAGTAGGGCTATGACGTAGCCCATCGCACAATAAGTTCGACCGGCTCTGCCTCGCCTTCGGCTGAGATCGCCAAGCTGGGTCGGCATTACGTTCTGTTGAGCAACGCCTCGCTGGGGCAATTTTCACCCCATAGCCCCTTTCGCCCGGCAAGCGCAGTCGGGCTGGATGGCTCGCTGTGCTGATCAAGTTACATTCTGCCCTTAAATCCCTGGAGGCTATTTCCAGCCTGTGGCGAATATCCTCAGGCCGCAGAATGGCCTGGTAGCAGTGGCGCTGGAGTAGGTGACCTGACGGATGTTTTGTACCAGCGTGATAGAGACTAGACGAAATCCTGGCCGTTCTGGCCTTCATCAAACACTTGACCTGACCGGGTCTTTTTGTACCAAGCGGTTTGATAGAAGCTGGCTTGGAAAGAAGCTAGGATATGCCGAAGAAGAGACCGCCGCCGGCGCAAACGCCCGCCAGCGGAGTCCGCAGAGTCTGGTCGCACTACCAGCGATCAAGCAACGGGTAACGTCGCCTATCGCTGGTAGTAGAATTTACCAAGCCTGAGCAGCCAGCACGTCCTCCAGCTTCGTCGTGAACTGCCGTGACAGACGCCGACTACGTGCAGACCATGGGCGGGCAATGCCTATAGCCAGCGGTGAGATGGTGTTCCTGCCGTAGCGGGCGTTGATCGCGTCCATCGCGGGCATCAGAAGCTTTGATTGGCTATCCGACAGACTGAAGAATAGCTGCTTGGGGCGTTCAACAGCTGGCTCTAGATTGCTCAACATCACGCCTGCCTTCGCGTAGCGGTAACCGTCGCGCCATACAGGCTTCAGCATCCGCACGGCTTGTGTGATCAATACCATCGTGTCGTTGGTTGGCTCGATCTGGGCAGCCTTCTGACCGCTGTGCCATGGCTCACCCTTAGCATGAGGGTTGGTATGCAAGAACACTGCGATATGCCCGGCCTGTAAGCCCTGCTGCCGTAGCTTCTCGGCGGCTCTGGTTGCGTAGGTGGCAATGGCCTCCCGCATTTCATGCCACGCTGTGATGGGCCGCCCGAAAGACCGCGTACAGGCAATGCTCTTGCGGTCGGCGGGAGCGTCTACGAACGGCAAGCATGATACGCCCCGCAGTTCCGCTTGTGTGCGCTCACCAACCACGGTCAGAAGGCCGCGCACTTCAGGCACAGGGGCATCAATGAAGTCTTGGATGGTTCTGTAACCGGCCTTCTCCAGCTTCGTGGCGCTCTTGCTGCCTATGCCCCAGACTTCTCCAACTGGCAGGGCTGCATAGTAGCTGTCGCGTATGGCTGGATCAGTGAGATCACATACGCCGCCAAGATCGGGATTGTCCTTAGCTATGCCATTAGCCAGTTTGGCGATGGTCTTGGTCGGCCCCCAGCCAATGCAGGTCGGGATTTTGGCAATACGCCGGACGTCATCTCGTAGGGACCGGCACCGCTCGGTCAGATCACCCGGTAAGCCGGTCAGGTCTAAGAACATCTCGTCGATGCTGTACGGCTCGACCCTAGGAACCCGTTCAGCCAGCACTTGGTACATCCTACGGCTCATGTCCCCGTACAGTGCGTAGTTGCTGCTGAACCACTCCACGGCTGCCAGTTCAGGGCGCTTGCGGATCAGGTGCCACGGATCACCCATCTTGATGCCAAGGGCCTTAGCCTCCGTTGTGCGGGCAATTGCGCAGCCATCATTGTTGCTCAGGACCACTACAGGCAGCAGCCGCAGGCGTGGCTGGAACACCCGCTCGCATGAGCAATAGAAGGAATTGGCATCTATGAGGCCGTAGACGGGCTTCATGGTTAGACGTCCGTGCGTACAAGGCCAGACACGGTCGCCCAGACTTCGACATCATCGCCCACACAGACAGCCGGACTACTGCGGGATGGCTGTAGCCACCATTGGGCCTCTTTGTAGGCGAGTTCGCACACCACAACGTCACCATGGACCATCGCCACGACAACGCGTCCGGGCATAGGCGGTGCAGCAGCGTCCGCGATCAGGATGTCGCCATGCCTGATACCGCGCTGGTTCAGGGCGTCTCCGCGAACCCTGACCGGGTAGCGGCTGGGGCTACGCAGATCGAGAACCGCCGAAAGGTCTATGCTGCCTTCGAGGCTATCGCCTGCTGGTGACGCGAAGCCCGTTGTATTCCCGCCGTTATATTCGCCTCCAGACACCCTTGACCCCATACGAAAGGGATGGGAACATATAGAGAACATAAATTCTAGCAAGTCCGAATATGCTGGGCTTTGCCCCACCGACCGCCACAGGCTCTACGGACCCCGCAGGCATCGGCAGAATTACATGCCGTGATCCGGTTCCCAAGCATGCGCGTATTACACAGGGATGCTCAGTAACCGCGATATCCTCATCTATGCCGCCATCGGCTTCAGCGTCTGGCTGAACGGCGCACTGACCTTCTGGCTGGGCGGCACAGCGCTGTTTGAAAGTGGGCCGCTGGTCAGCGTGCTGTCCGCCATTGGTGTCGCCATCGCAGTCTGCATGGTGCTGCGTGGCACTATGGCCTGGCGCAAGGCCGACACGGCCCAGTCGGTGACGGTCGCCGTCGTGATGGCCCTGCCCGGCCTGTTTGGCGAGGCGGTCCGCCAGCTCGTATTCCCTTGGGCGACCGGGTTGCAGCCCATGACCCAGCCTGCATTTGCCGCCGCGATCTTCTTCGGCAATGGCGTGCTTCTGGCCTATGCGGTCTGGCGGGCCGAGCTCGGGCCCGACACTTTTCTTAGCCGTGCGCCATAAGCCGGCAAAGCCGGTGTTCAAGCCAACACTACACGCCAAGCCCTTCGCCCGTCCGCTTCTACCTTCAGGGCCATGCCCCGGATAAATCATCGACCATGTGATCGCCCTGAAGCGCGGCGGGTCGGATACCCCGGCCAACATGCAATGGCAGACAGTTGAAGAAGCTAAGGCGAATGGCCTGCCGGATATTTTGTACCGAGCGAATGGGCAGAAGCAGCCCGAAATCGCCCTGAGCCGCAGGCTGGCGCGCCGCTGCTAGTCGGTGTTGTTCGGATCGTTCGGATTGCGGCCCTGAAATCCGTTCCAGCCGCTGGACTGTGGCGGGTTGCTGGGTGGCGAATAGACGGGCGCGGGAGCGGGTGCCGGTGCCAGCGGCGCGGCGTTGCCACCACCAAAAAGCTGGGCGCGCGGCGAGACGTATTGCGGCTGGGCCTGTTGCTGCGGGCGCTGTTGCTGATAGGCTTGGCCGTCGCGGCGGCCGCCATCCGGCCTCAAGCCATCAGGTCTGGCGCCATCGCGGCGATAATTGTTGCCGTCGCGGTCGTCCTGGCGATAGTCGCCGCGGCCGTCATGGCCACGACCCGGATTGTAGGCGCGATAGTCGCCGCCGCGATAATCGCGATAATAGGGGCTGCCCGCATAATAGTCGGGGCCGTAATAGGTGTCGTAGCGCGTCGGGCCGGTGTCATAGGGGCCATAGGCGTATCCGCCGGTGTTATAGGGGTCGTAGGGGCTGACGCAGCCGCCCAGCATCGCCAGACCCAGAACCGCACTAAAAGTGATCGCGATCTTTTTCATGGACGCCTCCCGAATAGCCTTCAGGTTGATCCTGCGAAGCTGAACCCTACATGAACGCAAAGGCACCTGCCAAAACCTGGCTGACCTGCCTGATCGGGATATTCGGCCTGAACGGCTTCATCCTGGGCCCGCTGATTGCCGCCATCTTCATGGTGAGCTGGGAGATTTTCCGCAAACCGGATGGGGCGGACGACCAGGGCGAATCGTAGCGGGGATAGGCCAGAACTGTCATTCCCGGCGAGCCCCATGCGAAGTATGGGGTGAGGGAGTTCGTAGCGTCAGCGTACGAACAGACCAGGTTTTGAAATCTGTGCGGTATCACCGCCAGGATGCCCTTCCCCTCGCTTCGCTCGTCCGGGAATGACAATTGAGGTGGCGCGCGCAGCGGCGACAGGCCGCTGGTCCTCCAGAAAAGCGAAAGGGCGCGACGGTCACCCGCGCGCCCTTCACTCATGTCTTGCTTGCCGTCTTACTTCGACGGCCGCTTGGCGCGCTGGGGCGTGTCCTTGGTGGTGATGGCCGCGGCTTCGCGCTGTGCCTTGCGGGCGCCGGCGTGACGGCGGCGTTTTTCTTTCTTCCGGGCATTGTTCCTGCGCGCGGCCATGGTCGTATCCTGTCTTCGTTTTGCGGGCGGCAAACTACGCCACCAGCGGGGGTTTAGATAGCCGCCACTATTGGGCGGCGGGAACCGGCTGGGCCGGGGGCATCTTGACCTCATAGGTCTGGATCTTGGCGTTCAGCGCCGTGACCACCTCCTGGGAGATGTCCAGGCGGGGGTCGGGCAGCATCGACGCCGCCCGCCGGTCCATGACCAGGTTGGCGCCGCGCGCGGTGACGATCTGGCGCAGGATCGGCTCGATCACCTTGCCCAAATCGGCGCGCGCATTGCCGAACGCGGCCTTGAGCTGGGCATCCTTGGCCTGCGCCTTCTGCTGGAACGCGATCCGGCGCGGCGCCAGCGCCTCAAGGCGCGCGCTCCGCTCGCCAGCCGGCAGATTGCCGATCGCGGCTTCATCGCGTTGCAGCGCCTGCCCCTCGGCGGTCAGTTCTTCCTTGGCCTGGGCGGCGATGGCCTGGATCTGGGTGATGATGTTCTGGCCCACATTCGAGGCCTGGGTGACGGCATCCATGCTGACCAGCACGATCACCGGATCGGGCGGGATGCCGCGGCTGTCGGCGGCGGCAGTGGCCGGGCCTTCCGCAGCAGGGCCTTTCAGCAGGAAATACGCCCCGATGCCGCCCGCCACGACAAGGACGGCGGCGGCGATGATAATGAGGGTGTTACGCGACAGGGCCATGGCTGTTTTTCCGGGCTTCCAAGGGGATCTGCGCAGGTTCTAAAGCTTTTTTCCGGGGTGTGCCAATGACACGCGGTTCACCTGTTTTTAGCGCCTTTGGGCCTTCGGGCGGGGCGGTCCGGCCCGACCGGGGCGAGGGTGCCGGGGGCCCCAAAATGCCATACCAATTTTGCGCGCGAAAAAAGGCAGGCCCATACCGCACCTTAAGAAGAGCCGCCCTTCGCAAGAGCCAAGCTGGGCCGCGTGCATCTGATGTTTTACGCGCACCGTTCGTATCTCGAAGAGCATGGCACGCCGATCTGCGTGGCGGATATTTCCCAGCACCGTTTCATCGTGCAGTGCGACGAAAAGGGAAAATGGCTGATTTCGGAAAAGCATTTCTTTCCCGGCATTCCGCCCACCGGGCTTCTGGCCCTGCGCTGCAATGCCAGCAGCACCAATCTCTGGTCCATCGCCAACGGGCTTGGCATCGGCGTGTTGCCCACCCATGTCGAAGCAATGTGCCGCGGCGCGGTGCCGGTGGATCTGGTGCCGGCCTTTCCCGTGGATATCTGGATCATCTATCATGCCGACGCCAAGAAGGTCGCGCGCGTGCGCAAGGCCAGCGAATGGCTGACCCAGGCTTTCGATTCGCGCCGCTTCCCCTGGTTCCGCGATGAATTCGTCCATCCGCGCAAATTCTCCCAGCTCACCAGGGGCGAGACGCTGCAAAATCTGGCGATGGTGCCGGGCCGTTAGTGACCGGGCCGAAGCTCAGCCGCGCCGGGCGCGGGACTTGAGCCACAGCGAAGCGGGCAGCGCGCCAACAATCGCCCCCAGCATCGCCTGGCCGGTGATGATGGTGAAATCGAACACAAGCTGTCCGGGCGAAAAGCCGCCCTGCCAGTTGATGGTGGTGACGGCGGCGGTCAGGGCGGCGGTGAACAGGTAGACCAGCGCCGCCACCGCCGGAATGCGGCGGATGACAAGGACGCAGAGGGTGGAGGCGAAGAGGGCCAGAAGCGCGCTGGCGAAGAACACAAACGGAAAGGTCATGGCGGCTTGTAGCATGCCGGGGCAGTCGCCGCTTCAAGCAGCCATGGCCCCGGCGCTCACATGCTTTGGGTGCTGCCGGAGCCGTAGCTGTCATAGATGACATGCACGGCGATGCCGGCCTGGCGCTTGGCGATCAGCAGGTCGCGCAGCCGCTTGGTGCGGTTGCCCGCGATCAGCGGGTCGTCGGCGAGGGCCGTGAAAGCTGGCATTCGCAGGTAACGCACAGGCAGAGAGCTTTGGTCCATATATAAAATGAGGGCGCACCCGGGAACGGATGCGCCCTCATTTCAGGCTCAAACCTCCGGCGTCCGGTAGAGAACCTTGCCGCCCACCTTGATCTCGGTCTCGACCAGGTATTTGCGGATCGCCGCTATGTCCGGCTCCACGCCCAGGCCGGGCTTTTCGGGGACATGCACCAGGCCATCGGCGTCGCGCTCCAGCCGGTCGCGGCTCAGCTCTTCGGCCAGGGGCTTTGCCTCGACGGGGTACTCGCAGATGCGGTGCGCCTCCAGCCCGGCAAAGGGCTGCAGCGACGCTGACAGCGCCAGGTGGGTGGTGAAGGTGTGGTTTACATAGGTGACATCGCGCTTCGCCGCATAGTCCGCGACTAGCTTGGCGTCGGTGATGCCGCCGATGCGCCCGGTATCGATCTGGACATAGCCCAGGCCCGCATGATCGATCATGTGCTTGGCCATATGGAAATTGTGACAGCCTTCGCCGCCCGCCATCTTCACCGTGCCGCTTTCCTTCGACAGTTCGGCATAGGCGTCGATTGCGCCCGACACGAAGGGCTCTTCCAGCCAGGTCGCGCCGCACGCTTGCAAGGCCGCCAGCCGCTGGCGCGCCTTCGCCACGGCATCGACCCACACCGTGCCGGCATCGACCAAGAGGTGGCCATCAGCGCCCAGCCCTTCGCGCGCGGCATGTACCTGGTCGGCGTCCGCCTTGGCGCTGCCGCGGCCATAGGGGCCCCAGCCGAACTTGATGGCGGCAAAGCCCTTTGCGCGCAGCGCCTTTGCGGCCACGCGCGTCTGTTCGGGTGTATCGGCGAACAGCAGAGAGGCATAGGGCGTCTTGGGGTAGGCGCGGGCGTAGCCCAGCAGGTCGAAGACGGGGACGCCTTTCTTTTTGCCGACAAGGTCCCACAGGGCGATATCGATTCCGGCCAGCGTATGGTCGGCCTGCAGCAGGTCCAGGCTGTTATCGCGCACCAGCCGGCTGATGCGCGCGATGTCCTCTGGCCCGTCCAGCTGCTGGCCCAGCACCGACGCCTGCACCGGCTTGCAGGCGCTGTGCGACATCGGACAGACCAGGCTGGCGATAGAGACCAGGGGCGCGGCCTCGCACTCACCCCATCCCACCAGGCCCCCGGCGCGCACGCGCACCAGAAGCGCGTCCTGGCTGCCGTCGCCTATATCCAGCACCTGCGGCATGGAGAGATAGAAGAAATCAACGGACTCGATCTTCACGGATCTTGGTCTCCTGCGTTTTGAAACTTCCGGCCTGTCCCGTCGGTTGAAGTCGTGGAAACTTGGCATAATCGCGCCGGGTGGTCATCCGGCTTCCGCCGGGCCTGTCCCAAAGCAAAGGAGATGACATTGCCGCCCGCCGTCGGGTGCGGTTTTTTCAGCGGTACATCCACGGCGCGCGCGGTAATCTTTGTGATCTTGAGCGTTTCCACGACGGCCCCTTTTCTTTCAGTCTGGCCGGGGCCGGGTGCGGCGGCAAGGGGCGGTGCGGGGCCGCCCCTGTTTGTCATTCCCGGGAAGCATCGCGCGGTAGCGCGATCTGAGGGAAGGGAAACCAGGCGGTGAAATTTGCCCGGTGGATAGGCCTGGTTTCCCTTCCCTCAGCGCTAACGCGGCCTCGCCGGGGATGACAGGGAGTATGCCACGCGCGCGCAGGTGATACCGGTCGCCATCCGGTGCAGGGCGCCAAAGGAATTCGACAGGCCCCGACGCTTGCGGTATAAATCCTATGCCCATAGTAGGACTGCCCATGGTATCACCGCGCCTGACCAAGCTGGAACTGTCCATCATGGAAACGCTGTGGACCGGGGGTGCGCGCTCGGTGCGCGAAATCCAGGAAGAATTCCCCAGGAAGGGCCGCCCCGCCTACACCACCATCCAGACCACGGTGGTGCGGCTGGAAGGCAAGAAGGCGGTCGCCCGCCTGAAGAAAATCGGCAACGCCCACATCTATGAGGCCGCGGTGTCACGCAATGCGGCGCAGCGCCGGCTGGTTGACGACCTGCTGGCCTTGTTCGGCGGCCGCACCCAGCCGGTGATGACCCATCTGGTGGAAACCGGAAAAGTCACGCTGGAAGAGGTGCAGGAAGCCGAAAAGCTGGTGCGCCAGATGAGCGATAAGATGGCGAACAAGACGCCATGATCGACCATCTGTGGCAATCCACGCTTTTCGCGCTGGTCATCGCCGCAATGGTTCCGCTTTTCCGCCGGCAGAGCGCGGGCTCGCGATTCTGGCTGTGGAGATGCAGTTTTGGTTCCACTCGCTGGTGTAGTGGGTCGGGGACAGCCTGATCGCCGAGCGCGAACGCGCCTGTGACGAGGCGGTTCTGGAAACCGGCAATGCGCCGCACAGCTATGCGGAAGGACTTCTCAAGGTCTGCCGCTTCCGCCTGCAGCCGCAGCTGCCCTGCGTCGCGGGCGCGCCGTGCCATGGCCGCGTCTGTCACCGCCGCGCCTGTTGATGTGGCGCCGGTTGCTATGGAGCCCGCGCCCGCGCCGGTGATGGAAAGCCCGCCGTCGCAAACGTTGATCGTGACATAGGTCCGGCCCACCACAGCTTTGCCGATGGATGATGAAGTGACGTGCCGCAAGCCGCAGCGCCTGCCCGGATCGCGCCTGCTGGGGCCAGCCGTCTGTCTTTCGGACGGCGCCTGGGCCGAGCATGTCGAGCCGGGCAAGGACATCAGCCCGGACGGTCGCAACTATGTGCTTGCCGCTACGGACTTCGAAAAAAAGAACAGCACAAACCCGCCGTCCTGCGTGCCGCAAAGCACCGGCAGCGCCACCACCGCCATGGCGGGCCTGACGCGCGTGGTCTGTTTCTAGGTTAGCGGCTCACTCCGCCGGACTCTGGATGGCGACACCCATCGCCGCAAGTTTTTCCAGCACGCCGCCCTTGCGCAGCAGTGGGCCGAGATTGACCACCGCGATAGTCTTGCCGGGTTTTTTCAATGCGGCATCGATCGCGGATACGGTTTCGGAGACATTGCGTGCCTCGATGGCGGCGGCGCGGGTGACGGTGCCGATGGCGCAGTTCATCAGGCGGGATTCGGCGTAATGGGCCTTCATCGCCTTCACATCGCCCACGGCCCAGGCGCGCGCGGCGGGCGCCATGTGATCGCTGGCCCACAGCACATCGTCCACCGCCTGGGACAGGCATTGGCGCTGCTGTTCGGGGGACAGTTTTAAAAGATCGCGCACCACATCCATGGCGTCGAAGCGGATGACGGAGCGTCGCTCCACTTTCTTGGCGCGGGCGATGTCGCCGATACGCCCGCGCGGCTGGCCGCCCTCGGCGTTGGAGGCTTTCATGAAATCCTGCTGCAGCCGCACGGCGGCGCGGATGGGAATGTCGGTGGCATAGTCGCCCGTATCGCCCTTCACAGCATCACGCGCCGCGAGGAAGCGGCGGCGCAGGTCGTCGGACAGCTGCGCTTCCAGGTTCTGGCCGCGCGGCAGCGAAAGCTTGCCGCCATGCCAGAGCAGGAACCAGGCGACATCGACGAAATTGATGCTGGGGCGGGGCGGCGACAGCACGGCGTCGGCGCCTTCCATCACATCGGCGAGCACGTCGCTGTTCCAGGTGAGACCCTTGGGTACAGGCCAGACCTGGCCCAGCACCCAGACTTCCGCATTGCCGCGCGTCAGCTGCCACAAGGCAGGGCCGGGCTGGGCCCGCACCGTGACGGTTTCGATCTCCGACCATTCCGGCTGGATAGCAACGTCCTGCGCCCGCGCAGGAAGCACGCAGGCCAGCAGCAGGAGGGCGATCAGTGGTCTGATGGGCATCGAGTTTCTCGTCACCGGCAGACTGCCATACGAGAATGGCGGACCCAAGGCAGAAAACAGTCCTGCCTGTCGCCCGTCGCCATCCTGTTTGTCATTCCCGGCGTGCGCCATGCGCAGCATGGGGCGAGGGAAGGGAAACCAGTTGGCAACGCCGCGCAGGTAGATAAACCTGGGTCGTTCATAAGCGTCTTTCGCTGTCGCTCAAGACCTATGAACTCGCTCGATGTTAACGCGCCTCGTCGGGGATGACAGTGAGTGAGTTGGTCTCCGCGCCGCGCGCGCAGGGTAATTACTTCCGCCCAAACCGCATCCCGAAGAAATCGCCGTTGTTCCATTGTGGTGCGGCATCGGCATCGGCCAGTTCTTTGGTAATCTCGTAATTCAGCTTGGCGAACTTGGCGCCCACGGAATAATTGATCTTCTGCTTCAGGTCGTCGCTGGGCTTGTGATAATTGGTCTTCATGAAATGCGTGAAGGCCTTTTCGCCGCCATTGGCGAAGCCGGTCATCAAAAATACCGCCGGGATGCCCTGTTCGACAAAACGGTAATGGTCGGAGCGGGTGAAGACGCCTTCATCGGGCATCGGATCGGGCGATAGTTTGATGTTCATCTTGGCCGCGGCGCGTTTCACCGCCGGGCCGATACTGGAGCGGTCGGCGCCGAAGGCCACCACATCGGTGAAGTCATAGGTCAGGATCGGCATGTCGAGATTGACATCGCCCACGATTTGCGACGCCGGCACCGGGGGATTGCGCGCGAAATATTCCGCCCCAATCATGCCCTTTTCCTCGGCGGTGTTGACCAGGAAGATCATCGAGCGGCGCGGCGCCTTGCCGGCGAACAGGCGCGCCACTTCCAAAGTGGTGGCGACGCCCGCTGCATTGTCCAGGGCGCCATTGTTGATGGTGTCGCCACTTTTATCACCCTTGACCGGCGGGGTGATGCCCAGGTGATCGAGATGGGCCGACAGCACGATATACTCGTTCTTCAGTTTGGGATCGCTGCCCGGCAGCAGGCCGACGATGTTGCGACTTTCTAGGGTTTTGGTTTCGCTGTCGGTGGCGACGGTGAGCGATAGGCCAAGATCAAAGCCCTTGATGGCGCCCTGCGCGGTTTCGGCCCTGTCGAGAATGTCCTTGGTCTTGGCGCCGAACAGCTTTTGCGCTCCCGCCACGCTGATGCCGGCGATGATGGGTAGGCGCACTTGCGCGAAAGCCGTGCCGTCCTTCCGCCGCCAACTCATGCCCCAGCTTTTGTAATGCCGCACGCGATTGGCGAAGGGATAGAGTTTTTCGCCGGTCAGGGTATTGACGCTGAGATAGCCGATGGCGCCGCGGTCCAGCGCCGCTTTCAGCTTGGCGCGGCCGCCGCGGTAATAAGCACGCTCCTCGGTCTGCAGGAATTTTGGGGCGCCCGCCAGCGCCACCACGATCTTGCCCTTCACGTCGAGCCCGGCGTAATCGTCGCGGCTCTTTTCGGGCGCCACCAACCCATAGCCGACAAAGACCAGCGGCGCGTTTATGCGGAGCTTGGGGAAAACCTCGTCGCCACTGCTGATATAATCGGTGCCGAAGACCAAAGGGGTTTCCTTGCCGGACACATCCTTCAACGACAGCTTGCCTTCGCTCATGGCGCGGGCGGCGACCAGCGGCACCGGCTGGAAATAACCGCCATTGGCTCCCATCGGCTTCAGCCCCAGCGCTTTCATCTGGCGGGCGACATAGTTGGCGGCTGCCTCATAGCCGGGGGAGCCGGCTTCGCGGCCCTTGAGTTCGTCACCCGTTAGGTACGCCATGTGCGCCTTGATGTTGGCGCTGGGGTCCGGACCGGTCTGGGCGGTGGAGGGAATGGTGGCCAGCAAAAAGAAGGAAAACAGGACAGACGTGCGGCGCATATGGTCTCCTCGTGTGGACGAAGCCTGCCACACGGGACGGCGCAAAGACCAGCCGGGCGCGGGATCGAATTTGCGGGCCACCTCTGTTTATCATTCCCGGCGAGCGCCATGCGCAGCATGGGGCGAGGGCAGGGAATCCAGGTGGAAACACCGCGCAGGTAGGTAAACCTGAGCCTTTATATACGCGTCTTTCGCTGTCGTTCAAGATCTATGAACTCCCTCGGCGCTAACGCGCCTCGCCGGGGATGACAGTTGTATCTCGGCTTCGCGGCGAGAATGAGAGGGGAGGCAGCCCGTTGCTCCGGCTTTCTGATGCGCGCATTCTAGTGCGGCAATGGACCGGAAGAGCCCCATGATGATTTCACGCAGGATGGTGCTGGCGGCGTCGGCGGCGATGCCGTTTGCAGGTATGGCGCACGCCGCCGATGCGGTGTCCATCCAGATCCATCCGCAGCGCCTGTTGCGCAGGCTGCCGGGCGATTTCATAGGACTGGGTTTCGAGGCATCGGCGGTGGCGGTGCCGGGATTCCTGTCCAGCGGAAACCGGGCCTATGTGCAGCTGGTGCGCAACCTGGGCCGGGGCGTAATCCGCATTGGCGGCAATGTCTCCGATTATACGCGTTACGAAGTGGGCGCGGCGCCCGCCTGGAGCTATAAGGCGACGGTGCTGAATTATGAAAGCCTGCGCCAGCTGCGCGGCTTCCTGGATGCGACCGGCTGGAAGCTGATCTGGGGCCTGAACCTGGGCACCGGCACGGTGGAAAATGCCGTGGCTGCGGCGCGCGCCGTGACCGAGCTGATGGGAGACCGGCTGGTCGCCTTCCAGATTGGCAACGAGCCCGACCTGTTCGTGCTGGCGGGCCATCGCGCCGCGCCTTATGGCTATGGCGAATGGCTGACGCAATATCGCCGCTTCAAGGCGGCGATCCGCGCAGCGCTGCCCGGCGCTCGCTTTGCCGGACCGGACATCAGCGATGCGGGCGTGGACTGGGTGGAGGCTTTCGCACGTGACGAAAGCGGCGAAGCCGCGATGCTGACGGCGCATCATTACATTGCGGGGAAGGACAATCTGGCCAGCACGCACGCACTGCTGCTGCGCGATGAAATCCGCTTCCAGCAAAACAACCTGGCCCGGTTCCAGGCCAGCGCCGTCAAGGCCGGCATCGCTTGGCGAATGAGCGAAACTGCGACCCTGTATGGCGGAGGCAAGAAGGGCGTCAGCGATAGTTTTGCGAGCGCGCTGTGGGTGCTGGATTACCTATTCGTGCTGGCGGGTCATGGCGCGGCGGGCGCAAACCTGCAGACCGGCATCAATCACCTGGGGCGACTGAGTTATTATTCGCCCCTCACCGACGACCAAAAGGGCAATTACGGTGCGGCGCCGGAATATTACGGGTTGCTAGCCTTCGCGCAGGTCAGCCAGGGCGACCTTGTGGCGGTGGATTTGAACAAGAGCGGCGTCAATATCACCGCCTATGCCGTGCGCGAAGAGGGCGGGATCATTTCCGTCGCGGTGATCAACAAGGACATCAATCGCGATGCGGCGGTGGCGATTTCCGGTGCGCCGCAGGGCGAGGCACAGGCTATGCGGCTGGCGGCGCCATCGGTGTCGGCGCTCAGTGGCGTGACCCTGGGCGGGGCGGGCGTCAGCGGCGACGGGCGCTGGGGCGGCCAGAGCGAGGCGGTGCGAATTCGAGGCGGTCAGGCGCTTCTGAACGTGCCCGCTGGCAGCGCGGCCCTGGTGACGTTTACCGCCTGATCCGCTGGCACGGCCATTGCGACACACAGGGTACAAACACCACAGGCTTTTCCGCCTGTATCAAACTGGATCAACCCTGCAGCCCACCATGGGCATCGAAGCGCGGAAAGATCGCGCGCGAAGCCTGCAGCGCGGTGACGCCGAAATAGGTCAGCATGTATTTGGCGTCAGCAAATTCCAGGCGGATGTTGGGGGCTAGCAGTAGTTTCTCGCCCAGCGGCAGGGCGGCGAAAACGCCGATGTCGGACAGGATTCCGTCATTCTGCTTGCCGGTATATTTGGTGACCGCGGTGCCGAACTCCAGGAAGCTCCAGCGCCAGGTGGCAACCAGGAAAGCCGCCGCGGCGGCGGCAAAATTTGCGGTTCTGGGGGCCATTTCAGGACCTTAATATGCGCGCTGTTAGGGGTAAGTGCGGAAAAGCGAAATTGGGTTACCGGCTCTCCGCCGCGCTATTTCCGGCGGCGGGCGTAGGCAACTTCGCGGGCGAAATCGATGTCGCCGGAGTCGGCCAACAGGATATGGCCGCCCACGATATAGGTGGGGGTCTGGAAGGCGCGGATGCCGCGCGCTAGGTTGAAATTGGCGATGATCTCGTCGCTCACATCGGGAGCAACCATGTCGCGGCGGGCGCGGGGGACATCCAGGCCGGCGGCGCGCGCGGTCTCGAAGATCCCGGCTTCATCCAGCGCGCCTTCGCGGCGCATCAGGGCCATGTGGAAGGTGCGGTACTTGCCTTGGAGCTGCGCGGCCAGGGCCAGGCGCGACGCGATCATCGAGGGCCTGGTGAGGATGGGATACTCCTTCATCACTACCCTGATGCCCTTGTCGGCGGCGGCCAGCGCCATCAGCCGTGGCTCGGCCAGCTTGCAATAGGGGCAGGCGTAATCAGAAAAGACGATGATGTTGACATCGCCTTTCGGATTGCCCAGCACGGGCGAGGCGGGATTACTGGCTAGCGCATCGATGCGGTCGGCGACGCGCGCATCGCGCGCCTTGCTGTCCTCGGCCTGCATCTGGCGCAGGTAATCCTGGACGGCGCGGGCAGCGCGCTGGTCGGCGGGCAGGGGCGGCGCCGATAGTGCGGGAAGGGTCAGTGCCGGAAGGGTAACCGTCGCAGCTACGACCGCGGCCAGGATGACGCGCCAGAATTTCATGCCCACTCCTCGAATTAAATGTCCATCAACCGCTAGACTACGCGGGGCGATAGTAGTCAATTTAGCAATAAGTAAAACAATCCGGTCATTTGAAAGCGATCATGCGGATGCAACAAAAATGACCGTTTTGTATGAGCTCTACAAATAAAATATACGCCAGATGAAAGGCGCCGTGACCCTTCGGGGTACCCATCTGCCGCGCTACTTCTCGTAGTCTTTAGCGAAACCCTTCCGCTTTTATAGTCGAACACAAAACCAGAACACGCGCCTTCTTGCCTCAGGCGTAACGTGAAAACGTCACAAAAAATAAGACGCCCTGTCATACGCCTCCCCTAAGTATCAAACTTCATAACCAAACGGGGCAAATTTAATGACTTCCTATTCCTGCGCGCAGCGTCTGCGCGGCCTGATGCTCCTGGGTGCAGCGGTCCTGCCTGCCGCACCAGCACTAGCCCAGTCGCCCACTCAGGTGGAGACCGTTGTCGTCACCGGCACCCGACCGATCGCGGAATCGGAAGCCGCCGCGCTGTTCGTGCAGAGAAACTCAGATTCTCTTGTGGCAGTGGTCGCATCAGATTCTGTGGGGCGTATGCCAGACCAGAACATGGCCCAAGCCGCCAGCCGCCTGCCGGGCTTAGCCATTGAGCGCGACCAGGGCCAGGCGCGCTATATCAGCCTGCGTGGCGCCCCCAATTACTGGACTACTTTGTCGTTCGACGGCATCAATATCGTGAGCCCGGAAGGACGCGATTCGCGCTTCGACACCATCCCCTCCGCCATCGCCTCGCAGATCGTGGTGTCGAAGGCGGTTACGCCCGACATGCCCGGCGAAACCGTGTCAGGCAACGTCAACGTCATCACCCGCTCGGCCTTGGATTATGACGGCTTCCGATTCTTCGGTAAGGCGGGAACTGGCACGGTTACGCTGGGTGGACGTAAGGAAATTGACGTGTCCGCCGTGGTATCCAATGTGTTCCCGGCCGGTGACGGCGTAATCGGTGCATTGGTCTCCGCCAGCTATTACCAGCGCAACATGATCACGGACAATTTCGAAATTGACTGGGAGCAAGTGACCCAGGATACACGTCCGGGCTCCGAAACGCGCTTCTGGGCGCGTGAATTCGAGAACAAGCTTTACCGGCTGATGCGCCGCAACCAGTCGCTTTCGGGGCGCCTGGACTGGGCTCCGAACAGCGATCACAGCGTCTCGCTTCGTTCGCTCTACACCATATTCCTGGATGACGAGGCGCGCGACAACTACATATTCGATGCCGATGATCGCCAGGCCGATCTGACGCCATCCACCGCCGCTTGCTCCACCGCGGTCAACCCCACACCCACCACGACCGGCTATGCCGATGTCTGCATCGGCAATACGCCGCTGAATGGCACCCTCTACGGTATCGACATCAATCAGCGTTCGACACTGCGTGCCTTCCGGCAATCGGTCTTCACCAACACGCTGGAAGGCAATCACGGTTTCGGAGACGGCTGGCACTTAAACTGGCTAGCCAATTTCACCGAATCCAAGGATGACCGCTCTGTGGTTGGTGAGGCGCGCTGGGACAGCCCCTCCACCCGCACCCAGCGTCCGACCGTGACATATGACTTCACAAATCCCCAAATTAGCGCACGCCAGCTATTCACGACCAATCAACTATCCGGCCCCACTCGTTTCCAGGCGGGCAGTCCGGTGTCTTTGATCGATAGCTTCACAAAGCCTCTCTCGTCTCTGCGCCATCAGGATTTAGTCGATACTAACACCGCACATACCGCAAAACTGGTGTTGTCGAAGGATGGGCGCTTCTTAGATGGGGACGCGATCTTTAAGGCCGGTTTTCAGTTCGACCAGCGGACCAAATCGGCTAATGAGAAAGATATCAATCTGACGACCGCCAGTCAATTTACGACCGTCGGAATCCCCACGAGCTATACCGCATTCTCTCTGGACGAGCCTTTCCAGGGCAAGATACCGCTAGGCTACACCTTTCGTTATTTCGACACCTTGGAGATGCGCGCGGCCAGCGCGCTAGCCAAGACCAATTTCCCGCTCACGCCCATTCCGGCTAACAATTACAAGGTCGGCGAACAGGTGATGGCAGGCTTCTTGATGGGCACTATCAAATGGGACTGGGGTTCCATGATCGGCGGCGTGCGCGTCGAGAAACTGGAGAACAACGGCACGGCGGCGGCCACCATTGGGTCCATTACCGGCCCGGTCTCGGCTAAGTCCAGTGACACGCTGATCTTCCCCAGCCTGCACCTGAATTATAACATTGACGACACCAAGAAGCTGCGAGTGTCCTTCAACAGTGGCGCGGCGAGGGCCGATTATGACCAAATGCGCCCCAATGTGGTGGTTAATGATACCAACCAGACCATCTCGGGGGGCAATCCGGCGGTGAAGCCAGAACGTGCCTATGGCGTGGACGCCTATCTTGAATGGTATGTCGAGCCGCAGGGATATTTGATGGCGGGATTATTCTACAAGGAAGTGAAGGATGTGCTCTACACTCAGCGCAATACTTTTGCCTCCGACGCTCTGAATTCTGGCGGCATTGACCGTTCCGGCTATGCTTTTAGCGGCATAACTAACGGCGGTGAAGGACACCTGTATGGTTTTGAGCTGGCGGCGCAGATGCAGCTCGAGCCATGGACCCCCAATCTAGGCCTGCCCGACTGGATGGGCGGCTTCGGGATCAATGCCAACCTGACCCTGAACAACAGCGCAGTGACCAAGCCTGCCGTGGGTACAATCCCTGCGCGAAAAGTACGCCTGCCAGGCACTTCCGACATGGTCTACAATCTCGGAGGTTACTACGAGAGATACGGTATGTCGCTGCGGGCCCAATATCAGCGCCGCTCCACCTGGATGGATGGAATCGCAGACACGTTGTCCGATGCGGGTGATACCTATTGGGCAGCAGATGACGAACTGGACCTGTCGGCTCGGTATACCGTCAGCGAAAACTTCGAAATATATGCGGATGCCTCCAACGTCCTAAGCAAGCCGGGCCGTCGATATTCCGAACCGGGTAATCTCCTGGCCGCGACCGGAATTTCTACCCCGCGCACCGACCGTTACACTATCGAATGGGAACAGTTCGGGTCACGCTACAGCGCGGGTATTCGGGTTGCATTTTAGTAGGTAAAATCTTGAAAATTGTGGCTATACTCTGCGGCGCTGCCTTGCTTATAGCGCCGCAGGGGCATGCACAGCCAATCACGGCGGATGTCATCGCGCGCGGCGAGACCGTACCGGTCGGTGCGGGCGCTGATGCCGATGCCGCTGACGACCCTGCAATCTGGCGCAACACACGCCGTCCCGGCCAAAGCCTGATCGTCGCCACCGATAAAAAAGCAGGGCTTTATGTCTACGGGCTGGACGGAAATGTGAAGAGCTTCCTGCCAGCCGGGCGGGTCAACAATGTAGACCTGGTCGATATGGGCAGGCCGGGCGTGATCGTGGTTGCCAGCGACCGCAACGATCCCACCAAGGCGCTCCTGCAGATTTACCGTTTAGACACCGGCAACGCCAGGCTGGAGGCACTGGGCGCGGTAGCAGGCGGAGCGGGCGAAGCTTATGGCGTCTGTTTGATGCGCGATGGCCGTGCTCTGCATGCCTTCTCGGTATTAAAGGACGGTACCGTGGCGCAGGTTGTGATAGCGATGGATAACGATACGCCGCAGGGCGAAATCGTGCGCACCCTGAAACTGGCTACCCAGACCGAAGGCTGTGTGGTCGATGGGCGCAGCCGCACGCTCTATGTCGGCGAAGAAGATCGCGGCATCTGGGCGTTTGATGCGGGCGCCGGTGCGTCTAGCCAAGGCAGACTGGTGGCGCAGGTGGATAACAGTCAATTGGTCGCGGACGTCGAAGGGCTGACGCTGATACCGGTGGGCCGCAAGGGCGGCTACCTGGTCGCGTCTAGCCAGGGCGACAATGCCTATACTTTGTTTTCACTACCCGACATGACGCCCGCCGGGCGCTTCCGTATCGCGGCCGGGGCTGTCGGTGCCACGCAAGAGACCGATGGCATCGCGGTAGCCCCGGGTACCTTCGGGGGCGACTTCCCCGAAGGTCTTTTCATCGCCCAGGACGGCGACAACGCGCCTGCGGCACAAAACTTCAAGCTGGTATCCTGGCGCGATGTGATGCGCGCCGTCAAAAACTGACAGAAACTTGATCCCATGCTGATCCTGTCGCAGGGGCAATATTACGACACCTGCCTGGACATTCCGAGCATCACCAACCTGATGGCGCCTGGCTAGGGCCTCGAGATGTCACCTATCCGCGCGGCCTTTACCGGATGAGAGCGGGGCTTTCCTATATCGCGCAGCGCGGCTCCATCGCCTTCAGCATAAAAAAGACCCTGGGCGGGTACTAGCGCGTCAGCAGGGTGGTTTTCAGGCGCGGACCAGGCGGGCTTGCCAGATCGGACCCGTCACCGTCATCACCTTGGCCAGGGCGATCCTGTCGCCGGGACCGATCACGCCCAGGTCCACGCCGCGATCCGGCAGGATGATGGTGGTGCGGCCATGTTCCATCACCAGCACCATGGCGCCCCGGTCTATATTGCGGGCGGATTTTTCCAGCAGTTGGGAATAGAACGGTTCCCTGCGCCAGGGCGTGTTAGCGCCGGGATCGACATGCACCGCCAATGCATCGTCCTTGGCATGCATAACCATCTTGCATTTGTTCGGCTTCCACTCCGGACCCAGGGTGGGATCAATCAGCCAATGGCAGGAGAAGTCGCGGCAAGAGGGCGGGCGATCCTGATAGATGTTGCAGCCGAGCCCCCGCGCATAATGCAAACACCATGTGTCCTTGGGCTTGTTAAGCTCCGGGATCACCATGGTCTTGCAGCATAGCGAACAGTCGCCACATTGCTTGCCGGGGGCGGGTGGAAGGCTGGCCATTCAGACGGCGGCGGGCCGGTGCGCCTTGAGAAAAGACCGTATCTGGCGCACGGCCAGGGGTATGCGCTCTTTGGGTTCCTTCCAGGGGTACATGCTCACTTCGGCTTTCGGCGCCAGCATCGCGGTCTCCATGGCGACGGCATAGGGATGCGCCGGAACATCATCGGGCAGGATCAGCACCGGTGTCTGGCAGTTGCGCACAAAATCGCGTGTCACGGTGAAGACAAAATCCGGGTTGGTGCGATACATACTGGTGAGATATTTCTCGACTGTCGTCATCGCGATGTCTGGCCGGCGCTTGACCAGGTCCGTGCCCCAGCCCTTCATGTTGTTGTCGTAATATAGCGTGGGTAGTTCGGGGCGGAATCCGCTAGGCTGGGCGATAACGGCGGCGACGACACGATCGCGCGCCCGCTCCAGCAGGTTCCAGATGAAGGGGCCGCCAATGCAGAAGCCCATCACCATGAACTTGTCGATCCCCAGATGATCCATCACGCCGAGCTGGTCATCGGCATGTGAATCCCAGGGCCGGGCGATATCCAGCGGGCCGGAGGATTGGCCCAGGTTGGAGTTGCGCAGGTCCGCCGCGATGCAGTGATAGTCACCCTTGAATTCCTCGATCGGATCAAACGGCCCGGTGCGCAGGCCGGCAATGGACGAATTCAGGCCGCCGCCGGAAATAAGCAGCAGGGGATAACCCGAGCCGTGCTGCTCGTAACGAATCCGCACCGGTCCATTTTCGGTGAAAGACAGTGCGGGGGCGCCTTGCTGCGCCGATGCCGGCGCCCCGGCCATCGCTGCCGCGGCGGCGCCGGTCGCCAGAAGATTGCGTCGGAACTGATCGATCATCTGTGTTCTCCCCACCCCTATTTTGGGCCATTCGATCACGGGGGCGGGCTTGCCTCAACTGTCATTCCCGGCCGAGGCCAGGGCAAAGCGCGGGGCCACCCCTGTTTATCATTTCCGGCGAGCATCGCGCGGCAGTGAGATGTGAGGAAAGGGAAACCAGCTGGTTGATTTCGCGCAGGTGGATGGAGCTGGGTTCCCTTCCTCTCGCTTCGCTCGGCCGGGAATGACAGTTGAGGGGAATGACAGGGGTGTTTACCGCGTCAGCAACGCGGCCTGGAGCATCGCGCGCGTGTAAGCGGCGTGATAGGCCCAGGCGGCGTAGCTGTTGAGGTTGGGGTCTTCGTCGGCGGCGAGTTTGCTGCCGCGCTCGCCGGCGGGATCGCGCAGTTTTTCCACCACATTGTCGTTGACGTTCAATCCGCGCGCATGTTCAGGATGGACCATGCGGGGATATTTCTGGCGCACCAGTTCTTTCATCACCGCCAGCATGTCGACCATGCCATTGTCGGGCCAGACCTCGGTATAGTCTTCGCGCTCCTTGCGCACGATCACGTTGCGGAAATGGACATGGCTGATGCGGTCGCGCTCCCCCAGCCAGCGTGCCACCGCCGCCGGGTCCTCGCCGATTTCGCGGCTGACGCCGCAGTCATAGGTCATGCCGTTGCTGGGCGAATCCACCAGACCAACCAGTTTTTTCCAGTCGGCGAAGGTGGTCATGATCTGGGCCGAGCCGCGGCTGATCGCGGGCGGCGGGTCGTTGGGATGCAGCGACATCCGCACGTTGACGCTTTGCGCCACCGGCACCACGGCCTTGAGGAAATATTCCAGGTTGGCCCAGAGCCGGTCGGCGGTCTGGATGCCGGTTTCCGGCAAGGGCGGCAAATCTTTCACCTGGTTATAATGGAAGGATTCCACCACCGCGCCGCCGCGTGCGGGATCGGGAGCGTGGAAATAGCCTTCCTCCAGCCGGTGGGCATAGAAGTTGTATTCCACCACCGGGATGCCGGCTTTGCCCGCGGCGCGTATGGCGGATTTGACGATTTCGATGGCCGCGTCACGGCCCGGACGGCCCAATATAATGTCGCGCATGGTTTCGCGTGCCGCCCCGACATAGGGAAGCACGATGTCGCCGGTGGTCAGGCCGTGCGCCTTCAAGAGCTGTACGCGGGCCGTGAGCGCATCGGCCTCCCAGGGAAAGCCGGTATTGTTCAGTATCACATGGGTGATGCCGATCTGGCGGAAGCGCTGGAAGCCGCGCGGATTCATTTCCGTTTCCACCACCGGGCCCAGGCAGATTTTCGGCGTGTCGGGGCCTTCGTTCGGCATGAAGGCGTGTGCGGGGAAAGCCAATGCTGCGCCGGAGGCGGCGAGCAGCGTGCGGCGGCTGAAGGTGGTGATCATGCGTCCCTCTTTATAATGAGGCGCATTCAGCCATAGGGGCGGGAGGGCGGCAACCGGCGGGCCTGATCCGCCTGCTTGCGGTCATGTTGCGCTGCCCAATTGCTGGGGCGGCGGGCATCTGTATGATCCCGGCCAACGAATAATCAGGGGCCTCATCATGTTTTCCGTAAAGCGCGTTCTTCCCATTCTGTCGCTGGTCGGCGTTGCCGCCTCGGCCATCGCCGTAACCAGCGGGTCATGGGCGCAGGCCCCCACCTTGCCGCCCGCCGTCGCCATTTCGCGCGAACCGCTGGAGCTGGACGTCTCCAAGTGGGTGGGCTGCAAGAAGGTGCCGGGCGGTTCGCTCTGCGCCCCCGCGATCCAGACCGGCACGCCGGAAATCCAGGCGCAGCTGCGCGCCCAACAGGTTGCCGCCCAGGCAGCCGGCGTCAAGCCGCTGCCGCCTAATCCGCTGGTCCCCATGACCTGCGGCGTGCCGATGAAGGGGGCAGATGGCCAGAACCTCGTGCGCCCGCCACAGGGCGGCCGTGGCCCGATCCGCGTGCTCTTTATCTCCAAGGGCCATGAGTTCGAGCGCGAACATCTGCTGGGCATGCTCGACTGCCTGGGCGACGACATTACCTACGCCCATGCCGAGCATCCCGCCGCTGATATCCTGATGACACCGGAAGGCTCGAAGAATTTCGACGTCTTCGTATTCTACGACCTGGGCGGCCCCGGCGTATTGCAGCTTGGCCCCAAGGGCGAGCGCAACCGCTTCTATCCCGATCCCTCGCCGGAACTGAAGCGTGGCTTTGCGGCTTTGCTGAAGCAGGGCAAGGGCATGGTGTTCCTGCATCACGCCTCGGCGGCCTGGACGCATGTCTGGCCGGAATATGCCGAAGTGGTGGGCGGCGCCTGCGACTGGTATTCGCCGGTGACGGTGCGCGGCATTCTCGATCCGCATCACGGTTACTATCCGCGCACGGCGCAGCGCCAGACAGCGGTGGACAAGAACCATCCCGTGGTCGCCGGCCTAGGTGACGGTTTTGACCTGACCGACGAAGCCTATGGCTGCGCCTGGTTCCCAGAATCAGTGACGCCGATCATGACCACCAGCTTCACGCCGCCCGATCCGCGCGTGAACTTTGGCCCCGGTCACCAGTATTCCAACCTGTCGACCTGGGTGAAGGCGTCGGAGAACAGCCCGGTTTTCTATACCCAGATGGGCCACGACAATAATGCCTGGCGCGTGCCGGCCTATCAGCAGCTGGTGCGCAACGCCATCAAGTGGGCGGCCTCGCCTGAGGCCCATGCCTGGGCCAAGGCCAACCGGACGCGCATTTTCAAGTAGTCAGAGCGCCGCAAGAGCAACAACGAAAAAGGGCCGTGGCAACACGGCCCTTTTTCGTGCGCTATGGTTTGTTCTTGAGATGGCTCTGGATATAGCTGACGATGTCGCCGACCGATTTCATCTGCTCCTGGTCCTGCTCCGGCAGCTCGATGCTGAATTCTTCTTCCAGGCCCATCAGCAGCTCGAAACGGTCGAGGCTGGAGACACCCAGATCCTCCACCAGAAGTGCCTTGGGCGTGATCTGGTCCTGAGTGACCTGCAACGCCTTTTTGAGCACTTCGCTGACACGGGCTTCGGTATCCATGGACGGCCTTATAATACGGCGGAACCCCAGCTTACCATGGCAGGGTCGCCCTAGAAGTGCAGTTAAGCTTCTTTTAGCCCTAACACGCAGTTCCGGTTCGGACCCAGGCAGGACCGTGCTAGGCGTAGCGCATGGGTCAATCCATCACGTCCGTTGTGGATATGGTTTCGCTGGCCGGCGATCTGCCGCGCGCGGCCAAACAGGCTGGCGCGCCCGAGCTGGCGGAAAAGATTCAGCGTTCGGCCGCCGAGCTGGAAAAGACCGCGCTGGCCCGGGTCAGTCAGGCCGGTCCCGGCATCGGCGCCCTGCTCGACACGTTTGCATAATAGCGGGTTCGTCGGGGCCTACAAATTGCGCTGCTTGACGGGCAGGAAATCCACGGCGCGCGCCAACTGTTCCGCCAGCAGGATGGAGCCGTCATGCTTGCCGTGGCGGCTGATCTTGCGGGCATTGACCAGCATGATGCGCTGCCCGATGGCGGGAAAATCATGCGCGACCTCGAATTTCTCGACCGAGGCGCGGTTGAGGATGACGTCTTACAGCAGGGTATGGAGCGCGGGAATATTCCATTGCCCGTTTCCCGGTTCGAAGACATGGCAGCCTTCGGTCTCGCTGCGGCTGGTGCGGAACATCTGGTAGAAGACGCGATTGGCGCAGCTGATCGTCGGCATAAGGCTTGCGCAGGCAGACGGCGGTTGTGGCAAGATCGCAGCCGCCCAGAGCCGCTTTCTTGAGGTAGATGTCGGTAAAAAGCACATCGATGATTTGGTCGGAATTCAGAAAGGCGAGGGCTTCCTCGACGCCGTCGGCGGCCAGTGTCTGATAGCCCCAGTCCTGCAGCGCCATCTCGGCGATCTGACGAATGAAGGCATCGTCTTCGATGATTAATATCACGGCCATTTGCTGCTCTCACTGTGACGCTGGCGACATGGCCCGGCTATTTCAGCCGGTATGCCAAGAGCATTTTTGCTCTGTTGCGGGTACACAAAAAACACACAGGAACGCATTTGGTTCCATGTTTCCTGATTAAGTGACCGGATATTTGTAAAAAAATCGCTGTTTTTGGCGCTTTACTGGGCTTTTCCCGTGGCTTCGGCGAAGCCCTGATCCCAACGGGCATGCTCCGGCCCCGGCGTGTAGGGATTGAGCGCCGCTTTGCCCAAGGATGCGGCACGGGCCGCATTCCAGCCCTGGGCATAGATCCGGCTGGCCCGGAAATCGCTCAGTGTGGGATTGTTCTTCTGCACGTCCATGGCGGTCTCGTTTGAGGGCGATCAAATGCCGCTGCATATGATGTGGTGAGTGCGCCTCGTGTTACAACTGGCATGCGCGAAAAGCCGCGGGCGCTAAACGTCAGGCGCGGGCGACCATGCGGCCCGCGGGTGTCGCGATCAGCCCGCCCATAATGGACTGGATCAATCCCAGTTCGACCAGGCGTTCTTCATGCGCGCGCGGGATGGTGCGCATGATGAAGCCGCGGCAGGTCAGCACAAGCGAGGCAAGTTCTGGCTCGGTCAATTCGAGGGCGCTGGGGATGCGGTCCATCACCATCAGCGGCAAGCGACATAAATGGCGCCCAGGAGAAGCGACGCTTCCGGCACGACACGTCGGGACACGAACCAGGCGCGCATTGCTTGAATCCTTTGTTTGCGGGCCGGTAAGGCACAAGGGTGCCAAGGGCGGTAAGAATGATAACACACACACACGGCAATCACCTCAAACGCCAAAGGCTTTTCTGGGGGAAGGCCTTTGGCGCAGAAGCAGTCGCAATGCGTTTTAGAGGGGCTGGTCGGCCATGAGGCGAAGATCGGTGCGATTGAGGTAGGTCATCCCACGCTATCGGCGCGTTTGTAGCGGACATCGGCGGTATCGATTCAGACGATCTTGTTGTGGTCCAGGCGCATAAGAAGGGCGGTGACATCGCCATTGGCGGCATGGGCGGTGCCGTTGCATGAACATCCCGGCGCGCTATTGCACCGTTTACCTGGGCGATATCGGTGTGCCGCCTGACACGGCGCCGATGGATTTCAGCGTCTGGTTCGAAGTCTATCTCGACGGATGCTGGCATATGGCCGATGCGCGCCACAACAAGCCGCGCATCGGCCGCATCCTGATGGCGCGGGGCCGCGATGCTATCGACGCAGCGATTTCTACCGCCTTCGGCGCCAACACGCTGGTGTAGTTCAAGGTGATTACGGAAGAAGTTGCGGGCCGGTAGGCTGGTCGTCCTGCCGCGGCCCGGCGAGCATCGCCTCTGCGCGTTCGGGGTGAAACGCCCAGACTTCGCCGGCGGTGTCACGCGGGCGATAAAAGGGTGCATTCTCTATGGCGCAGACGCGGGTGTCGGCATTTTCGGCGCAATAGCGGCGGAAAACGCGCTCAATGTCTTCTTCGAATTTTTGGGGAACGTCGCGCGACTGGCGCTTGCGGTTTTCACGCAACGCCCGCATCACCGACCAGCGGCGCAGGCCGCGCGCATGCAGCTTGAGTACGGCGATCAGTTCGAGAAGAAGCGGCTCGCCGCCAGGAACTGACGCATCCGCCTGGCGGGTGCGGAAAGCCGGGGTTCGCCTGTCTTGGGTCATGAACAGTCTCCTCAGATCGTATCGCGTACCACAGGCGGCCGCCTTTGGGACGGCCGCCCGCAACAGTGACTTTAAACTGCCTTCAGATTGCCGGCCTTGGCGCCGCGTGCATCCGGCTGGATATCGAACGAGACCTTCTGGCCTTCGCTGAGCGACGTCATGCCCGCCTGTTCCATGGCCGTGGCATGGACGAACACGTCCTTGCCGCCGTCGTCCGGGGAGATAAATCCAAAGCCCTTGGCCGCATTGTAGAACTTCACTGTACCGATGGTCATGGAGATTTCCTTAATTCGTCGACCCCACTCGTACAGAACGCACGGATGGCTGCGGAACATTCACATCGGGGTCGGGAAGTGTTCAGTTCGTCCGGCGCGCTTTAGCGGGTCAGAGTGACAGAAGTGCTTCGTCTGACAGGGACATAAGATCCACGTCCTGAATATATATAAGGATAGCCCCACAAATACAAGGTGGGCGAGTTCCGCCTTCAGGGCATGCCTGGCAGGATCAGCGAAACGATGAAGGATACTATCGGCATCAAGGCGCCCGCCGCGATCACGCGCACGCCTTTCCTGAGGCATTCGCCGCGCCAAGCGCTAGCCGGAACAACGATTTCCCCGCGCAGGCCCGAAGACGCACTCTCCCGGATTAAAGTGAAAACCGAAGATGACCAGGCCGGCCCAGGGATGGCGTCACCACTACAACACCGTCAGGCACCATTCATCGCTGGGATGTCAACCGCTAGCGCCACAGATTTACATGCCCGTGCCACCCCATCTGGGTAGAACGCCAGCTATGCAGTCGTCTCACTCATGCTGGTACAAAATATCCGGCAGGCCACTGGCGGGCGACCTCAAACACAGTTTTAATTTCTCAGTTCAGTTCTATTTTGTGCCAGATCGATAGTAATTTCACATTCGGGTACTATGGTTACAACCTAAGTCGATGTAGCTTAAGTTGCACGAGATTGATTCACAGACCTGGTGCATTTCACTCCTTAAAGGCGAGGACTTTGGGTAAGGCAATAAATGCGTTCGTGTTGGTGCTGGCACTGGCTAGTGCCGCGGCATGGGCCGATAGACGTAGAGCGGAAAGCAAAAAACCTAATTCATTAGCCATTGATCACGCGAGATCTGCGCCTGATCGCTTACCGACGCCTGCGGGCCAATTTTCTAGTCTAATATCCACGGACCGTATCAATGCTATGCGCGTAGAAATCCACGAGGAGCTTTGCAGACATAAGGGCGAACCCCTCTGCCTCGGAACGTTCTGTTTAAAAGTGTGGGCACCGTCAGTTTCGTGCCGCCAGGCTAGATAAAGTGTAGTGCCGCTATGCAGCATAGCTTTAGTAATTTGATAGTCGGATACTGGGCTGGCTTGCATGGAGGGCCAGGCACTGGGCAGACCAAGCTTTATGATGCCGTCGTCCGGTGCATTGCGCTGAACGTGTTCATTTTACGTCCTGCTTCTAATGGGGGCGGAACGTTTTGTGCTGCTGGTAGCGCTGTTCAAAAGTTGTTCCCAGAGCATCTGATGAGGAGCGACATTCTGGACTATTGGAATGCGACTGATCAGAAATTGATACGAAACTTGCTGGGTCAGTTGCATGCCGAGGCGGCACTCCTACTTCTCTCGGCTGAAACACGGCCCGAAGGTCGTGGACCTGTTCCAGTGGAACTGGTGCTTATGCCGGTTGGTTCAAAGAACGGCAGGGCCACTTTGATTTTGGGAATGTTTGTATTTCTCGGTGAAGATACTGAATGCGCCGGAATAGAGAGGCTCTGGCTCACGAAGGCGGGCTTCTTTGGGGGAGCTGAAGCCGAGGAGGCCACGGTTCACTCGTTGGAAACGTATCGGTACTCGAAGCGGGGCTGATTGAATAGCCTCGAGTTTTCTAGACGGCCTCGGTTCTCATTTCCTGCTGCCGTTCGAATTCGACGGGCGACAGCACCCCATTTCTCACATGCATGCGCTTCGGGTTGTAGAACATCTCGATGTAGTCGAACACATCCTGCCGCGCCTCGGCGCGGATTTTGTAGGGCCAGCGCCGTATCCGTTCCCGCTTGAGCAGGTTGAAGAAGCTTTCCGCCACGGCGTTGTCGTGACAATTTCCGCGACGGCTCATCGAGTGTTCCAGATTTTGGTGCATTAGGAATGAGGCCCAGTCCATGCTGGTGAACTGGGAGCCTTGGTCCGAGTGTATCAGTACCTTGTTGTCCGGCTTTCTGCGCCACACCGCCATCAGCAGCGCTTGCAGGAAAACGTCCGTTGTTTAATGGCCCTGCATGGACCAACCGCCAACCCGGCGCGAATAGAAATAAAATACGAAGGCCAGATATCTCACTTTGCATCCTTGGCGAAATACGCGGTGGCTTTTTTAGGGTGTCGCGCTCCTCGGTCATCCTGACCAGTTCGCACTTCAATCCTAGAATCTCGGCGGCCTGATCGTCGTCGCCAGTACCGGAAGACTTCACGAAATTCCTCTTCCACGCGTAGAGCGAGTGCTGGCTTATGCCCAGACACTTCGAAACTTCCGCAATCGGATAGTCCCGCTCGGTGATTTGAACCACCGCATACCGTTTGAATTCGTCGCCGAATTTGGCTTTGTCCATCATGGCCTCAAAATTAGGGAAGAAGACTTCTGCAAATCCAGGGGCTATTCAAAGTGCGGACCCCGCCAGCCTTTGGCCGGCGGTTTTTTTGTTTGCCGATGTGCTCACGCCATCCTCACCCTGAGCTTGTCGAAGGGCGAGGATGGCCTCATTATTCGGCCGGCTCACCATGAGGAAGCGCCCATGACCAAGGACGAAATCACCGCCTGGGCGCTGGCCAATGGCTGGGCCATGATCGATGGCTTTCCCAGCCTGACTAAGCCGACCAAGCCGCATCCGGCCATCGTGCGGCTGGTGCTGAAGGCCACCGTCGCCAGTGTTGAGATCAAGAAGCCGGCCGGGAAATGGGAAAAAGTCTCGGGCGAGAGCTATTCCAGAATCGCGGCGGATCCCGACAGTGGCATGCCCGGCGGGCTGGGCCTGGGCACGATTTCTGGCCTCACTCTATTAATGCAGGACAACCAGGACCGGAAAATGATGGCCGGCATAGGCGCTATGAAGCCCTGAAACGGGGTTTCAGCTATCTTTTTGCGCCGATGGGGATAAAGGAGGGGCCGAAAACCCCCATCCGAAAGTTCCCTTTGAGCTTCCCCGCCACCCATCCCGCCCTTTCCCGCGCCCTTGCCGAGCGCGAATACACCATTCCGACGCCCGTTCAGGAGGCGGTGGTGGAAGAGGGAGTACAGGAGCGCGACCTGCTGGTGTCGGCCCAGACCGGATCGGGCAAGACCATCGCCTTCGGCATGGCGATGGCCGACACATTGATGGAAGGCGCCGAGACATTGGGCCGGGCGGGCGATCCGCTGGCGCTGATCATCGCGCCGACCCGCGAACTGGCATTACAGGTGCAGCGCGAACTTTCCTGGCTTTATCATTATGCGGGTGCGCGCATCGTGTCGTGCGTTGGCGGTATGGACCCGGGCCGCGAACGCCGCGAACTTTCCGATGGCGCCCATATTGTCGTTGGCACGCCGGGCCGTTTGCGCGATCACCTGGAACGCCGCGCCCTGAAAGTGTCGTCGCTGAAGGCGGTGGTGCTGGACGAGGCGGACGAAATGCTCGACATGGGCTTTCGTGAAGACCTTCAGTTTATTTTGGAGACTACGCCCGAGACGCGCCGCACGCTGCTGTTCAGTGCCACCCTGCCCAAGGCGATTGTAACCCTGGCGACGCATTACCAGAAGGATGCGCTGCGCATCGCGGCGCGCGGTGAGACCGCCGCCCATGCCGACATCGAATATCGCGCCATGCGCATCGCCGGCAACAAGATCGAACGCGCCGTAGTCAACCTGCTGCGCTTCATGGACCCGCCGGGCGCGCTGGTCTTCTGCAACACCCGCAATGCGGTGCGCCACATGGAGGCCCAACTGACCGAGCGCGGTTTTTCCTGTGTTGCGCTGTCGGGCGAACTGTCGCAGAGCGAGCGCAACCATGCGCTGCAGGCGCTGCGCGACGGCCGCGCCAAAGTGTGTGTTGCCACCGACGTGGCGGCGCGCGGCATCGACCTGCCCAGCCTCAGTCTGGTGATCCATGCCGACCTGCCCAATGACGCCCAGGTCATGCAGCATCGCAGTGGCCGCACCGGTCGCGCCGGCAAGAAGGGCGTGAGCGTTTTGCTGGTGCCGCCGTCACGCCGCCGCAAGGCCGAGGAAATGCTGGGCCGCGCCAAGGTCACAGCGACCTGGGGCAATGCGCCATCGGCCGATGATATCCGCAAAGTTGATCACGAGCGGCTGCTCGCCAATCCGCTGTTGACCGAAGGCGCCAGCGAAGACGAACTGGTTCTGGCCGACGAATTGCTGGCCAGCAGCGATCCGCGCCAGGTGGCGGCGGCCTTTGTGAAGATGTACCGCGCCGGTCTGCCGTCGCCGGAAGACATTGAGGAAGAGGTGCCGTTCCAGCCCCGTGGGGAAAAGCCACACCGGGAACACAAGCATCGTGAACCGCGGGAACCTTCGCTGCGCCAGCATACGCCGCGTGAACAGATTCCGCGTGAGCACAAGGATCATAAACCGCGCACCTTCGACAAGGCGCTGCGCGAAGAGCGCGGTTCCAAGCCGGGCGGGATGGAAGATGGCGTCTGGTTCCGGCTGAATGTGGGCCGCGAACGCAAGGCCGACCCCAAATGGCTGCTGCCGGAAATATGTCGTCAGGGCGAAGTCACCAAGAAGGAAATCGGCGCCATAAGGGTGTTCGAGACCGAGACCCTGTTCCAGGTCGCCCCCGGCGTGGTGGAAAAGTTCAGCGAGCTGGTGACGGCGCGCAAGAAGGGCGGGGTGCGGATTCTTCCGGCCCGCGACCAGAGCGGCGAATCCCATGGCCGTCCCTATGGCGAGCGCGATGCGGCCGACAAGGCGCCAGACGCGCCCATCGCCGAAGCCAAGGCGCTGGGCGAGCCCCGGGCCGATTTCCACGGCAAGAAAAAGTTCGACGCCAAGCCCGAATTCAAGAAGTCCGAAGGCGGCGAGAAGAAGTTCACCGGCAATAAATTCGGCGACAAGAAATTCGGTGGCAAGAAGTTCGGAAAGCCCGGTGGCGGCTACAAGGGCAAGAATCCCCGCAACCCCAGCGCCTGACGCCTTCGCGCAGGGTTACCCTTTTTATAATAGCGTAAAAGGTTGCGTGGCTTTCATGACGGCGACAGACGGCAAGGTGCGCCCGGTTCAGATTCCGGGCCGCAATTTTTTTCTTTGCGACAACCTGGTCGATTCTGCGATGGTCACACAGCTGGGCATCGCGGTGAAATGTCTGCATTACATACGCAAGGAAAAAAGTCGTCCCGATGTGCCGGCGCTGGCGGCGGCGGCCGACATCGAGCCTTCGATCGTGGCGGCCGATCCCTTTTTCCAGCGGACGAAAGCCATTGCCGAGAAGATGTTTCCGGGCGAGGTTCTGGGCCACCTGCGCGCTTATGTGAACTCCAGCGTTTATGGCGACAGCTATGCCTCGCATCGCGACTCCCCCGAAACCAGCCAGAATGTCACCGTGCTCTATTGCGCCAACCTGATCTGGCAGGCGGACTGGGGTGGCGAGACCATCTTCTACAATGACGATGAGGATGCGGTGCTTGCGGTGTCGCCCAAACCCGGCCGGCTGGTGGTGGCGCGGGGCGCCATCCTGCACCGGGCCAATGTCCCGACACGATCCTGTTACGAAGAGCGGCTGACGATGGCCTACAAGCTGACATCGAGCGGACCCGAATAAAAAAGCGACGCTTCGCAGCGCCGCCTTTTTTTATTTGTCATTCCCGGCGAGGCCCATGAGCAGCATGGGGTGAGGGAAGGGAAACCATCTTTCCGTCCGGCACGATCTTGACCACCTGGATGCCCTTCCCCTCGGCGCTGCACGCCTCGGCCGGGAATGACAGGTTGGTTAGTTCCGCTCGATCTTGTGCACCTTAGCCAGCACGGAGTCCGCGATCCAGATGGTTTTCTGGTCCTTCGACACCGCCATGTAATGGCCTTCGCCGACATCGTTGGAATCGCGCACCGTGCCGGCCTTGCCGAACCAGCCCTGCACCTTACCGTCCCAGCCCATCTTCAAGACCTGGCCGTGGCGGCCGGTGGACATCCATAGCTGCCCCTGGGCGTCTTCATAGAAACCGCAGGTGAGATTCTGCAGCTGGATTTCGCGGTTGCGCGTCTTGAGATCCTTGTCGAACACCACGATCTTGGACGATGCGCGGTCGGTGACCCAGACTTCGCCGACCGGTGACACGATCACCGAATGGATCACCGGCAGCAGGCCGTCGGCATGCGCCATGTTGGCGCTGGCCAGGAATTTCCCGTCCTTGTCGAATTTCATCACCCGGGGATCGCTGCCGGGAATAGCGGGCGGATGCACGAAGGCGCCGCGCGGCTTGGCGGCGCGCACTTGGGGCAGGTCATAGATGGCGCAGAAGGTGCAGTCGGCGGGCGGCGAGGTGCCGCCATGGCTCTGCACGACATAGAAATTGTCGTCCTTGTCCCAGGCGACGTCCAGCGGCTGGTTGAACATGCCGTTCCACTGGGCATCGTCCCAGGCGGCATTCTCGCCGCGCACGCCAAAGGTGCGGATCACATCGCCATTGGGGTTCAGCTTCCAGATCACATTCATGAAGCTGTCGATGATCCAGATATTGCCATGGCGGTCGATGCGGATGCCGTGCGGGTTTATGGCGATGTTGGGATTGAAAACGCGCAGAACTTTCGTGCCAGTGGGATCGTATTCCACCATCATGATGGCGGGGTTGCGGTTGAAGACGATCAGGTTGCCGTTGGCGCGCAGCGCCAGCGCTGCGACATTGCCGAACTGCTCGCCATTGGGCGCGACGGGGCGCTTGCCGAAATGATAGGGCAGCTGCGGTGCATCGGGGACCGGCACCGGGCCGGGCGGCTCGGGCTGCTGCTTGATGAAGGTTTGGGCCGAGGCGGCGGTCGAAAGCAGCATTGCGGCGGCCAGAAATCCGGCGATCTTGTTCATGACATTCCCTCAGGCATCTTGGTTTTATCGGCCAAGAAAACGCCTGTTTGGGAGTGTTGGCAACCGCTTAGTGCTGCTGCGGTGCCGAGGCGGGAATTTCGCCCAGGTCCGCCACTATCGCTTCCCAGGGGAAAGACAGGGTGGGATCGTTGGCGTACCGCTTCATGCGAATGGTCAGGCGCGCGCCGGCGCCCGGCGCCAGCCGCAGCGGGAAGCAGGTGCCATCCACCTTTGTGGTGGTCTTGCCATCCGAAACTGACGCGATCTGGTGCTCGGCATAGGCACCGCCCTGGACGATGACGCTTTTGCTGGCGCTCTGGTTCAGGTTGACCAAACTAACGGTGACGCTGTCGGCGGTCCAGCCATCGACCAAGGCGGCGACATCCTCGGGAATTCCCGCACGGCGTCTTTCCGGATCGAAATATCGCAGGCGGGAGAATTGCAGCGCGCCGCCCTGACCCGGCGTGGTGGGGGCCCAGCCGGGATGGCCGATATAAAGCCCGGCTTCCATCAGCTGGGTCAGCGCCGCCGCCACGGCCGTGCCTGTATTGAACTCCAGCGCCGAGTCGGCCAGGCGCATGTCGGCCGAGGTGGTATCGGCATCGACGTCCTGCATGCGCTTGCGGATGGCGGTCAGCGCATCGCGCAGCGCCTTGGCGGGATAGCCGGGGTTTTTGCCTTCGAGATAGGAATACCAGCCGGTCTCCTCGGCGCGCGCTCGGTCGGACGGCCGCATGGAGAGATAATAGATTTCCAGGAAGTTGAAATTGTAATTGCCGGGACGAAAGCTGTACCAGCCCTGGTCGCCATGCATGGTGGGCGAGGATTTCTGGCCACCCACCACCTTGGCTTGGGCGTCGACACGATCGGCCTGGCGGCGCCAGACATCCAGGTATTTGTCGTCGCCCTTGGTCATCAGGTAGGCGTTCATGAATCCGACAAAGGAACGCGGCAGGCGGTTGCGGTCAGCGCGCTTGCCGGTCTGGGGCACGATGGGCGAAAAGCTCCAGCCATAGACGCCGCCATACCATTTGCCGCCGGCATCGCTGCCGATCACCCCGTCGCGCCCGACATTGCTGGGCAGGACGTCGTTGTTGGCGCGGGCGCGTTCGACCCAGGCATCGGTATATTCGACGATCCAGTCTTTATATTTCACCTCATGCGTCAGCATATAGGCGGTGGCGGCCAGTGAGGTGGCGACCAGGTTGAGCGGGTTGTCGCCCACCACATCGTTGTAATCCTTGAAGTGGTCCAGGAAGCCCTGATAGTCGGATTCGCCATGCGCCAGGGTGGGGAAGCGGTGGGCCAGGTTGATGGGATCGCCGGCCCAGTCCAGCCCCGTGGCCTTGCGCAGCATCGGGCCTTTGCTCCCGTTCATCATGCTGCGGATCAGCTTCAGCTTGGGATCGTAGTTCGGCGCGCCGGGATCTTCGTCCATGTAGAAGCCGGCGAAGCGCTTGACGCGGGCGCGATAGAGCCGGTCATAGGGATTGCCCAGCGGCATCTGGGCGAAGACCGTCAGGCCTTCGCCGTTATGCTGCCAGTCCATGTTGACCGGCCATTCCTTGTAATACATGCCCGCCTTGGCGAAGGGCACGTCGGTGGTCCTGGCGGCGGTGAACTGGCGGACATGGCCTTCATAGGCTTTCTCATACATGTCCTTCAGCACGCCATCGCCGCCCAGGGCATAGATGTGCGGCCAGTCGTTGAGATATTCGATCGCATCGTCGGGGCCGTCATTGCCGCCCCAGCGTTCGGTAATCTCCAGATAGCCGTTGGCTGGGTTGAAGTAACGCTGGAAATACTTGACGCAGGCCACGGTGTTGGCGCGCAGCACTTCGCGCTCCAGCAGCGCCCATTCCGGCGGCTCCATCGGCGTGGTGATGGTGACCGCCGCTTCGGCCGCGTTCAGTCCCATCGGCAGCAGCCCGGCATAGCCGGCCGCCGCCGAGGCCATCAGGAATCCACGGCGCGTGCGGTTCATCATCTTCAGTCTCTTACGGATTGAGCGAGGAGAGATAGGCGACGATGTCGATGCGCTGGTCGGCCGTCATCTTTTCGACCTGCGGTTTCATCATCGCTGCGCCAGGTCCGTTGCGCGCGCCGGTCTTGAAGTCATAGAGCTGGCGCGTCATCTGGCTGGGCGAACGGCCCGCCAGCGGCGGCACATCGCCATTACCCTTGAACTCCGGGCCGTGACAGGCGGCGCAGGGGAAACCGCCGGCGCCGCTTTCCACCAGCGCCTTGCCGCGGGCGACCGAGCCTTTGGGGACATAGGCGATGAAGCCCATCATCGAACCGCGCGCCTCGATATGGTGCTCATCTTCCGGGGTTTCGATGATGCGCTTGCCGAGTTTTTCCTTCGGGCCTGGCACAATGATGATCATGTTGCGCCGGTCGATGTCGGTCTTGCCGACCATGTCGGTTTCCACCACCCGGATCCATTTCTTGTATTTCAGTTTGGAGAAATAATCGGCGGCGATCTTCACTTCGGCATCGTTGGAATGCAGGGCGACCTTCAGCATGGAATTGATCGAGCCCATCAGGTTGGTCGAAGATTTGCGCGTGCCTTCGCGCATGTCTTTGACCTGCTGCACGATATAATTGGCGGGTAGCCCGGCTACAGAGTGGTTCTCCGGCTTGCCCTGGCCGTTGGGCAGGTGACAATAGCCGCAGGCTGAGACTTCGGGCTTCCTGCCATGTTCGACAATGGTCGGCATCTTGGGGTGGGTATCGGGGAACCAGTCCGGCACGTTCCAGCGGTCATTGACGCTGGCGTTGGTGAAGGTCTTCTTCGAGCCCTTCAGGGTGAGTTTCTGGTTGGGGTCGAGCGGCGGCCAGGGATGCGTCGCCACCGCGAAGGCCCAGTAGGGCAGGGGATCGTTGGCCAGCATTTTGCCGTTCTGCGGCGGCAGCTTGGGTGCGCCATTGGCGCCGCTTTGCGCCAGCGCCGCGCCGCCTGCCAACAGGCCTGAAATTCCCAGAAAAATTATGATCTTGCGCATGCGTTTCCCCTGTTGGCCCTTTGGGCGTTATTGGCCGGAAGTGGCGCATGAAAACCTCCCCCCGGGCAAGCGCAAATCGCGCCAAAATCCGCATTCTCAAAGACGTTTGAGGCGCCACATCGCACATGCGAAAGGCGCAGGAATGCACTTCTCTCCCCTTGGACTTCCCCTTCCGAAAGAGTTTTGCGGTCTTAGCCGGATGCAAGACCCATCATTGAGCCATAAACGGCTCCTAGCCCTCTGCTTACTGGGAACTTTAAGCCCCTCACGGCGCCAGATCCGTTGCACGCGGTCCGTGCCAACAGTCCATCCTGCTTCCTTGAGAAGCCACGTGATCCGACGATAGCCATAGCGGCCATACTCTGACGCCAAACCAATAATGGCCTGGGTCAGAGCATCTTCGTCCGCACGAGCAATCACTGCATAACGCTGCGTAACACGTGGCTGATTAGTAAGCCGGCAAGCACGACGTTCCGAGAGACTGTACTTCTCACAAGCCCCCGTAACTGCCTGCCGGCGACGTTCGGGGCTTACAAGTTTCCCGAGGCGATATCCTTGAGGACTTGCTTATCCAGTGAGAGATCTGCAACCAGCCGTTTCAGCCGGGCATTCTCTTTCTCCAGGTCCTTCATACGCCGAGCCTGATCCAGCTCTAAATCGCCATATTCCTTGCGCCAGCGGTAGTAGCTCTGCTGCGATATCCCAGCTTCTCGGCACGCCATCGGGACACCCTTGCCCTGCGATATCAAAACCTCAATCTGGCGCAGCAAAATCACAATCTGCTCCGCGCTAAAACGCTTCTTCGGCATAACTAAAGTCATTTCCAAGTCAGTTTCTATCAAACCGCTTGGTACAAAAAGACCCGGTCAGGTCACTATATCGCAAACAGTCGCGATTGAGCTCAGGAATAATGCTGGCTATGGTGATCTTCACTGGGGCCGATGCAGGTGCACAGGAAGTGTTCCAGCTTAACCAGCCTGCCAATGCACTCATCGAGAGCATCTGCGCCGATATTATGCTGGTGCAACGCGGTACTATCCAGTTCATTGCCTGCTCGGAAAGCTTGGCGCGGGCACTTGGCACCCAGTCGCGCGGTTCTTCAATCCAGTCGGCGATTGCGGAATGTGAAAAAGGCAGCCTGCGGGAAGGGACCGGGGAATTCGCCACCTGCGTACTCGATCAGCGCAACCATATTGAAGACACTCAACTGCCCGGCGGCGAAATCGAGTCTGTGGTCGTGACCGCAGGAAAGTTGCGTTTTCCCGCTGCGCTTAGCCGTGCCTCTTTTGCGAGCAGCACTCCTAAGGAACGTCGCCGCAAGCAGGAGTATGCCTGCGCCCGACTTGGCTTGCTTCCCGGGTTTGGTGCATTTTCCCAGTGTGTGGCCGACCTGGCCGTGTCGCTTAGTTCAGCCGACGGGACCCCTGGCTAGCACCGTTTATTCTGCATGAAATTATCGGCCACCTATTTCGGAATCAGCACGTCCGTGGAAGGCGTGCGCGGCACGGTGCCTTTGTCCAGCACCAGCGTCACCGCCACATGCACCGGGCCGCTGCCGGCGGCGGGGCGTCCGTCATGCACGGCTTCGCGCGGCACCATGAAGCTTTCGCCCGCCTTGATCACCTTGGGCGGCTTGCCCTTGATGAAGATCTCGAAATTGCCGCTGACCACCTGGGTCATCTCCACGCCGTTATGGATGTGCGCGCCGACGGTTTCGCCGGGCTTGAAATCGCGAGTGGTGATGATGACGGTCTGGGGCTTGCCGGCGGCCGGAATGTCATAGCTCTGGGTGTTGGCGCCTTGCGCCACCGCCATCACGCCGCCCGACTGGGCCAGGGCGGAGCCTGCAACAACAAAGGCGCCGCCCGCCAAGACAAAAGCCGCGATCCAAAATGCACCGGTTTTCATATTTTTCTCCCCGTCTGTTTCCGCAAAGGTGGCGTTCTGCGGCGCTGTTTGCAAGCGGCGGACTTAGGGCCTGGGTGCCCTGACCCGCACATCATGCTTGCCGTCCGGGGTGACATCCATGCCGTCCTTATAATACTGCGCCCATTCCGCATTGGTCTTGCAGACCTTCGGGCCAGAGAAGTTCGAGCGTGGAAGCTTCTGCGGCGGCCTGCAGGAAATTTTGGCCGGATCGCCTTCATCGGTTGGTGTTTGCGCCCAGGCGATGGACGGCGAAAAGGTAAGAAAGCCGATCAGAACAGCGGTCGAAGATTTGAAATACGTGGCTTTGCCCCGGTGTGTGTTTCCCCAAGGAGAAGCCTAGGCCCGCCAGCCACCGCCCTCAACCGGGTCCCGGACCCAAAACAGGAGGCTTGCCGTGCAGCAATGCCTCTGCCCGTAGTGGGTGCAGCGGAACAGGAATAGCTGGCAGTGCTGGCTTTGCACGGCTATGGTGCGCCATGGCTGACAACATCAAGAAAAAGACCACCAATGCCGACTCCCGGCAGGATGCCGCCGACCGGCGCACCCTGATGGTCCGCGACCAGATGGAAAAAGAGCGCATCGCCACCGATGCCAAGACCGCAAGGCTCAAGGCGCTGCGGCTGGCCCAGGAGGAGGAGGAGGCGGCCAAGCCCAAACCCCCGCCCGTGCCCCGGGCCAAGAAGCCTTCGCGGGCCAAGCCCAAAGCCTGACCCTAGAGCGCCGTCACCTTTGCGCACCGTACCGGGGCGTTGTCCAGCGCATTGCGCAGCGGGAACAGGAAGGCGTCGGCCTCGATCTCGAACACGTCGCCGGTTTGCGTCTTCACGCCCGCGCTGAACGATAGCGTCGCCGTGCCGAAGAAATGCACATGCACGTCGCCGGGGCGGCGAAAGCCCTCATACTTGAAGTGATGCGCTTCAAGGTTGGCGATGGTGTGGCTCATATTGTTTTCGCCCGACAGGAACGGCTTGTCGAAGATGATCTCGTTGCCCCGGCGCACCTTTGACGTGCCGGTCACGGCATCGGGCAAGGGACCGGTGCGCAGCTCTGGCCCGAAGGCGCATTGGCGCAGCTTGGAATGGGCCAGCCACAGATAGTTGAACTTCTCGGTGACATGGTCCGAGAATTCATTGCCCAGCGCATAACCCAGCCGATAGGGCTGGCCGTCATCGCCGATGATATAAAGTCCCGCGATCTCCGGTTCCTCGCCGCCGTCCTGCGCGAAGGCAGGCGATGCGAAAGCTGCTTCCGGCGCCACGACGGATGCGCCGTCACCTTTGTAAAACCATTCCGGCTGCGCGCCCTCTTCGCCCGCCTTGGGTTTTCCCTTTTCCACGCCCAGCTTGAACATCTTCATGGAGTCGGTGAGCGTATCTTCTCCCGAAAATTTCTTGTGCATGGCGTCGCGCCCTTCCGCCGAACCCAGATGCGTCAGGCCGGTTCCGGTGACGATCAGATGCGCGCTGTCGGTGGGATGATCCAGCGGCGGCAGCACGCGCCCCTCGGCCAAGGCGGCGCGGATATCGACATGGTCGCCCAACCCCAGATCAGCCAGCCTGGCTTCCAGTGAAACGCCGTCGGCGATGGCGCCGCGCGCCAGATCATAGGTGGTGGCGACGCCGTTGATGATGCGGCCCCTGGCATCCGTATCCAGGGCGGCGACGGCGCGGCTGCCCTCCTTGGTTGTGAACTGCACCAGCCTGAGCACCATGAACCTTGTCCTTATGCGTGAAGACGTCTTTTTCGCCCCCCTTTTGCCCAAAGGCAAATGCCGCGCTGCGGCAACCCGATGGTGCCCGGTGCGTTCAAGAGGACATGAAGCTGACCATCTTCGCCGTGATCGTATTTGTGGCCGCACTGTGGCCGGGACTGGCGAAATACTACGGTCCGGTGCCGGAGCCCCAAAAACACGCGCTCCGGTCGCTGAAGGAAGTGCCCACGCCGCCGACCCGGCTGCATGTTCTGGCTGACAGATTGAAGCTGCGATTGTGATGCTTTGAAAAGGGCAAGTGGAGGCCTGCGGCAAGGGGGGGCAAACATGGGAAAATTCTAAATAATCGTGGCACTGGTACTGGCGGGCATCTTGTTCGTGGTGTTCAAGCTGCTCGGGCTGTTTCTCAAATTCGCCTTAATCGCGGCGGTGCCGGGCTCTGTTGCCGAGCTGCTGTTGAGGCGTCTGGTCCGTGGCCTGTTTTCGCGGCGCAGCAATTGAGATTATGTCAAAGTATGTCGGGTCGATGCGGCCTCATGACACAAGAATCTCCTTCCTTTCGCCGCCTTTTAGCCGGTTAAATGGCGCCGACAGGCCGGCCAACGGCCCGCGCACGCGTTCGCAGGAGAGGTTATGTCCGTTATCAATCGCAGAAACATGATGGCCGCATCGTCGGTGCTGGCGCTTTTGGGCAAGGAAGCCTGGACACAAAATGCCTCAGCTGCGCCCGCAGCCGCGTCCAAGATTCCCGACACCGACTGGTCGCAGTTCGGCGGCAACCTCGCCAGCCAGCGCTATGCTCCGCTCGACCAGATCGACGCCGCCAACTTCAACAAGTTGGAGCTGGCCTGGAAGTTCAGCACCGACGCGCTGGGCCCGACGCCCGACGCCTATTTCAATTCCACGCCCCTGATCGTGAAGGGCCGCATCTACACCACTGCCGGCATGCGCCGTGACATGGTGTGCCTGGACGGCGCCACCGGCGAACTGCTCTGGGCTTACCGCCATGACGAAGGCGCGCGCATCGGCACGCGCGGCGGCCCGGGCTTCGGCTGTTCCTACTGGACCGATGGCACCAACGAGCGGGTGATCTTCGTCACCCGCGGCTACACGATGATTTCGCTGGACGCCAAGACCGGTCTGCCCGATTCGGCCTTCGGCACCGGCGGCATTGTCGACCTGCGCCTGAACAACGACCAGGAGATCGATCCCAATCGCGGCGTGATCGGCATTCATGCCCCGCCGCTGATCGCCAGGAATGTGATCGTGGTCGGCTGCGCGCCATCGGCGGCGGTGAAGGGCTATCTGCGCGGCTTCGATGTGAAGACAGGCCAGCGCAAATGGATCTTCCACACCATCCCGCGCAAGGGCGAGTTCGGTTACGACACCTGGATCACGCCAGGCCAGGCCGAGAAGGCCGGCAATGTCGGTGTCTGGGCGCCGATGTCGGCGGACGAAGAACTGGGCCTGGTCTATGCTGGCGTCGAACTGCCGCCGACAGACCTGAACGGCACCGAGCGTCACGGCACGGCGCTGTTCAGCGAAAGCGTTGTGGCGCTGGACCTGGAAACCGGTGTGCGCAAGTGGCACTACCAGCTCACCCATCACGGCTTGTGGGACTATGATATTCCCTGCGCCACGATCCTGTGCGACCTGAACATCAATGGCCGCCCCGTCAAGGCGCTGGCCCAGCCCAGCAAGCAGGGCTACCTCTATGTTCTGAACCGCGAAACCGGCAAGCCGGTCTGGCCGATTCCGGAAAAACCCGTTCCGAAGGGCGATGTGCCGGGCGAATGGTATTCGCCCACCCAGCCGATCCCGTCCAGGCCGCCGCGCTATGACGAGAACGGCATGCTGGAAAAGGACCTGATCGACTGGACGCCCGAGCTGAAGGCGCGGGCGGTGGCGATCTCCAAGCATTACAAGATGGGCCCGGCCTTCACGCCGCCGCCCTTTGTGACGCCCGGCCAGGGCATCTTCGGCCTGATGATGCTGCCCGGAACCCAAGGCGGCGCCAACTGGCCCGGCGGTTCCTACGATCCTGAAAACCGCATGGTCTTCATCTATTCCAAGACCCGGATGGAAGCCGTCGGCATCCAGCGCAACACCACCGACCCCACCATGATGGCGCAGGTCGGCCTTGTCACCGCGCCCAACACAGCAGATGCCAATGGCGGCATCTTCGGCTCGTCCGCCAGCCTCAAGGGCGGCACGTCGCGCAGCTTCGCCGGTCCCAGTGACGCCATCGACGCGCCTATCGTGCCGCGCGTGATGTCGATCGAGGGTCTGCCGCTCAACAAGCCGCCTTTCGGCCGCATCACTGCGCTCGACCTCAACCAGGGCACCATGGCCTGGCAGGTTGCGCATGGCGAAACGCCGGACTTCATCAAGAATCATCGCCTCCTGAAAGGCGTGAAGATTCCTCGCACCGGCCAGTCGGGCATCCTGGGCACCCTGGCGACCAAGACCCTGGTGATCTGCGGCGATTCCGGCGTATTCACCGACGAGCAGGGCCGCAAGGCGGCGCGTCTGCGGGCCTATGACAAGAAGACGGGCGAGGAGAAGGGCGCGGTCTATATGGAGAAGGTCCAGACCGGTTCGCCCATCACCTATATGCTGAACGGCAAGCAGTACATCGTGCTGGCGGTCAGCAACGGCTATGGCGCCGACCTGGTCGCCTATCGCCTGCCGGGATAATGGGACAGACCGCCGTATCCCGCGCGGTCTGTCTTATGCCGTTCTTGGTATCTTTCCTGATACTTTCTTGTCAT
>CAMAPL010000020.1 GCA_945860165.1 Rhizobium sp. Q54
GCGACGTTGCTAGTGTGACCGTAGTGGCGCTCTAACATCGCCGTACTGGTCCCCATATTCTTAGCCAAGATGTACTGGTGGACGCCTTCTTGTAACCGGAAGGTCGCGTAGGTGTGTCGTAGCGAGTAGATCGTACGCCTATCGCCTTGGCTGTCTTTCTCAACACCCGCTGACTTTATCAAAGCCGCGAATGACTTCTTGAAAGATCCAACAGCCAACCCATTGCGGTTACAAAATACATAGTCGTCATTGCTAGGTTTTTGTCCGAGCTCTTCAGTCCGTAGATCCAACAGTCTCTTGAAGTAGACTTTCACTTCGGGAGTACGAGCGACGACTTCTCTTGGTCCTGTCTTACCCGTAACGAACAGAGCTATATCCGCTGCTTCTTCACTGCCTTCAGCCTGTGGAATCTCTTTCAAGTCTCTCCACTTTAAACCTCTAGCTTCGCCTACGCGTATCCCTGTGTTGGCTAGGATCAAGACGTAGTTGATGAGAATACTTCTGTCCCGAACGACCCAAGGGTAATCGCTCTTAACAAACTCACGTAAGTGTCGGACGAGCTTGTTGTAGTCCTTGTCATTGAAACTCGGACGACGATTGTTCTCGCCCTTGACCTTAGGAAAGCGAGGTAGAGCGTCTACGTAATCTTTCTCCAAACACCAGTTGAAGAATTGTTTTAGATCAGTGGTGTATCGCTTAATCGTATTGGGCGAGAGTGTTCCGGTACGAGAGCTTTTCCGGATCCAAGCATTGAGATCTATCAGTAAGCCTGTCGTAACGTCGTCTAGCCTCTTAGCTCCGAAGAATTCTTTCACGTGAGTTAGGAACTGTATTCGTGTGGATTGCTTGTTAGCTGTCTTGTCTATTTCGGCTAAGGCTTCGGTAAACTCAGTGAGAGCTAAAGAGATTTTCTTGGCGTTGATCTCTTTACCGTTAGCCGCTCTTACAAGCGTTTGTGTGTAGAGCTCGTTAGCGAAGGCAAAGGCAGCGTGTTCGTCGGTCGTCTTGGTACTACAGGATATGTAGCCGGGACCGTTGGGGATCTTTATCCGACAGAACCAGGTCGGCTTCTTGTAGTCGGTCCTCTTAAACAGATAGATCGCCCCATCTTTGAGGGTCCGGCTGTCTAGGTCCGCCTTAGCTTTCCGGGCGGATTTTAGGTCGGGTTTAAGGTCCATATTCCCATCCAAAAAACACTACATCTAGTGTATATAGCAAACAGGATCCGCCGTAAATCCGTTTACGATCCGGTTATGGTTTTTGGGGGGATTTTAGGTGGCTGAAAAACATCTAAGTCATTGAAAACAATGGTGGGCGCGACAGGGATTGAACCTGTGACCCCTCCCGTGTGAAGGGAGTGCTCTCCCGCTGAGCTACGCGCCCGTCCCAAGACGGAGGGGCAGGGCTATAAGATGGGGCCTTGGACCCGTCAAGCTGCCAGCGGCAGGTAGATCCAGAAGCGGGTCTGGCGACCGGGGACCCTCGCGAAATCGATCCGTCCGCCCTGCGCCTCGACCAGCATCTTGGCGATGGACAGGCCCAGTCCCGCGCCCGGCACGTTGCGCCCCACCCCGATGGCGCACCGGATCGCAGGTCAGCGCCAGGCTGTCGGCCACCGTTTGGACCAGAACATTTTTTCCGCGAAGTCTCGCGTCCAGTCGGATGGCGCTGACGCAGTTTTTCAGCGTGTCGCCCACCGCAACGCGCTCCGACTGGATGTCCAAGGCGCCTGCCTTGGCGCGGCTCAGGTCCAGCAGGTCGTCGTGCAGCCGCAGCAGCAGTTCGCCATTGTGGGCTATGATGGCGGCGAATTCCGGGGCGTGATCCGCCGTCAGCGAACCGGATTCCAGCATGGAGGAAAATCCGATGATCGCCGACAGGGGACTGCGCACTTCATGGCTGACATGGGCCAGGAGTTGTGATTTGAAGTGCGAGCCGCGCACCGCGCTTTGGTGTTTGCGCAGGAGGAGGGCGACATGCAGGTCGCGTTCGTTCAGAAGCATGGCGGTGCGCACGCCCACGATGCTGCAGGCCGCGAAATACAGCTGCATCATCTCGACCCAATAGAAATCGAGCGATGCTGGGTTGGCATGCATAGCGGCAAAGCCGATGGCGACAATCACCAGCAGCGCTGCGCCCGTGCCCATAGGCGGAAGCGGACCGCGGAGGCCAGCACGCCCACCAGCACGAGATACAGGACCGGCGCGCCGAAGTGGAAGCCGGCGATCGCCACGGCGGCAACAACCGAGAACAAGACTGCCGCTTCCAGGAAGCGGTGCTGCAGTTTCAGCTTGGCGAACTGCCGCCACGACACCGCCATGCCGAACGGCACCAGGATCAGCACGCCAAGAAAATTGGCGAGGAACCATTGCACGCCTGTGATCAGCGGATTGCCGACGCCGTACCAGGCGATCAGCGCCGCCGACGCCAGCGCGCCGCACAGCGACGGGCTGCCCCCCGCCGCCAGGGTGAATTGCGCGGCCGCCGCGATGGTCTTGATGCGCGGCATGCAGATGCGGCGCACGACCAGAAGGCCGGCGATCACATTGATGATATTGATCACGCTGTAACCGACGGCCAGCACCGCGGGCGCGCCGCCCAGCCTGTTGGAGGCAAGGCCCGCCGCCAGCATAGCCGCCAGCTTGGCGATATCGTCGCTGCGTCCGCGCGACAGCCTGATCAGTATCACAAAACCGAAAGCGGTGGCGGGCCAGATCGGCGTGGCGGAATTGCTGTTGCCGCCCCAGATGAAGATGCCGCTATAGCCCAGCAGGAAGAAGCCGGCGAAGGTGATGGCGGTGAGCCGGGCCAGCCTCGCAATCGGTGTACGCGCAACAAAAAGGGACATGGCAGGCCTGGCGTGGGTGGGGCGACCCGCTAACATTTTAGGCTCGGTCCTGCTATGGTGAGGAAGGGCCAAAGCCAATCCGCCGCAGGTATTTAAAGCAGCTTTAGGTCCGCCAGCGCCTGCGGCAACTGCGCGAAATCGTCGATCACCGCGTCGCCGCCCAGATCCTTCGCCGGCACCGGCGTGAAGCCGTAAGATACCAGGATGCAGGGAACGCCGGCGGCACGCGCGGTGTTGAGGTCGGTGATGGAATCCCCGATCATCACTGCCGGGCCGCCGCCCCCACTTCCTTTCAAAACGTCTTCTACAACGTCATGGAAGATGCGCGGGTCCGGCTTGGTGTAGCTCTTGCGGCCCGCGCCATAGACGCACGAGAACAGGCCCTTCAGCGCCAGATGCGGCATCAGCAGGTCTGTCAGCTCCTGCGGCTTGTTGGTGAGGATGCCCAGCCGCGCGCCGTTATTCTTCAATGACGTCAATGTCTGGGTCACACCGGGGAACAGCACGCTGCCATCGGCGATATGGTCGCGGTAATGGGACAGGAAAATCTCCACCAGCGGCGGCAGGTCTTCCTCGGTGACCGCTGCACCGCTGGCCTCCATCGCCTGCAGGATCAGCGCCCTGGCCCCGAACCCCACCATGTGCCGCAGGCTGGTTAGATCCAGTTCCGGCCGATCCCGGGCCGCCAGGACGGCGTTGGTCGCGCCCAGAAGGTCGGGGGCGGTGTCCGCCAGGGTGCCGTCCAGGTCGAAAATCAGGGCAGGGGCGGGCATGTTGGCCTTTGGGAAATTAACGGATTTTACGCCAGAATCGCGGCAATATAGAGTTGTAAATCGTCATTTTATTTTTTTCCTGCTGGGGACTACTCGAACACCATGACAAGGGCTGCTGTCATACTGGCTGCGGGACAAGGAACGCGGATGAAATCCGCGCTGCCCAAGGTGCTGCACAAGGTGGCGGGCCTGCCGCTGCTGGGCCATGTGGTGGCTGCGCTGCGCGGCGCCGATGTGACGCGCATCGTGGTGGTGACCTCGCCCGCAGGCGACGCGGTGCGCGAGTATGCCAAAGCGCTGGGCTGCGACAGCTCCATCCAGCATCAGCAACTGGGCACCGGCCATGCCGCCGCAAGCGCCAGGGATGCGCTGGCCGATTTTTCCGGCACCCTGCTGATCGTCAATGGCGACATGCCGCTGGTCACCGCCGAGGTGATCGCCAAATGCCTTGCGGCCCAGATCCGCACCGGGCTGGCCCTGCTGGCCTTTGAAGCGGCCGATCCGGGCGCGTATGGCCGCGTGCTGCTGACGCCGGACGGCTTCCTCAACCGCATTGTCGAATTCAAGGACGCTTCGGAATCCGAAAAGGGCGGGGCGTTGTGCAATGCCGGCTGTTACGCCGCCGATGCGCAGAAATTCTTCCACTGGGCCTCGCTGCTCAAGAACAACAACGCCCAGGGCGAATATTACCTGACCGATGTGCCGACTCTGGCGCGCACCGATGGCGTCAAATGCGCCCTCGCCATGGCCGACGAAGTCTCGGTCACTGGCGTCAACAGCCGCGCTGAACTGGCGGATGCCGAAGCCAAGTTCCAGCAGCGCCGCCGCGCCGCCTTGCTGACGGACGGTATCACGATGATCTCGCCCGACACGGTGTTCCTGTCCCACGACACGCAGATCGAGAATGATGTCGAAGTCGAACCCTTTGTGGTGTTCGGACCCGGCGTGTCGGTGAAGACCGGTGCGCGCATCCGCAGCCATTCGCATCTGGAAGGCGCCACGGTCGCCTCCGGCGCCATCATCGGACCATACGCGCGCCTGCGCCCCGGCGCGGTGATCGGCGAAGGCGCCCATATCGGCAATTTCGTCGAAGTAAAGAATACCGTGATCGGCAAGGGCGCCAAGGCCAACCACCTCACCTATCTGGGCGATGCCAGGGTAGGGGCGGGCGCCAATATCGGCGCCGGCACCATCACCTGCAATTATGACGGTTTCACAAAGTCCATCACCGAGATCGGCGCGGGTGCCTTTATCGGGTCCGACACCTCGCTGGTCGCCCCGGTCAAGGTCGGCGATGGCGCCATCACCGCCGCCGGATCGGTGATCACCCAGGATGTCGCGGCGGATTCGCTGGCCATCTCGCGCGGGTCCTTGACGCAAAAGCCCGGCTGGGCGAAAGCCTTCCGCGACAAACAAAAAGGCAAACCCTAGTCCTTATCCTTCGACAAGCTCAGGATAAGGAATGGTAGTTGAATGGCCCCTCGAAGGATGAGGGCGGAGAGAAAAAAGCATGTGTGGCATTGTCGGAATCGCGGGCACGCGGGATGTTGCACCGGTCATTCTGGAAGCGCTGAAGCGGCTGGAATATCGCGGCTATGACTCGGCGGGCATCGCCACCCTGGAAGACGGCGAGATTGCGCGCCGCCGCTCCCCCGGCAATCTGCTCAGGCTCAGCGCGGTGCTGGAGCAAAAGCCGCTGCGCGGCCATACCGGCATCGGTCACACGCGCTGGGCGACGCATGGCGCGCCGACCGAAAGCAATGCCCATCCCCATGCCACCGCGCGCGTCGCCATCGTGCATAACGGCATCATCGAGAATTTCCGCGAACTGAAGAGCGAGCTGATGGCCAGAGGCCACAGTTTTAAATCCGAAACCGACAGCGAAGTCGCCGCTCATCTGGTCACCGATCTGCTGGGTCAGGGTCTTGCGCCCGACGATGCCGCCAAGCAGGCGGTGGCGCGGCTGACCGGCGCCTATTCCATCGCCATGATCTTCAAGGATCATGAAGGCCTCTTGGTGGGTGCGCGCAAGGGCGCGCCGCTGGCGGTCGGCCATGCCGAGACGGAAGCCTATATCGGCTCCGACGCTTTCGCGCTGGCGCCGTTCACCAACCGCGTCACCTATCTGGAAGAAGGCGATGTGGTGGTGATCCGCGGGCCGCAGGTTTCCATCTTCGATGCGCAGGGGCGTCCTGCCAACCGCGAAATCAAGATCACCACCGCCTCCGCCGCGCTGGTGGACAAGGCCGGCCAAAGCCATTTCATGGCCAAGGAAATCCACGAGCAGCCCGAAGTGGTGGGCCATACGCTGGCGCATTATCTCGATCCGGCAGGTCCGGTGGTGCGCCGTCTGGGCGTGGGCCTGCGGCCCGCTCTGGCCAAGGCGTCGCGCCTCACCATATCGGCCTGCGGCACCGCCTTTTATGCTGGCATGGTCGGCAAATACTGGTTCGAGAAGCTGGGCCGCATCGCGGTGGAAATCGATGTGGCGTCGGAACTGCGCTACCGCGATCCGGTCTATTCCGAAAATGGCGTGGCGCTGTTCGTTTCCCAGTCGGGCGAGACCGCCGATACGCTGGCGGCGTTGCGCGACGCCAAGTCCAAGGGCCAGATCACCATCGCGGTGGTCAATGTCGCCGAAAGCTCCATCGCCCGCGAAGCCGATATCGTGCTGCCCACCTATGCCGGACCGGAAATCGGCGTCGCCTCGACCAAAGCCTTCACTTGCCAGCTGGCCGCCCTGGCCGCTTTCGCCATCGCGGCGGGCGTGGCGCGCGGCAATCTCAGCGCCGAAGATGAGAAAGAGCTGTGCGCCTGCCTGCTGGAAACGCCGCGCCACATTGCTGAATTCTTGAAGCAAGAGCCGGCGATCAAGCTGGTGGCCGAGGAAATCGCCAAGGCCCGCGACGTTCTTTATATGGGGCGCGGTCCCAGCTATCCGCTGGCCCTGGAAGGTGCGCTGAAGCTCAAGGAAATCTCGTATATCCACGCCGAGGGCTATGCCGCCGGCGAAATGAAGCACGGTCCCATCGCGCTGATTGACGAGGCGGTGCCGATCGTCGTCATCGCGCCGCATGACAGCCATTTCGAAAAGACCATCTCCAACATGCAGGAAGTGATGGCACGCGGCGGCAAGGTGCTGCTGATTTCCGACCGCGAAGGCATCGAAAAAGCGGGCAAGGTCTGGGCCAGCATCACCGTGCCCACCACCAACGCCTTCATCACGCCGCTGCTGTATGCGATCCCGGTGCAGCTGCTGGCCTATTACGCTGCCATCGCCAAGGGCACGGACGTCGATCAGCCGCGCAATCTGGCGAAATCCGTGACGGTGGAATAGATTCGACCCTCCCCTTGAGGGGGGGGGTGGTTTGTCTGAAATCCTCTCTCTAATGTCGTCACCATGACCGATCAGAACGCTCTCAAACGCGCCGTCGCCGCCAAGGCGCTGGTTTATGTCCAGGACGGCATGAAGCTGGGCCTCGGCTCCGGCTCCACCGCGGAAATCTTTGTCGAACTGCTGGCGCTACGGGTGCGCGGCGGCGAAAAACTGCTCTGCGTCCCGACCTCGGAGCGCACTACCACCCTGGCGCGCAAGCTGGGTCTGACCCTGGCGCCGCTGGACGACCTGGCGCCGCTGGATCTCACCATCGACGGCGCCGACGAAGCTGACCGCAATCTCGACCTGATCAAGGGCGGCGGCGGCATGTTGCTGCGCGAAAAGATCGTCGCGGCGGCATCGCGCCGTATGATTGTGATTGCCGATGAAACCAAGCTGGTGCCGCGCATGGGGAAATTCCCTCTGCCGGTCGAGGTGGTGGAGTTCGGCCATAAATCCACCGCCGCGCGCCTGGGCCGCGTACTGGCGGCGACCGGCTATGACCATGTGCCGATGATTTTGCGCCAGCGCGATGGAGCCATCTTCAAAACCGACGGCGGCAATGTGATCTATGACATCGCCTTCGGCGCCATACAGAATGCGCCCAAGCTGGCCGCCGCGATCTCGGTGGTGCCCGGCGTTGTCGAGCATGGCCTGTTCATCGGCATCGCCACGACATTGCTGATCGCCGGCCCCGGCGATATCGCGGTTATTGAACGGGAAAAATAAGCGACCAGAGACGGCGGGCCAGCCGCAATCTGCGGTCCGGCTCGCGGTCTGGCGCCACGGCAAGAACATACCGTCCGCCGCCCGCGCTGCACGTCGATCCGTCCCAGTCCACACAGTTCAGTGTCCGTCCTGCCGGACCGTCCGGTGCCGCGCGCTGTGCGGCCGGTGTTCCGGCCAGCGCCCACATCATGTCGCGCAGCATTTCGTATGAGCGGGTGAAATAGCTGTGCCCCGCTGAATCGCCCGGCGCATGGCTGGCATCCACCACGTCCACCGCGCCAAAACCGGCGCCATAGCCCAGGTTGGGCAAAGGCCCGCGCCCGGCACGGGGTACGCCGCCGTGGAAACTTTCCGAGGTGATCAGGGCCATGTCGTTTTCCGAGGAATAGAGCGTTGTGCGCTGGGTGCAGCCCACGGCGCGTTTCAGCAGGTGACCGAAATCGTCATTGTTGCGCTCGGCGCTAACATCGGCGGCGCACAAAACCATCTGGTCCACCACGCCATGGCCGCCTTCCTGGCACAACGCCCCGGTCGCGCCCAGCACAATGCGCGCACCCATGCTGTGGGCGACCACATTCACCGCCAGCCCTGCTTTGTTGATCTCGCGCATCAGGCCGATCAGTGCGGGCGCGGCATAACCGCTGGGCTCGATATCGGCGGCATAGTGGTCAAATTTTCCTTCGCTGCTCCAGCTGAACGTCAGGGTGGCGCAACGCCATTGGGTGTCCAGCGCGATCTGGCCTGCGCGCAGCAGGCCGGTGGCGAATGTGGCGTTGTAGCCGTGAATCACCAGCAGCACGCTGGTGCAATTCATTGTGTGCGAGGTCTCCCGGATCTGCCGTGCAAAGACCGCAAGGGAGCCCAGGCTGTCGCAGTCGTCCCATTTTACGGCGGGATTTTTCCCAGGCATGGCGATGGCGGGAATATTGATGTCGGTCCGGCCGCAGCGCAGCGTGGCGCCCCAGTGCAGGCCGAAGCTGCCCGCCACCGGTTCGCGGTCGGTGGCAAAAAACACAGATCGCGTCGCAGTGTAGCCGCCCCAGACGGAATTGACTGGTTCCGGCCGCAACGAATTGGACAGGGTGCAGCCGCCCCGCATTGTCGCCAAACCCCGGCTCAGCTACAGCGTTATAGCGCAAGTGCAAGGCCGCAGGCATGACCAAATACGATTACGACCTCTTTGTTATCGGTGGTGGCTCAGGTGGCGTGCGCGCCAGCCGCATGGCGGCGCTGGCGGGCGCGAAAGTCGCGCTAGCGGAAGAATGGCGCATGGGCGGCACCTGCGTCATTCGCGGCTGCATTCCCAAGAAGCTGCTGGTCTATGCCAGCCATTTTTCCGAAAATTTCCTAGATGCGCCTGGTTATGGCTGGACCATGGGAGAGCCGAAATTCGACTGGGCCACACTTATCGCCAACAAGGACAAGGAAATCGACCGGCTGGAGGGCCTGTACACGGCCAATGTCGAAAAAGCCGGTGTGACCATCCTGCAGGATCGTGCCGTGTTCGAGGACGAACACACATTGCTGCTGGTCAATTCGCAGAAGAAAGTCACAGCCAAAAAAATCTTGATCGCCACCGGCACCCGCCCGAACCGCGAAATGGGCACCAGCCACATCATTCCCGGTGGCGAACTCTGCATCACCTCCGACGAAGCCTTCCATCTGAAGGAACTGCCCAGGCGCATCCTGATCGCGGGCGGCGGCTATATCGCACTGGAATTCGCCCATATCTTCCAAGGACTGGGTAGCCACGTGTCCTTGGTCTATCGCGGCGACAAGCCCCTGCGCGGCTTTGACGACGACATGCGCGACGCAGTTTGCGCATCGATGCAGGCACGCGGGCTGGAGGTGCTGCTAGGCTGCGAATTCAGCAAGATCGAAAAACGCGGCGATTGCCTTCATGCCGAAACCAACAAGGGCGCCATCATCGAGTGCGACCAGATCATGCTGGCGATCGGCCGCATGCCAAACACCATGGCGCTACATGTCGAGAAGGCCGGCGTCGAGCTTGGCAAGAAGGGCGAAGTGAAGGTGGACGGTTATTCGCGCACCAGCGCTCCGCACATCTATGCCATTGGCGATGTCACCGACCGGATACAGCTGACCCCGGTGGCGATCCATGAAGCCATGTGTTTCGTCGAGACGGCCTTCGGGGACAATCCCATCCGTCCCGACCATGCCCATGTCCCCAGCGCGGTGTTCACCACGCCCGAGCTGGCGGCGGTCGGCCTGAGCGAAACCACGGCGCTCGACCTTGGCCATTCCATTGATGTCTACAAATCCACCTTCAAGCCGCTACTGCACACGCTGGGCGGTCGGCCGGTGCGTACCCTGATGAAGCTGATTGTGGATGCGAATACCGACAAGATTCTGGGCTGCCACATGTTCGGCGACCATGCCGCCGAGGTTATCCAGATCGTCGCGGTGGCGCTGAAAATGGGTGCTACCAAAAAGGATTTTGACAGCACCATCGCGCTGCACCCCACCGCCGCCGAGGAACTGGTGACCATGCGGAGCAAGAGCTACAGCAAAACGCCGGCCGATCTGAAGGTTTAAACCTTTGCTGGATAATGGTTTTTTATCCCGCCCGGGCTGTTCACCCTTGCCCGGTGCGATACTGGTAAAATCCCCCCCCATCGCCTATATCCACGGCCCGTTTGCACGATTTTGAAGGAGAGTGGCGTGGCCCAGAGCTGGACCCCGCAGAGTTGGCAGGAAAAGACCGCCCGTCAGATGCCGGATTATCCGGACAAGGCGGCGCTGGATCGCGTCCTGACCCAGCTCAAGACCCATCCGCCGCTGGTGTTCGCGGGCGAAGCACGCAACCTGATGACCAATCTTGGCCAGGTGGCGGAAGGCAAGGCTTTCCTGTTGCAAGGCGGTGACTGCGCCGAAAGCTTCGCTGAATTCCATCCCGACAATATCCGCGACACTTTCCGCGTGCTGCTGCAGATGGCTGTGGTGTTGACCTTTGCCGCCGGCGTGCCGGTGGTGAAAGTGGGCCGCATCGCCGGCCAGTTCGCCAAGCCGCGTTCCGACGATTTCGAGAAGCAGGGCGATGTCACGCTGCCCTCCTGGCGCGGCGACAATGTCAACGGCAGCGAGTTCACGCCAGAGACGAGAATTCCTGATCCGCAGCGCCTGCTGCAGGCCACCGCCCAGTCGGCGGCAACGCTCAATTTGCTGCGCGCCTTCGCCCAGGGCGGTTACGCCGATCTGCACAATGTCCATCGCTGGATGCTGGGCTTCATCGCGGACTCGCCGGCCGGCGAACAATATAAGGGCCTGGCGCAGCGTATTTCCGAAACGCTCGACTTCATGTCGGCGTGCGGCATCAACTCCGAGACCGTGCCCCAGCTGCGCGGCACCGATTTCTACACCAGCCACGAAGCCCTGTTGCTGCCTTATGAGCAGGCGATGACGCGCGTCGATTCCACCAGCGGCGACTGGTACGACACCAGTGCCCATATGTTGTGGATCGGCGACCGTACCCGCCAGCTCGACGGCGCCCATGTCGAGTTCATGCGCGGCATCAAGAATCCGCTTGGCCTGAAATGCGGCCCCAGCCTGGAGCCGGACGACCTGCTGCGCCTGATCGCGGCGCTCAATCCCGGCAACATTCCCGGCCGCCTGGCGCTGATTGCCCGCTTCGGTTCCGACAAGGTTGCTGAAAAGCTGCCCGCTTTGTTGCGCGCCGTGAAGCGCGAAGGTGCCAAGGTTGTGTGGTCGTCCGACCCCATGCACGGCAACACCATAAAGCTGCAGTCCGGCTACAAGACCCGCCCCGTCGACCGCATCCTGGAAGAAGTCCGCAGCTTTTTCGCCATCCATCGCGCCGAGGGCACCCATGCCGGCGGCGTGCATTTCGAGATGACAGGCCAGAATGTCACCGAATGCCTGGGCGGCGCGCAGGGACTGAAGGAAATCGATCTCCAGGACCGTTACCAGACCGCCTGCGATCCGCGCCTCAATGCCAGCCAGGCGCTGGAACTGGCGTTCCTGATCGCGCAGGGCATCCGCGACGAACGGATGAAAGACGCGGGGCTGGCCGCCTCGGCCTGATAATTCATGGGAATTGCGCGCCTGTTGGCGAAGGGCTGGATCGTTTTCTGCCTCTTCGCGGGCGCCCATGCCCTGCGGTTGGCCCTGATGACCGGCGTACCGCTGCAATCCTCGTCCTTCGCCATCGGCATCTGCGCCGCGCTGTTCATGGCGATGGGGCTTTTGTTCGTCGGCGGCTTCGGCGCCTCGGCGGGTCATTCCAGCACGCCCTTGCTTGAGCGCCTCAAGCCGCATCACCTGATCCCCGGCTTCAACGAAGCGGTGTTCATGGCTTTCGTGGTGCTGAGTTTCCTCAACCAGGCGCTGGTGGCCCCCGGCGTCATTGATCGCGGCGCCGCCGGCGCGCTGGAGAATGCCGCTTATTTTATCCTGCCCGGGCAGCGGGCGCTGGTGCATGCGCTGGAAGACTGCACGCTGGATGGCGGCCGCGCCTTTGCCGCGGCGTTCGCCTGGCTGCTGGCCATCGTCTATCTCGCCAGCGCGGTGTCGCGGCTGAAGCTCCAGGCCGGGCTGATCCGGCTGGAAGCGGGCGAACGGGTGCAGCCGCTGGGCCCGACCCTGCGGGCGTTCCTGTTCGGTACGGTAGCGGTCGTTGGCATCCAGTTCCTGTTCGTCGGCTCGGCCTATCCCCAGCTGAACTGCAGCGCCTTTGCCGACATCACCGGGGCGGTTTTGATCGGCCTGGCGCCCTTGATGCTCGCCTATCTGATCGTGGCCATGCTGGCCTCGCTGATGGCCGTTGCGCCTGAAAAAAATAAGTAATATCAACGTCTTATATTGGTAATAAAGCGGAATATTTGTTTGCTGGCGGCCGGCCAAGGCGCAGGCGCTATAATAAGCGCTTGGTTTCATTGGGGACCTCCCATTTTGTTTCTTCGTCGCCGTGTGCCCGAAAATGGACCGCTAAAGGCTGCCGTCATCGGCGCCGGCGTCTTCGGCCATCACCATGCCACCAAATACAAGGCGCTTGGCCAGGCCGGCGCGAATGTCGAACTGTTCGCCGTCGCCGATCCCAATGCCGACATGCGCGCCAAGGCCAAGGGGCATTATGGCTGCAAGACTGTGGTCGACTGGCGCGAGCTGCTGGGTAAGGTGGACCTGGTCAGCGTTTGTTCGCCCGCCGTCACCCATGCTGAGATCGTGCGCGCCTTCCTGGGCGCGGGCGCCCATGTGCTGGTGGAAAAGCCCATCGCCACCACCGTGGAAGAGGCCGCCGAACTGGTGGCGCTGGCGCGCGATGTTGGCAAGGTTCTTACTGTCGGTCACCAGGAGCGTTTCGTTTTCGCCCGTACCGGTCTTCTGGATGTGTCCGAGACGCCGCAGGAAATAACCTGCTGGCGGCAAGGCCCCTGGACCGGGCGCGGCGATGACGTCTCGGTGGTTCTCGACCTGATGATCCACGATATCGACCTGGTGCATTCGCTGGTGCCGGGGCCGGTGACCGAGATACGGGCCGAAGGCCTGATCGAATATGGCCCCCATGCCGACGAAGTGTTCGCCCTGCTGCATTTCGCCTGCGGCACGGTCGCCAAGCTGGAAACCAGCCGCGTTGCCACCGAGCGCAAGCGGGGTCTGCGCGCCGTCTATGCCGAGGGCGTGGTGGAAATCGATTTTCTGTCCCGCACCGTGAAAAACACCACGCCGCGTCCGCTGGGCGCGCTGGAACTGGGCGACCCGCTGGGCGAAGCCGTGGCCGGCTTTGTCGCCGCCGCCAAGGCGGGTGTGGACGCGCTGGTGACGCCGGAACAGGCGGCTCAGGCGCTGGAAACCGCGTTGTGGATCGAACAGGCCTCGGGCGTTGCCGTGCCGGCAACCCAGACCCGCGTTGCGGCAGGCCGCTAGTATCATCTGCCTTACCCACGCTAAATAACGGTCATGGTTGACCGTTTCCGCATTGCGCTTGCCCAGTTGAACCCGGTGGTGGGCGATATCGCCGGGAATCTGGGACAAGCGCGCGCCGCCCGCGCCCAAGTTCAAAAAGAGATGGCCGGCGCCGACGTCATCCTGTTTTCCGAACTCTTCATCGTCGGCTATTCGCCCGAAGACCTGGTGCTGAAGCCGGCCTTGCAGGAAGATGCCCTCACTGCGGTGGAAGCGTTGGCGCGCGACACGACCGATGGCGGTCCCGCTATCCTGATCGGCACGCCCTGGGTGGATGGCGGCAAGCTCTACAATGCCGTGGCGCTGCTGGACGGCGGCAAGGTTGCGGCCGTCACCTTCAAGCACGACCTGCCCAATTACGGCGTGTTCGATGAAAAGCGCGTCTTCGCTGCCGGACCGTTGCCCAAGCCGCTGATGGTGCGCGGCGTGGCGCTGGGCGTGCCGATCTGCGAGGACATCTGGACCCAGGAAGTCACCGATGCCCTGGCCCAGACCGGGGCGGAGATTCTGTGCGTTCCCAACGGCTCGCCCTTTGAAGCAGGCAAGGAAGATGTGCGCATAAAGCTTGCCGCATCGCGTGTGCGCGAAAGCGGCTTGCCCCTGGTCTATCTCAACCAGATCGGCGGCCAGGACGAAGTGGTTTATGATGGCGCATCCTTTGTGCTGAACGCCGATCAGGCCATTGCCGCGTCGCTGCCGGGCTGGGAGACCTGCATCACCGTTACGCAATGGACGCGCGGCACGGACAAGAAGTGGGCCTGCGCGCCGGGCGATACATTTGTCGCCGAAGACCGCGCAAGCCAAGTCTATCACGCCATGATGCTGGGCCTGCGCGACTATGTGAACAAGAACCGCTTTCCTGGTTTGGTGCTGGGCCTGTCCGGCGGCATCGATTCCGCCATTTCGGCGGCGGTGGCGGTGGATGCGCTGGGTGCTGGCCGCGTGCGCTGCGTGATGCTGCCGTCGCGCTATACCAGCCGCGAAAGCCTGGAAGACGCCGACGCCTGCGCCCGCCTGCTGGGTGTCGCCTACGAGACCATCGAGATCGAGCGTGCCGTGGCGGCGGTGACCGAGACCCTGGCGGCGCCTTTCGCCGGTACCAAGCCTGATACCACGGAAGAGAATATCCAGTCTCGCCTGCGCGGCGTGATCCTGATGGCGATCTCCAACAAGTTCGGACCGATGGTGCTGACCACCGGCAACAAGAGCGAGATGAGCGTCGGCTATGCCACCCTCTATGGCGACATGTGCGGCGGCTATAACGTGCTGAAGGACATCTACAAGACCGAGGTGTTCCGCCTGTGCCATTGGCGTAACCAGAACTCGCCAGCCGGCGCCCTGGGGCCGCAGGGCCGCGTCATTCCTGAGCGCATCATCGACAAGCCGCCCAGCGCCGAACTCAAGCCCGACCAGACCGATCAGGATTCGCTGCCGCCCTACGATATTCTTGACGGCATCCTGGAATGTCTGGTGGAGCGCGAATGTAGTTTCGAGGAGACAGTGGCGAAGGGCTACGATCCCGCCACGGTCAAGCGGATCGAGCACCTGCTCTATATTTCCGAATATAAGCGCCGCCAGGCGCCGCCGGGGGTGAAGATCAGCCCACGCAATTTCGGCCGCGACCGCCGTTATCCGATTAGCAACGCATTTAGAGACGCGAGATGAGCATTACCGTTCGCTTCGCACCATCTCCCACCGGCCTGCTGCATGTCGGCAATGCCCGTACCGCGCTGCTCAACTGGCTGTTCGCCAAAAAGCTGGGTGGCCGGTTCCTGCTGCGCATCGACGACACAGATGCGGCGCGTTCGACCAAGGCGTTCGAAGAGGCGATCTATCGCGATCTGGGCTGGCTGGGCCTGGCCCATGACGGCACCGACCGCCAGATCAACCGCCTGGTCAAATACAGCACCGCTTTCTACACGCTGCAGGCCTCCGGGCGCGTCTATCCCTGCTTTGAGACTGAAGGTGAACTGGAACGCCAGCGTTCCCTGCTGGCGGCACGAAAGCTGCCGCCGATCTACAATCGCGCCTCGCTCGATCCCGTCAATGCAGAAAAATGGAAAGCGGAGGGCCGCAAGCCCCATTGGCGTTTCAAGCTGTCGCGCAGCAAGGTGGGCTGGACCGATCTGGTGCGCGGGCCTGTGGAGATCGATACAGCCACCATGTCCGATCCTGTGTTGGTGCGCGAAGATGGTGCGTTTCTGTATACGCTGCCATCAGTGGCCGACGATATCGACATGGCGATCAGCCATGTGGTGCGCGGCGAAGACCACGTCACCAACACCGCCGCCCAGATCGAGATGTTCCAGGCGCTGGGCGCATCCATTCCGAAGTTCGCACACTTCCCGCTTCTGGTCGGCGCGGGCGGCGAGGCGCTGTCCAAGCGGCTGGGTTCGCTGTCGCTGGAACAATTGCGCGAAGACGGCATGGAACCGCTGGCGGTAGCGGCTTATCTCGCCAAGATCGGCACCTCCGATCCGGTCGAACCTCGGCAGACACTAGGCGAACTGGCGGCGGAATTCGACTTCACCAAGATCGGCCGGGCGCCGGCGCATTTTGTGGCCGAAGAACTGGAAGGCCTGAATGCCAAAACTTTGCACGCGATGCCTTACAGCGCCGTGGCGAATGCTGTCCCACAAGGCGAAGCCTTTTGGGATGCGATCAAGCCCAATCTCAACAAGCTGAGAGACATTGCCGAAATGGCCCGGCTGGTCAGCGGCCCGGTGACGCCGGTGATCGAGGATGCCGCACTCGCGACCGCCGCCGCCGCACTGTTGCCGCCCGAGCCCTGGAGCCAGGAGACATGGGGCGCCTGGACCAAGGCTGTGTCCGCCCAGACCGGGGCCAAGGGCAGGGGGCTGTTCCACCCCTTAAGGCTGGCGCTGACGGGGCTGGAGCATGGACCCGAACTCAAAAAACTGTTACCCATGATCGGGCGCGATAAGGCTTTGGCGCGGCTCAATGGGGAAACGGCGTGATCGTTTCGTGTCAAACCGGAATTCGAATTAGCGGCTGATTGTGCCCAGCTGTTTTCCGTTTGCCTGAACCGTTTTTTCACCCTTTTTCGAGCCGTCCGATGTCCCTGCGCCTCTTCAACACCCTGACCAAGACCAAAGACGAATTTGCACCGCTCGATCCGGCGAATGTGCGGATGTATGTTTGCGGTCCCACGGTTTACGATTTCGCCCATATCGGCAATGCGCGCCCGGTCATCGTCTTTGATGTACTGTTCCGGCTGCTGCGCCACGTCTATGGTGCCGGTCATGTTACCTATGTTCGCAACATCACCGACGTAGACGACAAGATCAACGCGCGCGCCGCCGAGCGCGGCATCTCCATCCGCGAACTGACTGAGGAAACCGCGCGCATCTATGAAGAAGATGTCGCGGGGCTGGGAAACCTGCCGCCCAGCGTGGCGCCGCGCGCCACCGAACATATCCCGCAGATGCTGCGCATCATCGATCGGCTGGTCGATGCCGGCCATGCCTATGCCGCTGATGGTCACGTGTTGTTCGATGTTTCGTCTAAGGCCGATTACGGAAAACTTTCACGCCGCAGCCTCGATGAGATGATCGCCGGTTCGCGGGTGGAAGTGGCGCCGTATAAAAAGAACCCGATGGATTTCGTTTTGTGGAAGCCGTCGGAAGATGCGCTGCCGGGCTGGGATTCACCCTGGGGCCGCGGCCGCCCCGGCTGGCATATCGAATGCAGCGCGATGGCGGGTGAATATCTGGGTGAATGTTTTGACATCCACGGCGGCGGCATCGACCTGCAATTCCCACATCATGAGAATGAGATCGCGCAGAGCGAAGGCGCCAACCACGGCCATCCGCTGGCCAAGGTCTGGATGCACAATGGCTTCCTGCAGGTGGAAGGCGAGAAGATGTCCAAGTCCCTGGGCAACTTCTACACCATCCGCGATCTGCTGGCTGACTGGCCGGGCGAAGTGCTGCGCTTCAACATGCTGCGCACCCACTATCGCCAGCCGATCGATTTCACCCTGGCGGGCCTCAGGGAAAGCTGGAAGACGCTGGAACGCTGGTATGAAGTGACCGAGCCGCTGGCCGATTCGTCGCCCGACGGCGAGTTCTTTGCCGCCCTGCGCGACGACCTCAACACCCCGGCCGCCATTGCCTCGCTGCATCAGGCCGACGAGATGGCGCTGGCGGGCGGGCTGGGCTTTCTCGGATTTTCCAATGTGCAGCTGAAGATTGCGGCCAAAACACAAGTGGACACGGTGGCCATCGCCGCCGCCATCGAAGCGCGTATGGCTGCAAAGGCCACGAAGAATTTTGCCGAAAGTGACCGCATCCGTGACGAATTGCTGGCCAAGGGCGTTGTGCTGAAAGACGGGCCGCAGGGCACAACATGGGAATTGAAGAAGTGACCCGCGAACGTCTTTTCATTTTCGACACCACCTTGCGCGATGGGGCGCAGACCCAGGGCGTGGATTTTTCGGTCGAGGACAAGCGCCAGATCGCGCTGGCCCTCGATGGACTGGGCGTGGATTACATTGAAGGCGGCTGGCCGGGCGCCAACGCCACCGACACGGCGTTTTTCGCCGATCCGCCGCCGCTGAAGCATGCCCGCTTTACGGCTTTCGGCATGACCGCGCGGTCGGGCCGCAGCGCCGCCAATGACCCCGCGCTGGCGCCGGTGCTGGAAGCATCCGCCGCCGCCGTCTGCCTGGTCGGCAAGACCTGGGACTTCCAGGTGGATGTGGCGCTGGAAATTCCCAGGCCTGAGAATGTCGACAATATCGCCCGCTCCATCGAGGCGGTTGTTGCGAAAAAGCGCGAACCGCTGTTCGACGCCGAGCATTTCTTCGACGGCTACCGCGCTAATCCCGACTATGCGCTGGAATGCATCCGCGTCGCCCATGAGGCGGGCGCCAAATGGATCGTGCTGTGCGACACCAATGGCGGCACCATGCCGGAAGCCGCCTATGCCGTGGTCAGCGACGTTAAGGCGAAGTTGCCGGGCGTCAATCTGGGCATCCATGCCCATAACGATACCGAACAGGCGGTGGCCGTCAGCCTGGCGGCGGTGCGCGGCGGCGTCCGCCAGGTTCAAGGCACACTGAACGGACTAGGCGAACGCTGCGGCAACGCCAATCTCTGCTCCCTGCTGCCCAACCTGATGCTAAAGGAGCCTTATGCCTTGCAGTTCGAGACGGGGGTGACGATGGCGAATCTGGCGCGCCTCACCCCTGTCTCGCGGCTGCTGGACGAAATTCTCAACCGCGCGCCCAACCGCTACGCGCCCTATGTTGGGCCGTCGGCCTTTGTGCACAAGGGTGGGCTGCATTCCTCGGCGGTGCTGAAGAATCCGGCGACCTATGAGCATGTGAAGCCGGAAAGCGTTGGCAATGAACGCATCATCCCGGTGTCGGACCAGGCCGGCCGCTCCAATGTGCTTGCGCGGCTGGCGGAAGCCGGCATCACGCTGGATCCCAAGGACGCGCGGGTGGCGCGGCTTCTGGAAGACATCAAGCGCCTTGCCGCCGAGGGCTATGCCTATGACGGCGCGGAGGCGTCCTTTGAATTGCTGGCGCGGCGGGCCTTGGGCCAGCTGCCGGAATATTTCGCGGTGGAGTCCTTTCGCGTCACAGTGGACCGCCGCAAGAATGACAAGGGCGTTTTTGCCACCGTCTCGGAAGGCACGGTAAAGCTGAATGTTGCGGGTCAGGAGCTGGTGAATGTCGGCACCGGCAACGGCCCGGTCAATGCGCTGGACGCGGCGCTGCGCCAGGATCTGGGAAAATACTCGCCCTTCCTCGCTGATCTTCGGTTGGTGGATTATAAAGTGCGCATCCTCACCAGCGGCACCGAGGCGGTGACCCGCGTCATGGTGGAATCGGCAGACGGCAATGGCAACCGCTGGTCCACCGTGGGCGTGTCGGAGAATATCGTCGATGCTTCGTTCGAGGCGCTGACCGATTCCATCATCTACAAGCTCTATCGCGACGGCGCGCGGGTCTAGAATAGCCTGCCGCCGTTGGGTACGGGCACGGTGGAGCGCAGCAGCACCACTTCACCCATTTCATCTGGCACGCCCAGGGTCAGGACCTCTGACGTGAACGGGCCGATCTGGCGGGGCGGGAAGTTGATCACTGCCATCACCTGTGTGCCGACCAGAATCTCAGGCGCATAATATTTGGTGATCTGGGCCGAAGAACACCTGGTGCCGATCTCTGCGCCGAAATCGATGGTCAGCTTGAGGGCGAGCTTGCGGGCTTCGGGAAAGGGTTCGGCGGCGATGACGGTTCCGACCCACATATCCACTTTCAGGAAATCGTCGAACTTGATCTCGGGCGTCATAACTTTGCTTTCAGAAAGCGGAGCGCCGCTTCCGCGCTATCGGCGACGGTGTACAGGCTCAGCGCGGCCTGGCTGGCGAAGCCCATGCGCACTGTGTCCCGCACCAGCGCGTCCAAGGCGTCAAAGTATCCGTTCACATTGACCAGCACGATTGGCTTGGCATGTACGCCCAGCTGGGCTGCGGTCAGCACTTCGAAAAACTCGTCATAGGTGCCCAGGCCCCCCGGCAGCACGACAAAAGCGTCGGAGCGGGCGATCATCTGCTGCTTGCGCACAAACAGGTCGGGTACAATCTCGGTGGTTTCGCCATCGGTCAGCGGCGGTTCCACGGCGCGCAGGAAATCGGGCTGGATGCCGACCACCCCGGTTCCCGCCTCGCGTGCGGCGCGCGCTGTTACGCCCATCAGCCCCGGACTGCCGCCGCCGAACACCATATGTGCACCCATTTGCGCGATTCCGGCGCCCACGGCGCGGGCGGCTTCGCCGAAAGCGGGGTTTGTGCCAAGGGAGGAACCGCAGAAAACGCAGATCGCGGGACCGTTTTTCGGGATGTCAGCCTTGTCCATAATGCCAGCGGGGTTGCACGGATTGCGGCATCTTCCTAAACAGGTTCACCGCCGAATCCAAAGGAGAAGTGCGTGCCGCGCTGGTTGCTTATTCTGGTGGGCGTGGCCCTGCTTGCGATGATCGCAGGGTTCTTCACTTTTGGTGGGGGCAACATGGGCGTCGGCGGAAGCATGGGCCAATAGCGCATGGCGCATCCAGTGGAAGAGGGTAACGGCGCGCCGTCCTTCAAGCCGCTCTGGCGGCTTATGCCGTATCTGTGGCCCAAGGGCCGGCGCGACCTCAAGGCGCGGGTAATCTTCAGCATCTTTTTTCTGATCCTGGCGATCGGCACCACCACCATCTCGCAGCAATTCCTCGGCGCGGCGGTGGACGAATTCGGCACCACCCCGGCGCGGGCCAGTATCGCCGTGGTGGCGGCGCTGATTGCCGCCTATGCCATGTCGCGCATCATGATGCAGGCCTTCGCCCAGCTGCGTGACGGCGTCTTCGCCCAGGTCCAGTACCACGCCATGCGCGAAGTGGCTGTGGAAACCTTCTCCCATGTTCATACCCTGTCGCTGCGCTTCCACCTCGAGCGCAAGACCGGCGGCCTGTCGCGCGTCATCGAGCGCGGCACCAAGGGCATCGATACGCTTCTGTCCTTTGCCCTGTTCAGCATTTTCCCCACCATTTTCCTGGTGCTGATCTATAGCGGCATGCTGTTTTACATTTTCAATATCTGGGTGGCGCTGACGTCCATCCTGATGGTGGTGGCCTATACCTGGTTCACCTTCGCCATCACCCGCTGGCGCATCGCCTTCCGCCGCGAGATGAACCAGTCCGACACCGACGCCAATACAAAGGCAGTGGACTCGCTGCTGAATTTCGAGACCGTCAAGTATTTCAACAATGAAAAACACGAGACGCGACGCTTTGACGTCTCGATGGAGAAATATGCCCGCGCCTCGATCCAGTCGCAGGTCTCACTGTCGATTCTCAACACCGGCCAGGCGGCGATTATGGCTATCGGGCAGGGCGTGGTGCTGGTGCTGGCCGCTATGATGGTGCAGTCGGGCGAGGTGCGGCTGGGCCAGTTTGTTGCCGCCAACCTGATCGTCATCCAGCTCTACCAGCCGCTGAACCTGCTGGGCACGGTCTATCGCGAGATCACTCAGGGGCTGGTGGACATGGAAGCTATGTTCCGCCTGCTGCACCAGCCGCGCGAAGTGCAGGACAAGCCAGGCGCCAAACCGCTGGTGGTGTCGGGCGGCGAAATCCGCTTCGACAATGTCGTGTTCGCCTACGATCCCGAACGCATTGTGCTCAAAGGCATCAGCTTTACCGTGCCGGCCGGCAAGACCGTGGCGATCGTGGGGCCGTCGGGCGCGGGAAAATCCACTATCAGCCGCATCCTTTATCGTTTTTACGACATCAAAAGCGGCAGCGTGACCATCGACGGGCAGGACATCCGCGATGTCACGCAGGAATCCCTGCGTAGCACCATCGGCATCGTTCCCCAGGATACGGTGCTATTCAACGATACGGTCCGGTACAATATCGCCTATGGCCGGATCGGCGCCAACGAGGCCGACATCAAGGAAGCCGCGCGGTTGGCGCAGATCGACAAGTTTATCACCCACCTGCCGCTGGGCTATGACGCCATGGTGGGCGAGCGCGGGTTGAAACTGTCCGGCGGCGAGAAGCAGCGCGTCGCCATCGCCCGCACCATCCTGAAGAACCCGCCCATCCTGCTGCTGGACGAGGCGACCAGCGCGCTGGACACCGGCACTGAGCGGGAAATCCAGGGGGCATTGAACGAAGTCTCGCGTAACCGCACCAGCCTGGTAATCGCCCATCGTCTTTCCACCGTGATCGATGCCGATGAAATCCTTGTGCTGGACCATGGCAGCATCATCGAGCGCGGGCGTCATTCCGACCTGCTGGCGCAGAACGGCCACTACGCCTCGATGTGGAACAAGCAGCGCGAAGCCGCTGCGGCCCGTGAGAAGCTGAAAGAGGTCGAGAACGATCCCGACGTCGCGCCCGGGGTGACGAAAGTCACGCCTGCTTAATATGACGACATCGCCGTGGCGATGTCGTTGCGTGGCGAAGGCCACGCTCTAGGCCGCGCAGTCCTTCTTGAGGACGCGCACGCTGGACGGCGGGTTTTTTGCCAGCTTGCTCTCGGGGCGGATCGGGCGCTGCGCGAAATTGCCGCCACAATTGGGGCAGGCGCCGCCCAGCTTTGTTTCGACGCAGGTCCCGCGGAAGGTGCATTCGAACTTGCAGATCATGGCTTCTGTCGAGTTCGACGTCAGGTTCTTGTCACCGCATTCGCAATTGGGCCGCAGATCTAGCAACGTCAGACAATCTCGACCTTGTCGACTTCCACGCCCTTGTTGCCCTGGCGGGTGGAATAACGGATGCGCTGGTCGGGTTCGACCGCCTGCACACCGGAACGCCGCAGCGCGCTGGCATGAAGATAGATATCGCCGCTGCCGCTGTCGGGCATGACAAAGCCGAAGCCCTTTTGGTCGTTGAAGAACTTGACCTTGCCTTCGACCATCGTGCCGGACGGGCCGCTGTCACGATGGCCGCCGCCGCCCTGACCACCGCCGCCACCGCCGAAACGATCGCCACCGCCGAATCGATCACCGCCGCCAAAGCGGTCGCCACCGCCGAAGCGATCGCCGCGCGGGGCGCGGGAAGGCGCTTCAGCCGTGGAGGCATCTACGCTGTGCACCGCCACCACCTGAAGGCCGCGCTGGGAGTCGGCTAGGTCGCAGACAATGGTCGTGCCCGGTGACACGTCGCTATGCCCGGTCGCCTGCAGCGCGCTGGCGTGACAGAAGGCGTCGCCGCCATTGTCCAATGTGATGAAACCGTAGCCTTTTGTGGCGTTGAACCACTTGACCTTGCCCTTCGCGGAAGCCTGCGAAATGGGCTTGGACTCGTCATTGCCGTATGCCATGGAACCGATGCTACGCCCCTAGCCGGCTGACACCCCCAAAGTGCCTCCCGACCCGGCTGCGTGGGGGCGACTGCGACATGATGCCTATAGAAAGCCCCAGTCCGCAACGGGGCTAACATCACAAATGTTACGATATGCTGTGTTGCAGCAATCATGAGTTGACATTAAGGGTGAACATCCCGATACAACCGCCATCCGTCGCGGCCGCACAAGGCGTCAACTGACGCTGCCACCGCCGGATCTCAACTTTTACCTCCGTTCCCTCCAGTGTGCGTGGAAGACGGCAACCAGCCGTAAATCCGTGCCTTTTGGTGCGTTCCCACGGTTTTTAAGGACTTTTGTGACTGACGTGACTTTTGAATCGCTTGGCGTTGCCGAGCCGATCCTGCGCGCTTTGGCAGCAGAAAATTATACCACCCCCACCCCGATCCAGACCCGCGCCATCCCGGCGCTGATGTCCGGCAAGGACTTGCTGGGCATCGCCCAGACCGGCACCGGCAAGACGGCGGCCTTCGGCATCCCGCTGCTCCAGAAACTTTCCATCGGCCATATCCCGCCCCAGCCCAGGCAGGCCAAGGCGCTGATTCTGGCGCCTACCCGCGAACTGGCGGTGCAGATCGAAGAAGCCCTGCGCACCTATGGTCGCCACCTGAATCTCAAGATGACGGTGATCCTGGGCGGCGTGAACCAGAACACGCAGGTCAAGAACATGGCCAAGGGCGTCGATATTCTGGTGGCGACACCGGGGCGTCTGCTCGACCTGGTGCAGCAGAAGCACATCAATCTCAGCGCGGTGAACACCTTCATCGTCGACGAAGCCGACCGCATGCTGGACATGGGCTTCATCCGCGACGTGCGCAAGCTTGTGGCCATGCTGCCACGCGAGCGCCAGTCGATGCTGTTCTCGGCCACCATGCCAGACGATATCGTCAAGCTGACCCATGATATGCTGCGTCAGCCCGAACGTATCGAGGTCGCGCCGCAGGGCAAGACCGCCGACCGCGTCGAGCAGAAGATGTATTTCGTGCCGACGCAGCAGAAGCGCCAGCTCCTCAGCGAATTGCTGAAGGATGTGTCGCTGAACAAGGTTATCGTTTTCACCCGCACCAAGCATGGCGCCAACAAGGTTGCCGAACATCTGTCGCGCACTGGCGTGGTGGCGGAAGCCATTCACGGCAACAAGTCGCAGAATGCTCGCCAGCGGGCCCTCGACCTTTTCAAGACTGGCAAGGCGCGCGTACTGGTGGCGACCGACATCGCCGCCCGCGGCATCGATGTCGATTACATCACCCATGTGATCAATTTCGAACTGCCCAACGAGCCGGAAAGCTATGTCCACCGCATCGGCCGCACTGCGCGCGCCGGCACCGAGGGCATTGCGATCAGCTTCTGCGACGCGTCGGAACGCAGCTATCTGCGCGACATCGAACGCATCATCCGCATGAAGATTGAGCTTGTGGCGCATGATCTGCCAGAACTGACAGCCGAACAGCGCCAGCAACAGGAAGAACCGCGCCGTCCGCACGGTCACAACCGTGGTGGTCATGGCAAGCCAGGCGGCCACAAGGGCGGCGGGCACAAGCCCGGCGGCCGCGATGGCCTGCCGCATGGCGATCCGCACGCCCCTGCCAAGCGCAACGGTTCGCGCCCCCACTGGCAGCGCGGCAAGGACAAGAAACGGGAAAGCGCTGCTTGATAAGCCTGTTTGTTGACGGCGACGCCTGCCCGGTAAAGGCGGAAGTCGAAAAGGTGGCGGCCCGACATGGCCTGGCGGTCACCATCGTCAGCAATGGGGGCTTGCGTCCGTCGGCCAATCCGCTCCTGCGCCATGTCATTGTGGCGGAAGGGGCGGATGTCGCCGACGACTGGATCGTCGATAACATTTCCACCGGCGACATCTGCATCACCGCCGACATTCCGCTGGCGTCGCGCTGCCTGGACAAGGGCGCGCGCGTGCTGGGTCCAAACGGTAAGCCTTTCACGCCGGAAGGTATCGGCATGGCGCTGGGGATGCGCGAACTCAGCCGCCACCTGCGCGAACTCACGGTAGGCGGCCAGACCCATCACAGTGGTTTCAGAAAACAGGATCGTTCGCGGTTCCTGGGAGAGCTGGAAAATTGTATTGTGGCATTGAAACGCACAGGCTGAATGCATGTCTGATTTCGGTCTTCGCCTCGAAAATCATTACGCGCAGCTGCCGGATGATTTTTACACCAGTATGCCAGCCGAAAAGGTCGGCGCCGCGCCGCGCCTGATCCATGCCAATCCCAAGGCTGCGGCGCTGCTGGATCTCGATCCGCACGTCTTCAATGACCCGCGCTTTGTGGAAGTGGTATCAGGACACCGGCCATTGGAGAGTTTTTCGCCGTTAGCGATGGTCTATTCCGGCCATCAGTTCGGCGTCTGGGCCGGGCAGTTGGGTGACGGCCGCGCCCTGCTGATCGGCCAGGCGCGCAACGCGGCGGGCGAATTGTGGGATATCCAGCTCAAGGGCGCCGGCAAGACGCCCTATTCACGCTTCGCCGATGGCCGCGCCGTGATGCGTTCCACCATCCGCGAATATCTCTGCAGCGAGGCGATGGCGGCGCTTGGCATTCCCACCAGCCGGGCGCTGGCGATTGTGGCAACCGGCGAAACGGTGATGCGCGAAGCGCCGGAACCGGGTGCGGTGCTGACGCGGCTGGCGCAGAGCCATATCCGTTTCGGACATTTCGAGCATTTCTTCCATCGCGGCCAGAAGGATCAGGTCCGCGTCCTGGCCGATCACGTCATCGCGGAATATTTCCCGGACATGATCGGCGAACATGCCGCCTGGTACGGCGAAGTCGTCAGGCGCACCGCTGTGATGGTGGCCCAGTGGCAGGCGGTAGGTTTCGCCCATGGCGTGATGAATACCGACAATATGTCCATCCTGGGCCTGACCATCGATTATGGCCCTTACGGTTTCCTGGATGCCTATGATCCGCAGTTCATCTGCAATCACACCGACACCCAGGGCCGCTACAGCTTCATCAATCAGCCGGTAATTGCGCACTGGAACCTGCGCGCGTTGGCCATGGCGCTGTCCGACCTGATCCCGACGGAAACGCTGATCGAGAAGCTGGCAACGTTTGAAGCGCATTTTGGCGGCACCTATCATACCCTGATGCGGGAAAAACTGGGCCTGACACGTGAAGTGGAAGGCGACAACAAGCTGATCGGCGGCTTATTGGCGCTGATGGCGCGGACCCGCGCCGATTACACATTGTCGTTCCGCAACCTTACCGGCGAGGACGCCGCCTGGCTGGCGCTGTTCGGCGAAGCCAATGCGGAAGCGCAAGGCTGGCTGTCGCGCTATCGGGTGCGCACGCAAAGCGAAAACCTGTCAGGACTGAACCGCATTAATCCGAAGTATGTATTGCGCAACTGGGTGGCCGAAACGGCGATCCGGGATGTGGAAGACAAGAATGACGTTGCCACCCTGGGCCGCATCTTCAAGCTGATGCAGTCGCCGTTTGCAACGCATGACGGTGACGATGCCTTTGCTGCTCCGCCGCCGCCGAATATGTGCGATCTGGAAGTGAGTTGTTCTTCCTGATTTTGAATTTGTCATCGCCCGCTTTTATGCGGGCGATCCAGTTTTGATGAAAAAGAAACTGGATTGCTCGGACAAGCCGGGCCATGACGAAAAGGTGGGCTACCAGTTCGTCGAGACGTACTTGATCTCGCAGAACTCGATCAGGCCGTGGTGCGAGCCTTCGCGGCCCAGGCCCGATTGCTTGACGCCGCCGAACGGCGCCGCGGGGTCTGACATGAGACCCCGATTGAGACCCAGCATGCCGGCTTCGAGCTTTTCGCAGATCTGAATGCCGCGCTTGAGGTCCTGCGTATAGACATACGCCGCCAGACCATACTCGGTGTCGTTGGCCTTGCGGATGGCCTCCGCTTCGTCGGCGAAGGATTGCAGCGAGACCACCGGCCCGAATATCTCTTCCTTCATCATGTCGGCATTGTCCGGCACGTCGGCCAGCACGGTCGGCGGATAGTAATAGCCGGGCCGGTTGATGCGCTGGCCGCCCAGAAGCAGCTTGGCGCCCTTGGCGATAGCGTCGTCCACCAGTTCGGCGATCTTGGCGACCGACTTCTCATTCACCATCGGACCCAGGGTGGACTCTGGATCGGTGGCTTCGCCCAGCTTGATCGCCGACATGCGCGCCACCATGCCCTCGGTGAAGGGCTGGTAGATGTCCTTGTGGACATAGAAGCGGTTGGCGGCGGTGCAAGCCTCGCCGCTGTTGCGCATCTTGGCCAGCATCGCCCCGTCCAGAGCATCGCTCAGGTTCGCGTCCTTGCAGACGATGAAGGGGGCATTACCGCCCAGCTCCATGGCGCAGGAAATCACCTGGTCGGCTGCTTCATGCAGTAGGGCGCGGCCCACCGGGGTCGAGCCGGTGAAGGAAATCTTGCGCACGCGCGGATCGTGTAGCACCGCCTTGGACAAGGCGCTAGCCTTGGCGGTGGTGACGACATTGACCACGCCCGCCGGCACGCCGCAGTCATGCATAATCTGGGCGACGGCAAAGGCGGTGAGCGGTGTTTCAGTGGCGGGCTTGAGCACCACGGTGCAGCCGGCCGCCAAGGCGGGCGCGATCTTGCGCGTGGCCATCGCCGCCGGATAATTCCAGGGCGTGATCAGCAGCGCGACGCCGATGGGCTGGTATTGCACCAGGATGCGGGCGCCACTGGCCGGCGCCAGGGCGATTTCGCCCAGCACATGACAAGTTTCTTCCGCGTACCAGCGATAGAATTCGGCAGCATACAGAACTTCGGCGCGCGCGTCGGGCAGCGCCTTGCCGTTTTCCCAACTGATCAGATAGGCCAGCCATTCGATATTCTCGACAATCTTCTCATAGCATTTGCGCAGAATCTCGGCGCGCTGGCGCGGCGTGGTCGCGGCCCAACCGGCGGCGGCCTTGTCAGCGGCGTCGACCGCGGCAAGCGCATCAGCGGCGTCGCAGTCGGCGACATCGGTGATCTTCTTGCCGGTCGAAGGGTCGAAGACATCGACACGCTTCTTGCTGGCGGCTTCCACCCATTTTCCGCCGATCCACAGGTCGGTGGGAATCGGGAAGGGCGCGGGGCCGGTCTTGGGCGTGGGGACGGTGACGGTGTTGGTCATGACACTCTCTGCTGGAGATTTCAGGAAGCAAGCGTGGCGCGGTCGCCGGACCAGGCGGCGCGGGTGATCGCCTTGATGGCGTCGAGATCGAGCTTGCGGGGATTGTTGTTGACCAGGCGGGCGGCGCCGATGGCGCTTTCCGCCGTCCAGTCCTGCTTGTCTTCCGGCAGGCCCAGATCCTTGAGCGTGACCGGAATGCCGATGTCTTTCAGTAGCAGGGCGACTTCATCGATGAGCTTGTGGGACAGTTCTTCGTCCGTCCCGGAGAGTCCGATGGCGCGGCCGATCTGGGCGAAGGAAACGACGCAACTGGGGCGGTTGAACTCCATCACATAGGGCATCAGCAGCGCGACGCCCATGCCGTGCGGCGTGTGGGTTTCGTTGCCCACCGGATACTGGATGGCATGCGCCGCCGCCGTGCCCGCTGCGCCGAAAGCGCAGCCTGCCGCCAGCGAAGCCAGCATCATCTGTTCGCGGGCTTCGATATTCTTGCCGTCTTTCACGGCAGTGCGCAGCGCCTTGAAGATATTCTGCAGCGCCAGCAAGCCGAAGGTGTCGGACAGGACATTCTTGCCCACGAACACATTTTTGACCGTCAGGTCGGGCGTGATTTCGCGCGGCGCGGCGGTGAAGCTTTCGATGGCATGGGTGAGCGCGTCGGCACCGCTGACGGCGGTCAGGCCCGGCGGACAGGAAACCGTCAGCTCGGGATCGCACACCGCCACGCGCGGGATCAGATAGGGACTGGAAATACCCACCTTGGTGCCGCGCTCGGTATCGGCGATCACCGCCACCGGCGTCACTTCTGAACCAGTGCCCGAGGTGGTCGGCACCGCGATCACCGGCGCGACGGGTCCGGGAATTTTGTTCTCGCCATAATAGTCACGCAAGGTCCCGCCATGGGCCAGCAGCACCGCAACGCATTTGGCCATGTCCATGCAGGAACCGCCGCCGATGCCCAGCACCACATCCGGCTTGAAATCGGCGCATTCGGTGACGCAGCCGGAAATGCCTTCCATCGGCAGGTCGGCCTCGGTGCGGTCATAGACCTTGGTCTTGACGCCATTGGCCTCGATATCGGCGACGATGGCCTTGAACTGGGCGTCATTGCTCAGTCGCGCATCGGTGCAGATCAAGGCGCGCTTTCCGATTTGCGCCGTGATCATGCCGATGGCGGCGCGCTGGCCGGAACCGAAGATCACCGAGGCGGGCAGGCGCAGGGCGCCGAAGATGCTGGTCATGTTATTTTTCCTTTTTCAGAGTCCGCCGCCAGCCTCTGCAAGTCGTCCCACAGTCCGTCATCGAGATAGACGCCGCGCTTTTCCGACTGCGACCGCACCTTGTGGGCGCGGTCGCCCGGCGCCAGCACGGGATGCTCGGGATCGGCGGGCGCGGCGCTGCGGATGCTGTCGAGATATTCGGTCACCAGCGCCTTGGCGCCTTCGGCATGGGGCGGCGCGATGACGATGAACAAATCGCCCTTGTTGCTGACATTCACCGAATCCAACGTGCCCTTGACGTCGGTGCCGATGGCCGATGCCGCGAGACTCGCAACCAGCACTTCGAAGGCGATGCCCAGCGCATAGCCCTTGGCGCCGCCGAACGGTGCGATGGCGCCTTTCTTGGCGGCGGAGGCGTCGGTGGTGGGATCGCCATTTTCGTCCAGCGCCCAGCCCGGCGGGATCGGTGCGCCGCGATTGGCGTGGTCGTGAATTTTTCCCATCGAAACCAGGCCGGTCGCCATGTCCAGCACCATGGGATGGGGCGCGGCCGGCACGCCGATGGCGATGGGATTGGTGCCGATCATCGCCTTGCGCCCACCATAGGGATGGACCAGCGCTTCGGAGATGGTGAGTGCGATACAGGTCAGGCCCAGGGTCGCGACATGCTCGGCGTAATAGGCCAGGGCGCCCAGATGATTGGTGTTGCGGATGGCTGCGATGGCGATACCGTCTTCGCGGGCGCGCGGCACGATGGTGTCCAGAGCCGCCATGGCGACCACCGGCCCCAAGCCGCGCTCGCCGTCCACCGCGAGAAAGCTGCGCGCGGTCCAGACCTGCTTGCCGCTGGCGCCAGGCACTGACAGGCCGGCATGGATGCGCTCGATCACCCGACGCAGGCGCAGCAGGCCGTGCGAGGGAATCGCCCGCATCTCCGCTTCGAGGAACAGCCCGGCCTGGGTGCGGGCATGATCGGCCGGCACGCCATTGGCGCGCAGGATGCCTTCGGCCAGTACTCGGACCTGCTCGACAGAAGCCAGCATACGGATAAAATATCCTATAGGATATTATGACGTTATGGATTATGCTCCACCCGGTCAATGGCAAAATCCAGCCTTTCTGTGGGAAAGTTCCGGCTATGTCGGCGGTATTAGAAGTGGCGGATCGCCAGATTTCGCGGCCTTCGGGCTTGGCGGAAGAAGTTTATCGCCGGATCCGGTCTGACATCATGTCCCTGCGGTTGCCGCCCGATACAAGGGTGTCGGTAGACAGCCTGGCCCGCGAACTGGGCGTTTCCCAGACCCCGATCCGCGAGGCGTTGTCGATGCTGGAAGCCAATGGGCTGGTCAGCAGGAAGCACTTCACCGGCTATGCTACCGCGCCGCGAATGGACCGCGCACAGCTGGACGAATTGTTCGAATTCCGCCTGCTGATCGAACCGCATGCCGCGCGCAAGGCGGCGGATGCGATGGTGGAAGCCGACATGACCAGCCTCAGCGCCGTCAGCGGCGAGGGCGCCCCGTCGCATGACGGCTTTGCCGACATGGACACCGAATTCCACAAGCTGATCGCCCAGGGCGGTGGCAATCACCTGATCGCGGACTCGCTGGCGCGGCTGCACATCCATGTCCACATCTTCCGCTCCTGTTTCCGCAGCGAGATCGCCGAGGAAGCGGTGCATGAACATGACGTGGTGATAAAGGCGATCCACGCGCGCAACGGTGCGGCGGCGGAAGCCGCGATGCGCCGCCATATCGAGCGGTCCTACGGACGCTTGCGGGATTTCATTAAAGAGTGAGGCGCGACCGGCGAAGCCGGGAAAATCGCGCCAGTGGCGCGATTTGAGTGCCGAGGGCCGAAAGCGAAGCTGAGGGCCGGGCCGCTATTTCTTGTTTTCTTTACGCCAGGCGGCATACTTCGCCTTATTCTTGTCATTGGGCGGATAGAGGCCGGGCAGGGGCGCGCCTTTTTGCACTTCGCCCATAATCCAGGTTTCCTGGGCTTCCTGTTCGGCCGCCAGTTCGGCGACTTCGGCCAGCATCGCCTGCGGGATCACCACCGCGCCGTCGCCATCCGCCACAATCGTATCGCCCGGAAAAACCGCCACGCCGCCGCAGGCGATGGGTTCCTGCCAGTTCACGAATGTCAGTCCCGCAACCGATGGCGGCGCCGCTGCGCCGGCGCACCAGATCGGCAGGCCTGTGGCCAGCACGCCTTCCATGTCGCGCACCACGCCATCGGTGATCAGGGCCGCGACTTTGCGTTTTGCCATGCGGGCGCAAAGGATATCGCCAAAGATGCCGGCATCCGTCACACCCATGGCGTCCGCCACGGCGATCAGGCCTTCTTCCATGGCTTCTATGGCGGCGCGGGTGGAAATAGGCGAGGCCCAGCTGGCGGGCGTCGCCAGGTCTTCGCGCGCGGGCACGAAGCGCAAGGTGAAGGCCGTGCCCACGGCACGCGCCTGGCCGGGCTGTTTGGGAAAGGCACCGCGCAGCCAGACATTGCGCAGGCCCTTCTTCAACAACACCGTGGTGAGGGTGGCGGTGGAAATGCCTTCCAGAATGGTTTTGATTTTGGCGTCCATTATGGCGTGACCCTGGTGTCTTTCATGCCCGGGGCATTGGGCGCCAGGGCAGTCGTTCCCGCGGGAAAGCCATTCTGCAGCAGCATATAGGCAACGACAGCATTGTAATCCTCGGGCTTGAGGCCGCCGGGATCGGTTTGCGGCATGGTGTTGGCCACCACATCGTGCAGCGATTGCGGCGTCATGCCTTGCGCTACGGCGCGTTCATTAAAGGCCGAGCCTTTGAGCTCTGGCGCGCCGCCGCCCTCCAAAGCCCCGCCGTGACAGCCGCTACAGGCCTGCGCATAGACGACCGCGCCGGCTTGCGCCTGTTCGGCAGTGAAAAGCGCCGGCTTGGCGGTTTGCCCGTCGGCGTGCTGGGCGATCGCAACCAGTAGAGCTGCGGACGCGGCGGTTACTTTGAACGGCTTCATGATGGTCCCTGCGGTTATGTCTATGAAAATACGTGCCGAAAAACGGATAATCGCAGCTTGCAACAGAATGCCTAGATGATCATATTTCATATCAAAGCGCGAGGAAGACATACAAGAAAGTATTGCAGTCGTAGCACCATGATTGGCGATAAGACTTCTCCTTTGATGGCACGCGCGGCGCACCTCCTGCGGCAGGGCGCAGCATTGTCGGAACAGGCGCGCGACGCTGAAGCGATCGCATATTTTCGTCAGGCGGTTAAGCTGGCCCCGGATTTCCCGGACGCACAGTATGAACTTGGTACTGCACTGCACCGGGCGGGGCAGATGGAAGATGCTGCGCAGGTCTTCATAAAATTGCTGAGTGCTGTGCCTGCTCATGTCCCGGCCAAGCTGGCGCTGGGCGGCGTCCTGATTGACGCCAAGCGCCCTGCAGAAGCTGAACTTCTGTTGCGCCGCGCCTTGGGAGAGCCGGCATCGCAGCGTCTGAAAGCGGCACTACACACCAATCTTGCGCTGGCACTGCGCCGCCAACGCAAGGATGAAGAAGCGTTGGAGAATTACGACTCCGCGACGTCACTCGATCCAGCCCTTCCTGGTCTTGATATCCACAAAGCTGAAGCGCTGCAGAATTTGAACCGCTATGACGAAGCTATCACTGCTTATCGGGCGGCGCTAGCGCGTGAGCCCCTCAATCCATACGTCCATCGCTTATACAACGATTTACTCTATCGCCTGAATCGCTCGGACGAATATCTCAAGTCGTATGACCGAGTGCCGAGCACGCATGATCTCCAGCTCGGAAAGGCCCAGTTTCTGTTGCAGGATAAACGTGGCGAAGAGGCATATTCGATCTATCGCAACCTTTCGACTGGCGATCCAGGCGACAAGATTGCCGCGGCGGGGGTAGCTAAGGCTCTGATCATGATGAAGTGTTATGGTGAGGCTGCGGAGGCGCTGGATGTTGCGCTAGCGCGGCATATCGGCGATGTCGGTCTCTTAAGTCGCGCAGCTGAAGTTGCTATTCTACAGGGCGATCCGCAAAAAGCGCTGACGCTGTGCGCGCAAGGGCTCGGCGTCGCCCGTTACGATCAAAGCTGCCTTGCCACTATGAGCATTGCGTTTCGGATAATGGAGGATGAGCGTGACGAGACCCTGAATGGCTATGACAGCCACGTTCAGGTCTTTGATCTGGAGCCGCCGGAAGGTTTTTCCCGCATGGAAGACTTCAATGCTGAATTGTGCGCCTCTCTAAATCGCATGCATCCCGAGACGCGTGAATATATCAATCAGTCGCTTCGGGGCGGCACGCAAACATCAGATCACATTTTTGGTGCTGGCCACGTTCTTGTAGAGCTGCTGCAGCAGCGTATTGCTGAAGCGTTGCGGCGCTATATAGAGGCGTTGAAGGAGGACAATACTCATCCTTTTCTTTCGCGGAGATCGCGCCATTTCGCGTATTCCGGCTCTTGGTCATCTCGACTGAAAGATTGCGGTTTTCATGTGAATCATATTCATCCCCAAGGATGGATCAGCTCCTGCTATTACATTGGCGTGCCGGACGCTGTGAAAGATGAGAAAGCGCGCGCGGGATGGATCAAGTTCGGCGAACCGGCTTTCGACTTGATACTAAAAAATCCGGTTCGTCGTGCGATTCAGCCCATGCCGGGACGGTTGGTGCTATTTCCGTCCTATATGTGGCATGGGACCATTCCCTTTCACGGCGCAACACCGCGCACAACCATCGCTTTTGACGTGGTGCCTGCTTACGCCTGATGTGCGGTGTATTGCGCGGGCTTGGCGGTTTGCGTGCGGGCGTCAGGGACATCTGCGAGAAAGTCCGCGAAAAGACCGTTGGCGGCAAGAATTTTATACCTGGGCATGAAAGGCCTCGTGGGTCTATTCAATGCGGGCTTGCTGTATTGCGGCGCGTAACGCGCATGCCGCCTATATAGAGCGCATCGAGCTGGGAGTTAACAAGGAAACGCAGCGCGTCAGCCGGGGACTCCACAATGGGCTCTCCAGGGCCGTTGAAGGAGGTGTTCAGGACCACCGGCACGCCGGTCTGCGCGAAGAAATGCTCGATGACGCGAAAGAATTCCCCGCACGATGGATCAACCGTCTGCACCCGCGCCGTACCATCCGCATGGGTGATGGCGGGCAGCTCGGATGACGTGACCGTGCCGGTAAAAAGCATGTAGGGGGACGGCACCGGCATGCCGGTAAACCACTTCTGCGCCTGCGACTCCAAAACAGCGGGTGCGAACGGGCGCCAGGCTTCCCGGCCCTTCAGCACGTTGACCCGTTGCCAATTGGACCCATGCCGCGGATCGGCGAGGATCGAGCGATGGCCAAGCGCGCGCGGGCCGACCTCGCTGCGCCCTTCAAACCAGCCGATGATCCGGTCCTGCGCAATATCCTGGGCCGCTTCCAGCGCGCTGTCTGCGCAAGCCTGAAATTCAATGGCTTCGCCCGCCGCGTCGAGGGCTACGCGGATGGCGTCCGGCGCGATCAGCAATCCCAGATAGGGCGCGGCATAGCCATCCTGGTTTCGTGTCGGCAGCGGCTGGTCCAGGACATTGTGGTAAAGCCAGGCTGCCGCGCCGATCGCCAGTCCGCTGTCGTCGCATCCCGGCTCGATATAGATATTTTTGAACCGGCTTTCGCGGAATATGCGGCTGTTCGACGGGCAGTTGAGCGCGCAACCGCCCGACAGGCACAGATTGTCGCCGGTCCGACCCATCCGCGCGATGGCGTCGCCAAGCGTCTGGGCGGCGCGGAGGTAAATTTCCTCGAACAGTTTCTGGGTGCTGGCCGCGACATCGACATTGACCGGTTCCAGAATGCGGTCGGGATAGCCGAACGGTTCCAGGTCGTATCCCAGCGCACCTGCCTGCTGAAGGCAGTGATCCAGCCATTGGCGGGAATCCACGCCAGCGGCCTTCCAGTCATACTGGTTTCCGACAAAGCGGGGATCGAAGAACTTGGGCTGCCCATAGGCCGCCAGCCCCATCAGCTTGCCGGAGGGCCCTTCATGTCCCAGGCCGAGCGTCGTGCCCATGAAGTCGTACAAGCCGCCCAAGGCCAGGTGATGCGGCGCCACGGGATATATCCGGTTGGCTTCGGCCCAGAGATACATCCCGCTCAGATAGCCATAGCCGTTGGAGAAGCCGTCATGCGTGAGGATGGCGGCGTGATTGAACCCGGACTGATAATAGCTCGACGCGGCATGGGCCATGTGATGGGCGATGAAATAGCCCGGCAATTCATGGCCCGCGATCTGAACCGTAACAGGATGATGAAACCCCTGGCGCGTGGAGCCGTCGCCCAGCATGTCCGAGAAGTCCGTCGCGGAAAGCCCGGCAAGCGTTGCGCCGCGCCACAAGGGACTGTCCGCGTAAATGTCCAGTGTTCCAAAGCGGTGAAAATCTTCCGCCCGGCGATTGCGATGCTCTGGAAACGCGTTGCGATAGCTGTGCCGGACGAAGGATTTCGCATGGACCGGGTTGTAGAAAATATCCATCAGCGAATGGCTTTGCAGGCTGATTTGAATTCTCTCCTGCGCCAGGACAGGATCGATTAGCGTGCGCGGGGCCGTATGGCCGGGATGACTGCGCAGCGCGATGGAGAAGGCCGATGGATCGTCGATGATGAGTTCGACATTCTGCGTCGATGTGATCGCGCAATGGTCGATCTGGTCCCAGTTGAGATTCGCGGCGGCCATAGCCGCCTGGATGGTTTTGAACTCCAGGGAAATCGCATGCTTGATGCGCGCATGGCGCTCGCGCATCACATAAGACACGATTTGACCATCGCGGAGCACGCAGACGGACGCATCGTGCCCGAAATGAAGGCCCAGAATGTTCATTCAAGAGGGTTTCATCAGCGCCCTGCGAAAAGTCAACACAGCCTGAGACGTGCGACGTCTCGCTGGAAAAAGCAGGAAAACAGGCCGGGGCGGCCCGCAGTCACACGGCAAGCCGGAGCGGCCGGCAATCGTTAACGCGCGCATACGCTTGCGACGGGCAAAAGAGGCTGCTGGTCTCGGGGCGCGCAACGATTTCATGCCGGTTTTGCGAATCGCGGAGTAATCCCCCGCCAAATCCAACTCTATCCGTACACGGATGTTCTAAGGACGGCGATTTTGGCGCCACACTTCTATAATTGCGATCAAAGTGAATAATGCTCGTTTTGGAAACAGCAGAATGTTAAATAACGCCCGTATTTATTATATTTAATTGCACACCGGCCGTGCAGATTTGAATGAAAACAGAATATTTATTGTGCAGCGCAATACTTTCTACGACTCATATTTGTGTTGCAAGAATGTGACGTTACCTCATTTACTCACCTGATGAGTGAAGTTACCGCAAAATTTCTCTCGATTACCGAAGATGTCGTCTGCTAATGAATAAAGTAGAAATACGGCATCTTGCCTATAGAAAACGCCCTAAGGAGAATATCCTATGAGTTACGGCTTGACTAAGACACGTGCCCGTCTCGCTGGTAGCGCTGCCATTCTGGCGCTGAGCGCCGGTGCCGCCATGGCGCAGGAAGGCGTCGAATCGGTCGTTGTGTCCTCCAGCCGTCTGCAGGCCGCGGGCTTCAATGCCCCGACCCCGACCACAGTTATCAGCGCCGCCGACCTGGAAAATTCGGCCAAGCCCAATATCTTTAACGCCATTACCGAACTGCCCGCTCTGCAGGGCTCGACCGGCGTCGGCTACAATACCGGTTCGACCACCACCGGCCTGACTGGCCTGTCCTCGCTCGGCATGCGCGGCCTGTCGCCGCTGCGTACCCTGGTCCTCCTGGACGGCCAGCGCGTCATCGGCGGTAACTTTAACGGCGCCGTCGACGTTTCGCAGATGCCGCAGATGCTGGTCCAGCGCGTTGATGTTGTGACCGGCGGTGCGTCGGCCTCCTGGGGCTCGGACGCGGTCGCGGGCGTGATCAACTTCGTCACCGACAAGAAGTTTGAAGGCTTCAAGATGAATGCCCAGGGCGGCATGTCGACCTATGGCGACATGGCCCAGACCCTGGTCGCGCTTGCTGCCGGTACCTCCTTCATGGGCGGCCGTGCGCACTTCTCGGTTGCCACGGAATATTCCTACAGCGACGGCTTGCTGCCGCGCTACCCGATATCGTCGCAGCACGGCTCGGGGGCGGCCAATATCGGCGGCCGCAACCTGACCCGCAACTCGGGCGTTATCTCCTATGCCAACGACGCCTCGACCCCGGCCGGCCAGCCGCGCTCCAGCTATTACAATATTGTTCAAGGCACCGGCACCGCCTCTTATGGCCTGATAACCTCCGGTCCGAAGCGCTTCACGACCTTCGGTCCCGGCGGCAATGCCTTCACTCTGGACCTGGCCGGCGCCTGCTCCCACAACGGTGCAGGCTCCCTGCTCGGCTCGATCAACAACGAATGCGTTGGTACGCCGGCGGATCCGGGTGACCAGAACTCGACCACTCAGTTCACCCAGGGCCTGATCACGCCGATCACCCGCGGCAATGTCTACATGCGCATGTCGTATGACCTGACGCCGACCACGGAAATCTACGCCACCCTGAACTATGGCGTCAGCCGCACCCAGAACACCCCGGCCCAGGGCAACTCGAACAAGAGCGGCATGACGCTGCGTTGCGATAATGCCTATCTGCCGGCCTCGGGCATCTTCCAGATCGGCGCCAATGGCGGCCAGGCGGCCATCGGTACGGCCATAACCCAGACCCAGGCCAACTGCTTGTCCCTCTATCCGGGCAACGCCATCAGCTATGCCAGCAGCTGGGCAAACATTCCCACCGACCAGCAGATGTTCCTGACGCGCACAATGCGCCGCTTTGTGGCTGGCGGTAACGGCACCTTCGACCTATTCGGCAAGACCTGGAGCTGGGACTCGTACTTCCAGCACGGCGAGAACAGTACCAGCATCAAGATCTACAACATGCCCCTGTCGGGCGCCCCGCTGGTCGGCGGCACCGGAGCGACCACCGCCGGTGGTGCCGGCAGACAGGACGCTTCCTTCTCGCGCTTCAACCTGGCGCAGGATGCGGTCCTCAATAGTGGGGGCAATATCGTCTGCCGCAATACTGTCGCCCAGCTGAATGGTTGCGTCGCCTGGAACCCCTTCTCGGGTGCCGACATCAGCAAAGGCGCGATCGCCTATTTCGACAACCAGAATGGTGCGGGCGGCACCACGCTTGGCCCGACGGCGATCATGACCCAGCGCCAGGAAGCCTTCAGCTTCGCTGTCAATGGTTCGCCGCTTGAACTGTGGGCCGGCCCAGTCGCCGTCGCGTCGGGTTATGAGTATCGCGAAGAGTATTTCACCCAGCGTGTCGACCCCTATTCCGGCGGTGTCACTGCTTCGACCCCGGCGACTATCAACGAGCCTTGCACGGATCCGTTCGTGGATTGCGGCCTGACCACCAACGGCGCCCTCGGCGCGTGGAACGCGGGCAACTACCAGAACGGCCGCGGCATGTACCACGTGAATGAAGTGTTCGTGGAAGTTGGTATCCCGCTGCTCGACGACGCCTTCTGGGGCAAGGTCGACCTGACCATGGCCGGCCGTCATGCCAGGTACAGCCAGGCGGACAAGGGCGCCAACACCTGGAAGGTTGGCATGACCTGGGACACGCCGATCCCCGGTATCCGCGTCCGCGCCCTGCAGTCGCGCGACATTCGTGCGCCAAACCTGTCGGAAGTGTTCTCGCCGCCACAGGGTCTCAATGGTGGTGTCAACAACCTGTTTACTGGCCAGAATAACCAGAACATCCGCCAGCTGAACGAAGGCAACACAAAGCTGTTCTCGGAAAAGGCGCAGACGACCGAAGCCGGTATCGTGTGGCAGCCGGACTTCATCCCCGGCTTCCAGGCCTCGGTCGACTACTACCGCATCGGCGTCAAGGGTGTTATACAGGCGCTGGGGCTGCAGCAGGTCATGTTGCTCTGCTACGACTCGGTCGTGGCCGGCCGGACCAGCGTGTATTGTAACCAGGACGCCATCACCACCGCGAATGGCGTGAATTTGAACTTCGCCAATCCGGGCGGCTCTCCGGGTCCGGGCTTTGTCGGCACCGTGCCGAACCAGATCACCTCGATTCACTCCAAGGCGTTCAACGCCTCCACTGTGGTGGTGGAAGGTTTTGACATCGAAGCCAGCTACCAGTTCGACTTGCAGGAATACGAAATCCCCGGCCAGTTCACCTTCCGCTCGCTGGCTGGCAACATCGGAAAGTTCATGACGGATACCGGTATCCGCGGTACCCAGCGAAACGTCGAACTTGCTGGCGTCCTTGGCGGCGGTGGTAACAGCCAGACCTACAATCAGTCTGGCGGCAATACCGTGACCTGGAAGTTGCAGAACACCCAGAGCTACCAGAACGACGTCTGGGGTATCACGCTGACGGAGCGCTGGTATTCCGGTGGTCGTTTCACCAACAAGAACGTGCTCGTCTGCGCGCCTGGCACCTGCCCGGCTCCGACCACGCAGACTCCGACCATCAACTTCAACAAGGTGTCTTCGATCCTGTACCTAGACGTCGGCCTGAACTGGAATCTCTCTGAACGCACCCAGCTCTACACCAAGGTCGACAACCTGAGCAACGTGGCTCCGCCGGATACAGGTTCGCAGAACCCGAACAACACCTTGTATGACGTGATCGGTCGCATGTACCGCATCGGCGTGCGCTACTCGAACTAATCGGGCAGACAGAACTTTAAGAATCAGGGCCCCCGGAAACGGGGGCCCTTTTTTTTGCCGGAATGCCGGGAAGGGAACTTTCGAAGGACCCAACCCTGTACGCCAGGCAAACACCCTGTTCAGGCTGGGTTCAAGGGTGGCTGTCATGGTTTGCGGCAACGACGCTAGATGACGTCCAGATGCGCTTTCCGCCAAGCGTGCATTGGAAGGATCAAGTTCATGAAACGCCTGATATCAGCTGCCCTTGCCTTAACGCTGCTGGGAGCAAGCGCCGCCTCCGCGCAGCCCTATCATCGTGGCGGCGATCATCACCGTGGCCATGGTGGCAACGGCGCGGTCATTCTGGGCCTGGTCCTGGGCCTGTTTGCCCTGGGCGCGATCGCTTCATCGTCCCAGCGTGACCGCCATTATGACGACCGCTACTATGACAGCTATGGCTATGGCCCGCCCCCGCCGCCT
>CAMAPL010000021.1 GCA_945860165.1 Rhizobium sp. Q54
CCGTACCAACAAAATACCAACAATCCGCACGGGTAGCCCAGCACACGGGCGAACACCGGCGAACAGTAAGCTGCTAATTTTGCTGATTATTTTGATTTGGGCGACCTTCGGCGAACATCGCCGAAAGTGCCATTGGTGCCCAGAAGAGGACTCGAACCTCCACGCCTTGCAGCGCTAGTACCTGAAACTAGTGCGTCTACCAATTCCGCCATCTGGGCACATCGGACAGCCCTTTTTGAGGAGGGCCGTCCGAGCAAGGGCGCGATGTTTAGGGGCGCTCCCGCCCCAAGTCAATTCCCGGATTCGGGACGGAAAAACCCCTGTTCCAGGGGGCCGTGACTGGCCTAAATTGCCTCGTACTGCCCCGGGCTTCTATAAGGGGCGTGATTTGGGGCGTTGGGTACATGAACACGAAACTGGTCACGATTTTCGGCGGCTCCGGCTTTCTGGGCCGCCACACAGTGCGGGCGCTGGCCCGGGCCGGCTGGCGCATCAAGATAGCCACGCGCCACCCTGCCCGCGGATTTTTCCTGCGCCCCCTGGGCACGGTCGGCCAGATCGATTTCGTCAAATGCGATGTGGCGGATGCGCAAAGCGTCGCCGCGGCCGTGATGGGCGCCAGCGCCGTCATCAACCTGACCGGCATCCTGTTCCAGAAGGGACAGACCTTTGAGGATGTGCAGGCGCAAGGCGCCGCCAATATCACCCAGGCCGCCGCCGCCGCGGGCGTCACCGCGCTGGTGCATATTTCCGCCATCGGCGCCGATGGCGAGAGCGAGTCCGAATATGCCGTCACCAAGGCGGACGGCGAGAAGGCCGTCCGTGAGGGTTTCGCCGACGCGGTGATCCTGCGCCCCTCCATCATCTTTGGGCCGGAGGATGGCTTCTTCAACAAATTCGCCGGCATGGCGCGTTTCCTGCCGATGCTGCCGCTGGTGGGCGGCGGCCATACCCGTTTCCAGCCCGTGTTCGTGGGCGATGTCGCTGCCGCGATCGTCACCGTCTTGACCTCACCAGCCGCGCGCGGCCGCACTTTTGAACTGGGCGGGCCCAGCATCTATTCCTTCAAGGAACTGCTGCAGATGATTCTGCGCGAAATTGGACGGCGGCGCCTGCTGATGCCGCTGCCCTTCGCACTCGCGAGCCTGCAGGCGGCATTCCTGCAGTTGCTGCCCAACCCGATTCTGACCATGGATCAGGTCAAGTTGCTGAAGAAGGACAATGTCGTGGCGCCGACCGCAACCGGTCTGGCCGATCTGGGCATCACGCCGACCTCGGTGGAGGCGGTGATCCCGTCCTATCTGTGGCGCTTCCGGGCGAAAGGCGAATATGCCGCCGATCTGCCGAACATGACGGCCTAAGCCAGCACCAGATAACCCAGTATCGCCAGCCCCGCCACGATCCGGTACCAGCCGAAGGGCTTCAGGCCATAGCGACTGATGAAGCCGATAAAGCCTTTCACCACCACCAGCGCCACCGCGAAGGAAACGACAAAGCCGATGGCGATGTCGTTCCAGGCGGCGGCGGCCAGCGCGTCGCGGCTCTTGTAGATGTCCAGCACCGTGGCGCCCAGCATGGTCGGCACCGCGAGATAGAAGGTGAAAAGGGCCGCCGCCGACCGCGACACGCCCAGCATCTCGCCGCCCAGGATGGTGGCGCCGGAGCGCGACACGCCCGGAAAGATCGCCAGCACCTGGCACAGGCCGATCTGGAAGGCTTTCATATACGGCAGGCGGTCGCCGTCGCTGAAGCGCGGCATGGGACGCATCCGCTCCAGCACCAAAATCAAAATCCCGCCCGTGATCAGCGCGAAGGCAATCACCGGCGCCGCCACGCCCGGTGAGAACAGCACGCTCTTGATAAAGCTGTGCAGCAGCAGTCCCGCCACTACCGATGGCGCAAAGGCGATCAGCACCGTCAGGGTGAAATGTTGGGCATCGCGCGAGACGGGCAAGCCAACCAGCACGTCCAGGAATTTTCGCCAATGTACCGCGACCACCGCCAGGATGGCGCCGAACTGGATGACGATGGGAAAGACCTGGCCGGGGGCATGAAAGCCCAGTGCCTGCTCGGCGATCAGCAAATGGGCGGTGGAGGAGACCGGGAGGAATTCCGTCAGGCCTTCGATGATGCCCAGAATGACGGCCAGAAGAGAATTGCTCATGCGTGCGCCCCGAAAACCGTTCAAACACCTATCATTCCTGGGAATTTGACGCCATCGGCGCGGCGCGCGGCTTTTTGGTATGGTGGATCATGGGGTGGAGAAGATTCGCGAAGATATGGACAGGGCGTGGCTGGCTGTGGCGGGCCTGCCTGCTCGTCTTCACCCTGCTGCTCCCGGCGCCGGTCCTTCTCATTCTGATCTTCCGGTTCGTGCCGATCCCCGGGACGCCGGACATGCTGCGCGCCCTGGTGACGGGCAAGGGCGTGCATTACGTCTGGTCCGGCGACATCTCGCCCCGGCTGGAGCGGGCGGTGATCGCGGCAGAAGACCAGAATTTCTGCCGCCACAACGGTTTCGACTGGCAGGCCATCGACAAGGCGATGAAGGATCACCAGCGCAATCCCAAAAAACGGCTGCGGGGCGCCAGCACCATTTCCCAGCAGGCGGCGCGTACCTTGTTCCTGGTGCCGATGCGCAGCTGGATTCGCAAGGGACTGGAAACCTATCTGACCGTGCTGATCGAGGCGCTGTGGCCCAAGCAGCGAATCCTGGACGCCTATCTTAATCTGGTGGACTGGGGCGATGGGATATTCGGCGCCGAAGCGGCGGCGCGGAGCTATTTTGGGACGGATGCGAGTTCGCTGACCAGCGCGCAGGCGGCACGGCTGGCTGCCATCCTGCCCAATCCCCACCGCTGGCGGGCCGCAAAGCCAGGCCGCTATGTCGCCCGCCGGGCCGCAAACCTGCAGGACCGCAGCGCCATGGTGATGCGCGATGGACTGAACTTTTGCGTTAAATAACGGCCTCGCTTACAAAGCTCCGGAGCATTCGCGGGCACCTTTGCCCATGGCGAACGCGACCATATAAGAAGCCGATGCGCCGTTTGATCCATCTGATGCTGTCGCCCAGCTGCCGTCTTGCCCGCCTGATGGTGGGGGAAAAGCGGGTGGCCTGCGACCCCATGATCGCCGAGGATGCGCGCAACACCATGCCCGTCTTTGTCGAGATGGACGGAACGCGCATCGAGGGCGTGTGGGCGATCCTGGATCACCTGGAACATCATTATGCCGACTATCCCCTGGCGCCGGCCGACGACGCGGCCCGGTGCGGCGCCCTGCGCTGGGTGGACTGGGCGATGGGACCGTTCCACGAACGGGTGACCCAGCGCATCGTCTATGAAAAGGCCGCGCCCAAATATACCGGCGCGGGATTTTCGCGCCCCCCTGACATGAATGTGATCCGCGCCGGACGCGAGGAACTGAAAACAGCGCTGGCCGATATCGGCAAGGCGGCCGAGACCAACGGCAACCTCGCCTGCCGTGAAACCACCTTGGGCGATCTGGCGGTGGCGGCGCATCTGTCGACCCTGGATTATTTCGGCGAAGTGCCGTGGCATGATTTTCCGGCGGCCAGTGAATGGTATGTGCGGATGAAATCGCGGCCCGCCTTCCGGTCCATTTTGTCTGACCGGGTGCCCGGCCAGCCGCCAGTCTCCCATTATGCCGAACTCGATTTCTGACCAGATAAAGGCGCGCGCTGCGGCCGAAGGCTTCGACCTGGTGCGCTTTGCCAGCGCGCAGGCTGCGCCGCAGAACGCTGCCCGACTGGGAGAATTTCTGGAGGCCGGTCATCACGGCGAGATGGACTGGATGGCGCAGCGCGCCACTTGGCGGGCCGATCCGCAGGAAATGTGGCCGGACGCCCGAAGCATAATCATGCTGGGCGTCAATTACGGACCCGATGCCGATCCGCTGGAGATCCTGGAGCGCCGCGACCGGGCGGCGATCTCGGTCTATGCTCAGGGCGACGATTACCACGATGTGGTGAAAAAAAAGCTGAAAGCCCTGGCCGGTCATATCTTCCAGACGTTCAAAGCCGAGGTGAAGGTGTTCGTCGACACCGCGCCGGTGATGGAAAAACCGCTGGCGCAGAAATCCGGACTGGGGTGGCAGGGCAAGCACACCAATCTTGTGTCGCGCGAGTTCGGCTCATGGCTGTTCCTGGGCAGCATCTTCACGACTCTGGAGCTGCCACCGGATACACCGGAAGACGATCATTGCGGCAATTGCCATGCCTGCCTAGACATCTGTCCCACCAACGCTTTCCCGGCGCCCTATCACCTGGATGCGAGGCGCTGCATTTCCTATCTCACCATCGAAAACAAGGGTCCGATCCCGCACGAATTTCGCGTCGCCATGGGTAACCGCATCTATGGCTGCGACGACTGCCTGGCGGTGTGCCCGTGGAACAAGTTCGCCAGCGCCGCGTCAGAGATGAAACTGGCGGCGCGCGGCGAACTGAAAGCGCCGCGCCTGGCCGATCTGGCGGCGCTGGACGATGCCGGCTTCCGCGCCCTGTTCCGCAAATCTCCGGTCAAGCGCATCGGCCGCGAGCGTTTCGCGCGCAATGTGATGATCGCCATCGGCAACAGCGGCGACGCGGCGCTGGCCGGTGCGGCGCGCAAGGCGCTGGCCGATGCCTCGCCGCTGGTGCGCGGCGCGGCAGTATGGGCGCTGTCGCGTTTGCTGCCGCGGCAGGACTTCACCGCGCTGGCGCAGGCGGCGCAGGAAAGTGATGAAGACGTGCGCCGGGAATGGTCCGCTACGGCTTGAGCATTTCCAGATTTTCCCGGGCTTCCGCCGCCGCCTCGGCCGAGCCGCTTTTGAGCGCCGCCTGGAAATCGCGGCGTGCACCGCCCAGATCGCCCAGCTGCTGCCTGAGCAGCCCGCGCTCGACCAGTGCCTCGCCATCGCCGGGCCGCAGCTTCAAGGCCGCCTCGATGTCACCCCGCGCCTCGGCATAGCGTTTGAGGGCGCGGCGCGCGCTGGCCCGCAGCACCAGAAGATCGGCGCGGCGGGGTGACAGTTGCAACGCAGTGCCCAGACGCAGATCGGCATCCTGCCAGTTGCGGCGCATGGCCTGGGCGCGAGCAAGGTCGGCATACAGATCGGCATCGCCCGGCGACAGCGCCAGCGCCGCGGAAAAACTCTGCGCCGCCTTGGCGCCGTTGCCCGCCAGCAGCCAGGCATTGCCCGCCTGGGTAAACAGCACGGCGCGGAAGGCAAGGTCAGGTACCGCAGCAGCGCCAGCGGCACGATCAAGCCGCGCGCCCGCATCGCCATAACGCTTGAGCTGGATCAGCGACAGGGCCGCACAATGCAGCGCCGGCGCGCCGCCGCCGGTTTTCTCCCAGGCTTGCGCATCCCCCAAAGCTGCCGCCGGCTTGATACTGCTGACGGCCAGGCAATCGCGGTAGCGCGCCGCATCCTGTTGGTCAGCCGCCTGTGCGGACAATGGCAACAGGTAAGCCGCGAGAGCGACAATCGCGATATTTTTTGCGGACATTCCAGCAGCTTAGCAGCATTTAAGCGCTTGGGATGCCCTCAAATCCTGTTAGGCTGAACGCTTGGGGAAACACCAGATGTCCTTCACACGGATCACGGCAGCCGCGCTGCTTTTTATCGCCGTCGCGCTGCCCGTGGCGGCGCAGCCTGCGGCCCAACCGCAACTTGGGCCACGCGCCGCGCCCACGACCCAGATACAGGTCGGAACCCTGCCCATCATGGACACCACGCCCGCCTTCGACCCGCAGGCCGCCACCAGCGCCTATCTCGCCAAGGTCAGCGGTGCCGCGCGCGACCGGTCCGACTCCTATTTCGAAGGCGGCTACCTGCTGCAACTGGCGGACCTGGTCTATGCCCTGGCGATAGCCGGGCTGTTGCTGTGGTTGCAGATCTCCACGCGCATCCGCGACTGGGTGGAGGACCGCACCCACAGCCGCAGCTATCAGGTGATACTGTATGCTGCCATCTATGTGCCGCTGGTCACCATCGCGGCATTCCCGCTGACGTTTTATGAAAGCTATTTGCGCGAGCATGCCTATGGCCTGTCCAAGCAGACCTTCACGACATGGCTGGCCGACTTCGGCATCCAGTTCGCGCTTACCTTGCTGACGGCCGTGCTGCTACTGCCGGTTCTCTACGCCGCCATTCGCCGGGCCCGTGAAAGCTGGTGGCTGTGGGGCGCCGGGCTGGCTATCGCGTTCCAGATCCTGGTGCTGGTGATCTATCCCGTCTTCATTGCGCCCTTGTTCAATCATTACTCTCCCCTGCCGGGTGGGGCGCTGAAAACGAGCATCGTATCGCTGGCCCGCGCCAATGACGTGCCGGCTAAAAATGTCTGGCTGATGGATGCCTCGCGCCAGACCAACCGCATCTCGGCGAATGTCTCCGGCTTCCTGGGGACCACACGAATCGCCCTGACCGACAATCTGCTGAAGCAGGGCAGCTCCGATGAAGTGCTGGCGGTGATGGGCCACGAGATTGGCCATTACACGATGGGCCATACCTTGCGCCTACTGCTGCTGATGGGCCTGGTGACCATTGTGGGGTTTGCGTTCGTCAACCATGCCTATCTGGCGGCCTGTGATGTGTTCGGCGGCCAGTGGCAGGTGCGCAAGGTCAGCGATGTCGCGGGCCTGCCGTTGCTGGTGGCGCTGTCGGGCATTTTCTTTTTCCTCGCCACACCTGTGATCAATTCGATTTCCCGCACCACCGAATTCCAGGCGGACATGTTCGGGCTGAACGCCGTGCGCAAGCCTGACGCATTCGCCAGCGTGATGCTTAAACTTTCCGCCTATCGCAAGCTGGAGCCGGGCGCGTGGGAAGAAGTGATCTTCTTCAGCCATCCGTCGGGGCGTACCCGCATCGAAACCGCGATGCGCTGGAAGAAGGAGCATATCGCCGATTCCGATATCCGGGGTTCCGCGCGCCTGCCCTGACGGGGATTTGAAGTCTAGCGCAGTTGTGGGGCCAATGCGGCGTAAAGCGGGCTGGAGGGATCGAGACGCGACAGCAGTGTCTCGCAGGCCTTGCGGGCCCCGGCACTCCAGTCGGCGGTGAGCGAGGCGGCCAGTTGCGCCTGGCTTTTCAGGATCACGCCGTCATCCAGAATTTTCAGGCCATTGTCCTTCAAGGTCGCGCCGGTGGTGGTGATGTCCACGATCACTTCCGCCGTGCCCGCCGCAGGCGCGCCTTCGGTGGCGCCGGCACTGGGCACGATGCGGTAATCGGAAATTCTGGCCTGGGCGAAAAAGCTGCGCGTCAGCTGGGCGTATTTCGTCGCCACCCGCAGCCGCCGGCGATGCGTCTGGCCATAAGCGGCACAGACATCGTCCAGGTCCGCCATGGTCGCCACATCGATCCAGTACCCCGACACCGCCACGACCACATCGGCAAAGCCGAAGCCCAGCGGCTTGATCAGGTGCATGCGCCCGGTCAGTTCCGGCGCTTCCTCGCGCAGCAGGTCTTCACCGGTGATGCCCAGATGAATGTCGCCCGCCAGTAGCGACGAGGCGATTTCACTGGCCGACAGCAGCATCACTTCAACATCGGGGAAACCGGAAAAGCTGGCACGGTAGCCGCGTGCGCCCACCGTCTGTTCCATCGTCACGCCGGCGGAAGCGAACCAGGCGTTGCAATTGTCCTTCAGCCGTCCCTTGGAGGGAATGGCCAGCGTGATCGCCGCCATCACGCGCCTCCCGCGAAAATCTTGGCGGCCAGTACGCGTTCGGTGCGGATGGCGCAGCCGATGGCGCTGACGCGCTGTTTTGCGCCTAGCAGTTCCATCATGGAGTCGTAACGTCCGCCGCCCGCGATCTGGACAGGGCCTTCCTTGTCTCGCGCCCACATCTCAAAGACGAAGCCGGTATAATATTCCATGTTGCGGCCGAAATGGGCGGTGAACTGCACCCGCGCCGGATCGACGCCCAAGGTCTTGAGCGTGGCCAGGCGCGCATCCATCGCCGCAAGCTGCGGGTCGAGATTGATGCCCGCGGTCTTCAGCAGAGCGCGAATGCGCGCCAGCGATTCTTCCGCCGGACCGGAAATATCCAGCAGCTTGGCGATGGCGTCGGCTACTGCCGGGTCCAGATGCAGGGCGGCGGCCTCGGCGGCGCGGTCCATGGCACGGGCAACAATGTCTTCACGCGAGCGTCCGGCCATCGGCGCATCCGCGCGCGCGTCCAGCAGCGCCTCGATCTCGGCGCGGTTTCCCGGCAGGCGCGGCTTGCCGTCGCCATGGCCCAGCCAATAGAGCAAGGTTTCGACATAACCGGCCCGCCAGAAGTGACGCTTGAGGCGGGCGCGCCATTGCGCCGGCAGCGCCAGCGCATCCACCAGCGCGCCGAACAGCGCCAAGTCGCCGATGCGCAGCGAAAAATCCGACAGGCCAGCGACCCGCAAGGCTTCGATGGACAGCGCCAGGATTTCAGTTTCACCGGCGGCGCAGTCGTCCAGCCCCAGCAGTTCCACACCGGCCTGGAAGAACTGGGTGGGACGCTGCGGCTCGCCCGGCTGGTGGCGGAAAACCAGTCCGTTATAGGCGATGCGCGCGGGGAATTTGCGTTTGTCCTGCACCGCCTGGCGGCAGATGGGAATGGTGAGGTCGGGGCGCAGGCACAGTTCGCGGCCCGACGGGTCCATCAGGGTAAAGGTACGGCGACGGATTTCCTCGCCCGAACGGTCGAGGAAAATCTCGGCCGGTTGCAGCACCGCCGGTTCTTCACGGGTATAGCCACGCTCGCCAAACAGTTTGAGCAGCGCCACTGCCTGGCTGTTGAGCGCGTCTATGGCGGGGGTGTCGTAGTAGGGAAGGGCGGCCATCAGGCATCGCCTTTAGCATTGGCCTTCAGCATCGCCTTTATCTCTGTCACCAGATCGGTGCGCTTGACGCTTTTCTGGGCTTCGCGGTTGGCGACCCATTCGGCGCGCGTTTCCACCGATTTTGCCAGTTCCGTTCCCAGCGCCAGATCCTTCAGGGTGACTTCGCCCCGCGCGCGTTCGTCGCCGCCTTCGACCACCGCGATGGCGGCGCCGCGCCTGTCGGCATACTTGAACTGGTCGCCCATCTTGCCATTGCCGACATAGGCCTCGGCGCGCAGGCCCGCAGCACGCAGTTCCTGCACCAGCATAAAGCTGGCTGCCGCGTCGGCCTTGTCGAACACCGTCACCACAATCAGCGGCGATTTCACCGCGGCCGACAGGCCGCGCGACGCCAACGCCGACATCAGACGCGAAACGCCGATGGAAACGCCGGTCGCCGGAACCTGCTGGCCGGTAAAACGCGCCACTAGATCGTCATAGCGCCCGCCGCCCGCCACCGAACCGAACACGACCTCTTCGTCGTCTTCATTCTTGACCGGGAAGGTCAGCTGCGCCTCGAACACCGCACCGGTGTAATAATCCAGACCGCGCACCACGCCAGTGTCGAACAGCACCCGGTCGGGACCATAGCCGCAGGCCGAGAGCAGCTTCACGATCTGCTCCAGCTCATTGAGGCCCGCCGCGCCGACGGCGCTGCTGCCCACCAGGGTGCCGATCTGGCGCAGGTGCGCCTCTTCGTCTTCCGCATCGGGCGCGACAAAGGCCAGGATGCGATGGGCCTGGTCGGGAGAAAGTCCCGCGCCCTTGGTGAAGTCACCGGATTCATCCTTGCGGCCCTCGCCCAGCAGGGCCGAGACGCCCTCGACGCCCAGCCGGTCGATCTTGTCGATGGCCCGCAGCACCACGCCGCGCTTGATGCGGTCTTCCAGCGCCACGCCGCTGGCCTCCAGCACGCCGTCCAGCAGCTTGCGATTGTTGAGCTTGACGATGTAGTCGCCGCGCTTCAGGCCCAGCGCCTCCATCGTGTCCGACAGCATCATCAGCAATTCGGCATCGGCCGAGGCGCTGGCGCTGCCGACCGTGTCGGCGTCGAACTGGGTGAATTCGCGGTAGCGCCCCGGCCCGGGCTTTTCATTGCGCCACACGCTGCCGGTCTGGTAGCGGCGGAACGGCTTGGTCAGAGTCTGGAAATTGGCGGCGACATGACGGGCCAGCGGCGCGGTCAGGTCATAGCGCAGGCTCATCCACTGTTGGTCATCGTCCTTGAGCGAGAAAACGCCTTCATTGGGACGGTCCACATCAGGAAGGAACTTGCCCAGCGCGTCGGTATATTCGAAGGCCGGCGTTTCCAGCGGCTCGAAGCCATAGCTTTCGTAAACGGCGCGGATGGTGGCCAGCATCTTCTGCTCGGCCATGATCTCGCCGGCGCCGCGATCGCGGAAACCCCGCGGCAGCCTGGCCTTTGGTTTGGATTGCTTGGGCGAACTCATCTAAAGCTTTTTAGGAATCTGCTGCAAAATTGAAAGTGCGCGGGTTGTACCGGCCCTTCGCTATGGCGGCAAGGAACCGGGGCTGGCCCGTCATAAAATGTGATAAATCAATGGCTTAAAAGCGCCGCGGCGAGGCCCTTGCTAGCCCCCATGTTGCGGTGCGAATAAAACCAACCAACAAGGACGCCTCTCTTGGCCCAGAGCAAAGTCTATCCCGATGCGGCTTCCGCACTGAAGGGCATCACATACGACGGCATGACGGTGATGTCGGGCGGCTTCGGCCTGTCCGGCAATCCCGAAAACCTGATCACGGCGCTGAAGGAAGACGGCACGAAGAACATCACCCTGATCGCGAACAATTGCGGCGCCGACGGGCTGGGCCTGTGGGTGCTGCTGAACAACGGCCAGATCAAAAAAATGATCTCGTCCTATGTCGGCGAAAACAAGCTGTTCGAGGAACTCTATCTCACCGGCAAGCTGGAGCTGGAATTGACCCCGCAGGGCACCCTGGCGGAACGCATCCGCGCCGGCGGCGCGGGCATTCCGGCCTTCTACACCCGCACCGGCGTCGGCACGGTGGTGGCGGACGGCAAGCCCACCGAAGACTTTGAAGGCCTGACCTATGTGCGCGAACGCTGGCTCAAGGCGGACCTGGCCATGGTGAAAGCCTGGAAGGGCGACACTGACGGCAATCTGATCTACCGCAAGACCGCGCGGAACTTCAATCCGATGATGGCGACCGCCGGCAAGGTGACCATCGCGGAAGTGGAGGAGCTGGTCGAACCGGGCCAGCTCGATCCCGACAAGATCCACACGCCGGGCATTTTCGTGCAGCGGATTATACAGGGCCGCGACTACAAGAAACATATTGAGCGGGTCACCACCCGCCCCAGACCTGAATCAAAAAGCCCGGAGAAGACGTGATGGCCTGGACCCGCGAAGAAATCGCCGCCCGCGCCGCCCGCGAATTGCAGCACGGCTTCTATGTCAATCTCGGCATCGGCATTCCCACTTTGGTGGCGAACTACATCCCGGACGGCATGCAGGTCACGTTGCAGAGCGAGAACGGTATGCTGGGCATGGGCCCCTTCCCCTATCCCGGCGATGAAGACCCTGACCTAGTCAATGCCGGCAAGCAGACCATTACCGAACTGCCGACCACCAGCTATTTTTCCTCCTCCGACAGTTTCGGCATGATCCGCGGCGGTCACATTGACCTTTCCGTGCTGGGCGCGATGGAAGTGTCGGAAGACGGCGACATCGCCAACTGGATGATCCCCGGCAAGATGGTCAAGGGGATGGGCGGCGCCATGGACCTGGTGGCGGGGGTCAAGAAGATCGTGGTGGTGATGGAACACACCAACAAGGCGCACGAATCCAAGATCCTGAAAAAGTGCGATCTGCCACTGACCGGCACACAATGCGTCGACATGATCATCAGCGACCTGTGCGTCTTCACCGTGGAACGCGGCAAGCACGGTCTTACATTGGTCGAACTGGCGCCGGGCGTGACCCTGGACGAGGTCAAGGCCAAGACCCAGGCGGCGTTCGTTTCCGCCCTGTAACGCCGTCCGGTTTGCCCCTAAGCTGACCGCAACAAAAAGATGCGGGGGATTGTATGAGGCTGCTGGCGACGGCGCTTATCCTGACGGCGACAAGTGCGTGGGCCGCGACCGTACCGCCGCGAGAAGGCCCGGGGGAAAATGGTTCGCCCGCCTGGTTCCTGCAGCCCTCCTCCACCGATCCCGCCGGACACACGGTGGTGGACGCTCAGGGGCGTATCACGGTGCATCCGCATGTAGCAGGCGATGAGACCTTCAACGGCTTTCGCTGCACCGAATCCACCATTTGCCAGAACCGCTATGGTCCCAGCCGCCTGACGCTGGACCGCGTCCAGTGGAAGCAGACCATGGGCTATAACTTCGAATATCCCATCCGCCTGCCGCCCGGCGATGGCGGCCCGCCCGCGGCGGGCATCGATTCCAAGGGCAACATCTGGATCTATCAGCGCAAGGCGCCCGGCAACCCGCAGCTGTTCAAATACAGCCCGGATCACAAGTTGATCCTGACCGTGGCCGAAAGCGTGATCGGCCATCAGGACAAGCCGCACGGCATGGCGGTGGATGCGCAAGACAATGTCTGGCTCTGCGACATCAACGGTTCGACGGTGATGAAGGTCAGCCCCGACGGCAAGCTGCTGCAGACTTTCGGCCAGAAGCATCATCGCGGCGATTGGGATGAAGCCAAAGGCCAGCGCCTGTTGTGGCAGCCCATCGCCATCGCTTTTGCCCCCAATGGCGACATTTATATCGGCCAGGGCCACGGCAATGAGAGCCCTAACGATGTCGAATCCGACGATTCCACCAACATCATGGGTGCGGCCCGGGTGCTGCAACTAGACAAGAACGGCACGTTCATCCGCCAGTGGTTCGGCCATGAAGCCGGCCAGGGCAAGTTCGACCAGATTCACGGCTTGGCGGTGGACCCCAAGACCGGCGATATCTGGATCGGCGACCGCGAGCAGTATCGCATCCAGGTCCATAGCGGTGACGGCAAGTTCCTGAAGACCATCCTGACGCGCAATCTCAGCAGCACGCTGAGTTTCGACAATGACGGCTTTCCCTGGATGGCGACGGGACAGGATGGCCAGGTGCTGAAGCTGGACCGTAACGGCAAGGTGATCGGCGCCATCGGCAACGGCATGGGCATCGGCCATGGCCAGTTCATCGAGTCGGCCTATTTCGACTTCGACAAGGATGGCAACATCTATGTCGGCGACACCAGCACCGGGCGCGTCACCAAACTGGTCAAGCCGAAGAAGTAACTACTTCAGCACGCCGCCGATAGTCGCCGATCCTGTGCCGCTGCATCCCGCCGCGCCATAGCGCAGGAATTTCTGGATGCGCTTACCGTTATCGACTTCTGCGGTGTAGATGTTGCCCTTGGTGTCCAGGCTGACCTGATGCAGCCAGTGGAATTCGCCGGCCATGCGCCCCGCCCGGCCCAGCCGTCCCAGCTCCTGCAGATTGCTGCGATTCAACACATAGATCGTCATGTTAGTGTTGTCGCCGACATAGAGGCAGCTCTGCGCCTTGTCGGTCGAGAAATTCATCGACACGGCGCTGCCGGGCAGCACGGTGTCGGTTTTCTCGCTGACAAGATTTTCGCTCAGATAGCCGCACTTGCCCGGGATGCCGGTGGGATTGCTGCAGGGCTTGCCCAGTTCAGCGCTGTTGCGATCGAACACCTGAACGCGGTTGTTGCCGCGGTCGCAGACATAGATCTTGCCGTCATTGGCGACCTTCACGCAGTGGACCGGATTGCGGAAGAAGGCGGGCTTCTTGTTGCCCTTCAGATAATCATTCATCCAGCGGCCGCCCGCGGCAGCCGCGGTATCGTCAACCGGATTGCCGCCATAGGCGCCGAAATGGCCGACATATTTTCCGGTCGCGGCATCCACGATCAGGATGCGGCGATTGCCATAGCCGTCCGCGACATAGAGGCGGTTGGTGGTAGGGTCCACCACCATGTCGGCGGGCAGGAACATCAGCGGCGTGCCGTTGAAGCCGCCATTGGTGTCGTTGCTGTCCGGCGCGGTCGGCGTGCCGCCGATGCGCAGCTTGAAATTGCCGTCGCGGTCGAACTTCAGGACAAATCCGTCACCGCCCTGCTTGTGCGTCGTCCAGGCGGAGGCCGGGCTGACCGGGTTGCGGCCATTGCCGGCGATATAGACGTTGTCATTGTGATCGACATAGATGCCGTGTTCGCTGTTGGGCCAGATGCAGCCTTCGGCGGGCTTGCACTTCTTTTCCAGCCAGCCCGGATCCGCCGGACCGCCCCAAGCGCGCAGCAATTTGCCGCTGGCATCGAATTCCATCACCGATGGCGCCGCGTTGCAGCAGTCGCCGATGGCGCCATTGGGCCGGTCGAACCCCAGGCCGTTCTTGCCGGCCGCAAGGCCGGCGGTGTCTAGCGCCGCCTCGTCATTGGTCATGGTGCGCGGGCGGTTGGAGATCCAGACATGGTCGTGGCGGTCGACATATAGCCCAGCCACCTGCCCCAGCAGCCAGTTGTTCGGAAGGTTCTGCGGCCAGGCGGGATCAGCCACGAAGCTGGGTACGTTACCGGTGGGGGATTTGTTGTAGACGCCGGTCTGCTTGACCAGACGGTCCATCATGCTCTGTTTGAAGGCATCGCTGCCCTGCGCCAGCGCGGCACCGGAGGCCAGCGTCACGGCCAGCATGAATAGAATCTTGCGCATTCCCCACTCCCTCGTCTTTTCATCCTTCTTAGCCGAAGGGCGGCGGGGGAGCCAGCGTCAGGAGACCTTGTGTCCGCTCAGGACTTTTTCCTGGTCTTCCTTGGTGCGCTGCGACAACGGGATCACATTCCCGCAGCCATCCTGCTCCAGGCCGGGCGGCGCATCGGGTCGCGGCGCCATTTTCGCCTTGTGGCCGTGCGGCATGGGCGCGGGATTTTCCGCTTCATCGTCGGGGTTTTTGGTGCTGCTCATCTCAATACCTCGGTTTCACGGCGCCCCGATGACGCAAAGGCCCAGTCCGATTATCAACAATCTGCGCATCCGCAACTCCGCCGTCGCCAGAGCCAACGTGCGAGCCTCTCCCAAGGCCCCCTTCGGGGAAATCAGATCGCCATCATCCCCAGTTCGACAAGCTGACGGCTACCTTGAAGGCTTACGGAATTGCGATCGCGCAGCGTCAGCGCCGGATCCCGCGCCAGGAGCTCGACATAAACCTTGTACTCAATCGCACCGGCGAAATGCTCGCCCCGCGCGGCCTCGGTCATGGCGCGATTGTGGAAATCGCCCAGAAACTTGAAGTGCAGCAGCACGCCGGTCATTTGCGCCAGCCGGATCGGGGTCAGCGAATGGGTGCATAACAAAAACCGCATGCCCGCCTGCCAGCGGACCAAGGGGACCTTGCTCAGGGTCGGGGAATTGGGCGCGGCTGAGGCGGTAAACTGGAAAATGCGTTCCCGCACCCCGCCATAGATCTGGACATGGGGAAAGGCGGCGGCCTCAATCGTGCGGTAGGGCGCCGGATCGAACCAGGGACAGGCCGCAATCAGCGAATCACCGGCGCGATAGCCGACGTCCTTCAGCGGCGCCTCAGCATACATGTCCAGCAGCATGCAGAACATGCCTTGTGCCTGGAGATGATCGAGATGGGCGCAGACCTTGGGCAGTGCAACACTTTCGAAGCCGGGATAGATCAGCAGCTCGTCAGCATCGACCGTCAGCGTCCAGTGGCCGTCGCCATACGCATCCAGCAACCCATTGATCCAGGAGATGCCGAAACCGCTAGCCGCGAAGCTCTCCTGCGTCGAAAACAGGTGGACGTCGGGTTGCGCCAGCAGGAAATCCAGCGTGTCGTCGGTCGAGCCATTGTCCACGACAAAGAAACGCGAAATTCCCAGGGCGCGGTGATGGCGCAGATTGTCCGGCAGCCGCAGGGCTTCGTTGCGCACCACTAGGAACGCGCGGATTTCGCCAATCCCGTCGGGGATCGGCCGCTGGTCCAGGCGCTGAAGGGATACGTTCTGGCTCATCGGGACGCATGCTCAGGAGCGATGGTAGAATGGTACAGTTGGGTGGGCTCGAACCACCGACCTCCGGTTCCACAAACCGGCGCTCTAACCAACTGAGCTACAACTGCACACGCGGCCTTGCGGCCAACTCTCGAGCCCTTGTCCGGCGCTCTTCCCGGGGCGGCCCATACGCTGCCGCTATGGGCGGCTGCGCGCTCGTCCTCGGCAAAAGCCTCGGACCCAACTGAGTACCAACGGCTTAGACCGGCGCTTCTATGGTTCAGCCATAGCAAAAGCAAGGCTTTAGGCGGCCGGCGCGCGGCGGAATTAACCCTTCGTTTACTTTCTGGGGCGACCTTGGTTCCGATATTCGAGGGGCTTGCCATGCGTGCGTCTAAGACACTGATTGCAGGCCTTTTTCTGCTGTCCGGCGCAGCCGCCAACGCCCAGCCCGGCTTTATCGATGCCGACCCCGCCTATCAGCGGCAGCCCGAGCAGCCATTGCCGCAGGACGGCGGCGGCCCCAGCTGGAATTCGGGCCTGAACGGCTATGTCGGCCTGCACGGCAGCCTGGCGCTCAACAACAACACCGTCACGACCTATCAGCTCACCACGCCACCGGCGGCGGCGGTTCGGCCTATATCGGCACGCGCCTGCCGCTGAACCTGCGCCTGGAACTGGAAGGCCTGTACCGCTGGCAGCCTTTGTCGCGCGTCAGCCTGAACGGCGTCGGCGTCGCGGCCTAGGGCAGCACCAAGATCGCCGCCCCCATGGTGAACCTGCTGTGGGACATCCCGATGCCCTTTGATGCGCCGCTGCAGCCGTTTGTCGGCATGGGCGCCGGCGCTGCCTATAACGAGACCAACGTCTTTGGCGTTGGCAACACCTATATGAAGGGCAATCGCTGGGACCTGGCCTACAGCTTCATGGGCGGCCTCGCCTTGCCGCTCAACGATTCTTCGCGCCTGACCGCCATGTACCGCTGGATGCAGGTGCGCGCCGCCGGCCACAAATGCGCCGTCACCGGCACCGTGGTCGCCCCCTGCGTCAACAACAATGTCAATTCGCTGGCCGTCGATGTCGGCCTCGAAATGGACCTGTAATTCTCTGATCCTGTCAGGCTAGTCTGGCACAGCGGCCACTGCCGCGCTACCGGAAGAGAGTTATGCGGCGTTCCCTGCTTCTCGTCATTGCCGTCCTGCTGATCGCGGCAATATCCGCGCTGTACTGGTATTCGCACCCGCTTCCCATATTGACAGTGGCGACCTGGGCCGGGCCTTACGGCCGCGCCCAGGACAGCGCCCAGATGCGTCCCTGGCTGCCCACCGCGCCGGAGAATTTTCGCCATGCGTTTGCGGTGAACGATGTCTGGTGGCGGGCGCATGAAGCGGCGCTCACCTCACGCTGGCGGGAGCTTGTCAGCCGATGATCCTCTATGCGCTCAGACGTATTGCCGGCGCGATACCAACCCTGTTTGTCATTATCACCCTGACATTCTTCATGATGCGCGCCGCGCCGGGCGGGCCTTTTGATTCCGAGCGCCGATTGCCGCCGGAGATCGAGCGCAACCTGAAAGCGGCCTATGACCTCGACAAGCCGTTGGTCCAGCAATACCTGATTTACCTGGGCAAGGCGGCGCAGGGCGACTTCGGCCCCTCCTTCAAGAACAAGGATTTCACCGTGGCGCAGTTGATCGCCACCGGCCTGCCGGTCAGCGCGCGGCTGGGCCTGTGGGCGATGGCGCTGGCGCTGTTGATCGGCACGACACTCGGAATCCTGGCGGCGCTGCGCCAGAATCGCTGGCAGGATTATTCGGTGATGAGCGTGGCAATGCTGGGCATCACCATTCCCACCTTCGTCACGGCGCCGCTGCTGACCCTGGCTTTCGGAATCTATGGCGTGACAATTTTCGGCCAGGAATTCTCGCTGCCGGTGGGCGGTTGGAACAATGGCGCCTGGCGCAACATGGTGCTGCCGGTAACAGTGCTGGCTTTGCCGCAGATCGCCATCATCTCCCGGTTGATGCGCGGCGCCATGGTGGAAGTGCTGCGCGCTAATTATATCCGCACCGCCCGCGCCAAGGGCCTGCCCGCCACGCAGATCGTGCTATCCCACGCCTTGCGCGCCGCGTCGCTGCCGCTGGTGAGCTATATGGGACCGGCGCTGGCCGCGGTGCTGACCGGGTCGCTGGTGGTGGAGCAGATTTTCGGCCTGCCGGGCATCGGGCGCTATTTCGTGCAGGGCGCGCTGAACCGCGACTACACTTTGGTGATGGGTGTGGTGATCTGTTACGCCTGCCTGATCATCGCGCTGAACTTCCTGGCCGACATGATCTATGGGATTCTCGATCCCCGGGTGAGGCTGAAATGAGCGGCCTCGCCAGCACCATCCCGGAACCGCAGGGGCGCAGCCTGTGGGTGGACGCGCGCCGCCGGCTGCTGCGCAACCGCGCCGCGATGGCGGGAATCGTGATCCTGGCCACCATCGTGCTGCTGGCGCTGCTGGCGCCGCTGCTGTCGCCTTTCGCCTATGACGAAGTGAATTACGACCTGATCAGCTGCGCGCCGGGCTGGTGGCCGATGGAAGCGGCCTGCACCGCGCCGGGTCACATCTTCGGCACTGACGCGATCGGCCGCGACATCTTCGTGCGGGTGCTGTACGGCGCGCGGGTCAGCCTGGCGGTGGGGCTGGTGGCCACCATCGTCTCGCTGCTGATCGGGGTCCTGTATGGCGCCACCGCGGGCTATCTGGGCGGCCGCGTCGACGGATTGATGATGCGGGTGGTGGATGTCCTCTATTCCCTGCCCTTCATCTTCTTCGTCATCATCCTGATGGTGGTGTTCGACCGCAATTTCATCCTGCTGTTTGTCGCCATCGGCGCGGTGGAATGGCTGACCATGGCGCGAATCGTGCGCGGCCAGACTCTCTCCATCAAGCAGAAGGAGTTCATCGAGGCGGCGCGCGCTGCGGGCGTCGGCCCGCTGGGCATCATCACCCGGCATGTCATTCCCAATGTGGTGGGTCCGGTGATGGTCTATGTCACCCTGACGGTCCCCACCGTGATCTTGATGGAAAGCTTTCTGTCTTTTCTGGGCCTGGGCATCCAGGAGCCCCTGACCAGCTGGGGCGTCCTGATTTCGGACGGCGCCGACCAGATGGAGACGGCGCCCTGGATGCTGTTGTTCCCCGCCTTGTTCATGGCGGTGACGCTGTTCTGCTTCAATTTCGTGGGCGACGGCCTGCGCGACGCCTTGGACCCGAAAGACCGATGAGCGCCCTGCTGGAGATCTCCGACCTCAACGTGCATTTCGCGACCGCCGACGGCGATGTTCATGCCGTGAAAGAGGCCAGCCTGACCATCCAGGAAAGCGAATGCCTGGGCGTGGTGGGCGAAAGCGGTTCGGGCAAGAGCCAGCTGTTTCTCGCCGCTTTCGGATTGCTGGCCGGCAATGGCAAGGCCAGCGGCAGCGTGAAGTACCGCGGTACCGAAATCCTGAGCGCGCCCACTGGCCAGTTGAACAAGTTGCGCGGCAGCGCCGTCACCATGATCTTCCAGGACCCCCTGACCTCGCTGACGCCACATATGCGGGTGGGCAAGCAGATCATGGAAGCCCTGATGCTGCACCGGAATGTGCAGAGCGACGCGGCGCAAAAGCAGGCGCGTGAGATGCTGGACTATGTGCGCATTCCGGAAAGTGCCCGGCGGATGCGGCAATATCCCCACGAACTGTCAGGCGGCATGCGCCAGCGGGTGATGATCGCCATGGCCACCATCACCGGTCCCGATCTGATCATCGCCGATGAGCCGACCACGGCGCTGGATGTGACGGTGCAGGCGCAAATCCTGGAAATTCTCCGCGCCCTGAAAAACGACCGCAAAACCGCCATCGCCTTGGTCAGCCACGATATGGGCGTGATCGCGGGCCTGGCCGACCGGGTGCAGGTGATGCGGTATGGCGAGATCGTGGAAAGCGGCGCGGTGGATGACGTCTTCTACGCGCCGCGCCATGACTACACCCGCATGTTGCTGGACGCGCTGCCCAAGGCCGGTGAGACGCCAGCCCCGGCGAAGGCATTGGGCGGGCCGCTGCTGACGGTGGAAGACCTGACGGTTGGCTTCCCGATCACGGACAAGGGCCTGCTGGGCAAAACGCGCACCTTGCGCGCGGTGGACGGCATCAGTTTCACCCTGCACCAGGGCGAAACGCTGGGCGTGGTGGGGGAATCGGGCTGCGGCAAGTCCACACTCGCACGGGCGGTGCTGCAGCTGTTGCCAAAGAGTGGCGGCCGCGTGGTGTGGCTGGGCCGTGACCTGGACACCGCGACGCAATCGGACATCCGCAAATTGCGCGAGGATTTCCAGATCGTGTTCCAGGACCCGCTGGCCAGCCTGGACCCGCGCATGCCCGTCGGCGTATCCATTTCCGAGCCGCTGAAGGCGCTGGAACCGCATTTGTCCCGTGATGCGGTGCGCCAGAAGGTTCGCGCCATGATGCAGCGGGTGGGTCTCGATCCGGCCTGGATCAACCGCTATCCCCACGAACTGTCCGGCGGCCAGAACCAGCGCGTCGGGCTGGCCCGCGCCATGATCGTGGGCCCCCAAATGCTGGTGTGCGACGAGGCGGTGAGCGCGCTGGACGTTTCCATCCAGGCGCAGATCGTGGCGCTGATCCGTGACCTGCAGGCCGAGACCGGGCTGGCCCTGATTTTCATCAGCCACGACCTGTCGGTGGTACGCCGGCTGTCACACCGGGTGATGGTTCTGTACTTGGGCCGGGTGGTGGAAATGGCGCCCAGTGATGCGCTCTATACCGATCCGCGCCATCCCTATACCCGCGCCCTTCTGTCGGCGGTGCTGTCGCCGGACCCGCGCTTGGAGCGGCAACGCAAGCGCGAGCTTCTGACCGGCGACCTGCCGTCGCCGCTGGACCCGCGCGCCCAGCTGACCTTTCTAAAATCAAAGCTGGATCAGCCCGACTATCGCCCACGGCTGATCCAAGCGGCCCCGGGCCACTTCGTCGCCGAACACGACTAGAAAAAGCTGCCGGCTAGCGGACGCGCTTGACCTTGTGGAGCGTGTTTTCGTCGCCCATCACCAGATTGAAGGTTCCCATCGCGCCCTGGCTGATGGTCACCCGCATGGCGGAGGCGGGCTGCCGCCAGCGCACGGGACGCTTGATGGCGTCGTCCTCGGTCTGTTCCCAGACCTGACCATCGTTCAGGGTGATGACAAACGCGCCACCGGACATGTCAAAGGATTTGATGGGCGCATTGTTGATGACATCATCGCCGCCCCAGACATTGAAAATGCTGCGCCTGGGCATCGGCGGCGGCCCGGTGCGGACCGCGGCGCGGGTTACGGTGCCGGGCAACGCCGCCGCTTTGGGCTGCACTTCCAGCAGCCTGATCTGCGCCTGAGGCGCGGGGGACAGGCCGAGCTGGGCGCGCAGCGGCTGGGCGGCGCCGTAATAACAGTCCAGCCACTGGCGGTCGTCGGTCAGGGCGGCGCAGCGCGTGACGCCAGTGATGACATCCTCGCGTGCATCCGCCAGCGCCACACTGGGCGTAAGCGCCGCACCCGCAGCCATCGCGATAATCAATTTACGCATGTTCTTACCCTGAAGCTCCCGAAATTCATTGAATAGTCTGCCGCAAACCCGGAAAATATTTGGCTGAACACATGGTAGAAGGTCTCTATGGTATCGAGCAAGGCATGGAACCGCCGCCTCGCACTGGCGGGCGGCACGGCGCTGGCGGCCACGGGCGGCTATTTCGCGCTTCGCGGGCCTTCCGGGAATGCCGTTCACCATAAGATCACCGACGCCCGAACCCTGTTGCGGGGCAATGTGGCGGAACCGGAAACTCTGGACCCAACCCAGTCCTCTGGCACCCAGGAAAACGAGATCATCGGCGATCTGATGATCGGCCTGATGACCCACGATGCTGCCTGCAAGGCGATCCCCGGCATGGCCACGCGCTGGGAAACCTCCGGGGACGGCCTGACCTGGACCTTTTATCTGCGCGAGGCGCTCTGGTCGGACGGGACGCCAGTAACGGCCGAGGATTTTGTGTTCTCCTGGCAGCGGTTAGTCGATCCCGCCACCGCATCGAGCTATGCCTATTTCCTTCATCTGGTGAAAAATGGTGCGCCGATCACTGCCAGCAAGATGCCGACCACCGCGCTCGGGGTTGCCGCGATTGATGCGCGCACCCTGCGGGTGCAGCTGGAGCATCCCGCGCCCTACCTGCTGGAGCTGCTGACCCACACCACCACCTATCCCCTGCCGCGCCACGTGGTCACGGCCAAGGAGAAAGAATGGGCGCGGCCGGGCAACTATGTCGGAAACGGTGCCTTCATCCTGAAAGAATGGATTCCCAATGACCATGTGCTGGTCGAGAAAAATCCTCGCTTTTACGATGCAGCGAATGTGGCGCTGGAACGGGTTTACTTCTATCCGACCACCGACTACGCCGCTGCCTTGAGGCGTTTCCGGGTGGGCGAGCTGGATTTTCAGGACCGGCTTCCGGTTCAGAAGATCGACTGGATCCGCAAGAACATCCCCCAGACCATCCATCCCGTGCCGACGTTGATCACCGAGATCATCGGCGTCAACCACAAGCGCAAGCCATTCGACGACGTGCGGGTGCGCGAGGCGATCAACCTGGCGCTGAACCGCGAAGTCATTACCGAGCGCGTCCTGCGGAACGGTGAAGTGCCCGCCTACAATCTGGTGCCGCCCGGGATCGCCAATTATCAAGGCGGGTTGGCCTACGATTTCAAATCGCTGAATTACAGTCAGCGCATCGCAAGGGCGCAAAGCCTGATGCGCGCCGCGGGTTTCGGCGAGAGCCGCCGCGTCCGCACCACCTACATGATCCGCAGCACCGCGCCGGGCGCCGGGCGCGCGGTGGCCGCCGCCGTCCAGCAGATGCTGGCGCAGGTCTTCATAGACATCACCATCACGCCCAACGATATGCAGGTCTTTTATCCTGCCATCCAGGAGCATGATTTCGATATCGCTCAGGCGGGATGGGCCGCCGATTTCAGCGATGCCTCCAACTTCCTGGACCTGTTCCGCACCGGTGGTGGTAACAATTGGGGCGAATACAGCAACCATGTCTTCGACGTCGCGCTCGATGCCGCCCAGCGCGAGATCAACATTACCCACCGCGCCGAACGGCTGGCGCAGGCAGAAGCTATTTTCCTGAAAGACCATGTGGCCATGCCGCTCTGGTTCTGGGTTAGCCTCAACCTGACCTGGCCTTACATCAAAGGTCTTGAGGCCAACCCGCTCGACTATCACCGCTCGCGCTGGATCAGCATCGATCAGGCGGCGCGGGTGAAACAATTCTCATGAGGGCGGCGCTTGTTGCCCTGCTGCTCGTCGCCCTGCCCGTGCAGGCGCAATCGGTGCTCAATCGCGGCAATGGCAGCGAACCGGACTCACTCGATCCCGCGTTTGCCAGCGCCCAGGCCGAAACCACCATTCTGGGTGACCTGATGATCGGTCTGACCACGCTGGACGCGCGCGGCAAACCCGTTCCCGGCATGGCGGAGCGCTGGACGGTTTCGAAAAACGGCCTGACTTGGACCTTCCATTTGCGCAACGCCCTGTGGTCGGACGGCGCGGCGGTAACGGCGCAGGATTTTGTCTCAGGCTGGCGACGAGCCCTCGATCCCAAAACCGCGTCCCGCACCGCCGCCATGCTGTGGACGATCAGGAATGCCCGCGCCATCAGCAGTGGTGCGCTGCCGCCCTCCGCGCTGGGCGCCACAGCCCCCGACGCGCGGACCGTGACCGTCAGCCTCGAGAACCCCGCACCGTTCCTGCCGGAGCTTCTGGCGCATTCCAGTGCCTCGCCGCTGCCGCGCAAGAATGTGTTTAATGGGCCCTATATCCTCAAGCACTGGGCGCCGAACGACCGTATCACCCTGACCCGCAATCCGCGCTTCTACGATGCCGCTACCGTGAAGATCGACACGGTGAACTATTTTCCCACCGCCGACACTCAGGCGGCGCTGCGGCGGCTGCGAGCGGGCGAACTGGACATACAATCGCCGTTGCCCGCGACCCAGGTGACGTGGATGCGCCAACACATGCCCCAGGCGCTTCACATCATGCCTTCGCTGGCGCTGGTGTATCTTGCCATCAACATGCGCGACCCGGCGCTGGCCGATATCCGGGTGCGCCGTGCGCTCAATCTTGTCTATGACCGTGAGGCGGTGGCGCAGAAGGTCATGAAGCTGAATGAAGCGCCCGCCTATTCCTATGTGCCGCCGCATACGTCCGGATATCGCGGCGGCCCGGCGCTGGATTTCAAAACCGTGCCCTATGCGGCGCGGGTGGCGATGGCCAAACGCCTGATGCAGGAAGCCGGCTATGGCCCATTCAACAAGCTGCACCTGACCTATTCCGCCCCGGGCAGTCCCGACAGCCGGCGGCTGGCCGCCGTGTTCCAGGCCATGGCGCGACAGATCCATGTCGATCTGCAAATCACCATGGCGGACTATCATATCAACCTGCGCAATATGCGCCAGGGCCAGTACCAGCTCGCCTACACGAACTGGCTGGCGGACTATGACGATGCCGCAAATTTCCTAGACCTGCTGCGCGCGCGCAATCCCAGGAACTATGCTGGATACAACAATCCCAAATTCGATGCCGCGATGGGGAGCGCGGAGCGCCATCCGGATTTGGCAAAGCGCACAGCCCTGTTGCAGGCCGCCGAGAAAATCGCGCTGGCGGATATGCCGTGGCTGCCCATCCGCTATTTGTCCCAGAGCGAGGCCGTGGCGCCGCGCGTCGGCGGCTATGTCGCAAATCCCAGCAAGGCCAATCGCAGCCGCTGGCTTTGGATCAAATAGATAGCAGGACTTCCGCGTTCCAGGGCTCGAACGGTACCAGCGCCTGAAGGCGGGCGTCGGGCCTGACAAATTCCTGCGCCGTTTCATTCAGCATCGCCGCAGTGAAGGAAAATGTGCTGTTGGAAATGGCCAGGTGACGGGCCTGCGACAGGACATGATGATCCAGATAGAAATCCAGCCGGCCCGCGCCCAGCATTTGCGCATCGACGGGATTGAAAGCGGAAAATTCCGCAGCTACCCAGGGATCGTCACTGGCAATGTAGAGGACAGGCGCATCCAGTCCGTTCCAAATGGACTCCAGCCAGCGCATGTACCACTCGGCCGGCGCGATCCAGAATTGCCCCTGTCCGAAATCGCCACGCCGGATGTGCAGGGCGACCAGTGTCCTGCCCCGCGTAGCCAGGTCCGCCATGGCGGGTTGCAGCCAGCCCTGGACCAGCGGCCGGGGCTGGAACAGGGTGCGAAAGGCGGAGGCGCGATCCTGCCATTGCGCCGTATGACGACAGAAATAGCCGATGAGATCGTGGTTGGCATGAACCGAGGCGCCGCCATTCAGCGCGGCGAAAAGATCGACTTTGCTTTCGTCCAGTGACGGAAAATTTCCACCGGGAAAAGGATCGTCGCATCCGAACAGGTCGCGCCCCATCCAGTCATAACTTTGCGCGACTAGATTGTGCTGGCGGGCATAGAGTTTCAGGAAAGCGTATTGCAGCAACTGGTTTCCGAACCGGCCATTGGCACCCAGGGTTCGCATGGAGATCGCGGAGCCTGGTTGGATCGGCTTGGGCGGCGGCGGCGGACCGAAGCGTTGGCGCAAGATCGCCATCGCCTGCAGCGAAAACGGAATGCCATGTCCGGGATTGAGCGCGGCGGCGCGGTCGGCAAGGCTGAGCACCTCTTCCAGATTTCCGGTGTGGAGCAGCAATTGCCCCAGCTCCAGCAGCGCGGCAAAATCATTGGGGTTGGAGGCCAGAATTCGCCGCAAACCTTGTGCAAGCGCCACGAGATTCTGGCTCATCTGTTCCTTTGCGGCCCCAGGCTGGTGACCCCAGGAAGACTCGAACTTCCGGCCTACGGTTTAGGAAACCGCCGCTCTATCCTGCTGAGCTATGGGGTCACGCGCGAACCTTTGCCGCATTTGGGTCCGCTTTTCCAGACCAGCCTTTGCGGATCCGTCTTAATTACATGCCGGGGTGCAAAACTAAGACCATTTGATGACGGATCAGGGGCCAGACGCGAAAGCGCCCGGCCCTTTGTGTTGCGGCTGCACAATGGCGGGCGGAACAGCGGCAGAGTAAGAATCATTTTTCCTCCAGACGGATTACGCTATGCTCATCTATCGCGCCCCGGTCGAAGACTACCGCTTCCTGCTGCACGATGTTCTGGAACTGGAAAAACGTCGCAACTTACCCGGCTTTGCCGATCTCGATCCCGGCCTGGTGGACGACATTCTCAGCAATGCCGGCAAGTTCTGTGAGGAAGTGCTGCAACCCCTCAACCAGTCGGGCGACGAGGAAGGCTGTCACTTCCAGAACGGTACGGTGACCACGCCCAAGGGATTCAAGGAGGCCTACAAAGCCTATTGCGAAGCCGGCTGGGGCGGGTTGGGTGCGCCCGAAGAGGCGGGTGGCGCCAACATGCCGCATATACTCACCATGGTGGTCAGCGAGATGGGGATGAGCGCCAACCAGTCGCTCGCCATGTATCCGATGCTGACGGCTGGCGCCTATGGCGCGCTGCTGGCGACCGGGGCGGCGTGGATGAAGCAGGGCATCGCCCCCAAGATGGTGTCGGGCGAATGGGCCGGTACCATGTGCCTGACCGAGCCGGGCTGCGGCACCGACCTTCGGCTGATGAAGACCAAGGCCGTCGAGCAGCCGGACGGCACCTACAGGATAAACGGCACCAAGATTTTCATCTCGGGCGGCGACCAGGACCTGACCGACAACATCATCCACATGGTGATCGCCAAGATCCCGGACGAAAAGGGTCAGATCCACGACGATCTCTCGACCGTCAATTTCTTCATGGTGCCGAAATTCCTGGTCAAGGAAGACGGCACGATGGGCGCGCGCAATAGCGTCAATACCGGCGGCATCGAGCACAAGATGGGCATCAAGGGCCAGTCCACCTGCGTGCTGAATTTCGACGACGCCATTGCCTGGCAGCTGGGTCCCAAGCCAGAACCTTTGAAGCCAGGTGAAAAGCGTTCGTCCTCCGCCGGCATGGCCGGCATGTTCGGCATGATGAATGCGGCGCGGCTGGGGGTCGGCATCCAGGGCATTGGACTGGGCGAAGTCGCCTATCAGAACGGCTATGCCTATGCGCATGAACGCCGGGTGGGACGCGCCCTCACCGGCCCCAAGGAACCGGACAAGCCCGCCGATCTGGAAATCGTGCATCCCGATGTGAAGAAAATGCTGCTGCAGGCGCGCTCCTCTGTGGAAGGGGCGCGCGCCCTGGCGGCCTGGACCACCTTGCAGATGAGCATCGCAAGCTCGCAGCGCCCCGAAGCGGAAACCGCCGGCCTCCTGGCAGATTTAATGACGCCCGTGATCAAAGCTTTCGGCACCGACATGGGTTTCGAAGCGGCCAACCTCGGCATGCAATGCTATGGCGGCCACGGCTATATCCGCGACAATGGCGTGGAGCAGTTCGTGCGCGATGCCCGCATCAACATGGTCTATGAAGGCGCCAATGGCGTGCAGGCGATGGACCTGGTGGGCCGCAAGCTGGGCCGCAAGGGCGGCGCCGCGCCGATGGCGCTGTTTGCGCTTCTGACCGGCTGGATCGCCGAAAATGAAAAAGACGAGGCGATGAAGGTTTTTGTGGCGGGCGTGAAGCGCGGCACCGAAGCCCTGCAGGCCGCCACCATGTGGCTGGCGGCGAACGGCACGAAGAATTCCAATGATGCGGGCGCCGGCGCCACCGAATATCTGCGGATCATGGGCATCACCATGACGGCCATGATGTGGGGCATGATGGCCAAAGCATCGCTGGGCAAGACCACGCCGCTGCACAAGGACAAGCTGATGTGCGCCCGCTTCTGGATGGAGCGGATGGTGCCGGAATGTCCCATGCTGCTGGAGCGCATCCAGGCCGGCAGCGCCACGATCATGGAACTGGAATAGGTGAGCGAAAATCCCTGGAAGCCGCCGCCGGAGCGCAAGGCCTCGCGCACCGGGCTATTCATCTGGCTGGGGGCGTTGGCAGGCCTGGGCGCGCTGGTTTTCTTCCTCAGCCGCGCCTTTCCCGAAGAGGGCCAGTTCAGCGATCCCTATCTGATCCAAACAATCGCGGTGCTGGCGCTGGTGTCCAGCAGCCTGCTGTTCGTCCGCCAGGTCAAAGTAAAAGAAACCGTCCGCAATATCCTGATGTGGCTGGGCGTCGGCGCTGTGCTGGTGCTGGGCTTCTCGTATCAGGAAGAGCTGATGACTCTGGGAAGGCGGCTGCGCGCCGACCTGATCCCCGGCACGCAGCTGCAGACATCCGCCAACGAAATGGTGATCTCCGCCAGTGACGGGGGCGGCTTTCACGCTAATGGCGCGGTGAACGGAACACCGGTGCGTTTCCTGGTGGATACCGGCGCCAGCTCGATCATGCTGACTCCGTCTGATGCCCGGCGTCTGGGCATCGATACCGGCAGCCTCGTCTTCAATCGCGCCTATGAAACCGCCAACGGCATCGGCTATGGCGCCTCGACGGTGGTGGACGAACTGACAGTCGGCCATATCCGGCTGACCAACGTGCCGGTCTCCATCAACCAGGCGCCGATGCGCTCGTCCCTGCTGGGCATGACATTCCTGAACAGGATGAAATCGTTCAATATCAGCGGCCGCAAACTAGTCCTGCGATACTGAAGAAGGACGACTCATGAAGCAGTTTCTTAAGGGGCGGCGCTGCTGCACGCGGGCGCTGCCCATCAGCCAGTCCACCAGTCCAGGCGGCACGAATGCATTGGCGGGCGGCGTAGCGCCCTTGAGATCGCAGGCGGTGATGGCGCGGCCATTGCCCCGCGCGGCGCAGAAATACTTGTTGGCGATCTGGTCCGGCGTATAGGTGGCATCTAGTCCCAGAATGTTCGCACAGGGCCACCACTTTTGCACCGCCGCGCTCATCAGCCATTCATCGCCCTGAATCCGGCAATCGGTGACCAGCGCGGGATCGTCCAGCCGCCGCTCTGTGACGCGGTAAATCTGCACCGCCGGATGCAGCGCCGCCACCGCCAGTGGCGCGATGACCCAGTACCATTCCAGAGGAGACGAAAAAGGACATAATGGTCCTGTTACCAGAGTATCAAAGTATAATGCACAAATGGCGCGTTACGATCCCGCCAGTTTCGCAAGTTGTCCCAGCAGCGCCTTGGCGCCCTTGAGACGGTCTTCGGGCTTGGGCCAGTCGCGGCTGACCACGATCTTCTGGTCGGGCCGCACCTTCATGGTGCCGCTATGCTGGTTGATGAACGTGATCAGCTTGACGGGGTTGGCGAACTGGTTGCCGCGGAAGGCAACGGTGCCGCCCTTGGGACCGGCATCGATCTTCTCCACCCCGGCGGCCTTGGCCAGCTGCTTGATGGTGACGATTTCCAGCAGATGCTGCACTTCCTCTGGTAGCGCACCGAAGCGGTCGATCAGTTCAGCGGCGAAACGGTCGATATCCTCGCGCGTCTCTATCCCTGCTAGGCGGCGATACAGCGACATGCGGACATTGAGATCGGCGACATAGTTTTCCGGGATCATCACCGAGGCGCCCAGATTGATGGTGGGCGACCACTGGTCGGTGACATCGGCGTCGCCGACCTCTTTCAGGCCTGACACCGCTTCCTCCAGCATCTCCTGATAAAGCTCGATACCGACTTCGCGCACATGGCCGGACTGTTCCTCGCCCAACAGATTGCCGGCGCCGCGAATGTCCATGTCATGGCTGGCGATGGAGAAACCCGCGCCCAGCTGATCCAACGACTGTAAGACTTCCAGCCGCCGTGTCGCGGTGTCGGTCAGCTTCTTTTCGGCGGGGGTGGTGAGGTAGGCATAGGCGCGCTGCTTAGACCGGCCAATTCGGCCGCGCAGCTGATAGAGTTGAGAAAGCCCGAACATATCGGCGCGCTGGATGATCAGCGTGTTGGCGGTGGGAATGTCCAGGCCCGATTCCACGATATTGGTGGACACCAGCACGTCCACCTTGCGCTCGTAAAAGGCGGTCATTACCTCTTCCAGTATGGTGGGCGGCATCTGGCCATGGGCGATGGCCGGCTTCACTTCCGGCACCACCTCTTTCAGGAAAAGCGCGGCATCACGAAGGTCGGCGATGCGCGGCGCGACAAAGAAGGACTGGCCACCGCGATAATGCTCGCGCAGCAAGGCCTCGCGCACCACCAGCGGGTCAAAGGGCGTAACGAAGGTGCGCACCGCCAGCCGGTCGATCGGCGGCGTAGTGATCAGGGAAAGATCGCGCACGCCCGATAAAGCCAGTTGCAGAGTGCGCGGGATGGGTGTGGCGGTCAGAGTCAGGACATGGACATCCGCCTTGAGATTCTTCAGCCGTTCCTTGTGCACCACACCGAAATGCTGCTCCTCGTCCACGATGACGAGGCCGAGGCGCTTGAACCGGATGCTTTCGGCCAGCAGCGCATGGGTGCCGACCACAATGTCTACCGTGCCTTCCGCCAGCGCCGCCTTAGTTTCCGCCGCGTCCTTGGCGGTGACAAAACGGGAAATTTGGCGCAGCGTCAGCGGAAAACCGGCAAAGCGTTCGGCGAAGCTGCGAAAATGCTGCCGCGCCAGCAAGGTGGTGGGAACAACCACCGCTACCTGCTCGCCCGCCATGGCGGCGACGAAGGCGGCGCGCATCGCCACCTCGGTCTTGCCGAAGCCGACATCGCCGCAGACCAACCGGTCCATCGGGCGGCCCGCCGCCAGATCGGCCACCACTTCGCCGATGGCGCGTTCCTGGTCCTCGGTTTCCTGATAAGGAAAACGTGCGGAAAATTCGTCATAGAGCCCGCTGGGCGGCTCGAGCGGCGGCACGGATTTCAGCTGGCGGGCGGCGGCGATCTTGATCAGCTCGGCGGCGATGGCGCGCACCCGCTCCTTCATCTTGGCCTTGCGCAGCTGCCAGCCGGCGCCGCCCAACCGGTCGAGCTGCGCACCCTCGTCCGAACCGTAGCGGGTCAGCAGTTCGATATTCTCTACGGGGACGAACAGTTTGCCGCCGTCATATTGCAGCTCGAGACAGTCATGCGGCGCGCCCAGCGCGTCGATCGCCTTGAGGCCGAGATAGCGACCCACACCATGCTCGATATGGGTCACCAGGTCGCCCGGCGTCAGCGACGAAGCTTCGGCGATGAAATTCTGCGCCCGGCGGGCGCGGCTTGCGGCGCGCACCATACGGTCGCCCAGCACGTCCTGTTCGCTGAGGATGACAAAGCCTGGGGCGTCGAAGCCCCGTTCGATGCCCAAACAGGCGATAGCGAAAGCACTGGCGTCGAGCTTGAGGGCATCGGGCCAGTTTTCGACCTTGCGAATCGGCGTGACGCCGTGATCGGACATCACTCCGCCCATACGTTCGGCGGAACCGTCGGTCCAGCTTGCCACCAGCACGCGCTTGCCCGCTGCCTGCTGCGCCTTGAGATGATCGGCGGCGGCCTGGAAGACGTTCAGGTTTCCACCTTGGCGCTCCGGCGCGAAGTCGCGGCCCTGTCGGCCGCCGGCATCCACGCTGCTGGTACTTTCCGGCGCCTGGAAGGGGGTGAGATCGCGCACGATGTGCCGCGACAGCGCCACTTTCCAATCCGCATCCGTCAGATACAGCGTACCGGGCTTCAGCGGCTTGTAGGGCGGCCCCTTGATCGCATTCTTCTCATTTTTGGTGTTGCGGAACTGCTCGCGGGTTTCATAGTAATCCTGGATCAGTTCCAGCCGCGCGACCTTGGATTCCTCCACCTGATGGCCTAGCAGCACCAGGCACCGCGGCAGGTAATCGAACAGCGTGTCGAGATGGTCGTAGAACAGCGGCAGCCAGTGCTCCATGCCCTGGGTCTTGCGGCCGGCGCTGACGGATTCGTAAAGCGGATCGTCACCGGCCGCGCCGAAGGCCGCGACATAACCGGTACGGAAGCGGCTGATGGCCAGCGCATTCAGCGGCGCCTCGCTGGCCGGCAGCAGCGCCACCTCGGTCACCACCGTCTTGTCGGACAGCTGGGTTTCGGCATCGAACCGGCGGATCGCATCCAGGGTGGAGCCGAAGAAATCCAGCCGCAGTGGCTGCTCTTCGCCGGGCGGCCACAAATCGACAATGCCGCCGCGCAGGGCGAAGTCGCCCGGCTCGCGCACCGTGCCGGCGCGCACATAGCCATTGCCGGAGAGGAACGCGACCAAAGCGTCGCGGTCCACCTCCGCGCCATTTTTGGCCGCGAAGCTGGCGCCCTGGATGACGTCCTTGGGCGGCACGCGTTGCAACAGCGCGTTAACGGTGGTGACAATGACGCAGGCCTGATCCGGGGCGCGCGCCAGTGCCGCCAAGGTTGCCAGGCGGCGGCTTTCGATATCGGACTTGGGTGAGACCCGGTCATAGGGCAGGCAATCCCAAGCCGGGAAGTTGAGCACCGTCACCGTCGGCGCGAAAAAGGCGATCGCCCGCGCCATCACGTCCGCCTGGATATCATCCTGCGCCACGAACAGGACAGGTGCGCCGCGCCGCTTTGCTGCTTCCGCCACGACATAAGCGTCATAGCCCTGCGGCGCGCCCGTGACCGTCAGGCGCCCCTGCTGCTTGGCGATGTAATCCAGCCGGTCCATCTATGATGTCCAGCGCGGATTCTTCTGTTTGCAAACACTCCGAAGGCCCGCGAACACCGGATTGTCATATTCGGACGGCACGGCCAGCGCGCCCCGCAACCAGGCATAGACATCCTGGTCAGGCGCGGTCAGCAGCGCCTCGAACTGGTCCAAACCGGCCTCATCGAGACGCGCCAAATGACTTTCCGCATAGGCCCCAAAGATCAGATCGACCTCCTTGAAGCCGCGCCGCTGGGCCCGAAAAAAAAGCCGTTTACGGCGGTTCTCCGAAGAGCCACCCTGTTCCACGTCATCCATGGGCCGCATATAACTCCGGTCCGGCGTGTTAACAATGGTCGAGGGATTACGTTGGGTTTCGGGGGGGGGCATACCGGGGTTTGACCTGATCATCACCTATGGCGTCGCCATCGTACTGCTGGCCGTGATCGGCCTGCGGACGACCGCCGAGGCGTCGCTGGGCATCGGGCGCCGCGGCGCGCGCCTGACCTTTGTCTGCTTCGCCCTGGCGGGGTTGCTGATGCTGGCATGGACCGGGATGGAGATTGCCAATGCCCGTCCCGACCAACACGGCATTGCGATCAAACCGGATGAAGCGCGCGGCCAGTTGCAGCGCATCGCGTCCCGGCTGGGTGTCAGCATCAACCAGACCACACCCGCCATCGCCAACGCCATTGTGCAACGCTTGCCGGCGCCCACCTGGCATTTGTCCGCCGCGCAGCGTCGGGCATTCGGACTGGGACTCGACCAGGTGCTCCAGACCGAGCGGTTAGAGGTGGTCGTGCGTAGCATTCCGTCAAACGAGAACTCCATCGCTTTTTCCGAGAATGCCTCGCCGTCCTGCGCAAATATGGCTGGACGGTGCAAAGCCGCCACGATTTCGGGATCAATGCCAGCCTGCCCGGCATCCTGATCGCGGTATCGCCGTCTGTGCGGTCCAAAAATAAAGTGTCCCGGGACGCCCGGAAAATGATCGTGATGCTGCAAAAGGTCGGCCTTAAACCCTATGGCGCCCCACAACCCGGGCTGACAGTGACCCAGTTCCAGCTGGTGATCGGAAACGGCCCGCAGGAGGCAGACGTTGAAGGCGTGGCATCCCGCCCGGTATCGTGCCTGCCATGCGGCCAGTGATTCTGTTCCCCCTGTTTGCCGACATCCGCACCCTTTCGGGGGTGGGTCCCAAGCTGGAAAAACTGATCGCCAAGGTCGCCGGGCCGAAACTGGCGGACCTCGCCTTCGACCTTCCGGTCAGCGTGGTCGACCGTTCTTACCGTCCCAAGCTGGCCGCCGCCGAGCCGGGCCGCATCGCAACTGTGGATGTGACGGTGCTGGAACATTTTGCGCCACGGGTCAAAAGCCAGCCTTACAAAGTGCGCGTCTCGGACGACACCGCGATGATGGACCTGGTGTTCTTTCGTTCCCATGCCGATTACCTCGCGGGGCTGCTGCCGGTCGGCGCAAGGCGGGTACTGTCGGGCCGCATCGAAAAATTCAAAGACCGTCTGCAGATGGCGCATCCCGATTATGTCGTGGCGCCGGAAGACATCACGTCGTTCCCATTGCAGGAGCCGATTTACAGCCTGACCGAAGGATTGACAGCGCGCACCATGGCCAAGGCGGTGCGCGGCGCGGTGGACAAGGTGCCGCCCCTGCCGGAATGGCAGGACCCAGCTTTTCTCAAGCAGCGCAAATGGGACGCGTTTGGCACAGCGCTGGAAAAAGCCCATGCCCCGGCCCATGACAGCGATCTGTCACCAACAACGCCGGCCCGCCAGCGGCTGGCCTATGACGAACTACTGGCCAACCAGCTGGCACTGCTGCTGATCCGCGCCAAACTGCGCGGCGGCAAGGGCCGCGTCACCAGCGGCACCGGCAAGTTGAAGGCTGCGGCTATTGCCGCCCTGCCCTTCACCTTGACCGATCCACAGCTGGCGGCGCTGGCGGAAATCGAACAGGACATGGCCAGCGAAAAGCGCATGCTGCGGCTACTGCAGGGTGATGTCGGCTCCGGCAAGACCATCGTGGCACTGCTGGCCATGCTAAAGACGGTGGAAGACGGCCTTCAGGCGGCGCTGATGGCGCCCACCGAACTTTTGGTGCGCCAGCATTTGGCCTCGCTGGAGCCCTATGCGGCGGCGGCCGGGGTGCGGCTGGCATGTTTGACCGGCCGAGAAAAAGGCGCGAGCCGCGCCGAGACCCTAGCACGGCTGGCCGCCGGGGAGATCGACATCCTGATCGGCACCCATGCCCTATTCTCCGAAGATGTCACCTTCAAGGACCTGGGTCTCGCCGTGGTGGACGAGCAGCACCGCTTTGGCGTGCACCAGCGCATGCAGCTGCAATCCAAGGGTAAGCCGGCCGATGTGCTGGTGATGACGGCGACGCCCATTCCCCGCACCCTGGCGCTGACCGCCTATGGCGACATGGATGTGTCGCGTATTACCGGCCGCCCGCCCGGCCGCAAACCGGTGGAGACCCGCGTGATGGGCGCCGACCGCATGGGTGACCTGATCGCCCATCTTCGCGTTGCATTGGATCGCGGCGCCCGCGCCTATTGGGTGTGCCCGCTGGTGGAAGAATCCGAGAAGATCGATCTAGCCGCCGCCCAGGACCGCGCCGTGATGCTGCGTCAGGCATTGGGGCTCGATGTCGGTCTGGTGCATGGCAAGCTGAAAGCGGCAGAGCGGGACGCAGCCATGGAGGCCTTTAAGGCCGGCCAGACCCAGTTACTTGTGGCCACCACAGTCATCGAAGTAGGCGTCGACGTACCGGAGGCCACCATCATGGTAGTGGAGCATGCTGAACGCTTTGGCCTGGCCCAGCTACACCAACTTCGCGGACGAGTGGGGCGGGGAAAAGAAAAGTCGTCTTGCATCTTGGTGTGGCACCAGCCTATTGGGCAAACCGCCCGGGCGCGGCTGAAAACTATGCGAGAAACCGATGATGGGTTTGTCATCGCCGAAGAAGATCTTCGCCTGCGAGGGCCCGGTGAAGTGTTGGGCCGCCGACAGAGTGGATTGCTAGAATTTCGCATGGCGGACCCGGCCATACACGCAGAATTTCTTGATATAGCACATGACGATGCGCGCCTTATCCTGAGGCGCGATCCAGGCCTGAAGTCTTCACGCGGCGAGGCGCTGCGCACTCTTCTTTATCTGTTTGGCCGCGACGACGCCGTGCGATGTATGAGGGCGGGATGAGCGAAGAATTTTCGACAGATGCCGTTGTCATCGGCGCGGGCGCCGTGGGCCTGGCGGTGGCGCGCGCCTTAACAATGACGGGGCGCAACGTCGTCATTTTAGAAAAAAACAAACATATGGGCATGGAGACCAGCGCACGCAACAGCGAGGTTATCCATGCCGGGATTTATTACCCGCGAGGTTCGCTGAAGGTAAAATTATGCATCCGCGGAAAAGAACTACTCTACGACTTTTGTGCCAGCCACGGCGTGCCGCACAAAAAGATCGGCAAGCTGATCGTGGGGCATACAGGCCAGGAAGATCAGCTGGCGGATATCATGCGTACCGCCGCCGACAATGGCGTCTCGGACCTTCGGCCGCTGTCGTCTAGTGAAATGACAAAACTAGAGCCGGCCATCACGGCCAACCAGGGGCTCTTCTCTCCCTCCACTGGCATCATCGACGGTCATCAATACATGCTGGCGCTTCTGGGTGACATGACACTAGTGCGCAACGCGGGCGTGAGCCGTATTGCGCGGGCCGCCAATGGCTGGACACTCTCAGTGACTAGCGACGGCGAAGACATCGCGCTGGAAACAAACCTACTGGTCAATGCAGCGGGCCTGTGGGCACAGAGTGTGGCGAGACTTACCGAGGGACTAACACATATCCCCGCCCTTCACCTAGCCAAGGGAAATTATGCCTCCCTATCAGTAAAGTCGCCCTTCCATCACCTAGTCTACCCCGTGCCCGAGCCCGGCGGACTGGGCGTGCACGTGACGCTCGACATGGGTGGGCGGGCCCGGTTTGGGCCGGATGTGGAGTGGTTGGAGGGCAACGACCCCGCAGCAATCGACTACGCCGTCTCGCCTGGCGTGACTGCAAAATTTACGCCCCTCATCGAACGCTGGTGGCCAGGCATACGCCAAGACATGCTCACTACGGACTATGCCGGCGTGCGACCAAAGCTTTGCGGAAAATCTGAACCCAATGCTGATTTTCGTATTGATGGCCCCGCGGTCCACGGCCTGCCCGGATTGGTGAACTTATTTGGCATTGAATCGCCGGGTCTAACCGCGTCACTCGCACTAGGCGAATATGTGTCAGGCCTGCTCCAAAATTAAGCGGCGCTCAGCCAATCAACCCCGCGCCCAACACACCCAGTCAATCTACAAATTTCTATCGCCGCGGTTATTTATAACCCTCTGTTATCGTACGAAAGATTACAGTAAATATCGTCCCTTGAATTCATGCCCTTTTCACGGCAGAACAAAGCACTTATCTGGGGGACTGTATGCGGATTGCGATGATCGGAACGGGCTATGTCGGACTTGTTTCCGGGGCCTGCCTCTCAGAATTTGGTCACGAGGTCATTTGCGTGGACAAAGATCCCGCCAAGATCGCGACCCTCACGCAGGGCGGCATTCCGATCTACGAACCCGGCCTAGATGAGATTGTCGCGGCCAACGTAAAGTCTGGAAGACTGTCCTTCACAATAGACCTGAAAGAGGCTGTTTCAAACTCTGAGGTGATTTTCATCGGCGTGGGCACACCCAGCCGCCGCGGGGATGGCCACGCCGATCTCACTTACGTCTACGCGGCCGCCGAAGAAATCGCGAAGGCACTGACCGGCTACACCGTCATAGTAACCAAGTCGACAGTGCCAGTTGGCACCAGCCGCGCGATTGAAAAAATCATCAAGGCGACACGGCCAAACGCCCAGTTCGACATGGCCTCCAATCCAGAGTTTTTGCGCGAAGGCTCTGCGATCGAAGATTTCTGCAGGCCGGACCGAGTAGTCGTCGGCTGCGACACAGAGCGCGCCCGCGACGTTATGCGTGAAGTCTACCGCCCGCTCTTCCTTAACGAGACCCCGATCCTATTTACGAGCCGCGAGACCAGCGAGCTTATCAAGTACGCCGCCAATGCCTTCCTCGCCACCAAGATTACCTTCATCAATGAGATGGCAGATATCTGCGAGAAAGTCGGCGGGAACGTGCAGGATGTCGCGCGCGGCATCGGCCTGGATGGGCGCATCGGAAAGAAGTTTCTTAATGCCGGCCCCGGATACGGGGGCAGCTGCTTTCCCAAAGATACACTCGCACTCATCAGGACTGCCAGCGAGCTGGGCGCGCCGTCCCGCATCGTCGAAGCCGTGGTAGCCGTCAATGAGAGACGAAAACTGGACATGGCCAAAAAGATTGAGGCGGCATTTGGCGGGGTAAAAGGTAAGACCATCGCAGTTCTGGGCCTGACTTTTAAACCAAACACTGACGACATGCGCGATGCCCCCAGCCTGGTCATCTTGCCCTACCTGCAAGAAGCCGGCGCCACGATCCGCGCCTTTGACCCTGAGGGACACAAGGAGGCGGCCAAGCACCTAACCCTCACCTACTGCAGCAATGCCTATGAGGCGCTTACAGGCGCTGATGGAGTTGTCCTTCTGACGGAATGGAACGAGTTTCGTGCACTAGATCTTCCACGCGTAAAGGCGGCCCTCAAATTCCCCGTGATGGTAGATTTGCGCAATATCTACA
>CAMAPL010000022.1 GCA_945860165.1 Rhizobium sp. Q54
GCTTTGCGCCAAAAGCGGACATTGCCATCCAATGACCTGTCGGGTCTGTTTGTACCAAGCGGCACGCTCTTAGAGCTTCAGCTTCACGCCCAGCTGGAAGGTGATGGGCTGGCGCAAGGTTTGGGTGCGACGGTCGGTCAGTGCCGGGATTATCAGGCCCACCGTGTCGGACGGATCAAAATAACTGCCATAGGTTGCGTCGCGGTTGTCGAAGATATTGTCCACCAGACCAAATAGCTGCCAGCGCTCATCAATCTGCCAAGCAGAGCGCAGGTTCACCACGATGGCGGCGGGCAGCCGGGCGTTGAGATTGGAAGGATCGCCCTCAAAGACGCGGCTGCCGGTAAAGGCCAGCTCGCCGCCCAGGGAAAGGTCGTCCAGCACTTCCGCGTCGCCGCCTGCGCGCACGCTGTCGGCGGGATTGAGGGGAATCTGTTTTCCGGGTGTCACCGTCACGGTGCCGGCGGCGCTGGCGCCGGGATTGTTGGGTGACGCCAGCGCCCCGGTGAACTGGTAGGTGGCATCGAGATACGAATAGCTGGCATAGGCTGACCAGCCGCGCGCTTCATAACGCGCCGTCAGGTCCACCCCTTCGCGCCGGGTGGACTGCACATTGGTGAAATAGCCGCGGCCCTGAATCGTGCTGGCAAGCGCCACGATGTCATCGTCGCTGTCGGTGCGAAAGAAGGCAGCGCTCCAGTGCAACGTGCCGTCGCCCAGCAGCGTGTCGCCGCGGACCCCGACCTCAAAACTCTGCGACACCACCTGCGCCAGCGGCGGATCCGCCACCAGCGCGCCTTCCAGCAGACAGGGGCGGTTGGGATCGGCGCAGTTCAGTTCCAAAGGCGTCGGAGCGCGATTGGCTTGCGAGTATCCGCCGAACAGCGTGATCCAATCGGCGGCTTTCCAGGCCAGGCCGGCCAGCGGATTGACGTGGCCATAGCCGTGGCTGCCATTCAGTTCGGCTGCGGTGCCGCTGCGGTCACGGGTGACGATGTCGGCTTGGTTGACGCGGAAGCCTGCCGTCAAAGTCAGCGTCTCGGTCAGGTCCAGTGCGTCGACGGCATAGAAGCCGTAATAGCTGGTGGTGGCGGCCAGGGTCACCGGCGCGTAACCCAGATTGCCGTTGCTGCGGATGATGCTTCCCGCGCCCGCCAGAACCGGGTCCGCCGCGACTTCCAGACTGGGAAAGATGCGCCCCAGGGTGCTGGTGGAGCGAAAGCCGATGGCACTGCTGTCGATGCTGAAGCCGGCGGTGAAATAATTGGGAAGGCCGAACAGCGGCGCATCACCCGTCACCTGCAGCGTGCCGCCATGGGTGCTGCTGTCGGTGAAGGTGCGGTCCACCGTGCCGTAGATCGTGCCGGCGGTGAAGGGAATGGGCGCACCCGCCTGATTGAGGATGGCAAACTGGTTGCGGAAATTCAGCGCCGCGGCGCCGGTGAAAGGCGTGGGACGGGCGAAGGCGTCATCTTCCAGGCAAATCTGGTTCACGAAAGACGAGGAATTGGAGCAGCGCTCGAAATTGCCGTCATTGCCGTCGACATGACGCTGTTTGAAAGCGCGTATATAGAGCGCGCCTTCGAGTTGCCAGTTTTCATTCAGCCGGGTTTTGCCGTTCAGCGCCAAGCTGGCGATGCTGTTCCGCGTGGTCTGGGGATAGGTGTAGACCGACTTGGGATTGCGCAGGGTCATGTCGAAGGGCGTGGGACCGACCACGCCCAGCCCGGAGGCCGAACCCGATGCGATGAGATGAAGCTCGCTGTTGCCGAAGCGCCAGCCGGCATCGGCATAAAGCCGCCCCAGATTGGATTGGGAATGCAGGCGCCAGCCGGCATCGGTGATGCCGTCCGCCGCGCCATAGAAGCTGAAAGCGCCGTCTTCCATGCCGAACTGCGCCGTCGCCATGCCGTGGCCGTACGAACCGCTCTGCAGCGAGGCTTCGTTTCCTTGCCAGCTGAAACCGTTCTTCATCACCAGATTGACCGCGCCGCCCAGGGCATTGAGGCCGAACACCGGATTGCTGCTCCACAGATCCATGCGGGCGATGGCGATTTGCGGAATGGTGTCCCAGTTGACGGTGTCGCCAAAGGCTTCATTCAGGCGCATGCCATTCTGATAGACCGCCAGGCCTTGCGGCGTGCCCTGCAGGGGTGAGGCATCGAAGCCGCGATAGCGCAGATTCTGGAACATGGTGTTGCCCTGCACGTCGCTGAGCGACACGCCTGCGGCCTGGCTGCCCACCGCGTTCAGCAGTGTGGCGCCATGCCGGGCGGTGAGTTGTTGTGAGCCCAGGCTTTGCAGCGAGCCCGGCAATTTGTCGGCGGATAGCCCGATGTCAGAACCGGGCAGGATGCCATAGACCACGACATTTTCGGTGGAATCGCTTGCCGCCATCTGCTGCGCCATGGCGGGCGTGGCGAAGCAGGTTGCAGCCGCCATCAGAAGGATGCGCGGTTTCATTTTTCCCCGTTTTTAGAAGGATTAAAGAAGGGGTAGAGATGGCGCAAGCGTCCCGTTCTATGAATGTCCGCTTTGGGTCAGAACCGGCCCTTGGGCTGACCAGGGACGAATGTCCGCTTTGGAGAAAAAACGGACATTGCCTTGGGCATCTTGGACTGCCAGCTATTTGGCATAATTCCCCAGGCAAGCTGAATTAGGGCTCCACTGCCTACACAGCCACCCAGTTTGCTCTCCAAGTGGCATTCTCCAGATCTCCAAAATAGCCGCGTAGTTTCAAACCCTTGTCTGCGGACAAAGGCGTTCTGCGCCACTGTTTTGGCCGACGAGAGACCACTTTGGGGCGAGCACCCCGGTTTTTCTCCGGAGGCACTTTTTCCAGTGGCAGAGTCAGATCGCGCGATCGGAAAATCATGATCGAAAGTGGTCGAATTTAGCTCAAGTGAACGATCACTTTGAATTCCACGGAGACAAGTTTTTGAGGTGTAATAAACCGGACACCTTCGGCTAACCATACTCCCGAGCTAGCCGCTGTGATGGTGTGATGGCGGCAGGGATACAAAACATGACGACGCGCTGTGAAGGCGATATAGTTTTTTCAAATCATAAGGAACTTAAAATGGCTGATAAAAGTTCGGAAGAGATCGAATTGGAGAAGCGCGCAGTTGAACGTGCCCTAGCCCACAAGGAAATGAAGCTTGCCGTAGGTACATCCGCACACCATGCAGCGGTGAAGAAGCATACCTTGGCTAGCGAGGCGCATGCAAAGGCTGTTAGAATTGCTCAAAAAGCTGCGACCCGCTCACGCTGATAGATTTCGAAATTAACCTCGCCCGCGAAAAAAGTGCGGACGAAAGAGCCTATGAAGCTGCCGTTTGATCTTGCAGCGCTTAACTAGGTCAGACGCGGATAGTGGACTCATTAGGTATGAATGACCGCGTCTGACCCAAAGCGGACAATCGGACCGGAAAGCCCTGCGCCGCTATTGGCTGCTGTGATCAGCGCTTGCCGGCGTCCGCCACCTGTGTCGGAGCGGCTTCGCTGCGCACCTGCTTGTCGGATGCAGGACTTGGCTGAGGCTTCGGCTTGGGCTGATCCAGGGGATCGTCGAAAATGGCCAGACCGCGGTTGAGGAGCGCAGCCTCATAATCCTTGTCATAGTGCGGCCGCTCTAGGGTCGTCAGGAAGAAGTCCTTGCTCGGCAAGTTCCCGATATTGCGTTCCAGGCCCGGGACCCGGCATAACATCAGCCGCCAAAAATGCCGGGCGAAACTGGCTTTTCTCGGGGAATGGGCCCAAACGTGCTTCCAACAACAGACGAGTTTCTTCCATGAACATAGATATCAAGTACACCGCCACGCTCAGCGCCGAAGAGCGCGCCCGTTTCGAAGATGTCGGGTTCATGACCTGCATGACCCTGGTGCTGCTGGGCAACTATGCCCAGACCGGTCATTTCGGCGGCCCGCTGGCCTATACGCCCTTTAATGTCACCGCCCATCTCCTGGGCCCGGAGCGCGGCGGGCTGCGCTACGACATCCGCCGTCCCAAGCATCCCTTTGGCGACAAGTTCATGATGGCCGCCGGCCATAGCGTGCCGACCTGCTATGCGCTCTACATGATCCTGGGCCAGGCGATGGAGCGCCGTTTCAAGGCAACCGGCGACAAGAAATACCAGGTTGATCCGGACGTCGCGATCCTGCCGATTGATGCGCTGGGCTTCAGGCGCGGCGCCGGTGCACTGGAGACTTTGCTGTCCGACCATGGCCTGGATAATGACGCCCTGTTCGCCCAAGCCAAGGCGCGCGGTATCAAGGCGCTCTCGGGTCATGCAGAAAGCATCGATGTCACCAATGACGTGAACGGTGGGCCGTCGGGCGTGGGTGTCGCAACCGCCGCCGGCAAGGCCGCCTTCTGGGACATGGCCGGCGCCACCGACAGCCCCAAGATCATCGCCCTTGAAGGCGAGTTCGCCATGACCGAGGGCCATGCGCAGGAACTCAAGACCCAGGCCCTGTCGCTGCAGGTGGGCAAGCGCCTGCGCGTCATTCTGTCGGACAACAATGCCGGCATCGACGATGTGCTGCTGGGCGGCGTGGTGCCTGCCAAATACGCCGACTCGTACAAGCTACCCGATCAGTGGTCGTCCTATGGCTGGAACGTGCTGAGCGTCGAGAATGGCGCCGACTATGGCCAGATCGCCGCCAACTTCGCCGCCATGGAAAACTGGGACGCCAGCGACCGGCGGCCGATGATCAGCATCGCCAAGACCACCAAGGGCTATTGGCCGAGCGCCGCCAACGGCAAGCTGGGCAGCGTCAAGCAGATCGTCAGCTATGCCAGCCATCCCTATGGCTACAAGATGAACTCGGAATATTTCGTGGCGCTGGCCGAAAGCTTCGAACAGCGTTACGGCATCAGCTTTGACGGCATCCGCGACGGCGCGGTGACCGATCCCCGGCAGCGGCTGGTCCAGTTCAAGACTAATATCGACAAGGTGATGTCGGTGATGGACAAGAACGGATTGGGCGACTGGCTGGCCGACCGGCTGGTGGAGATCGGCGATGGCGTCAAGGACGACCGCAAGCTCGGCATCGACAACAAGACCGATCCCTTCCAGGACGAGCGCCTGCGGGTTGCCAAGCTACCCACCGATACCCAAAAATTGAAAGTGAAGAACCGCATCTCGGGCGCGGAAAAAGAAATCTCCGTCAGCCTGTTCAAGAAGCCGGGCGAAGCGGCGGGTGCGCGCCGCGCCATTTCCGAAGTCATCAAGTGGATGAACTATGTCACCGACAACCGCTTCGTCACTTTGGCGGCGGACCTGTCGGAATCCATCAATGTCGAGCATGGCAGCCTGTGGGGCCATTACGACCCCGAGACCAATCCGCTGGGCACCCGCATCAAAGCCGCGATCCAGGAAGCCGGCAATGTCTGCTCCGCCATCGGCATGGTCAGCCAGAGCGCCAGTGTCGATCCGGACAAGTTCGCCGGCGTCTGGGCGCTGTCGGGCACCTATGGTGCCTTCACGCCGCTGATGTACACGCCGGCGCGCGTCTGGAGCCAGCAGAACCAGGACAGCCGCTTCCGCATGGGCGTGCTGCACATCCTGGCCGGTCACTCGGGGCCGGAAACCGCCGCTGACGGGCGCACCCATTTTGGCATCTTCGCTACCCAGGTATGGCGCCTGTTTCCACGCGGCCAGGTCATTCACCTGAATTTCTGGGACTATAACGACGTGGCCTCGGGCTATTTCGCCGCCGCCGAAATCGCGGCGCGCGATCCCAAGGTTGGCGTCATCATCATCGAGGTCGCCCGTCCCGACAACGCCGTGACGGATCGCAGCAAATTCGCCAACACCGACATCAAGGCGGCCGCCAAGGGCTTTTATGTCATCCGCGACTTCACGCCGGGCAAGCCGCGCCACGGCACCGTCATTTCGCAGGGCGCGTCCTCGACCGTCAATCTGGTGAAAATCCTGCCGCGGCTGGAAGAAGCCGGCATCAATGTGAAGATCATCTCGGCGATCAGCGAAGAACTGTTCGACCGCCAGCCGGAGGCCTATCGCGATGCCGTGCTGCCGGCCGCAGCGCTGCTGGATGCCATGGTGGTTTCCACCGGCACCCGCCGGATGATGCCGGTAAAGAATCTGGGTCCGCTGGCCGACGAATATTCCCTGACCTCGGACTGGGACAATCAGTGGCTGACGGGCGGGCTGGAAGGCGAAGTGATCGAAGAAGCCCATCTCGATCCGGAATCAATCTTCAATGGCATTTCGCGCTTCGCCAAGGATCGCGACAAGCGGCTGTCTGGGCAGGCCGCCCAGCTCAAGGCGCTGGAAAGCTAATCAGGCAATCGTCACCGCGACGCGGCCGAGGGCGCCAAAATCGCCTTCGACCCGTTCGCCTGCGGCTATCGGCACCGGCTTGACGCAGGTGCCGGTAGTGACCACCTGGCCTGCTTTCAACGTCATGCCGTGGCGCGACAATTCATTGGCCAGCCAGGTCAGGGCGATGCGGGGATCGCCCAGCACATTGCGGCCCTCGCCTTCTTCCGCCACGGTGCCATTGCGCAGGCCCCGCACCTTATGCGCGGCGAGGTCCAGTCCACGCCAGTCCCGCGCCGCAGGCCCCAGCACAAAGCGGTGGGCGCAGGCATTGTCGGCAATCAGGCTGGCCAGGCCGACGCGCTCGAAATTCTCAAAGCGTGAATCTGGAATCTCGATGGCGGGATGCAGGCTTGCGACGGCGGCCATCACTTCGTCCTGTGAAGTGGGTGCGCCGCGCGGCGGCAGGTCGCCTCCCATGCGGAAGGCGAATTCCATCTCCGCAACTTTCATCAGATTGTTGCCCAGCGGGCAAACACCGCCATCCTCTATGACGCGCTCGGCCAGCAGCCGTCCGGCTAGTGGACCACCTACGCCGATATGCCTCTGCCCCGCGATGCTGGTGGCCGCGATCTTCCAGCCATAGAGCGGCTGACGGCTATGGGCTTCGATACAAGCCTGGACGCGATAAGCCTCGGCCCGGTCAGGCGGCAGGAATTCCGGCGGCAGCGTGTCCAGCCGTGCGCCGTGCAGCCAATGCTGGTACAGAAATTCGCAGGCTGCCTGTTGCTGCTCTGGTGTCACGCGCCCTCCCTAAGACTGCTTGCGCATCCGGTCCGCAATCTTGATTGCGGTGAAGATAAAGATGAGCGCCAGCGGGATCAGGGCAATCGAGCGGAATGACGCCTCGGCGGCAGCAGCCAGTATCTGCTGCAACTGATCGCCCTGCGCCGTGGCGACCAGACTGGCGTCGCCGCCCGCCGCCGCCAGCTTGGCGGAATCGGAAATCTGGCCCAGCGTGGGCAGCACCACCCAGGTGCAGGCCGCGCCTGCGGCGCCCATCAGGCCAAACACCATGGTGCCGCTGCGCGGATAGCGTTCCGCCACCGTCGCCAGCATGGTCGGCCAGAAGAAGCAGACGCCAAAGCCCCAGGCGGTAGACGCCAGAATCGCCCCAATCGGGCCATCCACGAAACTCAGCGCAAAAAGCCCGATGGTGGTGAAGATCGCCGAAACGATCAGCAGGCCGACATTTCCCAGCAGCCGCACCATTGGCCCCGCGAAATGGCGCATCACGAACATCAGCGCGCTGACATAGACCAGCAGCCAGATGCCGCGCATGCCCACGATCTGGGACAGCGCTACGTCCACCCACTGGCCGGGCGCGAATTCGGCCGCCGCGGTGAACATCATCAGGATCACCCACAGAAAGATGGTGGGGCTCCGGATCGTGGCCTTGATCATTTCGCCGGGTGTTACCGGCGCATCGGTCGAAGCGCTGAAGGACGGGAATTGCTCGGCCCAGGCCAGAACGGCAAAGGCGACACAGAGCACCGCCAGCACCACAAGCTCAAGACGCCAGGCCATGCCCGCGCCATCGACCGCCAGCCCCATCAGCGCACCGCCCACCACGCCCGCCGGATACCAGGCGTGCAGGATCGAAAGACGCGAGACGCGGTCCTCGGCATAGATCGCGCTGGTCAGGGGATTGATCACGGTTTCGATCAGACCCCAGCCCAGACCCTGCACCACCATGCCGACCAGAAGTCCGCTATAGGGCGACATGCCGAGCGAGCTCGCATACCCCACCAATGCGAAACCCGCGATCATCAGGACGGCGGCGGCGATCAACGCGTTGCGGAAACCAATCTTCGCCAGGACAGCGCTGGCCAGAAGCAGCGTGATTGCGAAACCGGCAAAGGCCGCGCCCAGCGCGGTGCCCAGCATCGCACCGGCATTGGCTGCGTCGATGGGATCAAGATATTCGGTGCGCATATGCACGGCCGTGGCGGCGCGCATGGAAACCGCGGCCCCGCCCGTGAACAGCGCCATCAGCGCGACGATGAACAGGCGTCCGCGGCGCAGCGGCGTGTCGGTATTGGCGGTCTGCATGGTCCTGCCCCGGTTGCTTTTATATGAGTAGGCCACAGGACCGGCGTGTGCGCAAAGCATCCGATGGCGTCCCTGCCCGGCTCTTTCAGTCTTTGCGACCGTTGGGCGTTACCGTTACCATTTTCTGGGGCCTGGCTCAATGCGCCAAGACCAGGCACAAAAGAACAGGTCCGCGAAAAGACGTGCCACCGGAGGAAATGATGCGCCGCTACATGGGCATCCGCTGGTTCACCATCGCCCTGATCATGATGGGCGCGATGGTGAATTTCCTGTCGCGCGCCACCTTGTCAGTAGCGGCGCCGACCGTGATGGAAACGCTGGGCATCACCACGCAGCAATATGGCTACATCACCGCCGCCTTCCAGTTCTGCATCATGCTGCTACCGCTGGTGGGCTATATCATCGACATTCTGGGCGCGAAGATCGGCTTTGCAATCTTCGCCTTCGCCTAGTCGGTGATCTGCATTGCGCACGTCTTCGCCACCAGCTGGCAGATGCTGGCTTTTTCCCGCGGGTTGTTGGGTTTCGCCGAAGGCGCCTTCTCGCCCGGCGGGCTGAAGGTGGTGTCGGAATGGTTTCCGGCCAGGGCCTGACCGCGCGGCCCGGTTATCTGCGCCTCTGTGGCCGCGAAAGCATCGGCAGCCTGTTCACCCAGGCGTTGGTGGCGCGCAACCAGGAGTCCCATTGCTACAGCGCCGAAACCGAAATGGAGTTCGAGCCGGCGCACTTCCAGTAGGCCGCGGGACTAGTCTGTTATTACGGCCAGAACAAATTCCATTACCTGCACGTCAGCCATGACGAAACGGTCGGCAAGCATATCCGCATCATGACGATGATCCCCGACCCGCTCAGCGATGCCTTCACCGCACCGATTGCCCTACCGGCGGGCCAGCCCATCGGACTGCGGGTCGAGGTGGGTGGCGCGCGGCTGTATTTCGCCTGGCGGCTGGGCGAGGGCGCCTGGCAGCGCCTGGCCGAGAATTTCGACGCCTCGATCCTGTCGGACGAGGCCAATCTGCCGGGATCGCCCAACTTCCCCGGCGCCTTTCTCGGCATGGCCTGCCAGGACATGCCGACACCGCCGCGCCTGCCGATTTCGACTATTTCACCTATGTCGAGCGCGACTTCCGGTAAGACCCTTTCACCAGCTAGAGTGCGGTCCGGCTTTGAAGGGATGCGCTGTGCTGAAAATCGTCTCCGCCCGGGTGATCGTGACCTGTCCCGGGCGCAATTTTGTCACCCTGAAGATCGAAACCTCCGATGGCCTGACGGGCGTGGGCGACGCCACCCTTAATGGCCGCGAGCTTTCGGTGGCCAGCTATCTGACCGATCATGTCATCCCCTGCCTGATCGGGCGGGACGCGCATGCCATCGAAGAAACCTGGCAATATCTCTATCGCGGCGCCTATTGGCGGCGCGGGCCGGTCACCATGTCGGCCATTGCCGCGGTGGACATGGCGCTGTGGGACATCAAGGCCAAGGCGGCGGGACTGCCGCTGTACCAGCTTCTGGGCGGGCGATGCCGCGACGGAGCAATGGTGTACGCCCATGCCAATGGCGCCACCATCGAGGAGACCATCGAACAGGCGCAGTCCTATCTGGCACTGGGGTACAAGGCGATCCGCCTTCAGTCCGGCGTGCCGGGCCTGAAATCCACTTATGGGGTTTCCAAGACACGGCTGTTCTATGAACCCGCCGATGCTGTTCTTCCCACCGAGAATGTCTGGTCGAGCGAAAAATACCTGCGCAGCGTCCCCGATCTGTTCAAAGCCGCGCGCAACGCGCTGGGCTGGGACATTCACCTTCTGCACGACATTCATCATCGCCTGACACCAATCGAAGCGGGACGGCTGGGCAAGGACCTAGAGCCCTACCGGCCCTTCTGGCTGGAAGACGCAGTGCCGGCGGAAAATCAGGCCAACTTTCGCCTGATCCGCCAGCACACCACCACGCCCCTGGCGGTGGGGGAAATCTTCAACAGCATCTGGGATTGCAAGCAACTGATCGAAGAACAGCTGATCGATTACATCCGCGCCACCGTGGTCCATGCCGGCGGCATCACGCACTTGCGCCGTATCGCCGCCCTGGCCGATCTCTACAATGTGCGCACCGGCTGCCATGGCGCCACCGACCTGTCGCCGGTGTGCATGTCGGCGGCGCTGCATTTCGACGTCTCGATCCCCAATTTCGGCATCCAGGAATATATGCACCATACGAAAGAGACCGACGCGGTATTCCCGCACGCCTACACCTATCGCGGTGGCGCGCTGCATCCGGGCGAGGCGCCGGGGCTGGGCGTGGAGATCGATGAGAAACTGGCGGCGCAGTATCCCTACAAGCGCGCCTTCCTGCCGGTGAACCGGCTGGAAGACGGCTCGATGTTCAACTGGTAGCTACGCGATGGCGTTTTGCAGCAGGCCGGGCACATCCGCCGTGAAGCGGAACAGGCCGCCCGCCAGCAGATGGGCGGCAAGGTCGTTCGGCGAAAGGCCTTTGGTTGCGGTGGTCGCATAGACGGTGGTGAGATCCGGGCCGCCATCTGGGCTGAAGGCGGGACCGTTGGTAATGACGTAACCCGAATCCATCGCCGCCAGCCCGCCTGCATCCAAACGGTAGAGCTTGCCGCAGGCGGCGCCTTCCGCATCGTCTATGGAACCGAACCACAAGCGGCCCTTCGCATCCACCGCGCCGTCATTGAGGCGGTCGTCCGGCAGCTGCGGTTCCACGTCACGGATCAGCGCGAAAGCGCCGCTGACCAGATCGAAATCATAAAGACCGCTCTTGGCGTCGGCGAGAAAGTGGCCGCTTTGGCGTAGTACCAAGAAACCCACCGGCGATGGCGTGGTCCATCTGCGCTTTTGTTACGCCGGCTCGAAGCAATGAATTTTTCTGCTTGATGTCGGTGAACCAGAGCGCCCGGTGCGCTGGAATGGGCGGCGCGGATGGAAAACTCACAAACTGGCCATGTGCTGGAATTGCTGACCACCGAGCCGGGCATGCAGGTCTATTCGGCCAACAATATAACTGGCAGCCAGGTGAATGCGGCGGGGGCCGTGATAAAGCCACGCGAGGCACCGGCGCTGGAGACCCATAATTTCCCCGACAGCCCTAACAAAGCCGCTTTTCCCGACACTATCCTGCGGCCGGACGCGACATTTCGCTCGACCACCCTGCTGCGCTTCTCTTAGGCTGTCCCCATGCCAGTCCATCCCCAAGTTGCCATCGCCATCCAGCGCGCCGGAGATCTGCCGACCGATCTCAGCCCCGCCGACATGCGCATCGCCTATGAGCGCCAGCGCCTGACCCTGCTGCCGGAAAAGCCGCAGGTCGCCGTCACCTATCAACTGTCCATCCCGTCCGACTACGGCCCCATACCGGCGCGCTTCTACCGCGCCAGTCGCAGCGCGGCGCCCGCCACGCTACTGATCTTTTTCCATGGCGGCGGCTTCATGCTGGGAACATTGGCGTTGTACGACACCGCCTGCCGCCGCCTCGCCGTGGCGGGCGGGTGCGCCGTACTGTCGGTGGACTACCGCCTGGCACCGGAAACGATTTTCCCCGGCGCGGTGCTGGACGCCTATGCCGCGACGCGCTGGGCCAGCGACAATGCCGATCTGCTGGGCATCGACCCGTTGAAAATCGCGGTCGGCGGTGACAGCGCCGGCGGCAATCTGGCGGCGGTGGTGGCGCAAATGTCGCAGGACAGCGGCGAATTTTCGGTGGCCTTCCAGGCGCTGATCTATCCCATCACCGATCACAGCCGCGAATATCCGTCCTATGAACGCAATGCCAGCGGTTACATGCTGACGCGCAAGGCGCTGCACTGGTTCGCAGACAATTACATTCCAGACTCCGAAGACCGCCTAGATCCACGCGCCTCCCCCATGCTGCGCGAAAGCCTGAAAGGCCAACCGCCCGCACTGATCATAGGCGCGGAGTTCGATCCGCTGGTGGACGACAATGAAGCCTATGCCGAACGGCTGAAGGATGCCGGCGTACCCACCGAGTTTGTCGTTTTCTCCGGCATGGTCCACCCCTTCTTCACCCTCGGCGGTGTGGTGGACGATGCCGCCAGAGTAGAAGCCCTGATCGGAACGGCGCTGCGCAAGCTATGAGCATCCGGCAAGGCGTTTTGAGCATCGGGGTCCTGCTGGCGCTGTGCACCACAGTGGACGCGCGGGAATTCACCAGTACCGTCAGCGAAAGCGGCGCGATCACGCGGTTGCGCCCCGAGTTCAAAATCCCGGACGAGCCAAACCAGCTTTTTTATGTCCAGCGCTCGCCTAATTCCAACACCGTGATTTATACCGCCCGCCTCGATGCCGGCGGCGCGCTCGACCGCCGCGAACCGGTCGAGGGCTTCTGGCGCAAATTCAATATCGATGGCACCAAACAGCCGCTCAACATTATAGAGCGTATGATGGCCTATGGTGTGCGGACGGACCGGATGGGTACGAACGGTCCCGTCACCTTCACCATCGCCGCCCTGCCGGAGCGCAAGATTTCCGTTAGTCTGGACGGCAACAAGCGCCCCCAGGCCCTGCTACAGGTCGGCGCCCGCACGATCAGGCTGGCCTATGTCTACCTGCATGTGGTGGAAGGCGGCTTTATGCCTGATGTTCCAGAACTGGACATTTTCGGCACCGACATCGCCAGCGGAAAGGCGGTTCACGAAAACCTTGTCCAGAAATGAACTAGACTTCGTCTGCGAATTTCGGCGTTTCGCGCAGGCGCAGGCCCAGCCCGCGCTGTCTCTGTATCACCAGTAGCACCCCGGCCACCGCCAGCATCAGCAATAGTGGCGCCAGCCATCCCGCCACGACCGGAGGGATGTAACCGAACTCGCCCACCAGATAGAGCGCCTTGAACGCGAAATGGGCCAGGTATCCGGCCAGCAGCACCACCACCAAAGCGCGCCATCGTGTCTGGTAGGCGAATGACAGCATGGCCAGCGTTGCGCCGAGTACCGCCATGGCACAGGTGAAAAACGGGCCGCTGTAAAGCGCCTGCAACCGGGTGCGATAACCACTGGAATCCTGCGACACGATCTCGGCGTCCGCCAGGCTTCGCAGCTCGCCAAGGCGCAGATATTGCGGCGACAGCCCCTTATTGTGCAGCCAGAGCGGGTCGAGGTTCAACGGCACGATGCGCTGCCGGAACGTAATCTCCGCTTCCTCATTCGTCTTGCCCGTGGTGAGCACGTCGCCGCGATTTTCAAAATCGGCGCGCCAATAGCGGCCATTTTCCAGCTTCCAGCGCCGGCCCGGCAGCGGACGGGCGGCCCTGGCGGTATTCACCTCGGCGAGATGACCGTTCGTATCCAACCGATAGATGGTGACATTGCGCAGCATCACCGGCGGGCCATATTCGATCTGCGCCCGCATCACCCCATCCGGCAACGCGATCCAGTGACTGCCGCCGCTCTGGGTGCGGTCCAGGCGGATGCCTTCGCGGCCCAGCACCTCGGCCATCTGGACATGGATGGCGGCGGGACGCAGCAGGCCGTCCAGTACGAAGAGCGATGCGCCCATCAGCAGACCCGCCATTACTGCGGGCGTCAGGCACAGCAGCGGCGAGCGCCCGCTGTTCCAGATCAGCAGCCGTTCGCGCGACTCAGTAAAGGCGCTCTCGCTCCACACCACGCCCAGGAAGGTGGCGAAAGGCAACAGCGGCGGCAGCAGGTCGGGCAGGCGCAGCATCGCTAGCCGCGCGATATGCCAGACCAGGAATGGCCCACCCAGATCGGGATCGGCGCTCAGCAGCGGCACCTGCGGCCACAGGTCGATGGTGAGCGCGATGGTCATCAGGGCCGCCGCCACCATCATGGTGTGCCGCAGATAGGCGGACAGCATGTAGCGCGAATGCACCCCCAGCGGCGTCAGGTAGATAGGACGGCCGCCGCGCCGCCTGAGCAGGGGGCGGGTCATGAGCGCCCCAACTTCGGCCGGACGAAACCGTTATGTCCCCATGCGGTCAGGGTCAGAACCAGCCAGGCAACCGCCGCATAGAGCAGCAAAACCGGAAGCATCGCCCCGGCTACACTCTGCGGCACGATATTGGTAATCAGCCACTGACCGGTCAGGTTCACCGACATCAGCGCCAGGCAGGACAGCGGCAGAGCGAACCAGTTGGTAAGGCGGGTGGTGAGCGCAACGCCCAGCAGCGCCACCAGCGGCGCCAGAAACGCCAGCAGGCTGCGCGAAAAACGCTCGGCCAGCAGGCGCATCTGCACCGCGCGCGCCTGCGCTGTACTGTGGCCTGGCACGAACAATTGCTCGAACAGGGTCTGCTCGACTGCAACGCTGCCGCGCGACCCGAACGGCAGCAGCTGGTCCACCATCATCATCTGGCTCATATCGCGCACCTTCATGTTGATGCGCGGCACGTTCTTGAGTTCGTCGAGACAGTTGGGACATTTCAGCAGATCTGTACGCGGCGCGGCGCCATTCGCCGTTGTCATCGGATTGTCGTCGGCAAAGGTATGCGAGGTGAAATCGTTGAGATTGAGCACAATACGCCCTGACCGGTCGGGGCCATCCAGCCGCGCCTGGCCAGCAGTGACCACGCGCGAGGTTTGCGGCGCGATCCGCTGATAGACGAACACGCTGCGATCGGGAAGCTGCCCCGAAGCATCGATCACCGGCACGGTGCCGGGGGCGCTGGGCGGCGGCGCGCCATCTTTCACGTGATCCATGGCATAGGCGACATAGGAGGGAAAATAATAGAACTCGCCCGTCGCCACGCCCTTTTTCAGCGAGCGCAATTCCGAACTGAACAGGATGGAGCGTTGCGTATATCGCGCCAAAGGATCAACGAGTCCGGAGCCCAATATGCTCACCATCTGCCCGGCCAATGCCACCACCAGGATCAGGGCGCTTAGCTGATAGGGGCCCAGCCCCGAGGCGAACAGCACCAGCATCTCGCGGTTTTCCCGCATCCGCAGCAAGGTGGCATAGACCGCCATCAGAATGGCAATCGCAAGTGCCAGGTCGAAAATCTCTGTGCTGCTGAACATCAGGATCAGGGAGATGCCAAACAGGTCGGCCTCATGGCGCACCGCGTCCTTGAACACCCAGGTGAAATGCTCGGCCAGGAAGATGGCTTCGATCAGCACGATCACCGCCAGCGCCTGTCCCGCGACGCTGCGGAAAAAGCCGCGCGCATAATCGCCGCGCACGAAAGATTTCAGCATCGTCTTCAGCCCCGTCGCCGGGGCCGGACCGCCGATGTCAGGCAAGTCTGAGGGTGACGCCATCAGAGCCGGAACGCCTCGCCCAGGTAGACCCGGCGTACCGCCTCATTGGAGACGATACTGGCTGTTTCGCCTTCCGCCAGCACGCGCCCGTTATCAATCACATAGGCGCGGTCGACGATGCTCAGAAGTTCGCGCGCCTTGTGGTCGGTGATCAGGACACCGATGTCGCGATCCGAAAGATGCCGGATCATGGCGATGATTTCCTCGGTGGCATGTGGATCGACACCGGAAAAAGGCTCGTCGAGCATGGCGAAGCTGGGTTCGCAGGCCAGCGTTATGGCGATCTCGCAGCGGCGGCGCTGGCCGCCCGACAATTCGCCTACGCGCTTCGCGCGTTCTGCGTCCAGCCGGAATTCCGCGATCAGTTCGTCAAGCCGCACCTTGCGCGACGCGGCGTCCGGCAAACGCGCCTCCAGCACCAGCAGGATGTTCTGCTCCACCGTCAGCCCACGCGGCACGAAGGGCGCCTGCGGCAGATAGGCGACGCCGAAACGGGCGCGGTCATAGAAGGGCATGGTGGTGATGTCGTGATCGTCGAGCAGGATCGTGCCGGCATCCGGCGTCACCATTCCGGTCAGCATATTGAAAGTCGTGGTCTTGCCCGCACCGTTGGGACCGAGCAGGCCCACGACTTCGCCGCGCTCAAGCCGCAGGGTCACATCTTCTATGACCCGGCGTCCGGCAAAAGCCTTCACCAGATGCTGCGCAGAAAGCATGAATTTCTCTTCGAATCTGTGGGGTGTCGCGGCCGGAGGAACCATGGCGCCTAGGGCCAAGAATCCGACTTTTCGCCCTTTTGGGGATACTATGACGCAGGTATTTTCCTGTACAGGCGCGGGCCTGCACGACAGCAAGCATCTGATATACAGGCGAATACTACAGAATATTACATGCACTGCGGCGCGAAACCGGCAAATACAAGGTTTTTGAAAAAGCGCTGTTACCGAACAGCCACCAAAGAGCCCTTAAGCCAAGTCAAAAAGCCATTTTTTTGTCCAGATACTTAGACTTACCGTAAAGGCGAAGGTTGTGGCATATAGATTTCTGGTTATGCTCTGTTCGCGCCGGCCGGTTTGGTCGTGAGGGGCAGTTTTAGAAATTAGTCTGAGGGGCAATGACGACGCATTTCGCGGCCGCCGAACACCCGGTCACCCCGGCCGAAAACGAACCTGAGCGCAAAAGCGTCGTTGACGATTTTGCCGGCTATCGAGCGCTGCGCCGCCGCATCAACGACCTGCATGTCAGCGGCCTAGACCTGCCCTTCTTCCATCCGCGCGACGGCGTCAGCCACAGCGTGATCCGCCGCGACGGCGTGAGCCTGATCAGTTTCTCGGGCTACAACTACCTGGGCCTGAACGGCCATCCTGCCGTCACCGCCGCCGCCAAGAACGCGATCGACAAGTACGGCACTAGCGCCTCGGCCAGCCGCATCGTCGCCGGCCAGATCGAGCTGCATGGCGAGCTGGAACAGAAGCTGGCCAAGTTTCTCGGCACGGACGACGCGCTGATCTTCATCAGCGGCTACCTAACCAATGTGAGCGTTATCGCGCACCTGCTCGCCCGTCCCGACGCGGTGATCTACGATTCCGGCGCCCATAACAGCATCATTACCGGCGCGCGCCTGTCGGGCGCCAAGACTTTCATCTATGAGAATGGCAATTGGGACGAGCTCGACGCGCTGCTGACGCGCGAACGCGGCAATTTCCGCCGCGGGCTGATCGTGGCCGAAGGCGTCTACAGCATGGACGGCCAAATCCTGGACCTCGCCAAGCTATCCACGATCAAGAAGAAGCACGATGTACTGGTGATGGTGGACGAATGCCATTCCTTCGGCGTTGTCGGCCAGACCGGCCGCGGCGTCTGCGAAGCCGCCGGCCTGCCGGTGGACAGCATCGACGTTTACATGGGCACATTGAGCAAGACCCTGGCCTCGAGCGGTGGCTATATCGCTGGGGACGCAGGCCTGATCGAGTATATGCGATTCCTCTGCCCCGGCCTGATCTTCAGCGTCGGCCTTTCGCCCGCCGACACCGCCGCAGCCATAGCTGCGTTGGACATCCTGGAACGCGAACCGCACCGCCCCAAGCGCCTGCGCGAACGCGCCAGGTTTTTCCGCAAGGTCGCGCGCGAATACGGACTGTCCATTGGCGGAGATGAGGAATCTCCTGTCGCCTCTCTGATCGTGGGCGACGACAGGATGGCAATGATGCTGTCCCGCAACCTGCTGGCATACGGCATCGAGGTTCAGCCCATCGTGCGCCCGGCCGTGTCGGCCACCACGGCGCGGCTGCGCTTCTTCCTCACTGCCAACCATACCGAGGAACAGATACTCGAAACGGTGCCGTTGGTGGCCCGTGAGCTGGAAAAGCTGCGCCGCAGCGCCGATTGAGCTTCGTGCCTTCCGACCGGCCGATCCGGGTGGCGCTGGTCACCAGTTCCTACAACTTCATCCCGGACGGCGTTGCCCTTACCCTCAACCGCCTGGTGGCGTATCTGGAATCACGCGGCGTCGAGGTTCTGGTTTTCACGCCCACCGCGGCCACGCCGGCCTTCGCGCATGAAGGTGCCATCGTGTCGGTGCCCTCCCTCCCCCTGCCCGCGCGCCCCGAGTATCGCCTGGCGCTGGGCCTACCCGGCACTGTGAAACGCCAGCTGCTGGATTTTGCGCCGGACATCATCCACATCGCCGTACCCGACATGCTCGGCCATGCCGCGCTCAGGCTGGCGAAGAAGCACGGGATTCCCGCCGTGGCGTCCTATCACACACGCTACGAGACCTATCTGAAGCACTATTGGTACCTGTCGCCGCTGGAAGGCCTGCTGAAGCGCATCCTGCGCCGCTTCTACGGCGCCTGCCGCGAGGTCTATCTGCCATCGGACTCCACGCGCGCCGCGCTGCTGGCCAATGGATTGAGAGACAATTTCAAGCCCTGGCCGCGCGGCATCGACATGGCGCGCTTTGCGCCCGACAAGCGCAGCGCGCAATGGCGCGCGCAGCATGGCATCGGCGCGGACGAGCTGGTGATCCTGCATGTCTCGCGGCTGGTGCGGGAGAAGCGGCTGGACACGCTGACGAAGGCCCTGGGCCAGATCACCGTGCCGCACCGGGCCGTCATTGTCGGTGATGGCCCGGACCGCGACTTTGCGCGGGAAGCGCTGCCCCATGCGATTTTTGTCGGCTTCTTGGGCGGCGAAGAACTGGCCAGGGCCTATGCCTCGTCCGACATCTTTGTTTTCCCGAGCGACAGCGAAAGCTTTGGCAATGTCACGCTGGAAGCCATGGCCTCGGGTCTTCCTTGCGTCTGCGCCGACGCCACCGGCAGCCGTTCGCTGGTGGCCCCCGGCGAAACCGGGTTCCTGGTGGATGCTGACGATCCCGTCGGCTTTGCTGACAAAATCTCGGCGCTGGCAACAGACGCCGCTCTGCGCCACCGCATGGGCCAGGCGGCCCATGCCCGCGCCCTCAGTTTCAGCTGGGACGAGACGATGGCCCGGATGCTGGGCTATTATAGGACGCTGCTGTCCAGGACCGTGCCGTGAAGATTGTTGACGTCTGTGAGTTCTATTCGCCGACCGGTGGCGGCGTGCGGCGCTACATCAACCAGAAACTGGCGCTGGCGCATCGCTTCGGCCATGAGCTGACGGTGATCGCGCCCGGCGCGGAAACCCGCATGGAAAAAGCGCATGGCGGCACCATCGCCTGGGTCAAGAGCCCGCACCTTCCCTTCGACCGCAATTACCGGATGTTCTGGCGCGCGAAAGATGTGTGGCGAGTGCTGGATGCACTGCAGCCAGACCTGGTGGAAGGCTCGTCACCCTGGCGCGGCGGCTGGCTGGCGGCGCGCTGGAAAGGCTCCGCCACCAAGGTCTTCTTTATGCATGCCGATCCGGTGGCAGTCTATCCCCAAACCTTCCTGGGCGGATTGCTGGGGCCAGAGCGGGTGGACCGATTGTTCGGCTTTTTTTGGAATTATCTTAATCAGCTCAACAGCAAGTACGACGCCGCCATCGTCACCAATCCGGCGCTGGCCGAACGCTTCGCCGGGTTCGGACTGGAGAATATCCAGGTGGCGCCCTTCGGCGTCGAGCGCAGCAAATTCTCGCCCGACTTCTATGACGTCACGGCGCGGCGCGAGATGCTGGCGACCTGCGGGCTGGACGAAGATGCTTCGCTGCTGATCGCGGTGGGCCGCCACCATCCCGAAAAGCGCTTGCGCACCATCATCCAGGCGGTCACCCGCGCCCAGAAAAGTCGCAAGATCGGGCTCTATATCGTTGGTGACGGATTCTTGCGCGCCTCGGTGGAACGCTGGGCGCAAGGTGCGCAGCATGTCTATGTCGCGGGCCAGATCAACGATCCCGAACAGCTGGCCACCGTGATGGCCAGCGCCAACGCGCTGATCCATGGCTCGGCGGCGGAAACCTTTGGGCTGGTGCTGGCGGAAGCCTTGTGTTCCGGCACGCCGCTAATCGTGCCTGATGCCGGCGCGTCGGCCACCTTTGCCGGCCCCGGCTATGCGCAAACCTATCGCACAGGCGATGCGGTGGACGCGGCGGGCGCCATCCTGCGACTTCTGGCGGGGGACCGCGCTACCCAGTCACGCGCGGCCACTACCGCGGCGGACGCCCAAGTGTTCAATGTCGAACAGCATTTCGAAAAGCTGTTCGAGATCTATGAGCGGATCGTCGCCGAACGTTCCACGCGGTAAAGCGTGTACCAAGTGAGCGGCAGCAGCTTTAGCCAGCCGTGACGGGCGGCGAACGCGGTATAACCCTGAATGTAACGCGTCCCTGCCGCGCCAAAACCAAAACGCGCCAGCGGAAATTCCGAATAGAGCAGCGTGACTACTGCATCGGCTGGCGTGGCGGGCGGCGGGACCGGACTGTTCGACAGAAGATAGATCGGACCCTGATCCAGCAACCCCTCCAAATGCATCGGGCTTCGCAGCTTCTCCGAACGGAAACCGGCCCGCCGATACATGGGATAGGACTGGAAAGGCGCGGCGAAACTGTAGATGGGGCCGGTGACATGGCGATAGAGATACTGCGCCATCGGAATGTGCGGACGAACCCCGAAGGGATACAGCGCGAAATAAATCATGCCCGCCAACGACAGGACGGCCATGGCTTTGGCAGCAATGGAATTGCGCCAGTTCCAGACGCGCATGAAAATACCCTGCCAGCGCAGCAGGCGCGGTGAAAAACCCAGCACCGGAAACGCCGTCGCTAGGATGGCGAGCGGGAACAGGAAGCGGGCTTCCTTGTGCGCCACCACCATATGCAGCAGCACAAAGGGGATGGTCGCCCAAGTCAGGACATGGCGCGGGTTGCGCAGCCACATCGCCGTCATGCCGGCCATCAGCACCAGGGTGATGGCGAAGAACAGCTGCGCCGGCAGCAGGTACAAATACGCAAAGACTGGTTCGCGGCCAAAGCTTTTGGCGGCGACGCCCTGCACGATATTGACTTGGAAATAATCCCAGGGCGGAAACACCCAGGCGCCGTAACCCCAGCGGTTCGCCAGTGCGCCCAGCACCAGCGCCGCCAGACCTCCGCCCACGAACGCCGCCAGCCCGGCGGCCCGGACACGGGCAATCACGGCCAGCCAGGCGAACAGGCCCAGCCCCAGCATCGCGGTCTGATAGCGCGCCTCGAATGCCAGCCCGCATAGCAAGCCGGACAAAGCGAGAAACCGGATGGATTTTCCGCGCATCGCGAGCGCCACAGCAATGGCGAACAAGGCCGCGGACAGGGTTTCGGAAGAGGTGCGCACAAACAGATAGGGCAGGAAGCCGAAGAACGGCAGATACAGCGCAAAGGCGCGCTTTTCAGCTTCGTCCTTCAGGGTTTCCAGCACGGCGCGCGCAAAGATCGCCAGCGCAACCGCGCAGAACAGCCCCGTCACCAGCCGCAGCACGATGACGATCGCGGACATATCCTGCAGGCCCAACCACAAGATCGGCTTGGCAATCAGGAAATAGAGCAAAGGCTGGAGCCACGGCCGGATGCGGGCGTCAAATTCCCAGGGCAGTTCCGACGCCGGGGTGATGCCCAGCTTGTGGCTCATGAATTCGAGCACCTGATAATGCTCGTCCGGAAAATAGAAGGTCTGACTGAACCAGGCGGTAACGATAGTGACCCCGGCAAGGATGGCGAGACTGCGCCGCAGGATGCGTGTCAGGTCAGGAGACACGCGCCCTCACAAGCTGATCGAACCAGTCCAGAAATGCGCGCGCGCTGATCTGCGGCGCGAACGGCATGGCCAGGGGGCGCAGCTTTTCCAGCGGCGGACGCGGCTTTTCGCAAAGCGCGGCCAAGGCCACGGCGAGATCGGCGGGCGCGCGCGAAGCCACCACGCTACCGGATTCGGGAATCGTTAGAACTTCATGCACCAGGTAGGAGCAGTCGGTTGTCACTACGGGCGTGCCGTGCGCCAAAGCCTCGACCGCCACCGCCGGGCCGCCTTCATAGCGCGAAGTTACCAGTAAAGCATGGGAATGGGCGTAATATGGCGTGATGTCGTGCACATCGCTGAGCAGCGTGACTTTGTCCTGCAATTGCAGCATCGTGATTTTTTTCTCCACCTGCGGGCGCTCTGCGCCGTTGCCCAATAGGGTCAGATGCGCAGGATGAATCCGGTTCAGCGCCGAGATGGTGTCCAGCGCCAGTCCGACATCCTTCTGCGGTTCCAGCCGGCCGGCCCAGACGATGCGCCACACGCCATCATCAAGCCGATGCGGTGCCGTCGCTACGGCGGCGATGGCATTGAAGGGTGGACGCAGCATGACCACCGCTTTTCCCGGCGCCAGCGCAGCTACCTCACGCGCCAGGCCATGGTTCATGGCCGCAAAGCCGTCCACGGATTGCGCAAAATAGCGGTAAAAGGGCTTTATCAGCAGGCCCAGGATGCCGTCCGGCAAAGGCGGGTTGGAAACTTTCTGCACGATCACGCCCGGAAAACCGGCGCGGCGCATGCCACGTGCCAGCGGCAGATGAAAATTGCCGGGCAGGAAGACAATGTCGGGGCGCAATTCCGCCAACTTTGGCCCCATGGCCCGCCCCAGCCCAAACCGTGACACGAGTGTGCGTGGCATCGGCGGGTCTAGCACCACCACCTCAACCCGTGGATCGACCCGCTCGAACAAGCCACCTTCAGTCGTGCCGCACAAGATGGTGACCTCGTGGCCTGCATCGGTCCAAAGCCGGGCGAAGGTGACGGCAACACGTTCCGTCCCGCCCCGGAAGAAGTCATGCATGGCGATAACGATTCGCTGGGCGGTCATGGCAGGCGCTCGAAAATGGCGATGGGTTCGGCCAGGCTGTCATGGATGCGAACCGGCGCCCAGAAGCGGCTGTCATAGCGCGCGACATGCACCAGCCGGTATCCCAGCCTACCTTCTTCCAAGCCTGCGAAATAGCGGCGCGCATCGATATCGCGGAAAGCGTCCTGCTGCGTCCTAGGATAGATGCGGCCCGCTTTCAGCGGCACGGCTTCGCGCAGATAGCGCCGCACCCAGTTACCGTTAAGGATAATGAATTTCGGATCGCGCCACGCCGAAAATGGCTGCTTCAACTCGATGACTTCGGGTAGCGGATTGCGCAGCTTCAGTTCGCCCTGGCCGATCCGGCTCACCCGCGCCGTGACAGGAAATCGCGGCTGGAAAATATTCTGGCCGTAGATTTCAATCGTGTCGCCGGGCCGGACATGCGCCGCCATCCAGCTTTCCGCGTCATAACGCGGGTCCAGCAGCATGGCGGCATTGACGGCGATGGCTTGATGCAGGGCGAACAATGCGGTCACCGCAAGCACAATGCGCGCGCCCACGGCCAGCCAGCGCCGGGCATGAAACGCCAGATACGCCGCCGCAATGCCGATATAGACGGCGCTGAAGACCGCCTGCGGCAACAGAAAACGATGGTCTGTGCGCAGTGCCGAAAAATTAAAGCAGAGGATGAAAGAAATAATCGCCAGCGCCGGCAACAGGCCCGCCACCCATTTCTCGCTGCGGAAGCGCGACAGATGCAGGCCCAGTCCCAACGCGGCCAGCAGAACGGCAACGACGCCATATCCGCGCAGGAAGAAACGCGCCATGTCCCACAGCAGCGCCGCCCATCCGGCGGGTCCCTGGACATATTGGGCATAATCCTGGCTGGCAGGACCGGCAAGGAAGGTGAGGCGCTTGGCAAAACCGCCGGGATTGGTGATGGCGCCGTCCACCAGCAGCAGCGCGAACAACGACAGAGCAGAGGCCATCAGCAGGGTGGTGAGAATCGCGCGGATATGGCGCCGCGGCCAAGGTTCAGCCGCGAACCAGGCCAGCAGGAACACCGGCAGACTTACGGCGAACAGGGCATAGGCCTGATCCTTGGTCGCGACCGCGCCAGCGGCCAGCAGCGCCGCCCACCAGAACTGTTTGAGCTGCTGCGAGATCACCGCGCGCATACAAAACATCAGCGACAGCGACGACCAGAAAAGATAGGGCACATCCAGATTGCTGACCTGGCCGTAATAGGTCAGCACCATGCCAAGGGTGCAGGCCCCCGCCGCGAACAGGCCCGCCCGCGCGTCTGAGACCAGCCGTGCCATTTCTCCGACGCACCAGATGATGCCCATCGACAGGATTAGGTTCAGCAGACGCGCCACCACCGCGAAAAATGTCATGGTGCCGGGTTTGGTGAATTCCGCGATCACGTCAGCTTGGGTGAAAGACGGCGCCTGCAATAGCGCGATCGCGATTCCGGGCAAGGTCAGGATCGCCAGCACAAAGGCATGCAGTGGCGGATAGGTGAAATAGGACCCTGGCGTATAGGTCAGCGCCAGTGCGGTGAGGAAATTGCGCGGCGCAAAACCGTCATTGTCCCAGCCATCTGACGCCGGCAGGCCCCAAAACAGGCCGGTGATCCGCAGCGCCGCGGCGACGAACAGAATCCAGGCCAGCGGCGAGCGGAGCAGTGCGCGCATCACGCCCTGCCCCGCTTGCGAAACTGCTCCAGCGCCCAGGGCAATCCCGCCACCACTGTCATCAGCCCCAGATCGGCGGCGGCCAGGATCACCAGCACGGTGGCCACCGGCGTGACTGGCAGATTGGCCATGCCTGCCGCCGCGATGCCGGCGCCGACATAGATAAGGTCCTTGTTGGGCACCATGGGCAGGCGGGTGACCACCAGCCGCAGTGCCACGAATTGCAGGCAGGCGACAGCGGTGGGCAGCGCGCCCGACAGATACCACAGGCCGAATTCCACCGTCAGCACCGACAGGCTGCGCAGGAAATGGATGCCGAAGGTGGCGGCGATCTGGGTGCGGCTCAGCACCGTCACCTTGCGATGCGCCAGCACCAGAATGGCGCACAGCCACAGCGGCACCGATCCCACCGCGATATAAAGCCAGAGATTGCCCGCCACGGCGGCAGGGATTTGCAGGCCGCCGGTCGCCATCAGCATCAACGCCATCACCCACACCATGGCCAGGCCCGCGCCCGCCGACAGGACATTGCTGTCCTTGATGGCGTGGATCAGCATGCCCGGCGGCAGCATGAGGCGGGCCTGCGCCCAGAAATAAAAGAAGACCTCGCCCGAATAATCCAGCATCGCGCTGTTGAGAAACCGCTTGCGCAGGATCACCGCCAGCGGCGGTGCATTCTGCGCGCCCCACAGATTGCGATAAACCATGAAGTCACCCAGCGGCTGTAGGAAGAACTGCACCACCAGCATCACATAGAAGCCGAAATTGCCGGGCCGCGCCGCCCACATGTCGCGCCAGCCCAGCTCGCTCAGCCGGTAGCCGACATAACCAAGAAGCACCACCGGAAACAGCCAGCGCAGAATATGGATCAGGCGTACCGCCCAAGGGCGCGACGCCAGGAAGGAGGGAAGCGCCGACTGCACGACAAGGTCCGGAACGCCGCTCATGCGCGGCCGAGGATTGCCCGCACCAACGCGCGCGGCAAAAGATTACTGACGGCGCGGATCACCGCGAACTGCCACGGCACCACGATGCGGCGGGCGCCTTTGGCGATCTTGCGGATAATGATCGCGGCGGCGGCATCAGCGGTCATCAGGAACGGCTTGGCCTGGGGGACCTGACGGCTCATCGCCGTGTCGATAAAACCCGGCGACACCAAGGTCACACGGACATTGTGTTTGGCCATGCGGATGCCGAGCGCCTCGGCGAACATGGCAAGCCCCGCCTTGGTGGCGGCATAGGTCGGCGCCATGGGCAGCGGGTAGGATTCGGCGATGGAGCCGACCAGCACAATATGGCCCCCACCCCGCTGGGCCATGACGTCGGCCATCAGGCTCGCCCCGACCACCGGCGAAACAAAGTTCACTTCCGCGGTGGCGCGCGAGGCCTGCGGCGCTTCGGCGCGCGCACCGTCGCGCACGATGCCGCCCAGGCCAGCATTGAAGATGGCCAGATCAATCGGCGCGCACGCATCGCTGGCGGAAAGACGCGCGATCACCCCGTCAATGTCGCGAATGTCGAAGGCATCCACCGTGCAGGCGGCGCCCAGCGCACGGCACTCAGCCGCCGCTTGATTCAACCGCGCTTCGTCGCGGCCCCATAACAGCAGCGTCACGCCGGCGCGCGCATGGGCGCGAGCCAGTGCCGCCCCAAGGCCGCCGGATGCACCGGTAATCAGGATGGTCTTCGCAGACATGAATCGCGCCGTTATGACCCGCAAATGCGGCCTATTGCTTACTATCAAATCGGGGTGTCGGAAGCTATGGTGCGCCGCTTTCACGGGAAAACCCGCCTTGAACGCCGTCCTCGACATCGTGCCGGTTCGGACGAAACGCCAATGGCGCGACTTCCACCATCTTCTCTTCAAGATCTATGCGGACGACCCGCACTGGGTGCCGCCGCTGCTGCTGGAGCGAAAATTCCATTTTCAGCCCCACCACAATCCCTATTTTCAGCACGCACGGGCCGAATTCTTCCTGGCCTATCGCGGCGGTGAGCCGGTGGGGCGCATCACCGCCCAGATCGACCAGCTGCATCTGGAGCGCTATCATGATGCCACCGGCCATTTCGGTTTCATCGAAGCCATTAATGACGCCGCCGTGTTCGCCGCGCTGATCGCCGCCGCCGAAGACTGGCTGAAGGCGCAGGGCATGACCCGTTCCATCGGCCCGGTGAGCTTTTCCATGTGGGACCAACCGGGCCTGCTGGTGGATGGCTTCGACACGCCGCCTTACGTGATGATGGGCCATTCGCCCCGCTACTATGAAAAGCACATCGTGGCGCACGGCTATCGCAAGGCCGAAGACCTGATCGCCTATCGTTATGGTCCCGACGCACCGGCGCAGACGCTGGAAAAGTTGCTCAAGCGCTCCATGCGCGGCGGCGAGGTCACGCTGCGCAACATCCGCATGGACAAGGCGCATTTCCGCGAGGAAGTGGACATACTGCTCGACATCATCAACGACGCCTGGTCGGACAATTGGGGTTATGTCCCCATGACGCGCGCCGAGATCAACGAACTGGCCGGCATCCTCCGCCTGCTGCTGCGTCCCGGCGATGTCGCCATCGCCGAATATCAGGGCAAGCCCGCCGCCTTCAGCGCGGCCTTTCCCAATCTCAATGAAGCGATCTGCGACATGAAGGGGCGCCTACTTCCTTTCAACTGGATCAAGCTGCTGTGGCGCATGAAGGTGCGCCGCCCGAAAACCGGCCGCATGCCGATGATGGGCGTGCGCAAGGCGCTGCAGTCTTCCTCGATGGGTGCGGCACTGGCGCTGTCGGTCATCCAGTCGGTGCGCAAGTTCAATTTCGACCGCGGCGTGGTGGAGAGCGAGCTGGGCTGGATCCTGGAACGCAATGCCCGCGTCCGCCATGTGATCGAGATGGTGGGCGGTGTGCCTTACAAGACCTACCGCGTCTACGAAAAGCCGATCTAGCCTTTACCCCGGCGCTGAGCTTTTGTTGGCTACCGGTCCCCCAGGCTTGCGGCTATAAGGACGCCGCAAAACGGGGTCCGCCATGGCTTTCGACGACGAGTTGCGGGCCACCCGCATAGTTCCGGTGATTGTGATCAAGGACCTGGCCCATGCCGTGCCGCTAGCGCGCGCGCTGGTCGAAGGCGGCCTCAACATCCTGGAAGTGACATTGCGGACCGACGCCGCGCTGGCCGCCATTGCGGCCATCGCCGCCGAGGTAAAAGGCGCCATTGTTGGCGCGGGCACCGTCATCAATGCCGGCCAGTTTGCTGCTGCCGTGGATGCCGGCGCGAAATTCGTCGTCAGCCCCGGCACGACGCAAGAGGTTGTGCAGGCTTCGCGCCAGCACAACACGCCGATCCTGCCCGGCGTGGCGACGGCATCGGAAATCATGCTGGGCCTTTCGCTGGGCCTTTCAACCTTCAAATTCTTTCCGGCGGAAACCAGCGGCGGCGCCCCGGCGATCAAGGCGCTGGGCGGCCCCTTCCCGCAGGTCCGCTTCTGTCCCACCGGCGGCATCGGCGCCAAGAACTTGAATGCTTACCTGTCGCTGCCCAATGTGATCGCGGCGGGCGGTTCCTGGATGGTGCCTTCGGACCTGAACGAGGCCGACGCCTTCAGCTGTGCCGCCGTCATGGCCCGCGAGGCCCGGACCCTGGTGCAGCCATGACCCTGGCCATCAGCATCGGCGAATGCATGGTCGAACTGCGCCCCGTCGAAGACGGCCACCTGCGGCGCAGTTTTGCCGGCGACGCCTATAACACCGCCGTCTATCTCAAGCGCAGCGCGCCCGACATCGATGTCGCATTCCTCACCGCCACCGGCGACGAAAGCCTGAGCAATGCCATGGTGGAAACCTGGCGCGGCGAAGGCATCAGCGACAGACTGGTGTACCGTATCCCGGGCGAACGCCCCGCTCTGTACCTGATCGAGACCAACGCCAAGGGCGACCGCAAATTCCATTACTGGCGCAGCGACACGCCTGCAAGGGAATGGCTGCGGCTGTTGCTGGCGGCGGGCGGCGCCGATGTGCTGAACAAGGCGGATCTCGTCTATGTCTCCGGCATTTCGCTGGCCATCCTGGGCCATGATGATCGCCAGGCGGCCATCAAGCTGCTTGGCACGCTGAAGACTAAAGTGGCGTTTGATCCCAACATCCGCCCGGCGCTGTGGAAATCGATGGACGAAGCCCGCCACACATTCGAGGCAATGGTGAAGCTGGCCTCCATCGTGCTGCCCAGCCGCCAGGATTATCAGCTGATGTACGGCATGCACGATCCGCGAAACCAGATCGAATTCACCGCCACCCTGACCGATGCCGAGATCGCCCTGACCTGCGACGAGGATGGCTGCCTGCTGCGCGCCGGCGACGAGATCACTGCTCTGCCCACCCAGGCGGTGGGGGTGGTGGACACGTCGGGCGCCGGCGATTCCTTCAACGGCGCCTATCTGGCGGCGCGGCTGAAAGGCAAACCCCCGCAAGAAGCGGTGAAGGATGGCTTGGCGCTGGCCGCCAGGGTGGTGGCCCTGCCTGGCGCGCTTATTCCGCGCTGATCCCTATTTTCTGAAAAATTTGACCACGTCCTGTTGCCCAACCCGGGCGCTGTAGACCGCGCCTTTGCCATCGGCCCAGACGCCTTCGCCGCCGCTGGTACTGGAGCCTTCCGCGTCCACAAAACTGTCGGGAATGAAATCGGTGACGATGCCGTCCTTCAGGCTGCCGATGCGGATGCCGCGCTTCCAGCCGGGATTGTGGCCATACTCGTTCTTGTCCTTAGATTCAGAATCCGTGACATAGATCATGTCGTTCTGATCGATGGCGATGCCGCTGGGCCGCCCGAACTGTGTCATCTGTCCCAGCAGCTTGCCGTCCTGGGTAAAAATCTGGATGCGGTTGTTGTCGCGGTCGCCGACATAGAGCCGGCCCTTGGAATCCACCGCCAAGGTATGCGGCATGCCGAGCTGGCCCGGTCCGGTGCCCGGCGTACCCCATTGCTTGAGGAATTTCCCGCTGGCGTCAAACTTGATGATGTGGGGCTTGTTGTTGGCGCCGCGGGCATGCCCCTCGGCCACGAAGATGGTGCCGTCGCGCGTCACCAGAACGGCATTGGGTTCGGCGAAGAGATTGGGCGCGCCGCCACGAACGCCGGGCTTGCCCATGGTCCGCAGCAGCTTGCCGCTAGGATCGAACTCCAGAACCGCATGGCCCTTGGTGCCTTTTCCGTCAGGCGGGACGCCGTCAGTGATCCAGAGATGGTCCTTGCTGTCGATGGTGAAGCCGTGGGGGAACTGCATCAGGCCGGCTCCGAACGACTTGATGAAATTGCCTTTGCCGTCGAACTGCATAATCGGGGCCAGCTTGCTGCCGGTGCAGCTGTTGGCGGCACAGCGGTCCACCACCCAGATATTGCCTTTGCTGTCGCCGCGCACGGCGCTGGAGGCGCCCATGGCGCGGCCCTCCGGCATCTTGAAGAAGTCCGGCAGTGGCGCGTAGCGGTTGGCCGCTGGGTTGGGCGGGGATTTGGGGCGGTCAGGCGGCGTTCCCTGGGCGCTGGCGCCCAACGGCATCGCCAGCAGCGCGGCGGACAACCAAATGGCGTGTAGTTTCATTTTTCCGTCTCCCCAAAAGCTCAGGCCTTCGCCCGGCAGCGCAACGATAGCAGTCCTTGTAGCGTTTACTGGATCACTGATTTTTGGTCGGCGCCCGGTCGCTTTGGGTATTATAAATATTAAAAATACAGAAAATTGGCCTAATTTCCAGGCAGCCTTGCGAACCATTCTCAGAAAAATAGATTGTTTAAAGATAAAATACAGAAACAGCTTGCGCCCGGAAAGTCGACACATTCTAATCCACGCAAAGTCGGAAAGCCTTGCTAGGCTTATGTTTTTTCCGGAAAGGAAGTACAAATGAAGATCAATCCCAAGAAGTGCGTCGCCTGCGGCAACTGCACGTACATCTGCCCGATGGGCGCGATCTACATCGATCCGCTGCTGCAGCGCGCCACCATCAACCGCGACGAATGCGTCGAATGCTATGCCTGCTACAACGGGCTGAGCAAGGAAGTGCTGCCGCCGTCCACGGTCCGCTTCGTCCGCCGCACGCTGGCGAATTTCCGCGTCCGCTTCGAGCCCGAGCCCGATGTCTGCCCCACCACCGCCTTCGAGCCCGACCAGCTGGAATGGCCGCGCGTGGTACGCCGCGCCTTCTCCGACCCGCGCGTGCCCCATGAATCCACCGGCATTTCTGGCCGCGGCACCGAGGAAGTGAAAACCAACGACGTCACCGACCGCGTTGGCGTTGGCGAAGTCGGCTTCACCATCGAACTGGGCCGCCCCGGCATCGGCGCCCGCTTCCGCGACTTCCAGGAAATGTCGCGCGCACTAGCCAAGGCCGGCGTGTCGTTCGAGAAGAACAACCCCATCACAACCCTGATGACCGACGTCGCCACAGGCGACATCCGCACCGACATCCTCAATGAGAAGGTTATGAGCGCCATCATCGAGATCAAGGTGCCGGTCGAGCGCACCGAGGAAATCGTCCGCATCATCTGGGAGGTGGAAAAACGCATTCCCACCCAGGTTGTGATCGGCGTTGGCGTCCGCTGCGATGCCGAGGGCGAAGAGAACATGGTCGCGCCGATCCTGGCCAAGCTGGGCTACAACCCCCAGCGTGCCAAGACTAATATCGGCCTGGGCCGCAAGGTGATCCGCGACCTGAGCAAGGTCGCTCCCGTCAATGAAATGGTGAACGCATGACCAACACCCTGCACCGCTACGGCAAGGCCGAAAGCTTCGTCGACGACTACATCGTCTTTTCGCTTCCCGCCAAGAGCAAGGCCGCCGGCCAGAGCGGCGACGCGTTGGCCGCGCAGAAGCGCTTCATGCAGATCGCGGCAGAATACAAGCCCGCCAGCCTGGGTGACGCGCTGCATGGCGGCAGCCTGCGCCCGACCCGCAGCAAGAGCATCTTTGGCCACTGGGGCAAGCGCAACAAGCCGAACTTCAAGAAAGTGCTGGAAGGCATGAGCAAGGCGGGCACCATGGCCGCTGTATTCGACAGCCGCGCCAATGCTGAAGCCTTCGTCAAGCGCATCAAGGAAGAAGATCTCGGCCTGTCGGTGAACATCTCGTCCTCGATCGAAAATGCCAAGAACGCCTGCAAGGTGGCCGGCATCCCGCGCCACTCCATCGCCTATTCACTGGGCTTTGAAGAGGTGGGCGATAACACGCCGGGCAAGCAGGCGATCATGCTGTCGACCATGTGCGGCCACGGCATGTTGTCGATCAACTTCGCGCAAAAAATGATGAGCTTCGTGAAGGAAAACCGCCGCACGCCCAAGGAAGCCGCCGAGACCATGGCGCGCTTCTGCTCCTGCGGCATCTTCAATACGACACGCGCCCGCCGCATCCTGGAAGATGTCCGCGTCGGCGTGAAGTAAAGCCTGAAAATACTGGATTAGATCAGCGCGCCGGGTTTTCGCCCGGCGCGTTTTTCTTTTACCAGCTGGCGGCCTGGGCCTGCGCTGTGATGCGCGCCGCATCCGCCGCCAGCATGGTGCGCTGCGCCACCAGGCCATCGGCGGCTGCTTTCACCCTGGCGACATAGGCGGCGTGGCTGGGATAGCGTTCCTCCAGCGAGGGGCGCGGATCGCCATTGGCCAGGCGTTCGGCTCTAGTCGCGGCGAAGGGAATATAGCCGCCGGTATTGCCGCAATAGCGCCCGGCCTGGAAACCCGCCTTGGCGATGTTCCAGCCGACATAGGAACCGAGCGGTGCCTGCAGCAGCGGCGAGCGGATGCCGTCGAGTTCATTGCCGTCGGCATCGATGCGCGGCATCAGCTGGGGGATGGTCCGCACAATGGTGGGCGGATTGATGCTGATTGCGCCCGACATATCCGGCACATCAAATCCGGCGCCGAAATCATACTGATACAGCGGGCTATAGGCCGGACGCGGCTGACCCAGAATCGCGGGAAATACCCGGTCATACGCTTCCGGCGTGATCAGCTGGCCCGCCGCCAGGGTCGGATAGCGGCTGGGCGGCGGCGGGGTCCCGTCCATCACCCAATCCAGAAGCGCCTTGAACAGCGCCCGGTTGGCATCGGAGGTGGGATTGGGATTGGCGGCCAGCACACAGGCATTGGTGGGGACGCCGGCGCGGTCGAAGCCGCCGCGGCCGCCATTGTGATGCGTGCCGGCATTGTAATAGCGCCGCACATTGGCGGGCAGCGCAATGTCGCTCTTGGCGTCGGTGCCCACGAAATTGACGCTGGCGCGCAAATTCCAGAACTCCGCCGAACCCAGTATTTCCGCCACTTTCGGGCAGTTGCCGGCAGCGGTGCAGCGGTCCAGCAGGCCATGCCGACCTAGCCCACGCACCTTGTCGTCATAGGCACTCCACCAGTTGGTGCCGTCATTGCCCACCTCATAAAGACCGACCAGTCCGCCCGGCGACGCGAAGCGGTAGCTCATGGAATTCATCCGCATCGCCACGATGGGATTGATGCCGTTGAACACCGCCAAACCATCCTCGCCGGTATTGAAGCCCATATTGACGAAGGCGCGCAGGAAATTTCCCGATTGCGACACGCCGCGCCCTACCGCCCAGCGCATCTTGCCCGCCAGGGGATTGGGATTGCCGGCCTCGTCGCGCTGGCCATAGCGCAGGAAGGTGACAAGATCGCGGGTGGCGGCGAAGCCGATGCCCAGCACCTTGGGATTCTTGGCGGTGAAGGCCAGCGTATAAGCCAGCTTGGGATCGAAGCCCTCCTTGACGCACAGCTTGGTCAGATCCAGCGCGCCGGGGAACGGCGCCTTGCTGCAATCGGCGAAGGCCCAGTTGCGCCCCTGTATTTCGTTCTGGATGCCGGCCTGGCTGTCCGACGCGCCGGTAAACAGCTTCGCATTTTCCTCGGCCGCCACTTCAAAGACGCGCCCGCCCTGTTTGCCCGGGACGCCGCCCTTGACCGGCAGGGTTGTGGTGCCGGCAGGAATGTCGAGAAAGCGCAAATAAGCCGGGCCATTTACCGGTGCGGCTGGGACGCGCAAGGATTGAACGCCCGAACCCTCCTCCAGATCGCCCTGCCATCCGCTGACCACACTGACATGGCCGTCGCCCAGGACCGTGGCCGTGCCGCCGCCCCGGTTGGGCACGTCATAGACCAGCATGCCGGACGAGCGACTGACATCGACCGGCTTGGCAATGGCGAAGGTGGCGGAATACTCAACCTTGCCGCCCGCATTGCGCGGCGCCAGCTTGATGTCGTTGATCAGCGCGTTGCGCGGGCTGTCCGGGTCGAGCTGACCGCTGTAACGCCCCTCCAGCAGTTCATAGCCGTTCGTCATCGGGGTGGTCTTTTCCACCGTGAAGCGGGTGACCGCGGCAGAAGCCGGCATCGCCGCCAGCAGGCCGGCCAGCACAAGCAGATTGGTCTTCATGATCCCCACCCCATATTTTGCGGACAGTTTAGCCCTTTTGGGCCGGGGCGTCAGCGGCGATCCAGGCTGGCGAACTCTTCGTCGCTCAGGGTGATCGCGGCTGCCGCGGCATTCTGTTCCAGATGCGCCACCCTGGAAGTGCCCGGGATCGGCAACATGACTGGCGAACGTTTCAACAGCCAGGCCAGCGCGACCTGGCCGCTGGTTGCCCCCTTGGCCTTGGCCAGCATGGCCAGCCGGCCCCCTGCCCGCGCCAGCTCGCCGCCGCCGCCCAGCGGATAATAGGGAATGAAGCCGATGCCGTTGGCCTGGCAGTAATCCACCACATCGTCGCTTTCGCGATCGGCCAGGTTGTAGGCGTTCTGCACCGTGGCGACGGGAAAGACCTCGGACGCCGCCTTGATGTCGGCCACCGAGACTTCCGACAGGCCGGCATGCGCGATCAGCCCATCGTCCAGCAGCTGCCGGACCGCGCCGAACTGCTCGGCGCGCGGCACGCAGCCATCGATGTGGTGCAGCTGCCACAGACCGATCTGCTCCACACCCAGCTGTCGAAGGCTTTTGTGGGCGCTGGCGATCAGGTGTTCGGGGCGGCAGTTGACGTGCCACATATTCGGGCCGCTGCGGGTGAAGCCCGCCTTGGTGGCGATCAGCAATCCGTCATAGGGATGCAGCGCCTCGCGGATCAGTTGCTCCGACACGTCGGGACCATAGGAATCGGCGGTGTCGATGAAGTTCACACCCAGTTCCGGCAACCTCCTCAGAACGCGAATGGCTTCGCCGCGATCGCGCGGCGGACCCCAGACGCCGGGACCGGTGATCTGCATGGCCCCGAAGCCCAGGCGGTTCACCGATATGGCGCCGCCGATGGCGAAACTGTTTGTCATGACCCCAATCCGCGCGGCTCCTTGATCACCTGGCGGGCTGGCCAGGTGCGGGGCGTGTGACCGCTGATCTCGGTCCCCGCTTCGTGGGAGAAGCGCCGGTTCCAGATGGTGGCGCTGAGGGAAACGATCGCCACGGCCCAGAGGGCGACACTGAAATCCAGCAATTGCGGCGTGCCATGGCCGCGCACGGCCATGGCACCTTGCAGGGCCGCCGCGCCGGCACAAATGCCTATCGACAGCATCAATTGCTGGAAGGTGGTGTAGAAGCTGGTGGCGTTGCCCATGCGTTCGGGCGGTATCTCGTCATAGGCGATAGTGTTATAGCCGGTGAATTGCACCGACATGAAGAAGCCTGCGATCACCATGATCCCGAACATCACCGGCAGCGGCCAGCCGGGACGAAACAATCCGCACACCGCATACCCGGCGCTGCAAAACAGACCGTTGATCAGCAATGTGTCACGGAAGCCGTAACGGCGCAGCAAAAAGGGCGCGACCGGTTTAGCGACGATGGCGCCAAACGCCGTCGCCAGGGTCATCAGTCCAGATTGCATGGCGGTCATCCCAAAGCCCAGCTGCATCATCAGCGGCAGCAGAAAGGGATGCGCACCCTGGGTGATGCGGGTGATCGCGCCGGCGATGACTGAGGTGCCGAACGTCGGCAACCGCATCAGGGAAATATCCAGGATCGGGTCCGCCGTGCGGCGGGCATGCAGGATATAGAGCGCTCCCAGGATCGCGCCCACCGCCAGCAACGCCAGAGCCAGCAGCAATTTTCCACGATGGCTGATCAGCTCCAGGCCGAACAGCAACAGGCCCAGGGACAGGCTCGAGAGGATGATGCCACGGAAATCCGTTTTTTCGGGAACATTGCCGCGCGTATCGGCGATGTAGAGGCTGACCAGCGTTATGCCCACAATGCCGATCGGAACATTGATGTAGAATATCCAGCGCCAGTGCAGATAGGTAACAATCAAGCCACCCAGCGCCGGCCCCAGAATTGGACCGACAATGGCGGGAATCAGGACCCAGGACGTCGCCTGGATCAGGTCGCGCTTTTCCACGCTGCGCATCAGCACCAGCCGCCCCACCGGAATCATCAGCGCCCCCCCGATGCCCTGGAAAAACCGCGCCGCCACTAGGAAACCGACATTGGGCGCCAGCGCACAGGCGATGGAGCCCAGGAGGAAAACGATGATGGCGCTGCGAAAAACGGTGCGCGCGCCAAACCGGTCGGCGATGCGACCTGATACCGGAATGAAGATCGCCAGGCTGATCAGATAGGAGGTCAGGGCGATGGACAGGCTGGGCGCCGAAACGCCCAACTCACGGGCCATGGTCGGCAGGGCGGTGGCCAGCACCGTGCTGTCCAGCCCTTCCATGAACATGGCGGCGCCAACAATCAGGGCGATGGTGCGAAAGTGCGGGCGCGGGTCGTCAAGCTCGGACATGGGCGCTGTATCAAAAGGTGGGGAGTCCCGTTTAGGGCCGGCCCAAGAGATGCGCAAGGGCAATATCCTGGTGCAATTCCAGGCCCGCTTTGCGTCAGCAGGTGCGCTACGGCCCACTCACAAAAAGGGCCCCGGCATTTCCGGAGCCCTTGGTTGTTTCACGACCGCTGCGATCAGTAGCGATAGCCGTAGCCGTCATACCCGTAACGCTGACGATAGCGCGGCGGAGGTGGTGGCGGCGGGCCGTAGTCGTAGCTGTCAAAGTTTCGGTCGTAGT
>CAMAPL010000023.1 GCA_945860165.1 Rhizobium sp. Q54
AGCGCCCGCCCGCGCGGCGCGCCGCAGCCGACAAAGATGGCGTCATAGTCTTCCGCCAGCAATGCCTTCAGCGAGTCGATCTTCTGGCCCAGCTTCAGTTCGGGCTGAAGATCGAGGATGTAATTCACTTCCTCATTCAGCACGGATTCGGGCAGGCGGAATTTGGGAATCTGGGTACGCATCATGCCACCGGCCGCGGCATCGCCGTCATACAGAACTACGGTGTAGCCCAGCGGCAGTAGGTCGCGCGCCACGGTGAGCGAAGCCGGCCCCGCGCCGATCAGCGCCACGCGCTTGCCGTTTTTCACCGAAGCCGGCGCCGGCATGCGTGCCTTCACATCGTCCTTGTTGTCGGCGGCGACGCGCTTGAGACGGCAGATGGCGACCGGTTCGGCCTTCTTGGTGACTTCCTCCACCCGGCCACGGCGGCAGGCTGGTTCACAGGGTCGGTCGCAGGTGCGTCCCAGCACGCCGGGGAACACATTAGAATGCCAGTTGACCATATAGGCGTCGGAATAACGCCCGGCCGCGATCATGCGGATATATTCGGGCACCGGCGTGTGCGCCGGACAGGCCCATTGGCAGTCCACCACCTTGTGGAAATAGTCGGGATTGGAAATATCGGTGGGCGCCATGCCCGCTGTTGGCAGACGACTATTCCGCGCGCCCGTAAGGGGCGGTTGCACTTCTGAACTACTCATACGCTGACTGCTTCCCCAATGACTGCCCCGGTACGAGACCAACGTCTTCTGGATACTTATTCAGCTAAGTGCGCGGCTGTTGTTGGTCCTAGTGTTCTTTGTTCTTATGCGGCTTATCTGAAAGGGAGAGTCGGCTGCGTTTCCTGCGTGTCATACTAGCGAGGGCGCAGCCTGCGCAAAAGTCCCGTCTGTGGCATGGCGTAATGAGTGTGGAAATTGTCTGTCATTACAGAGTGTTATATTAGACTGTCGCGGTCAAAAGGCGCGCCAGGCGAAGGGAGAGAGAAATGAATCGGTCCTCATATAGGAGAATCTCTGCCGGATTTTTACTGGGCATTCTGTTGATGATCGGCCCTCATTAGGTGGTCCGGGTTGAATGTTAGTGCATTGCTTCCTCCTTGGCCATTGCCGACTGGATGTGGAGCGTAGCGGAACCGGAAGACGGCAATGGTGGCGTCGCGGTTTCCGGGGCCGGTGGTCGGTAGCCGAGGCTGCTGTGCGGGCGGATCGTGTTGTAATGCCGCCGCCAGGCCTCGATCAGCACTTTGGCTTCGGCCAGACTGTAAAAGATCTCGCCGTTTAGAAGTTCGTCACGCAGCAACCCATTGAAGCTTTCGTTATAGCCATTCTACCAGGGCGATGCCGGTGTGATGTAGAGCATCTTCACGTCGACCTGAGCCAACCATTTTTGAACTGAAGTCGCGATAAACTCCGGTCCATTGTCAGACCTGATATTTTCTGGCCGCCCGCGAGCGATGAACAGCTCCGCCAGGGCTGCCAGAACATCCTCGTGACGAAACCGACGCGCAACGACGAGTGCCAGGCATTCTCAGCTGGCCTCGTCGATGATCGTCAGGATCCGGAACTTTCGACCGTCAGGGGTGCGACCCTCGACGAAGTCATAGGCCCAGACATGCCCCGGATACTCTGGCCGCAGCCGGATGCACGACCCGTCGTTCAGCCATAGCCGCCCCCGCCCGGGTTGCTTTTGCGGCACTTTCAGGCCCTCGCGCCGCTGGTTCTTTGTTAGGACCGGCGTTTGTGTTTAAGCTTGGCCACGGCCGGCGCGAGCAAGAATCGGCTTTTTCGCTTGGGAGGGGACTTTGCCGAAGATCAACACGCGCATCCGCACAGTGATGGTTGGATTGCTGGGAAGCCTGCTATTCGCCGGCGCCCAGGCCACGCCGCAGGATGACTGGCCCAATTACGGCCGCGACCCGGGCGGCGCGCGATATTCGCCCCTGACCCAGATCACGCCTGCCAATGTGACCAGTCTGAAGGTGGCGTGGAAATACGACCTGAAGCCGGCCGGCGCGGCGCGCGACGCGGCCTCCCAGACCACGCCGCTGGTGATCGACGGCGTACTGTATCTCGCTAATCCTTACGGAAAAATCCAGGCGCTAGACGGCGTGACGGGTAAGGAAATCTGGTCTTACACATTGCCGGACAATCTGCGGCCCAACACGCGCGGCCTGGCCTACTGGCCCGGCGACGGCAAGGACGATCCGCGGCTGATCTTCGCCACCCCCAACGGCAAGCTGATGGCGGTGAATGCGAAGACCGGCAAGGCCGCCGAAAGCTTCGGCGACAAGGGCGCGGTCAATCTGCGCACGCCCGAGATCATGCGCGGCTTTGCCGACCGGCCCTATGCCATGAGCTCGGCGCCGCTGATCTACAAGAATCTGGTGATGACCGGCGGGGCGTTGGGCGAAATCCCCAAGGGGCCGTCCGGCGCGGTGCGCGCCTGGGATGTGCGCACCGGCAAGCTGGTCTGGACCTTCGATGCCGTGCCGAAGAAAGGCGAACCCGGCTATGACACCTGGGCGCCCGGCTCCACGGAAAATCGCGCCGGCGTCAATGTCTGGGGCCTGATGAATGTCGATGCCGAACGCGGCATCGCCTATCTGCCCTTCGGCGCGCCCGCGTCGGACCGCTATGGTGGCGACCGCCACGGCACCAACCTGTTCAGCGGCTCGCTGGTGGCGGTCAATGCCGCGACCGGCAAGTATCTCTGGCACTTCCAGCTAGTCCATCACGACATCTGGGATCACGACCTGGACACGCCGCCGCTGCTGATGACCGTCCGCAAGAACGGCCGCAGCATTCCCGCCGTGGCGACCATGACTAAGAGCGCCTATCTCTTCATCCTGGACCGTGTCACCGGCAAGCCGATCTATGACGTGAAAGAAGTGCCGGTCCCGGCCAGCACCGTGACTGGTGAACAGGCCTGGCCGACCCAGCCCATGCCGGTGAAGCCGCCGCCTTTGGCGCGCCAGCACTTCACGGCGGCGACCGACATCGCCACCGTGACGCCCGAGCACAAGGCGTTTTGCGAGAAGCTGATCAAGGACAAGAAGCTGCACGACAGCATCGCCTATTCGCCGCTTACCATGGATTCGCGGATCGCGCGTTTCCCGGGCAGCGGCGGCGGCCCGGAATGGGGCGGCGGCAGCTTTGACGCCAAGCTCGGCTATTACATAGTTAATACCCATGACATGGGCAGCATCGAAATGGTCGAAAAGAAAAAGGAAGGCCATTGGGGCTCCGCCGACGGCCCGGACAGCTTCTTCATCGATGAAGACAAGAAGCTGATGTGCCAGACCCCGCCCTGGGGCACCCTGTATGCGATCAACGTCAATAACGGCGACATCGCCTGGAGCAAGACCTTTGGTGTCACCGACAGCCTGCCGGAAGCGGTGCGCAACACCGGCCGGCCCAGCATCGGCGGGCCGATCAGCACCGCCAGCGGTCTGACCTTCATTGCCGCCACCGACGACAGCCGTTTCCGCGCCTATGAAAGCGCCACCGGCAAGGAAGTCTGGACCTACAAGATGGAGTTGTCGGCGCATGCCACGCCGATGACCTATCGCGGCAAGGACGGCAAACAGTATGTGGCGATCGTCGCCACCGGCGGATCGTTCATCAGGAGTCCGACAGGTCCGGGCAGCCTGATGGTGTTCGCGCTGCCATAGCCACAAGAAGCCTTCAAAAAATCAGCAGGAGAAACACATGACCGATACCTTCAAGAGCAAACTGTCCCGCCGTGGCTTGTTACAGACATCGGGCGGCGCCTTGCTGGCTGGTGCGGCCGGCTTGCCGGCAATGGCGCAGCAGGGGCCGAACGCGCCCTATTCGCCCACTCCCAACAAACGCGTTGGCCAGCCGCAGGAAGGCCCCGACACCCCCAAGCTCACTGTCTACATGAACGATATGCTGGATGATGCGGAGGCGATCCGCATCAAGCAGCTCGGCATCAACTGGATCGACGCCTCGGCCGTGCCGGCACAGCCTTGGGGCACGGATTATCTGCAGCCGCGGGTCGATGCGCTGAAGAAACACGGCATGCATCTCGGTATCCTGATGATCCGCTGGTCCTACCAGGGCGGCCTTGATCCCGAAATGAACAAGATCGTGCGTGGCCTGCCGGGCCGTGATGAGGAGATCGGCAAGATCAAGCAGACCATCGTCAACATGGGAAAGCTGGGCATTCCGGTTTTGGAATGGAATTTCTACACCCACCGTGCCACTGACGGGTACAGGCAGGTGCCCGGCCGCGGTGGCGCCGGCTATTCGGATTTCAACTATGACCGCATGAAGGACCTGCCTCCGCTTCCAGCAGACGGTGCGACCCAAAATTATGAAGATACCTGGAAGAACCTGACCTACTTCCTGAAGGAAGTGATTCCGGTGGCAGAAAAAAACAATGTGGTCATGTCCGTGCATGCCAACGATCCGCCGTCGCCGATGAGCCGCGGTTCGGCTCAGGTCCTCAATAGTTTCTCGGATTGGAAGCGGTTGGTCGAGACAGTAAATTCGCCCTCCAACACCATGACCTGGGATTGCGGCGTCACCCGCGAGCTGGGCGAGGACCCGGTCGTGGTGGGCAACTGGCTCGCCTCGCGCAATCGCATCGGCCAGGTGCATTTCCGCAATGTGATCATGCGCAAGCCGCGCTTGGATTATGTCGAAACCTTCCCCGACGATGGCGACATCGACATGTATGAAGTGATGAAGGTCCTGGTGCGCAACAACTACAAGCGCTTGATCTTCCCCGAGCATCCGCGCGCCATGGATACCGACAAATTGCTTCCGCGGGAGGCGCAGAGCACCAATTCCGGCTGGGCCTATAATGTGGGCCATTGCCGGGCGATGCTGCAGATCGCCTTGCGTGAACTGCGCGGCATGTAAGCATAGACATTCCAACGCCAAGGAGAAACGAAATGAATCAAGACCGTCGCAGCATGATCACTGGGCTCGGCGCCGGAGCGGCCGCGCTGGCCTCTACAGGGCAAGCCCAGGCGCAACAGGCGGCGCGCGGCATGCCGACCAACCAGCGCCCGCTGAAAGAGATCGACATCACCAATATCGTCACGGCGAACGGCCTGGGCCTGGGCGTGAAGACTGCGCGCGGCGTGCTGGACGTCGCCGGTGTGGAGCGGGACCGCAAGATCGGCCTGCCGACCAAGGCTATCGATGTGATCAGTGGCCGTGGCAACCTGGAGGCCCTGGGCCTGCTGCTGGCCAACGGCGCGGCGGGCGCGCCGGCTGGTCGCCTGATCCCAGAAGGCCAGGTGCGCTTCGGCAACATCGTCGAAAACCCGGGCAAGATCCTGTGCGTCGGGCTCAACTACGCGGCCCACGCCGCGGAGGGTGGCAGCAAGCCCCCCAAGGAGCCGATCATGTTCAGCAAGTTCAATAGCGCGTTGAACCACCACAACGGTACCATCCCGGTCAGCAAGTCTACAGCGCCGCCCAAGTGGGACTATGAGGCCGAACTGGTGCTAGTGATGAGCAAGGGAGGCCGCGATATCCCGGAAGCCAGCGCCCTGGACCATGTCTATGGCTATGCCAGCGGAAACGACTTCACCAACCGCGACCTGCAGCGCCGCTCGGCGCAGTGGTTGTTGGGCAAGAGCACGGACGGTTCTGGGCCGTTCGGCCCCTGGCTGGTCAGCGCCGATCAGGTGGACGTCAACAACCTCAACATGAAGATGCTCGTCAACGGCGAGGTCCGCCAGGACACCAATACCCGCCTGATGATCTTCAACTGCGCCCAGATCATCTCCTACTGTTCGAAGGCCTTCGCACTCGAAGTGGGAGACGTGATTTTCACCGGCACCTGTGAAGGCGTGATCAGCGGATACCCGCCGGATAAGCAGGTCTGGCTCAAACCGGGGGACAAGATGGTGACCTCGATCGAGAAGATCGGCGACCTCCACGTCACCCTGAGCTAACCAACCCTTGGGTGAGGCTATGAAAAAAGTCATTGTTCTTTTCTTGTCCGCCTTCCTTGCGCTTATGACAGGTGCGCCCGTACTGGCGCAGGCTGAGCGGGCCGATCTTGCCCCCATCCCGACCCACGAGGTGCGTCGCGCCAGAATTGCTCCTCGCATCGATGGCAACCTCGACGATGCCGCCTGGCAAGCGGCCAAGCCGGTGGTCTTCGTTTTCCCCTGGGCCGATCAGACCGGCAAGAAGCAGAAGACCGTGGCTCGTCTGACCTGGGATAACGACAACCTCTATGTCGCCTACGCGTGTGACGATAGCGACATCACTGCGGTGCATACCCAGCCGGATGACCCCACCTACAAAGACGATGCCGTCGAAATCTTCATTGCTCCGCCTGGCGTCAAGAACCTGTATCTGGGCCTTGAAATGAATGCCCGCGCTGTCTTGTATGACTATCTCTACCCATTTCCACAGCGCTTGATAAAAAAGTACGATCTGCGGGGCGTGCAAGTGGCCGTTTCGATCAAGGGCACGCTCAATATTACAGGAGACCAGGACCAGGGTTGGAACCTCGAAGTGGCGATTCCCTGGCGCTCGTTTACGGATCTGGCGGATAACCCTGTCCCCAAGATCGGTGACCGCTGGATCGCGAACATGAATCGTTGGGATGGCACGGAACCCAACCGCCGGCTTTCCCAATGGTCGGATTCGGGCATGTTGAAGCCGAACCCGCATTTTCCGGACCGGTTCGGCCAGCTGTTATTTGTGGAATAGCCTTTGGTTGGCTAGCCGAAGACTGCGCCCCACATTCCAGCCGCGGCTGGTGGAGAGGAGTAACTTAGAGGCCCGCGAATGTCCGCTTTTGGCAACGCAAAGCGGACATGGCACGAACTGCCATCGAGAATTTCGACGGTACGCCAGGTTTCGTCCCGGAAATGATTCACCACTGGCGGGTGGGCGAAGAAATGTCCGACCACCGCCCGCCACTTGGTGAAATTGTCCGATTGCTTGAAGACAATCGTGTGGTCCTCCAGCGTCTGCCACCACACCACCAGAATGAAACTGTCGGGCGCCTCGATGCCCTGGCGCATTTCCAATTTGTGGAAGCCCTTTGACATCTCGATGAATTGCCACCCTCAGCGAAAGCAGCCCGGAACTGTTCGGCCTGGCCGGGGTAAATGGAAAAGACAGCGGTCTCAAGGATCATGTCTGCTTTCCTTGCGGCGCATCCCATTTCAGGCGCATCAGGACAAAGCTGAGCGCCGCCGAGATCGCGGCGCAACCCGCCATCAGATAGAGGCCGGACGAGAAATCCGTGCCGCCGCCGCGTGCGGTGGCGCCGACGATAAAGGGCCCCAAAAATCCGCCCAGATTGCCCACCGCATTGATGGCGGCGATGCCGGCTGCCGCGGCCATGCCGCTCAGCATCAACGGCGGTAGCGACCAGAACACCACGGCCTGCGCGTAAAGGCCGATGGCGGCGATAGAAATCACCACCAGCGCCCAGACCGATGCGCCGAGAAAGGCGCTCAAGGCAAGGCCCGCCGCGGCGACCAGCATGGCGATGATGGTGTGCCAGTGCCGTTCATTGTGCCGGTCGGAATGCCAGCCCCACACCACCGCCCCGGTCGCGGCGACCAGGAAGGGAATGGTGGCGGCAAAGCCGACCTGGGTGTTGGAAAGTCCCGCGCCGCTGAGGATCAGCGGCAGGAACAGGCTGACGCCATACATCGCCATGTTGCGGGTGAGGTAGATCGCCGACAGCAATCCGGCGCGCCGGTTCATGATGGCGCCAAGCTGCGCCAGCACGCCGCCATGCTGACCCCGCCCGCCCTCGACCTGCCGCTCCAGCCAGGTGCACTCCTCCGCCGTCAGCCAGCGCGCATCACGCGGCCGGTCGGGCAGATTGCGCAGGACATAAAATCCCAGCAGCACCGCCGGGACCGCTTCGACGACGAACATCATTTGCCAGCCCGTCAGGCCCAAGGCGCCGTTCAGGGCGAGCAGCGGTACCGACAGCATGCCTGCCACCGCATTGCCCATGGGCGCGGCAAAGAAGAACACCGCCGTGGCGCGGGCGCGATAGCCAGCGGGAAACCAGTAGGTGATGTAGAGCACCAGGCCGGGCACGAAGCCCGCTTCGGCAGCGCCCAGCAGGAACCGCACCGCCAGGAAACTGTTATGCCCCACCACCAGCGCCATCATGCCCGATATCAGGCCCCAGGTGATCATGATGCGCGCGATCCAGCGGCGCGCGCCGACCCGTTCCAGGATCAGGTTGCTGGGAATTTCAAAGGCGAAATAGGCGATGAAGAAAATGCCTGCGCCCCAGGCATAATCCATTACCGTCAGGCCCAGGTCGCGATTCATGGTGAGCGCGGCAAAGCTCACATTGACTCGGTCCAGCTGGTTGATCAGGAACATCAGGGCCATCAGCGGCGGCAGCCGCCACATGACCTTGCGCATGGTGCGCCGTTCCAGCTCGGCATCCGTCATAGCGGGCGCGCTCAGGATTTTGGCTTTTCGTACAGCCGCGCCACGGCAGCGCCGTCCACCATCTCATTGTCGGCGGCGAAGGCGTGATAACGCTCGACCGCGCGGCTCAGCAGCGGCAGTTCCAGATTGTGCGCTTTCACAAAGGCCATGACATTCTTCAGGTCCTTGTCCAGCTGGCGGGCATAGCTGCGCGGGGGTACGTAATCGCGCGATTGCTGTTGGGGATAGATGCGCCGCAGCACGGTGCTGTCGGCCATGCCGCCGGCCAGCGCCCCGGGAAGGCGCGCCGCGTCTATGCCGGCCGCTTCCGCCAGCGCCAGGGTTTCGCCCATCAGCACATAGCCGACGCCGACAATTGCCTGGTTGATGATCTTGGCGGTCTGGCCCGCGCCCAGCGCGCCGATATGGGTGAGGTTGGCGGCCAAATCCGTCAGCACGGTGCTCGCCCGCGCCACATCGTCGTCCGCGCCGCCCATCATGATGGTGAGATGGCCGTCGTCCGCCGCCACCGGTCCGCCCGAAATCGGCGCATCCACCCAGGCCATGCCAGTTTCGCGTTTCAGGCGCTCGGCAAGCGCAAGCGTGGTGTCGGGATTGATGGTGGACGTATCTATCAGAAGCGTCGCGCCCGATGCGGCGCGCGCCATGCCGTGCGGCCCAAAGCAGCATTGCTCCACCGCTTCGCCGTGCAGCACGCAGAAGATCACGATATCGCTGGCGGCCCGCACTGCGGCCGGGCTGTCCAGCACGGTGGCTCCCGGCACTTCGGCATAGCGGTCGGCTTCCAGATTCCACACCGCTACCGGCCAGCCCTGCGCCATCAACCGGCGCACCATCGGCGCACCCATGATGCCGATGCCGACAAAGCCGATCCGGGGACGCGCGGTCACGGCTTTGTTCCTTGGCTGAGGCGATAGATGCGCCTGGCGTTGTCGGCGAACAGTTTGCGCTGCACGGCAGTCCCCATTGTTCTTGTTGCTTCTGCAAAGCCGGAAAAGATGGTCGCCATGCTGCCGGCCAGGCCGTCCACCGGGAAGTTGCTGGCGAACATGCAGCGATCCTCTCCGAAGATTTTGATCGTGTCCAGAATGACCTGCTGGTTGCGCTCCAGGGTCCAGGGCTGGCCTGGTTCTCCCAGTCCGGAAATCTTGACGCAGACATTGGGCGCCGCCGCAAACAGTTTCATCGCCCGCCGCCAGCCTGCCAGTTCTTCCGCGCTGCGGTTTCGCGGCAGGCCGGTATGATTGAGGATGATGGGAATGCGGGGAAAGTCTGCGTTCAATCTGGCGCCGTCCTCCAGATGCCACCAGGGTGTCTGCAGGTCGAAGGAAAGATTGTATGTCTCCAGCAAGGCATAGCCGCGTCGCCAGGTCGGATCGTTCATCGAGCCGGGAACACCTTTTTCGATCCTGTCCGGCGCCGGCGCCGCTGCGGGCTTGTGCCGTATGCTCCGCACCAGCGCAAAGCGGGCCTGCTGGGCGAGGATATCGGCGGCGTCGGAGCGGTGCAGCGTGACATGGCACACCATGGCGGAGGGCAGGCCCGCCTGCTGCGCCAGATCGTGGACCCAGCGCGTTTCGCCGACAGAATCGGTACGGTCCCATTCGGTTTCGACAAAGACCGAACCCTCCAGCTTCATGCCAGCGGCATCGCGGCGGTAATCCGGCGGCATGTAGTTGCGCTTCAAGGCGCTGTAATCGCCATAGCGGAAAGGGATGGGGGGCTGATCGCGCAGCCAGGGAAGGTGATTCTTCTCCAGGTCCCAGAAATGCTGGTGGGCGTCGATAACAGGAATATCGGCCGGAAAACCGGGAAGGGTCATGGCGGCATACTCTTAATATTACATGGGCCAGAAAAAGCGGGTCATTTGACCGGCTGGAATGAGTCCGTCAGACTGAAATTCAAGGGTCGGGGGACAATCTAGCATATGAGTACCGGTAAGCACCGCATCGCCATTGATGTCGGGGGCACATTCACCGATCTGGTCGTATCCAATTCCGACGGTTCCGCCCGAACCCTCAAGCTTCTGTCCACCCCGGACGATTACAGCCGGGCGATTGTCGATGGCCTGGCCCGGCTTTTCTCCGACGGCACGACCGACCCCAAGGCAGTTGTCAGCCTGGTGCATGCCTTTACCGTGGCGACCAACGCGCTTCTGACCGGGCATGGCGCCAAGGTGGCGCTGATCACCACCCGGGGCTTTCGCGACATTCTGGAAATCGCGCGCCTTCGGATGCCCCAGCTTTACAACATGGACTGGGACAAGCCGCGCCCGCTGGTGCCGCGCCGCCTGCGCTTTGAGATCGAGGAGCGGATGGATGCGGACGGCAAGGTGGTCCTGCCGCTGGATGCCGCCAGTGTGATCGCGGCGGTGGAGAAAATGCGCAAGCAGGAGGTCGACTCCGTCGCGGTGTGCCTGCTGCACTCTTATATAAACCCGGCGCATGAGCAGGCGGTGATGGAATTGCTGCGCCAGCATGCGCCCGAACTTTCCATTTCCGCTTCGCACCAGGTGCTGCCGGAAATCCGCGAATATGAACGCACCAGCACCACGGTGGTGAACGCCTTTGTGAAACCGGTGGTCGACCGCTATCTCGCCTCGGTGGAAAACGGCGTCAAGCGGCTTGGCGTCAATGCGCCCCTGATGGTGATGCAGTCGTCGGGCGGCATCATCACGGCCGATACCGCGCGCGCCTTTCCCGCCTATTGCGTGGAATCGGGACCGGCCGCCGGCGCCATCGGCGCAGCGGCGTTAGGCGAGATGCTGGGCGAAGCCAATATCATCGCCTTCGACATGGGTGGCACCACCGCCAAGGCCTGTTTGATCGAGGGCGGCGAACCCCGCCTGACTGATGAAATGGAAGTGGGCGCGGGCATCAATATCGGTCAGCGGCTGCTGGGCGGCGGTGGCTATCTGGTGCGCTCGCCCACCATCGACCTGGCCGAGATCGGCGCCGGCGGCGGCAGCCTCGCCTGGATCGACAAGGGCGGGGCCTTGCGTGTCGGCCCCGACAGTGCGGGCGCTGATCCGGGTCCGGCTTGCTATGGCCGGGGCGGCACGCGCCCGACCGTGACCGACGCCAATGTCATTCTGGGCTTCTTGAATCCATCGCATCTGCTGGACGGCGACATGCCGATCGACAAAATGTGCGCCGAAGACGCCATCCGCATCCATGTCGCGCAGCCGCTGGGCCTGTCCTTGCACGAAGCCGCCTACGGCATTCATGCCGTGGTCAATGGCGCCATGACGCGGGCGATCCAGGCGGTGTCGAGCGAGATCGGCCGCAGCCCACGCGAATTCGCCATGGTGGCGTTCGGCGGCAATGGCGCGGTGCATGGCGCCACCTTGGCGGCCCATGCCGGGATTTCCGACATTATTATACCGCCGGCTTCCGGCGTGTTCAGCGCGTTGGGCTTGTTATTTGCATGTATCCAGCATCGGCTGGTGGCAGTTTTCTGGCATGACGTGGACAAGGTAGATTGCGAGGCGCTCAACGCGCGTGCCCGCCAGCTTCTCCATGACGCGTCCGAAATGATGACGGCCGAAGGCGTGCCGACTGCCCATACCGAACTGCATCTGGTGCTGGAGATGCGCTATGCCGGCCAGAGTTCCGAACTTGGCATTCCCATCGCATCGCCCATAGTGACTCGCCAGATTCTCGATGAGGTGACCGAGCAGTTCCACCAGGAGCATGAGCGCACTTACGGCTATTGCAGCCGGACGGAACGGGTGCAGATTGTAAACCTGCGCCTGCGGGCCCGCAGCATGGACCGGCAGGACCATCTGCCGGCGCCGTCCGCGCTCAGAACCCAAAAGGCGAATGGCGCTTCGCCCAGCTCGTCGGAACGCCCGGTCTATTTTGGCGACAAGGGCTGGGTGACGACACCGGTGATCCGCCGAACCGCCCTGAACGAACAACCCCGCCAGGGGCCGCTGATCGTCGAGGAATATGACACGACCATCATCGTGCCGCCGGACGCGTCGGCCCGCGCGATTGCCGGAACTGTTCGCATCCGGCTGGATCAGGCAGAATAGACCCATGAAACCCGATCCGATCCGCCTCGAACTGATGAAAAACGCCTTCGCGGCGATTGCCGATGAAATGGCGGCGACCGTGGTGCGTACCGCGCGTTCCTCGGTGATCAAGGAGGCGATGGATTTCTCCACCGGACTTTTGGACCCTGGTGGCAATTTGGTCGCACAGGGGCTTTGCCTGCCGGTCCATATGGGGTCGTTCCCGCCGACCCTGGCGACGGTGCTGAAGAAGTTCGACGGGCAGATCCGGCCCGGCGATGTCTATGCGCTGAACGATCCCTATCTCGGCAGCGGCTTGCACCTGCCAGATATCTTTGTCTTCAAGCCTATATTTTTCGAAGACAAGCTTCTGGCCTTTGCGGCAGCGATCGGTCACCAGACCGACATCGGCGGACGTGTCGCCGGCGGCAATGCCTGCGACAATACCGAGATATTCCAGGAAGGGTTGCGCATACCGCCGTTGCGCGTGATCGATCAGGGAAAACCGGTCGACGCCTTTTTCGACATTCTGCGGCTGAATGTGCGGGTGCCGGAAACGGTGATCGGCGACGTCAATGCCACCATCGCTGCCTGCACGCGCGGCGAGCGCGCTTTGATCGCGCTGGCCAAAAAGCATGGCGCCGAGGCCCTCGTCAGCGACATGGCCAACCTGCTGGATTATTCCGAGGCGGTGACGCGCTCGGAGTTTGCCGCCTTTCCAGACGGCACCTGGGAGTTCGAGGATTTCCTGGACGATGATGGCTTCAGCGAGGACCCGATCCGGATTTTAGCCCGCATCATCAAAAAGGGCAGCGATATCACGGTAGATTTCACCGGCACATCGCCCCAGGTGAAAGGCTCGATCAACCTCCCCATCGCCATGACGCAGTCCAGCGTCTTTGCCTGCCTGCGGTCGGTAATCGATCCGAACCTGCCGACCAATTCCGGCTTCATGCGACCGATCCATGTCATTGCCGAACCCGGCTCCATCGTTCATCCGATTTCGCCCGCTCCCGTCGCGGCGCGCGGCCTTACCTCCATGCGCGTGACCGAAGCGGTGTGGGGCGCGCTGGCCCAGATGCTGCCCCATAAAGTGTTCGCCTGCGGCGCGCAGGGCGATTTCGGCGTCACCATCGCCGGGTACCGCGCCGAGCAGCGGCCCTTTGTGCTGCTGGAATTTCTGTTCGGTACCTGGGGCGGGCGTCCCAACAAGGACGCCATCGACGCCCTGTCATCGCTAGCGGTGAATTATTCCAACACGCCGGTCGAAGTCGTGGAGCGTGAGCAGCCGATCCGCATCGAGGAATATGCCATGCGCCAGGATTCCTGCGGCGCAGGAAAATTCCGTGGTGGCATGGGGTTGGTGCGGGAGTATCAGTTAACCGGCGTGGACGAGGCGGTGCTGCAGGTCCGCAGCGACCGCCAGAAATTCCAGCCCTTTGGGTTGAAGGGCGGTAATCCTGGCGCCAATGCCGCCAATCGCCTGCGCGAGGCGGACGGCAAGGAAATCGCATTGCCGGGAAAATTCATGCGCACTTTCAAGCGCGGCGAACGCTATCGCGCCCAGCTGGCGGGCGGTGGCGGCTGGGGCGATGCCTTTGCCCGCGCTCCCGACATGGTCTGGCAGGATGTGCTGGACGAAAAAGTCTCGCGCGACAGCGCGGCACGGGACTATGGCGTGGTGATCGGCGCTGACGGCGTACTGGATGCCCTGGGGACGGAGCGCCTGCGGTCGGCGCGCCGCGCCGCCGAATGAGCACGCCTAAATCTGAACTTGATACGCCAGCGCTGCTGGTCGATCTCGACGTGATGGAAGCCAATATCGCCCATGTCGCGGCAGCCTGCCGGGCGCAGGGTGTTGCCTGGCGGCCGCATGTCAAAAGTCACAAGACGGTTGAGATCGCGCAGCTACAGATCGCCGCCGGCGCCATTGGCGTCACCTGCGCCAAGCTGGGGGAGGCGGAAGTCCTGGCGGCAGCGGGCATCCACGACATTTTGATCGCCAACCAGATCGTCGGCCCCATCAAGATGCGCCGCCTGATGGCGCTGCCGCGCGAAGTAGATGTGATCGTGTCGGTCGACAGTGCGCATAATGTCGCGGAACTGGCGGATGCCGCCAAGGCCGCCGGCAGAAAGCTTCGTGTCGTGATAGAGGTCAATACCGGTATGGACCGTGCCGGGGTCGAGCCGGGTGTGCCGGCGGTGGCGCTGGCCGCTATCATCGCTAAGTATCCTTCGTTGCGTCTTGTCGGGGTGATGGGCTGGGAAGCGCATGTCACGGCCATACAAGATCCAACCATAAAAGCTGAAGCCGTCGCCGACGCCGTCGCACTTCTGACCGATAGTGCTGAGGCTTGCCGTGAAGCGGGGCATGACATGTCCATCGTCAGCTGCGGCGGCACCGGCACACTGCTGTATTGCGTTAGTCAGCCAGGCGTCACGGAAGTGCAGGTGGGCGGCGCCATCTTTAACGATGAGCATTACCGCACTCACTACAGTATCGAACTACCTTGTGCCCTGACGGTGCTGACCACCGTCATCAGCCGCCCCAACCCGACGCGCGTGATCCTGGATGCCGGCCGCAAGGCGATGAGCAACGACATGGCTCTGCCGCGGCCGCTGATCTTGCCCGATATTTCATCGGTGAAATTGTCGGCCGAGCATGCCCAGATCGAACTGAGCGCGCCCAGTGATACTCCCAAAATCGGAGACAAGATCGAACTGGTCGTTGGCTATAGCGATACCACCATCCACCTGCATGAAGAGATGGTTGCCTTGCGTGGCGGCATCGTCGAAGCGGTGTGGAAGGTGGCGGGACGCGGCAAGATCAAATGAGTTTGGGCACTGTCCTTGCCGCGCCCGGCGAGGAGAATAATTTTCAAAACGCGTATATCGAACTAGTCCTAGCATCTTATATTCGGATAACGGGCAATATGCCGATTGTGGATGGGCCGGCGGGCTAGAGCGCCTGGTCCGGCGACTTCGCGTTACTCACCCATCGCGGTGGCCCGGAAGCAAGCTTGAACTATGGCAACAGGTTCGCCCTCGATTTGTGGGAATGCAACTGGGATCATTTTACCGCCACGCTCTCTAACGCCACCGCGCCCGAAGAAGGCCGCGCCGCGCGTGAGGAGATGATGCAGCGGGTCATGCAGAATAGTTTTGTCACCGGTTATAGCGGCCACCGGGTCAGCCGTACCGGCCGCCTGTTCCTGATCCAGGACGTCACCATCTGGCGATTGCTGGACGAAAGCGGGACAAGTTTTGGGGCCGGCGCGTTTTTCCGCCAATACCTGTATCTCTGAGGTCGCTTCTGCTAGCGCGGCAGGGCGAAGGCGATATAGGCGGCACCCTGCGGGGCTTTCTTGTCGCGCGCATTGTTGGCGTGGATCAGCACGAACTGCCGCCCGCCCGCCGTATAAGTGACCGGCGTGGCGTTGCCGGCAAAGGGTAGAGTGGCCTGCCACAGCAGGGCGCCACTGGTGGCATCGAAGGCGCGGAATTTCTTGTCAAAGATGGTAGCGCCGATGAACAGCAGGTTGCTGGCGGTGAGGATCGGCCCGCCGTAATTTTCCGATCCCGTAGCGGCCGTGCCCTGGGCCGCTAGTTCGGGATACTCGCCCAGTGGAATCTTCCAGAGATACTGCCCGGTGTTGAGATCGATGGCGTTCAGCGTGCCCCAGGGCGGCGCCACCGCCGGATAGCCATCGGGATCGAGGAATTTGCGATAGCCGGTAAAGCGGTATTTGGCGGGGGCCTCGCCGGCAATCTCTTTTGCGTCCACATTGTCTTCGCCGGTTATCAGATAGGTCTGCAGCGCCTTGAGTGTATCGCCCTGGATGGCAGGGAAGGCCGGCATGCGGCCGCGTCCGGTGCGAAGAATTTCCGCGATATTGCCATCGTGCATGCGCTGCCCCAGACCGATCAGAGACGGGAAGGCGGGCGGCGATCCGCGCCGGTCCACGCCATGACAGGCGGCGCAGTTGCTTTGATACGTCGCCGCGCCCAACCCCTTTGTCGCCGGGCTTTGCGACAGTCCGCCGGTCCAGGCGATGTCGTTGGCATTGATATAGATGATGCCGCGCTTGGAATCAGCCGCCGCTCCGCCCCATTCCGCGCCGCCGTCAAAGCCGGGAAAGGCGACGGTCTGCTGGCCCAGCCGCATCGGCGCAAAGGGCCCGTCATTGTGAAAGTTTTTGAACTGCGCCAGCGCCCAGGCATGCGCCTCAGGCGTGCGTTTGGTCAGCATGTCTTCGCTCAGATGCTGGCGGGCGAAAGGCGCGGGAATGCGCGACATGGGCTGGACGGAAGACGTCATTTCGCCGGGCACATTCGACGGCGGCGTCGCCATTTCCTCGATGGGAAACAGGGGCTTGCCGGTGGCACGGTCAAGCACGAACAAATAGCCCTGCTTGGTCGGCTGCGCCACCGCGTCCACCAGGCGGCCGACATGGCGCAAGGTGAGCAGCACCGGCGGCGACGGGAAATCGCGGTCGAAGATGTCGTGATGCACACCCTGGAAATGCCACAGCCGCTTACCCGTCTTCGCATCCAGCGCCAGCAGGCTGTTGGCGAACAGGTTGCCGCCCGCGCGGTCGGCGCCATAGAAATCATCCACCGCCGATCCGGTGGGCGCATAGACGATGCCGCGCTTGTGATCCACCACCATGCCCGCCCAGTTGTTGGCGCCGCCGGCTTTTCGCCATGCATCCGGCGGCCAGGTGTCATAGCCCGCTTCGCCGGGATGCGGAATGGTGTGGAAAGCCCAGCGCAATTTCCCCGTGCGCACATCGAAGGCGCGAATGTCGCCCGGCGCGGCGGGGCCGGATTCGGCGGTGCGAAAACCGGTGATGATCGTGTCTTTGTAAATCACGCCCGGCGTAGTGAGCGAGATATACAGATTGGATGCGTCGCGGCCCAGGTTCTGGCTGAGATCGATCCGGCCGTTGTCGCCGAACGCCGCGATTGTTTTGCCTGTCAGTGGATCAAGCGCGTAGAGGAAATTCATCACCGAGGTGAACAGGCGCTTTTCGCGGCCTTCATGCCACCAGGTCATGCCGCGTTGCGCGCCGCGACCAGCCACGCCGGAATCGAATAGCCAGATCTGCTTGCCCGTCGCGCCGTCCAGCGCAATGACTTTCAAGGACGGGGTATAGGCATAGACGACTCCGCCGATCGCCAAGGGATGGGTCTGCGGATCGCCGCCCGCTTCCATGGAATGCGTCCAGGCCGGCGCGAGCTGGCTGACATTGCCCTTGGTGATCTGCGTCAGGCTGGAGTGGCGGGTGCCGTCGGACGTGCCGCCATAGATCGCCCAGTCATTGTCGGCGGCGAAGGCGCAGGTTGCGGCGGCGGCGAAAGCCAGCGCGACAAAGGGCAGGGCGCAACGTGACATGCGTCTTTATCCCCGAACTCGGGATGGGACGCAAAATCGCACGGTTACTTACGCGTCTTGAAAACGATGTATCGCACCTTGCCACCCGCAGGCACTTCCATGCGATGGGCGGTGTCGGCCGGCGCAAAGATATAGTCGCCGGGCCGCAGGGCTACGACCCGGCCGCCGGTGATCCCGCTGGAGCGTATTTCGCCGGGTCCGACCTCGCGTGCGCCCGTCAGGGTGCCGCCCAGCGTGAAACTGGCCTTGCCTTCCTGAACAATAATGAAGTCGTTCCAGCCGGCATGGCTTTCGCCTTCGCCGGATTTGTCGCGGGTAGTGATCATCACCAACCCGCCGGTACGCGACAGGGTGACCTGGGAATAAAGCCCTGACGGATCGGCCTTCAACAGCTTGGTGATCTCGTCATTCGACAGATATCGCGGCGCATCAGCGGCGGCAGCCTGTGCCTGGGCGGTGGCGTAGGACAGGCCGGCGATGACAAGAAACGAAGCGGCCAGATTTCTCATCACAGTCTCCATCACTGCCTGGCGCCGGCATCGGCGGCATAGTTATGCATGTTGCGCGGGCGGGCAATGATCGCAAGCCGGGTGCCGGTCTGGCCGTCCGCGGAACTGGCGCGGTGCCAGCGGCCCGGCGGGGCATAGACCACATCACCGGCATCGGCGGTGAGCAGTTTGCGTCCCTCGATCAGGAAATCGATCTTGCCTTCTGGAATGAACCAGAACTCGCTGAGTCCGGTGTGGAAGTGTCCCAGGTTTGTGGGCGGCGGCGTGGGCGCGCCCTGCAGGCGGATGACGTTCACCCAGTTGTGATCGTCATGGATGAAAGGCTTGGCGCTCCGGGGATTGGCCGGGTTGTTCACATAGTCCTTCATGAAGTCGACATACGGAACATTCACCACGGTATAGGGATCGGGCGGCAGGCGATAGCTGACCTTGGTGTAGCTGAGACCGATCCCGCTCGGCGGGGCGGCGCCGTCCGCAATCGTATAATAGGCTTGCGCATGGGCGCGGCGCACTTCGAAGCGCAGGGACGGTTCATCGCCGACCGTCTCCATGCCGAAGGCGGTCCGGTACGGCACCTGCACCAAGAAGCCCTTGCTGGCGACAAACGGTGCCTGGCCCTGAATGGTGAAGCGGATCTGGCCACCCCAGACGACAAAGAATGTAAGGTCGTCGGCATAGAATTTGGTGCGGGTCTTTTCTCCGGGCGCCATCTGGATGTAATCGGCGGCATAGTCCTTGTCGCGCACGACGGGCTGGACCCAGCTTTTCTGCTTTTGATGGGCGATCAGGACTTCCGACAGCCTCCAGACCGGCTTGTTGGGCGCTTTCCACCCCTCGGGCACGGTGGGTTTGGGCGCCCAGGAATAAAACACCTCCTGGGCGATGGCGGGCATGGTGGCCAGGACGGCCATGATGGCGGCGGCGCCGGCGATCTGCCTGCTCTGGTTCATGCGCATCTCCCCAAGAACTGGATCATATCGGCGCGCTGCGAACTGGCCGAGCGGTGCCATACATTTATTTACAGCATTGTGTCTGACAGGCTTCGTGACATTAAGGCAACATCAGAATAATTTTTAAAACTATTTCAATGTATTTATGAAAAAATTATGTGAGAAAGATGAAATGATTTGCATCGTTTAGCAGTGCAAAGTTATAAAAAACTGAAATTTTATAAGCCGCCTCCAACAGAGGTGTGCAGGAGAACCTAATATGAGTTCGAAGTTCAACATTTCCTTGCTTTGCACAGTGGGCGTCGTGGCGCTGGCATCGGCCTCGTCCGCCTACGCGCAGGGCGGCCCGGTCGAGCAGGTCACGGTTACCGGTTCGCGCATTATTTCGGACATCACCCTCTCGCCCACCCCGCTGACCGTCGTCTCCGTCGAACAGCTGCAGGCCACTACCCCGACCAACATCCCGGACGCCCTGAACAAGCTGCCTGTCTTCATCGGCGGCCGTACCCCGCGCAGCCAAGATAATGGCAGCCGTAATAACTCGGGCAACGTGCTTGCCCTGCGCGCCTTTGGCGCTTCGCGCACCCTGGTCCTGCTGGACGGCCATCGCGTGCCGGCCACCAACTTTGACGGCACGGTGGACATTGACACCCTGCCCCAGATGCTGATGAGCCGCGTCGACGTGGTGACAGGCGGCGCCTCGGCGGTCTACGGCTCCGACGCCGTGGCCGGCGTGGTGAACTTCATTCTCGACAAGAAGTACACCGGCTTCAAATACAATGTGAACGGCGGTATCTCGAATTATCGCGACGGCGCCCGCTATCAGGCTGGCATGGCCTATGGCACCGATGTGTTGGGAGGCCGCGGTCATTTCTTGATGTCCGCCAAGTACGAAAATCAGGATATGATCCCGATTGAGGCGCGCCCCTACGCCTATAACAACAACACCTGGGTTCAGGCCGGCTCCGGCAGCGTGGCAAATCCGTTTGTCTCGCTTCCCTATGGCCATCTGTTCAACCAGTCGCAGGCCGGCACCATCAATTGCGGCACCGGCTGCGCCTACAACAATTATACTTTCACCAATCCCAGCCAGATCAGGCCGATGATCCATGGCACGCCGACCGGGACCAGCAACCTGGAGACGGGCGGTGATGGTGGCTACCAGAAGGGCGGCACCTTCCGCTCACAGTTGCGCACGTATGAAGGCTTCCTGCGTACCGACTATGACCTGACGGACACGACAAACGTCTATATCCAGGGCAGCTGGGCGGAATCCAAGAATTTCGCGAGCTGGGCCCCGTTGGTCATCAGCTCCGCCGGCGGCCGCCCCAACGGCTTCTTCACCAACAACCCGTTTCTGTCTTCGGCAGTGCAGGCGCAGCTGGCTTCCGGTGGCCGGACCCTGGCCGCAGCGGCGCTTGTGCCCAACAAGAACGGTGGCGGCACCCCGCCGGCGCCGTTCTCCGGCGCCACATACTTCACCGCGCCGTCCTATGTGCCGCAGATGGTCGACGGCAAGCCTGCCTACGCTACCCGCAGCATGTACAACACCATCAGTACCCAGCGGGCTTTGAACATGCAGGTTGGCGCGACCGGCACGTTCATGGACAAGTTCAACTGGGACGTGAATTACACCCATGGCGAAAGCCGCCAGAAGGTGCGCAATCCAACCAACACCAACAATGCCAAACTGCTGGCGTCGCAGGACGCGGTAATCGCGCCGGCCGGCACCACGATCAATGGCGTCAATGTCGCCGGCACGATCCAGTGCTATGTCAGCACCATTCCGGAATTTTCGGCTCTGTATCCGGGCTGCGCGCCGATGAATGTGTTCGATCCGGGTCAGGGCATTTCGCTCGATTCCTGGCGCTATACCACCCGCTCGACCCAGTGGATGCTGACCCAGGTACTAGACGATGCTAGCGCTAGCATTTCCGGTCCTCTGGGCTTCGGCCTCCCTGCCGGCGAGATTTCTGGCGCGCTCTCAGGAGAAATGCGCTGGGCCAAATATGAGATGCAGTCCAACGCGCTCCCGACTGACTTCGTCAACTGCACGGGCCTGCGCTTGTGCATGCAGAACGGCAATACAGCGCCGGTGCTCTGGACCCAGAACGTCAACGCCCCGGTCAATGTCGGCAACAACGTCGTGGAGTTTGGGGGCGAAGTGAACGTCCCGCTGCTCAAGGACATCCCACTGGTCCAGAACCTGACGATGAACCTGGCGGGCCGTTACGCCGATTATTCTAGCTCGGGCAGTGCCGAGACCTGGAAGATCGGCCTCGACTGGCATGTCAATGACTCGGTCCGCTTCCGCGGCACCACCTCGGTCGACATCCGTGCGCCCAACCTGAACGACCTGTACCAGCCGGTGGGCATCTCCTCGACCGGCTTTACCGACCTGCTGACCACCGGCAACAACAGCACCCGCCTCCAGAACCAGGGCAACGCCAAATTGGTGCCGGAAGTTGCCCGTACCTATACGGCGGGCATCGTGCTAACCCCGAGCTTCATCCCGGGACTGATCGTCTCGGCCGACTACTTCCAGACCCACCTGACGAGCGCTATCACGCTCATCAGCGGTCAGGGTACGGCCGTGCAGCAGCTCTGCATCAACAGTGCGCCGACCTACAACAGCCCGCTCTGCGGCCTGTATATCCGGCCCATCGCGCCGGGCCAGCCCGGGTTCACCAGCCCGGACAACTATCCGACGGTCGTGCTCGCCTCGCCGCTCAATGCGGCAAAGCAGCAGATCGGTGGCGTGGACTTGGAGGTCGACTACACCTTCGAACTGGCTGACATCATGGAGGATCTGCCGGGCTCGGTGAACTTCCGGCAGCTAGTCAGCTATCAGCCGGTCAACACCACGGTCCAGCTGCCGGGCGCGGCTCCGACCTGGGCGATTATGCCGAAGACCCGCCAGACCACCTTCCTCAACTATTCGGTGGGCGACTGGGGCCTGAGCCTGCAGAACCAGTGGCTGAGCGGCTTCAAGAAGAACAACGCGATAATCACTGCGACCTCGCAGAACTATAAGGTGCCGCGCATCGGCTCCTACAATGTCCTGGACGTGACCATCGACAGGAAGTTCGATTTGTGGGGCGGCGATGCCGACCTGTATTTCGCGGTCAACAATATCGGCAACACCCGCGCGCCGCTGTTCCCAACCAATGGTTCGAACCCCGGTCTGTTCTATCCGACCAACCAAAACCACGACGATACGGGCCGCTTCTTCACCATCGGCCTGAAGGGCAATCTCTAACTTTTACCTAAATTGTTATCCCTTGGCCGGCACAGGCGACTGTGCCGGCCTTTTTTTTCTGGCCGATGGGAGAGGCGCCAGGAGCGGCAGGCCGGCTTCTAGCCCGCCTTACGGATCACGGCCGCGGCGGCGAAATCGAGTTGCTGGGCTTCCGTCAGGAGCGCCTGTACCAGTCGGATGCGCGGGTTGCCGCGGCGCCACAGCACGCCGACGCGCCGCTCCTGGGACGACAGGTGGAGGCAGATCTTCCGCAAGTTTAAGTCCTTCGGGCCAGGGCGGCGCCCAGTCCGGCACAAGCGACACGCCCAGCTGGCAGTCGACCAGCACAGCGATGGTATCCAGCGACCGATTTCATAGCGGTCCCGCACGGTCAGGTCGTTTTGCTGCAGGCAATCCTCGCCCAGCCGTCCGCCCCACTGCTTGGGGTCGTAGCGGATGAAGGGCTGGCTTGCCAGGATGGCATGGGGATCGCGCTCGGTGATGCCGCGATGGGCCAGCACGATCAGCAGTTCGGCCCGCCAGGTGACCCAGTCGCAGGTCTTGGGCATCGAGAATTGTGGCTCGATGATCACGGCGGCGTGCAGATCTCCGCTGATGATCTTGGCATAGAGGTCGTTGGACGAGCCCGGGTACACGAACAGCGTCATGAGGGGGTATTTTTCTGTCAGGGTCGACAGGATTGGTGGCAGCAGGCCGGTGAGTGCGCTGGACATCGCCCCCAGGTTCAGCTTGCCAGCAAAGTTTTCTCGTTGGCGATGTTGCGCAGGTCGCGCACCCCCGCGAGCAGCGCCTGGACCTGGGGCAGGATCGAGCAGCCCGCTTCGGTGGGACGCGCGGTGCGCCCCGAACGCGATGTCAGCGCCATGCCCAGCTCCTGCTCCATGGCTTTGTTTCGCTGCGTGACGCCAGCAGGCGTGAGATTAAGTCGGCGCGCGGCTTGCGCCACCAAACCGTGCTCGACCACCAGCAAAAAGCTTTCAAGAAATTGCGTATCCATCCCACATAAATTGTATCGTCTCGGATCGGACCGCTACCAGACCGGAAGTTGGTTTTTGTATAAATACCGCAGGTGCGAAGGCGGCTAGCCCGCAAAGCTTTTGGCGGGATTTTTTTAGACAAAGCTCGGCATTTTCATGACACTTTGCGCCGCGCCAGCGGGCCAGGGCGCGCGTGCCGCAAGTTTTATGCAAAGTTCCGCGTCAAATCCGGACGAAATAACAGGGGTGGTTCGTGAATCTCGACAGCAAAGCTTGCGGCGTTTTCGCCATCGCGCCCACGCCGTTCCACGAGGATGGCGCCATCGACTGGGCATCGATCGACCGCATGGTCGATTTCTATTTCGAGGTCGGCTGTGACGGCCTGACGGTGCTGGGCTTACTGGGCGAAGCGGGCAAGCTCGATCCGTCGGAAGCCCTGGCGGTGGCTCAGCGCGTCATCAAGCGCGCCGGGGACAAGCCGGTGATCGTCGGTGTGTCGTCACCGGGCTTCGCGGCCATGCGCGCCCTGACGCGCAGCGTGATGGATTGCGGGGCCGCCGGCGTGATGATCAGCCCGGCCAGCACGCTGCGGACTGACGACCAGATCACCGGCTATTTCCGGGGCGCGGTGGAGGCGATCGGTGCCGATGTGCCTTGGGTCCTCCAGGATTTTCCGCTGATCACCGATGTGGTGATGACGCCCGGCATGATCCGCCGCATCGTCACTGAAAACCCGTCTCTGATGGTGCTCAAGCACGAGGACTGGCCCGGGCTTGAGAAAATCAGCGCGCTTCGCCGCTACGAGGAAGACGGTTCGATGCGCCACATCTCGATCCTGGTGGGCAATAACGGGCTGTTCCTGGACTTTGAACTGGACCGCGGCGTGGACGGCGCCAATACCGGCTATGCCTTTCCCGACATGCTTGTTGAATGCGTACGCCTCGCCAAAGAGGGCAAGCGCAATGCCGCCCACGACCTGTTCGATGCACATCTGCCGCTGCTGCGCTACGAACAGCAGGTCGGCGTGGGACTGGCGGCGCGCAAATATATCCTCAAGCGGCGCGGCATTCTGGGCTCGGACGCCATGCGCAAGCCCTGTACCTCCTTGACCGCCACCGGCCGCGCCGAAGTGGACTATCTGATGGACCGGCTGGCGCTGCGTGACGCCCGCGCCGAGTGCAAGCCGCGACTGGTGCGCGTTTGATGATGCGGGTCGGCTGGTTCGCAGCCTGGATGATGGCGGTCATGGTGATCGCCGTTGTTCCCTCGCAGGCGCAGGAGCTGAACCTTCGCGGCGCCATTGACTTTCACGTTCATCAGGGCCCCGACAGCGTCAAGCGCGCCATTGATGCCGACGATCTGGCGCGGCTGAGTAAGTCCATGGGCATGCGCGGCATGGTGATGAAGAACCATTGGCAGCCCACCGCATCGCTGGCCTATCTGATGCGCAAGCAGGTGCCAGACTTCGAGATTTTCGGCGGTGTCACCCAGAACATCGCACTGGGCGGCATCAATCTGGAAGCGGTCAAGCGCATGGTCGCCACCCAGGGGGGGTATGGCCGGGTGATATGGCTACCCACATTCGACAATGACACGCCGGTCAAGCGGGCGAAGAACCAGGCATCTGTACCGATCTCAAAAGACGGCAAGCTGCTGCCCAGCGTGCTAGAACTGATCGCCTGGATCGGCACCCAGCCTGGGCTGGTGCTGGAAACCGGCCATGCCACGCCGCAAGAAGGCCTTGCGATTATTCGCGAAGCGAAGGCCCGCGGCATCAAGCATATCGTGGTCACGCATGCACCCGACCTTGGCTGGACGGTGGAGCAGATGCGCGAGGCAGGCGCGCAGGGCGCCTATCTGGAATTTGTCTATCATTCCACGCTGGGCAGCGGTCAGGCTGAAAAGCTGAAAAGCTATGCCAGCATGATCCGCGCCGTCGGCCCTAGGCACTGCATCATGGCTACCGATCTGGGCGATGTACCACCCGGCACCAACTATCCGCTGGAGCCGCAGGGTTTTCTGGAGTTCATGCAGGCGATGCACAAGGAAGGCATCCCGGTTGCCGATATAAACCTGATGTCTAAGACTAATCCCGCTCTGGCGCTGGGGCTAAATCCGGCGCCCTGAACCCGGCCTCGCCAGGGACGATCGTTGCCGGGGCGCGATTCCCGCAGCCCCCGAAACATAGTATATTTATTCGCGCTAATCTGAGCATGCACGGGGTAACTGTGCCGAAGACTTCTGGAGCTCCATGCAATTGTTCCGGGTTTTCTTTTGGGCACTTGCCATCCCGCTGCTATTGGCGGGCGGTCCGGTTTGTGTCCAAGCGCCTGCCGCCTAGCAGCCTGCCACCGCGTATCGCAAGTTGCCGGGCGTCAGGTAAGCCGCCCCGCGCCCATCTTGGCCGCCAGCAGATAGGCCTGGGTCATGGCTTCGGCATTGGCCTTGCCCTGGCCGACAATATCGAAGGCGGTGCCGTGCGCCGGTGTGGTGATGGGCGCTGGCAGACCGCCCGCCACGGTGACGCCGCGCTCAAAGCCCATCAGCTTGACAGCCACCTGTCCCTGGTCGTGATACATGGTGACGATGGAATCCAGCACGCCATCGCGCGCCTTCAGGAAGATCGTGTCGGCGGGATAGGGCCCCTGGATGGGAAAGCCTTCTGCGTTCAGCTCGCGCGCTGCCGGTTCGATGATGTCGATTTCCTCGCGGCCGCAAGTGCCACCGTCGCCGCCATGGGGATTGAGCGCCGCCACCGCGACACGCGGCTCGGCGAAGCCGGCGTTTTTCAGCGTTTTATAAGTCAGCCGCGCTGCAGCCTTGATACGGTCCTTGGTTACATATTTGGGAATATCAGCCAGCGGGATATGGCTGGAAATGCGCGAGGTCCACAGAGTGCCCAGCGTGTTGAACTCGCAGAAATATTCCGTCACGCCGAAATAATCAGCGAAGAAATGCAGCTCGTCCTCGAAATCCATGCCACCTTTCTTCATCGCCTGCTTGTTGAGCGGGGCAAAGCAGATGGCGTCACTGTCGCCGCGTCGCACCGCGTCCAGGCAGTCCGTCAGCGCCAGGCGCGCGCCGGTTCCGGCAGCGGGCGTCATTTCGCCGGGGATCACATCGGCCTGCGACACAGTTTCGGTCTGAAGAAATAGCGGGACGCCGTCGCCGCTCCGAACATCCTTCCAGTCGTGTATCACTTTGACCGGAGATGTCATGCCCGCCGCGCGTTGGGCATCCGCCCAGACCCAGGCATCGCCCACCAGCACCAGCTGCGCGACGTCTTTTATCTCGGGGCGGGCCAGCAGCCTGGCCACCAGTTCCGGCCCGATGCCGCACGCATCGCCGAAGGTAACCGCGACTACAGGTTTTTTCATGGTTTCACCGGTAGGGACGCCAGATAGGCAGTGATGTTGACGATATCGCTGCTGGTCATTTTCGCCACCGACGGCTTCATCATCGCCGCCATCGGGCCGTGCCGCGCCTCGGTCTGGAAGTCATGCAGCTGGCGCGCCAGATAGCTGGGGGAGCGGCCAGAAATGCCGGGAATAGCGGCGCGGCCTTCCATGCTGGCGCCGTGGCACATGGCGCAGGAGGCGGCCAGCGCCTTGCCCCTGGCCAGCGCGCCCACCGGCACATAGGCGACGAAGTTGGCGCGCGGATCGCGCAGCTGTTCGCGCGCGACATCTTCCGGCATCTCGATGACGCGGTTGCCGATCGGTTCGCGCGGCGTGCCGTCAACCGGCAGCCACAGGCCGTCTTGGCTGCGCAGCTTGGGCACGGTTTCGGTCTCAACTACCTTGATTGGAACGGTGGGCGGCAGCGCCGCATAATAGGCCGCAGTCTCGGCGATCTCCTCATCAGTCATCGCCTTGGCGAAGCCCACCATCTGCTGGGCATTCTTCTTGCGCGGTTCTGAAGTGGTGCGCAGGCCGTTTTTCATGTCCTGCATCTGGTGGGCGAGATAGTCGGCATTCAGCCCGGCAATGCCCGCATTCTGCGGCCGACCCTTGCCGTTGGGGTAATGACAGGCGGCACAGGCGGTGATCTGGCGCGTCGGATCGCCCGCCGCGATTAGCGCCGGCATGGCGGGGTGATCGCTAGGGTACCAGTCTGCCGGCGGCTTGCGTCCCGCGCCGCTGATCTGGCTGCGAGTGAATTTCCCCTGCGATCCGGGCAGGGTAAAGACGGTGCCATCATCCTTTGGCGCAGTGGCTTCATTCTCCGGCGTGGGCACGGCATAGGCCCAATCGGGATAGTTGGGCGCCTGCGCCCAGGCGGCGGCGCTCGCAAGCAGGACCAATACAAACGCCAGATTCGCCTTCATGCCGGAACACTGACCCAGGCGCGGCTTTTGTGACTGACCAGCTCGGCGTCCAAGATTTTCATCTGCCGCAACCCGTCCGCCATCTGCGGATAATCTGGCGTCAGGGAAGGGTCGGCGATGGAGGCATAGAAGCGGCGGAACAGCTGCTTGAAGGTGTCGGGATAGCCTTCGGCATGGCCGCCGGGATAATCGGCGAAGCCCTGCGCCTGTTCGTGCAACAGCGACGGGTCTTTCAACAGGATCTGGTTGGGCGCATTGCGATGGCCCAGCCACAATTCCTCGGGACGTTCCTGGCACCAGGAGACGCCGCCCTTGGTGCCGTAAATCTCCATCACCAGCCTGTTCTTGCGTCCCGCCGAAACCTGGCTGGCGGTCATGGTGCCGCGCGCCTTGCCCATGCGGAACAGGGTGGCGCCGAAATCCTCGGTGACCACCTGCGTATCCACGGTCTCGCCCGCCACGCCCAGCTTGCGGGTAAAGCTTTCGCCGCCTTCCCCACTTGAATTAACAACCGGCTGCTTGCGCGTGGGATGAAAAATCTGCAGGTCGCTGCACACGTCGGTGACCTTCAAGCCGCTGAGATATTCGGCCATGTCGAAAAAGTGCGAGCCGATATCGGCCATCACCCGCGATGGACCGCTGACCTTGGGGTCTACCCGCCAGTTCCAGTCGGACTCAAACAGCATCCAGTCCTGGGAATAGGTGCCTTGTACCACCAGGATCTCGCCCAACTCGCCCGCTTCGCGCATCCGACGGATCTGCTGCACCATCGGATAGTAACGCAGATTGTGGCACAGCCCGCCGCGCAGCTTCTTTGCCGCCACCAGGTTGGTCAGTTCCAGTGCTTGCGCCACGCTCATCGCCAGCGGCTTTTCGCACAGCACATGCTTGCCGGCTTCCAGCGCCGCCTTGGCGATCATGAAATGCGAGGCATTAGGCGTGGTGATATGCACCGCGTCGATGGACGGATCATGGATCACGTCCTTCAAGTCGCCGGTCACGTTCAGAACATTGTATCCCGCGCCGGCCGCTTTCGCTTTCTCCAGCGAAGTGCCCACCACTTCCACGACATCCACATTCTCGACGCGGCGCAGCGCTTCCAGATGCACCCGGCCCATGAAACCGGTGCCGATAACGGCGGTTCTGATCCGGTTCACCTTATACCCACCAGGCCGCGGCTGGCTTTTCCTTGATGATCAGCTGGTGCAGCAGCGCCGCCGCCTTGCTCAACCCTTCATCGGCCGACATCAAACTGTCTTCGTGTTCGATGGACAGGACATTGTCATAGCCATACATGCGCAGAGTGGAGATGAACTCGCCCCACCATTCCGCGCTGTGGCCATAGCCAACGGTGCGGAACATCCAGGAGCGGGCGCGCTCTTTTGTATAAGGCTTGGTGTCCAGCACCCCGGTCATCGCCATGTTGGCGCTATACATCTGGGTGTCCTTGGCATGCACATAATGGATGGCGTCGCCCAGGATGCGCACCGCATCAATTGGCTCGATGCCCTGCCAGAACAGATGGCTGGGATCGAGATTGGCGCCCACAGACTTGCCCGCGATAGCGCGCAAGCGCAGCATCGTTTCAGGATTGTAGACTACGAAACCCGGATGCATCTCGATGGCGATCTTCACGCCATGATCGGCGGCGAACTTTCCATGGGCCTTCCAGTAAGGCGTCACCACCTCGGTCCACTGCCATTCCAGGATTTCCAGAAAATCCGGCGGCCAGGGGCAGGTGACCCAGTTGGGAAATTTTGAATTCACCGAGTCGCCGGGGCAGCCGGAGAAGTCCACCACCGTGTCGACGCCCAGTTTTTCCGCCAGTAGGATGGTCTTGCGGCTCACCTCCGCATGCTTGGTGGAGATCGCCTTGTCTGGATGCAGTGGATTGCCGTGGCTGGACAGGGCCGAAATGGTCATGCCGGCATCGGCGATCTTGCTTTTGAAGGTCTGCAGCTCGGCCGGATTGTCCAGCATGGACAGCTTGGCATGGGCGTCGCCCGGATAATTGCCGGTGCCGAATTCCACCGTGTCGATATCCAGCGACTTGAGCTTCTTCAGCACGGCGTCGAGCGGCAGGCCTGACAGCAATGGCGTGAAAACACCGACCTTCATGACAATCCTCCAACCGCCCCGTTTCGGGGCTTGTGGCGGGATTTCAGACTATCGGGAGAAGGGACGCAACCGGCTTATTGCGCCACCCGCCACACCGCATTGCCCACATCGTCGGCCACCAGTAGACCGCCGCGCTTGTCGACGGCGATGCCCACGGGGCGGCCCTGCGCCTTACCGTCTTCAGTGAGGAAGCCGCTCAGCAATTCGCGGGGAGCGCCTGACGGCGTGTCATTGTTGAACGGAATGAAGATGACGCGATAGCCGCTCAGCGGCCTTCTGTTCCAGGAACCATGCTGGCTGACGAACGCGCCATGGCTCAGACCCTCGCCCAGCTTGGCGCCAGTCGAAAAGGTCACGCCCAGCGATCCGGTATGCGCGCCCACGGCATAGTCGGGCGAAATCGCCTTGGCCACCAGGTCAGGCCGTTCCGGCGTGACGCGATGGTCGACGTGCTCGCCGAAATAGGAATAGGGCCAGCCATAGAAGCCGCCATCCTGCACGCTGGTGATATAGTCGGGCACCAGGTCGCCGCCGATTTCGTCGCGCTCGTTCACCGCTGTCCAAAGCTTGCCGCTCTGCGTGAAGAACATGCCGTTGGGATTGCGCAGGCCGGTGGCGAAGATGCGGTGAGTCTTGGTTGCGGGATCGACTTCCCAGATCGCGGCCCGGCCTTCTTCCTCGGCCATGCCGTTCTCGCCGACATTGGAGTTGGAGCCGACCGTGACATACAGCTTGCTGCCGTCCGGGCTGGCGATCACGTTCTTGGTCCAGTGATGGTTGCGCGGCCCCGCGGGTAGATCGACGATCTTTTCGCCCTGGCCTGTGAGCTGCGTCGCGCCGTCCTTGTAGGTAAAGCGCAGCACCGCATCGGTGTTGGCGACGTAGAAGCTCTCGCCGACCAGCGCCATGCCGAAAGGCGAATTCAGGCCACTGACAAAGGTGCTGCGGGTTTCGACGGTGCCGTCGCCGTCCGTGTCGCGCAGCAGGGTGATGCGGTTGGCGCTGGGCGTGTCGGCACCCGCCATGCCCATGATCTTCTTCTGCACCCACGCCATGACGCCGCCGCCGCTTCTGGCCGGCGCGTTGGTTTCTGCCACCAGCACATCGCCATTGGGCAACACGCACAACCAGCGCGGATGGTCCAGATCGCGGGCGAAGGGCGTGACGGTATAGCCCTTGCCGGCGGCCGGCATGGCGCCGGCCGGCCAGCCCGTTGCCTTTGCAATGTGCACGCGGGGAATTGTCTCTTTTCTGGGCGCGGGCAGGTCGGGCTTGGGACCGTAACCGACCTGGGCCAGCAGCTTGGCATTGTCGCCGCAACCGCCAAGCGCCAAGGCCGCGATTGTGACAATCAGAATGATACGCATTGAGACATATCCGGGGGTGGGATTACGGAAGCGCTCCAATAGCAGCGTTGGTTCCGGATTGGGACCGGAACCAACGTCGCACTCCGCGCGCTATTGGATCTAAGAACAGTCTCATGACAGGAGTGTAAGATGTCTCTCTTCAAGAATAAGGAAGACGATCATGCTGGCAGCGGTATCGACAAACCGGCGCCTAAAACGATTGTCGAGAAGGTGGTGGAGACGGTGAAGTCCGTCGGCCAGGCCGGCGCGCCGCCGGTTCCGACGCCCGCTCCCAAGCCCAGCCCGCGCTGATTTGTAGCAGGCTCCAATTCTGTTAAGACCTCGCCAGTAGATCGGTGCAAACCGCCGCCGGGGGAGGTTCGATGTGTCTTCACGCCTGTGCGCTGCTGTTGACGGCCTGGTGTCTGGCGCTGCCCGCGCAGGCCGAGACCGGCTACGACCTGTGGCTGCGCTACACACCGATCGAGGCGCAGCACAAAGACCGCTATGCCGTCAGCCAGTTGGTTGCTGGTACGTCTTCGCCGACACTGGATGTCGCCCGAGCTGAGCTGACACGCGGCTTGGCCGGCATGTTGGGCGCCGCGCCCGCGGTGGCCAGCGCGGTGACAGGTGACGGCGCGCTGGTCATCGGCACGCCCGCATCCTCAACCACTGGGACAATCTCGACCGCTCGGTCGAGCGCGATATCGAAAGCCGCACCCTGGCGCGCGCGGTGAAATACCACTGCGAGTACCGCGTGCTGCTCAATGGCCGCAAGACGGTGATTTTCGGCTAAGCCAAAAGCTAGGGCGGCGTGATCTTGAACAGCTTGCCGCGCTCGGCCAGGGCATAGACCGCGCCATCGGGGCCGATCTTCACGTCGCGCATGCGCGCCTTCTGGTCGGTCAGCATGGGTTCTTCCGCCACCACCTTGCCGCCCTTGATCTCCAGCCGGTAGATGCCGACGCCGCGAAGGCCCGCCACGAACAGGCTGTTCTTCCAGGCCGGGAACAGGTCGCCCTGATAGAAAGCCATGGCCGAGGTGCCGATCACCGGATCCCAGTAATAGGCCGGCTGCTCCATGCCCTTCTTGGCGACGCCTTCGCCGATCGGTTCGCCCGGATAATTGATGCCGCGGGTGATCACCGGCCAGCCATAATTGGCGCCGCGCTTGATGATGTTGAGCTCGTCACCACCGCGCGGGCCATGTTCGACTTCCCACATGCGCCCGGTCTTGGGATCGATCGCCAGTCCTTGCGGACTGCGCAGGCCATAGGCCCAGATTTCCGGCAGCGCGCCCTTGGTCTTCAAAAACGGATTGTCCTTGGCGGGCGCGCCTTCAGGCATCAGGTGCACCACCTTACCCAGATGGTTGTCCAGCTTCTGCGCCAGCATGGCCATGTAGTCCCAATGCCGGTTGGCGTCGCGGTCGCCCATGATCAGGAAGATCGAGCCGTCCTTGCCGAACACGATGCGCCCGCCCTGCTTGCTGGACGAGTTGTTCAGCGGCACAGCCGGCGAGCCCCTGAAGATCACCTTCACGTCGCTAACTTTGGCGCCGTCTTCATCCAGCGTCGCATACGCGAGGTTGGTGTTGCTCCAGAAGCCTTTCTCGACGACTTCGAAGAAGCTGAAATAGATGCGGCGGCTTTTGGCGAAGTCCGGCGCCAGCACCACTTCCATCAGCCCGAGCTTGTGGCCGGCGGCCGCCAGGTTTTCCAGACCCGCCAGCGGCGCCGACGGCGTGTCGGAGGCGTCCAGGAAGCGCAGCGCACCCGGCAGCTTCTCGCTGACCAGCATCTTGCCGGAGGGGAGGAACGCCACGCTCCAGCCCTGCCCAAGCTTGTCGGTGACGAGGCTGACCTTGTGCGGCGCCACGCTTTTGAAGGGCGCGCGGGTCTGTTCCTTGAAGGCGGGCGCGTTCTTGGCGGTTTCCGGCGGGCGCGGGTCCCAATAGGCGCCATCTGCGATCGCGGGGGCGGGGTGTTCGCGCGATTCACCCGGCGGCAGCGGGGCAGTGGCCACGGTCTGTGCCGCCAGCGGGGCGGGCAACAGGGCCAGCGACAGCAGCCCAGATTTCAACCAGTGGTTCACGCCAATCTCCCGATATTTTGGCGGCAGTTTAACGGGCGTGTGGCGGCGTGCCTAGCCTGGCGTTTAAGGGGTGACGGCCCCGGCTATATACATCTAGACTTACCCAAAAGGCCGATCACAACGACGCGGCAAGGCGCGGTCGGCAAGGGGGCAGGGGCGTGACTTCGACATTGGCAATGCTGCCGCTCGATTACATCGAGTTCTTCGTCTTTTTGATCCTGCTGTGCGCCGTCGGCATCTGGTCGGGCCGGGGCGAGCGCAAGTCGACCAACGATTACTTCCTGGCGGGGCGCACATTGCCCTGGTACGTGGTCGGCGGTTCCTATGTCGCCGCCAACGTCTCCACCGAGCATTTCGTGGGGCTTGTGGGCATTAGCTTTTTGCAGGGCGTGGTGCCGGCGCTGGCCCAGTGGCAGACCTCGCTGGTCGAAATCCTGATCGTATTTCTGTTCGTGCCCTTCCTGATCAAGGCGCGCATCACCACCGTGCCGGAATATCTGGCCAAGCGCTTCGGCCAGGGCGTGCGCCAAGTCTTTGCGCTGCTGACCATCTTCGCCAACATCTCCATCTTCATGGCGGCGGTGATGTATGCCGGCGGGTTGGCGCTGTCGGGCTTTTTCGGCTGGCCGCTTCTGTGGTGCATCATCGGCACCGGCATCTTCGCCGGCGGCTGGGCGGTGTATGGCGGCCTCAACACCGTGGCCTGGACCGGCCTTTTGACGGCGGTGGTCAAGATCGGCGGCGTCGGTCTTCTCACCATCTTCGCGCTGAAAGCCATGACACCGTCCGGCGGCATCATCGACGGCTTCATGTATGTGATGCACATGAACATGGCCGAGACCGGCGTGTGGAAACAGGCGGTCGAAGCCAGCGCCCCCAATCTGACCCAGTATGGCGAATACAACCGCATGACAGTGTTCCAGCCGCCGGATCATCCGCTGGCGCCCTGGACCGGCACGTTCTTTAGTTTGCTGGCGGTGGGCGTTTGGTACGGCGTGATGAACCAGTTCATCGTTCAGCGCGTGCTGGGCGCCAAGGACATCTGGCATGCCCGTATGGGCCTGCTGATGGCCGGTTACGCCAAGCTTCTGTTGCCCTTCATCGTCGTGCTGCCGGGACTGATCCTGTTCGCGCGCTATCCCGAATTCCTGCTGGGCGACTGGAAGACCGCCGTGCATCGCGCCGATGGTGGCTTTGTGCTTCTGGTGCAGGAATTCCTGCCGGTGGGCCTGCGCGGACTTCTGCTGGCGGTGCTGATCAGCGCAGTGCAGGCGACCGTCAGCGCCGTGGTCAATGCCACCGCCGCGATCCTGACGCTCGATATTTACGTGCCGCTGATCAATCCCAATGCGACGGAAAAGCAGCGCGTGCGCTTCGGCATGTGGGCCAGCGTCGGCGCCATCGCGGCGGGTATCGCCATGGCGATCTATGTCAGCCAGCAAAGCGCCGGCATCTTCCAGTACATGCAGACGCTGAACGCCTTCGTCGCGCCGCCCTTTGCCGCCATCCTGTGGGTGGGCCTGATTTGGAAGCGCACCAACGGCGCGGGCGCCATGACGGCGGTGATCGGCGGCCTGGTGACGGGTCTTGCCATCAAGCTGGTGGGCTACAGCGTGGACATGCCCAGCTGGTACTATGCTTTCGCCAACCAGGCGGCGGTGTGCCTGGGGGTGTCGCTGCTGCTCTGCGTGGTCGGAACCCTGCTGCACCCAGCCCCCAGCCCGGGCACCGAAACGGACCCTATAACGTTCTGGAATTCGCGCGACACCCTTACCCAGGGGCTGGGCGACCGCTGGTATAACAGTGTGATACTCTGGGCCGGAGTGCTGCTTGTGCTGACCTGCGCCTGCATGCTGATATTTTCGCAAGTATTCTTCCCGACGGGAGCTGGCCCATGAACAAACGCAATCTGTCCGACCTGGTGATCCGCCAGTCCGAATTCAAAGGCGAGATGGGGGTGGCACGCGCCGACATC
>CAMAPL010000024.1 GCA_945860165.1 Rhizobium sp. Q54
AAGCGCTTCCAGCAGGACAATGGGTGCAAACAGGCCAGCCGGCGACAGCGCAGCAAAAAGATAGGGATCGCTGTGCGGCCAGACGCCCGCCACGCGTAGTTGCAGCAGCATGTAGAAACCAAAACCGTGCGCCAGCCCGACGCCAAGGCGGATCAGCAGCAGGCGCGGCGCGCGGTTGGTATTGGCGGCCGGGTTGACCGGCGTTAGCGCTCCGGCACATCGGCCTTCGGGAAGCTGCCGAAGGACTCGTCGGAGGCAAAGACGGAGCCGTAAAACAACGGCCCTTCAAGCGTCCAGTGCAGGTTGGCACTATCCAGCCAGCGCGGGGCGGGTTCTTTGCGGAAGGAAAAGCGCATCGCGCTTGGTTAGCGCAGGCGCTGGTGTCAATCACGCGGCGTTAACGGTCGTGGTTAATGCGCACACCCGAACAGAATGGTTCACTGTGTTAATAAACTTAGGGAGGCGAGGTGCCCCAACTCGATCCAGCGGACGTTATTGCGTTATTACGCGGGGGTCGCGGCGAGAATTTAAAGTGGCCGATCTCGCAGATTGAAAACCAAATAAAAGGAATAGGCCTCCCAAACCGCTCTTCATTTTTGACGGAAGCACGCGCATCGAAAAATGTGTTGGCAGCCGCAGGGGAGATGAAAAGACTGTCTGGGCAAATTGATGTGGTGATACACGCACTAGGAATTTTTCTCTGCTTACCGAAGATTTTTGAAGGTAGAGAATATATCGAATATGCATCCCTAGGCGCTGGAAATACAGGCCGCGCCTTCGACTTGGAAACAGACCGTCGTGCAGCTGAATTCAAATTCATTCAGTGGCAAGGCGTGTCGGAATCAATTCGGCAGAATTCAGTTTTCAAAGATTTCTTTTTTCTCGCCGACAGTTCAATTGAAAAAGAAAATATCTCTATGTGTTGGGCACGGCTCATCCGTTGAAATTCCCTAAAGAAGGCCGCGCTTTAAATAGCGCTCTAAGCAAAGACGAACGCGTCCGCTGCACTTTCTGCAAACAGTATGGCGAGCGTTTCACGCGGGTGAAAGATTATTACGCCGTCTACAAAGACGAAGTAGTCGTGGAGGGTATGACGCCGTGGCTACCAGAGCTCGGAGTCTTAGATGGCGGTCATGCTTACGAGGAAACGACCTAGTTGTCGTCCATCTTGAGGGCCGCGATGAAGGCTTCCTGCGGAATCTCCACCTTGCCGAACTGGCGCATCTTCTTCTTGCCCTCTTTCTGCTTGTCGAGGAGCTTGCGCTTGCGGCTGATGTCGCCGCCATAGCATTTCGCGGTCACGTCTTTGCGCAGCGCCGAAAGGGTTTCGCGCGCGATCACCTTGCCGCCGATGGCCGCCTGGATCGGAATCTTGAACATGTGGCGCGGGATCAGGTCTTTAAGCTTTTCGCACATCGCCCGGCCCCGGCCTTCGGCGCGCTGGCGGTTGACGATCATGCTCAGCGCATCCACCGGGTCGTCATTGACCAGGATGGACATTTTCACTAGGTCGCCTTCTTCGTACTTCTCGATATGATAGTCGAAGCTGGCATAGCCGCGCGACACGCTTTTCAGGCGGTCGTAGAAGTCGAACACCACTTCGTTCAGCGGCAGCATATAGATCACCATGGCGCGGTTGCCCGCATAGGTGAGCTCGACCTGGCGTCCGCGCCGGTCCTCGCACAGCTTGAGCACGCTGCCCAGATACTCATCCGGCACCAGCACCGTGGCCTTGATCCAGGGCTCTTCGATGCGGTTGATGTAGGTGACATCCGGCATGTCGGCCGGATTGTGCAATTCCTTCATCGTGCCGTCGTTCATGTAGATGTGATAGATCACGCTCGGCGCGGTGGTGATCAGGTCGAGATTGAATTCGCGCTCCAGCCGTTCGCGCACGATTTCCAGATGCAGCAAACCCAGAAAGCCGCAGCGGAAGCCAAAGCCCAGCGCCGCGCTGCTTTCGGTTTCGTAAGTAAAGCTGGCGTCATTGAGATGCAGCCTGCCCAGCGCTTCGCGCAAATCTTCGAACAAAGCGGCGTCCACCGGGAACAGCCCGCAAAACACCACTTGCTGCGCCGCCTTGAAGCCGGGCAGGGCTTGGGCGGTTCCCTTGCGCTCGTCGGTGATGGTGTCGCCTACCTTGGTGTCGGCGACCTGCTTGATCTGGGCGGTGATGTAGCCGACTTCGCCCGGGCCCAGCTTTTCGACGCCGACCTTCTTGGGCTTGAAGACGCCGATCTGCTCCACCTGATAGACCGCATCGGCGGCCATCATGCGGACCTTCTGGCCCTTCCTGATCTCGCCATCGATGATGCGCACCAGAACCACCACGCCCAGATAGGCGTCGTAATAGGAATCGATCAGCAGCGCCTTCAGCGGTGCGTTGAGCTCACCCTTGGGCGGGGGCAGGCGTTTGACCACCGCTTCCAGCACCAGCTCGATGCCGATGCCGGTCTTGGCGGAAATCGCAATCGCCTCGCTGGCGTCAATGCCGATCACATCCTCGATCTGGCTCTTGACCCGCTCCGGCTCGGCGGCGGGCAGGTCGATCTTGTTGAGGACCGGCACGATGTCCAATCCGGCATCAATCGCCTGATAGACATTGGCCAAGGTCTGGGCTTCCACGCCCTGGCTGGCGTCGACCACCAGCAGCGCGCCTTCGCAGGCGGCCAGGCAGCGGCTGACCTCATAGCCGAAGTCGACATGGCCCGGCGTGTCCATCAGGTTCAGGACATACATCTCGCCATCGGCAGCCTTGTAGTCGAGCCGGACGGTCTGGGCCTTGATGGTGATGCCGCGCTCCCGCTCGATATCCATCGAATCCAGGATCTGGTTGGTCATCTCGCGGCTGGAGACGGTGCCAGTGAACTGGATCAGCCGGTCGGCCAGGGTGGACTTGCCATGGTCGATATGGGCGACGATGGAAAAGTTGCGGATTTTGGACAGGTCGGGCATTTGGCTCTTTTAAAGGCCTATCGCTTCGCTACATGAGGCCGGCCGGGGTCTAGCAGACTGCGGCCCCCCATTCCAACGCCTTTTCCGGCTATAACCGCGCTATGTTGCACTACCTTTATCTCGACTATGGCGGCCAGCCGAAATACCGGCGGGAGCTGCGCTACAGCCTGATTTCCCTGCGCGCGGAACTGGGCGAGACGGCGGCCGCCCGGCTCGTCATCTATACTGACGCCCCCACCGTCTATGCCCGCTGGCCGGTCGAGGTGGTGGACATATCAGATCAAATTCCGGGCTGGTCGGGCGAGGGGCTTTACCATCACCGCATCAAGCCAGCCGTGGTGCTGGACGCCCTGACCCGCTTTGCGGGGCCGGTCTGTTTTGTGGATTCCGACTCCATCATCCGGCCCGGCTTTCATGCCGAGGTTACGCAAAAGATGGCGCCGCAGGAAAACTGGTCGGTGACCAAGGCGGCGGTGGTGATGAACGGCTTTGAGCTGATGGACCCTTTCCCGCCCCTGAAGGGCTTTCGCACCCGCCTGCCGCATCTGGGGCGCTATCACTATGACGTGGCGCAAAGCTGGATGTTCAATTCGGGACTGATCGGGGTATCGCCGGTGCATGTGCCGGTGATGGAAGACACCCTGGCCTTCATCGACGCCATGATCGGCCGGGCCAAGAAATTCCCCACCCTGGAACAGTTCGCCCTCAGCGAAGTGCTGCGGTTGAGCCAGATTCCGGTGGCGGAGGTGAAGGACACCTTCCTGCATTACTGGCAGGGGCGACGGCGCATCTATATGGCCAATGAGATCGAGAAGAGTCTTTCTGCGGACTGGAACAACCTGACGCCGCCGAAAGAATGGGCGCAGATGGATTACTGGAAGATCCGCGCTTACAACTATTATCACGGAGTCTCCCATTTCTTGACCGGCTTCCACAGATGAAAAAGACTGATAATGCGGTTGCCTGGAGCGACCAAACGAAAAAGGGAGCGAGCGTTGCGAGCGACCTCTGGCCCGGCCAATCGCAGCCGCTTCTGAAGGCGCTGCACATCCTCACCCACAATGGCGGGCTGAACGCGGATTCACGCCGCAAGCTAAAGCAGGTGCAGCACCTGGCGCAGCTGATAAAGCCCGCGATCGACGCCGCACTGAACGAAAAGGACCAGCCGGTGCTGGCCGATCTGGGTGCGGGCAAATCCTATCTGGGTTTCATTCTCTACGACCTGTATTTCGCGCCCGCCGGGCGCGGCAAGGCGATCGCGGTGGAAGCGCGGCCTGAGCTGATCGAGACCGCCAAGAAGATTGCCGCTGAGAGCGGTTTCGACCGCATGGATTTCGTGGAAGGCAAGATCGCGGAAGCCGCGATGGGCGCGGTGGACATTGTCACGGCGCTGCATGCCTGCGACACCGCCACCGACGAAGCGATTTTGTTCGCGCTCAAGCATGAGGCGAAGTTCGTGGCGCTGGTGCCCTGCTGCCAAGCGGAAGTGGCGCGCGAACTGGAAAGCGTGAAGGGGCCGCTCGATCAGTTATGGCGGCACGGCGTGCATCGGCGCGAGCTTGGTTCGCACCTGACAAACGTGCTGCGCGGGCTTTTCCTAGAAGCGCATGGCTACAAGGTGCGGGTGACGGAATTCACCGGTTTTGAACACACCCAGAAGAATGAAATGATTTTCGCCGAACGCCACCAGCGTTCCAATCCGCGCGCCAAAGCCGAGTTTGAAAAGCTGGCCAAGGAAATCGGCGCGTCGCCGAAACTCTTGGTGTTCACTTGACCGGGCCATTAGCACTTGTCATTCCCGCGAAAGCGGGAATCCAACTTTTTTGTACGGGCGCCGTGGCATGAAGTTGGCTTCCCGCTTTCGCGGGAATGACAAGTAAGTTAGGCGCGCAGCGTCGCGCCCAGCTTGATCGTCGCGGCGACGATCTTCTGCGCCAGGGCGTCGATCTCGGCCTCGGTCAGCGTGGCATCTTTTGGCTGGATGCGCACCGCCACTGCCACTGACTTCTTGCCGTCTGGCACGCCCTTGCCTTCATAAACGTCGAACACCGTGACGCCGTCGATCAGGTTGCGGTCGGCCAGCTTTACCGCCTTGACGATCTCGCTCGCCGCAAGCTTGGCGTCCACCACAAAGGCGAAGTCGCGTTCGATGGCCTGATAGGGCGAGGGCAAGAACAGCGGCTTGGCCTTGCCCTTGGATTTGGCGTCGGGAATGGCGTCGAGGAAGATTTCAAATCCGGCGGCCGGACCCTTGAGGTCGAATGCGGCCAGCACCTTGGGATGAATCTCGCCGAACTGGGCGATCACTTTGGGGCCCATGGTGATGGTGCCGCTGCGGCCCGGATGATACCAGCCGGGACCGCCCTGGGTGATGGGCGCCGACATGGGCGCGCCGGTAATGGCTTCCAGGGCCGCCAGCAGGTCGGTCTTTGCGGCAAACAGCCCGCTTGCCACATCGCTCTTTTGCCAGTGCCGCTCACCGGTGCCGGCACGAATAGCGGCGGCGACATTTTTCTGTTCACCCGGTACGCCGCTGTCGAAAGCCGCGCCGATTTCGAATAATTGCAGATTGGCGGAGCCGCGCGCCGCATTGCGCGAAGCCGCCGCCAGCAGCGACGGCAGCACCGACGGACGCAGCGCATCAAGGTCCGAGGCGATGGGATTGGAAAGCTGGCGGGCATCGTCGCCACCGCCGAACAATTTGGCCTGATCGCGGGAGATGAAGGAGAAAGACACGGTCTCATTGAAACCGCGCGCCGCCAGCGCCCGGCGCGCGGTGCGGGTGCGGCGCTGGGCCTTGGACAGGACCGGCGCGGCCACGCCGCTGGTTCGCGGCAGAGGCACCGAAGTGACGCCCTGCAGGCCATGGATGCGCACCACTTCTTCCACCAGGTCGGCGGGACCGTCCACGTCATGGCGCCAGCTCGGCGGCACCACCAGCCAGTTGCTGTCGACGACAAAGCCCAGTGCTTCCAGGATGCGCTTGATTTCGCCTTGCGGCACGGTGATGCCGCCCAGCTTCTGCACAAAGGCGGGATCGAAGGGGATTGGCTTGTGCGGCGGCGGCAGTTCGCCTGCGATCACCACATTGGAGGCTTCGCCGCCGCACCATTCCAATATGTACTGGGTGCAAAGCTCCAGCCCCGGCAGCACAAATTGCGGATCGACGCCGCGCTCGAAACGATAGCGGGCGTCGGAAATGATGGCCTGCTTGCGACCTGTGCGGGCGATGTGGGCCGGATCGAACCAGGCGGATTCGATGAAGACATTCACCGTGTCGCCGAAACTGCCGGTGTCCATCCCACCCATGACGCCGGCTATGCCGCGCGCGAAACTGTCATCGGCAATGACGATGGTGTCCGGATCCAGCACATAGGTCTTTTCATCCAGCGCCAGAACCCGCTCATGATCGATGGCCATGCGGGCATGCAGGTTGCCGGACAGCTTGTCGGCGTCGAACACATGCAGCGGGCGACCCCGGTCCTGCGAAATTAGGTTGGTGGCGTCCACCAGCGCGGAAATGGATTTCATACCCACGCTCTTCAATCGGTCCTGCACCCATTGGGGCGCGGGGCCGTTCTTGACGCCGCGGATCAGGCGGCCCGCGAAAATCGGGCAGGCATTCTTGTTCTCGGGCGTGAAATCCAGAGTGATCTTTTTGGATGAGGGGAACTTTCCCGCCACCGGCTGGATCTTCTCGGCCTTCAGCGTGCCCAACCCGCTGGCGGCCAGGTCGCGGGCGATGCCGAACACCGAAGCCGCGTCACCGCGATTGGGGGTGATGGAGACATCGAACAGAGGATCGTTGGCCAGCAACCCCGCCTCTTCCAGCGCCGCCGCGACCGGTGCACCGACCATGGCACCGGCCTTTAGTTCGATGATGCCGTCATGATCTTCGCCCAGCAGCAGTTCGCGGGCGCTGCACATCATGCCGCGCGATTCCACGCCGCGGATATTGCCCAGCTTCAGCACATCGCCGCTGGCGGGAATGACTGTGCCGGGCCGCGCCAGGACCACCTTGATGCCGGCCCGCGCATTGGGGGCGCCGCAGACGATCTGCAACGTGTCCTTGCCATCGCTGACCGTGCAAAGCCGCAGCTTGTCGGCATTGGGATGCCTGTCGGCGGTGATGACTTCGCCGACCACGAAATTCTTCAGCGCTGCGCCCGGATCGGTGATGCTTTCCACTTCCAGCCCAATGCTGGTCAGCTTTTCGCCGATCTTGGCGGCATCGGCATCGGTATCCAGATGTTCTTTCAACCAGGAGAGGGTGAATTTCATCGGCTCAGTCCACCATCAAGGGTGGGAATGTCCAGCGGCTGAAAGCCGTAATGTTTCAGCCAGCGCAGGTCCGATTCAAAGAAGCTGCGGATATCGGGCATGCCGTATTTCAGCATCGCCATGCGGTCGAGGCCGAAGCCGAAGGCAAAGCCCTGATACTTGGTCGGGTCGATGCCGCAATTTTCCAGCACCTTGCGATGAACCATTCCCGAGCCGCCCAGCTCCAGCCAGTCATTGCCGGTGCCAAACGTAATCTTGCCCGGTGTGCGGCGGTCGCAGCGCATGTCCCATTCCAGGCTGGGTTCGGTGAAGGGAAAGAAGGAAGGGCGCGCGCGCAGCTCGATCTGGTCGATCTCGAAGAAGGCCTTGCAGAACTGCTCGACCGTCCATTTCAGATGGCCCAGGTGAATGCCTTCATCCACCACCAGCGCCTCGACCTGGTGGAACATGGGCGAATGGGTGGCGTCGGAATCTACGCGATAGGTGCGGCCCGGCGAAATAACCCTGATTGGCGGCTTGGCGTTCAGCATGGTGCGCACCTGCACCGGAGAGGTGTGGGTGCGCAGCACATGGCTGTCGCCATCCGCCTGCGCTGCGACATAGAACGTGTCCTGCATCTGGCGGGCGGGATGATCGGGCGGAATGTTCAGCCTGGTGAAATTGTAATCGTCGAATTCCACATCCGGGCCTTCGGCGACGCCAAAGCCCAGCTCGGCGAAGATGGCGACGACTTCTTCCAGCACCTGACTGATGGGATGCACCGTGCCGCTATTCTCAAAGCGGGAGGGCAGGGTGACGTCGAGGGTCTCGGAGGCCAGCCGCGCATCCAGCGCCGCATCGGCAAGCCGGACTTTGCGCGCCGTGATGGCTTCCGTCACCGCATCGCGCAGGCCGTTGAACTTCGGCCCCTGGAACTTACGCTCGTCGGGCGAGAGGCTGCCCATGGTGGCCAGCAACGCGCTGACCGATCCCTTCTTGCCCAGCGTGGCAACGCGCACAGCTTCCAGCGCCGCTTCATCAGCGGCGCCGGCTACAGTTGCGAGAATCTCGGACTGAAGGGACGCGATGTCGGCCATGCAGACTCCGGGTGGAAAAATATCGCAGGGCCGTGCGCCCTGCGATCTGCTCCGATAGAGTTTGGATTAAGCCTTAGACGCCTGATCCACCAGAGCCTTGAACGCAGTGGGCTCGTGGATGGCCAGATCGGACAGAACCTTGCGGTCGATCTCGATGCCAGCCCCGGCGAGCCCGGCGATAAATCGGCTGTAGGTGATGCCATGCTCGCGCACGGCCGCGTTGATGCGCTGGATCCACAAGGCGCGGAAGTTGCGCTTGCGCTCCTTGCGGCCAATATAGTTGTGCTGCAGCGACTTATCGACCGCGGCATTGGCCGTGGTGATGTTGTTCTTGCGGCGGCCACGCATGCCCTTGGCTTGCTTCAGGACCTTGTTGCGGCGGGCGCGGGACGGTACGGCGCGGGGTGAACGGCTCATGGTTAGATTCCTCCGCCATAGGGCATCCAGCGCTTCACGCGCTGGGTTTCAGACTTGGACAGGAGGTCCATGCCGCGCAGATCGCGGGTGCGAGCGGGCGAGTTGTTGATCAGGCGATGGCGCTTGCCGACCTGATGCGTCTTGATCTTGCCGCTCTTGGTAATCTTGAAGCGCTTTTTAGCGCCCGATTTGGTCTTCATCTTGGACATTTTGCTATCCTTCACGGCACCCGGACGAATCCGGTCCCCCTTGGTGGATGTACGCTGCTGCGCACGGGGGTCGCATTTGGGGCCGCCACGGCATGTCCGGCCGGGCCACCCAAGAGGGGCGCGTTTAAGAGGAAAATCTGCGGGAAATCAAGCCGCGCGCGGGTTTTTCTGCCCCCGGCCTGGCCGTGCCTGTCCAAGGCGTGCCGCCCCTGGTCGCCCGCTTTGCGCCAAATCAGGTATGGCCGCCCCGCAACCGCAATATAATCGTTTAAAAACATACAGATAAATAGAAACGCCCATGAAAGGCCCAGCCGCGCGATTGTGTGTCCCCGCATGAGCCGGTTTGGGCGCCTTGATTCCGACAAGGGCGCCGACGGCAGACCGGTTCTCACTAACTTACGTGCCGGCTCTGGCTTGGCGTGATGCGAGATTTCAATTCACCTGTTCTGACTTGAAATCGAAAAACTCTCAGGCGGACGGGACACGGCTTTTGCGCTATGCCGCAGCCATGTTCTTTCGCGGACTATTTCTGCCATGGGTGCGCCTCGCGGGGCTGTGGCTGTTCTGGCCGGCGGTCGTGGTGGTGATATGGGGCCAGCTGACGCCGCACCCGCCGCCCGCCGCCGAAAACCAGTGGGATAAGGCGCAGCATTTCATCGCTTATTTCGGCATGGCCTTGCTGGCCACCCTGGGATGGGGGCGGCGAGGCAGGCAGATCTGGATATTGCTGGGCCTTCTCGCAATGGGCGGGTCGCTGGAGATCGTCCAGGGCATGGTGGGGCGCGGCGCGGAATGGCTGACCCAGGCCGCCAACACGCTGGGCGCGCTGCTGGGCACGGGCGTGGCCATGGTCTATCTCGCCATACCGCGCAGTCTTGTTGACGACCCGCCGCGCGATTAGCCTGCGGGCATATTACGGAGAGATAGTGATGTTCGAGGAATTCAAGAAATTCGCCATGCGCGGCAACGTGCTGGATCTCGCGATCGGCGTGATTATCGGCGCATCCTTCACCGGCATCATCAATTCGCTGGTCAACGACATCATCATGCCGCCCATCGGGCTGGCGCTGGGCGGGGTGGATTTCTCCAACTTCTTCTGGGTCCTGAAAGGTGAGACTGCCGACACATTGGCCGCCGCCAAGGCCGCCAAGGCCGTCACCATCAATTACGGACTTTTCGTCAATGCGGTGATCAATTTCATGATCGTCGCCTTTGCGCTCTTCCTGCTGATCCGGCAGATCAACAAACTTTCCGCGCCCAAGCCCGCCGAAGCGGCGGCGACGCCGGAAGATGTTCTTCTGCTGCGCGAGATCCGCGACGCGCTCAAGAAATGAAGCAGGCTGTCTTTTTCCTCGCCCTGATGCTGGCCACGCCCGTCATCGCGCAAGCGCCTATGACACCGGCGACTGGCGATCCGGCCGCGCCGGCGAATGCATTCTATGCGGTGTATGGCCCGCAGGTGGGCAAGGGCGGCGGCATTCCCGATGCCGCCGCGCGCCTGCGTTATTCCGCCGTGCTGTCCCCGCGCCTCAACAAGCAGCTTGCCGATGCCGCCGCCGCCCAGCGCCGCCTCACCGCCAAGGTGAAGAACGCGGTGCCGCCCATGCTGGAAGGCGATATATTCTCCTCCCTGTTCGAAGGCGCCACGGGCTGGAAGGTCGGCACCTGCCAGGGCGACGCTGCCGCCGCCCGCTGCCCGGTGGCACTGACGCACGTGTCTCCTCCTGTCGCGGGTCGGCCGCCGGTCAAGCCTGCGAACTGGAGCGATACGGTGCTTTTGACCAACACCCCGCAGGGCTGGAAAGTGGACGACGTGATCTATGACGCGGGCTTTGCCTTCGGCAATACCGGGCGGCTCAGCGCCATGCTGCGGATGGTCGTCGCCTCAAATCCGTGAGACGGCCGTAACTTTTCGCCGGTTCCGGCGTAATGGGGAAAGGAAGGAAACCTCATGAGTGAGACAAAAAACCTGACACCCGAACAGCATCGCGTGCTGCGCGAGCATGGCACCGAACGCCCCGGTTCCAGCCCGCTGAACCATGAAAAGCGCCCCGGCGAATTTCAGTGCGCCGGCTGCGGTGCCGAATTGTTCGATGCCGGCACCAAATTCGAAAGCGGCACCGGCTGGCCAAGTTTTTACGACACCTTGCCGGGGGCAGTGAAAACCACCACCGACAGCAGCCACGGCATGGTCCGCACAGAGTTTCATTGCGCCCAATGCGGCGGCCATCTTGGCCATGTCTTCAATGACGGGCCTGGGCCCACCGGCCTGCGCTATTGCACCAATGGTTGCGCGTTGGACTTCAAGCCCGACGAGAAGAAGTAAAAAAGCCCGCGCCAATGGGCGGGCTTTTCAATTCAGGTTAGCTGTTCGCGGGCGTGGACACCGGGAGGTTAAAGCGCCCGCGTCACGCCGCTATGCAACGCGTGGCGCAGGCGGGAATCTTCCAGGTCCAGTTCGCGCACGATGCGGCGGTGACCGAGAGCAGGCCAAAGGCGATGGGAAGTTCGAGAAGAAGCATGGGGGCGGATAGTGGCGGCTGAGCGATGGCGGTGCAATGTGGAGAGACGCTTGCGTCGGAAGCGGTCCTTGCCTGCTGTGCAGGCTCAGCTGGCGGCCGCCCTCGCGGCTTTGCCGCTCGGCGCGGCGTTCACTTTTCCTAAGCACGCCTTTGCGCGCTAAGGAAAAGTGGCGCACCCGGCAGGATTCGAACCTGCGACCTTCGCCTTCGGAGGGCGACACTCTATCCAGCTGAGCTACGGGTGCGTGGCCTGTCCGGTCCTATATCCCAACGGGTCAAAAAGCTAAAGCGCGACGAGTTCGGCCAGGATTTTGTCCCGGGCGGCCACGATATTCTTGGCCGGCAAGGCGAGGATTGTGGCGCCCGGCAGGGCCGCCGCCAGAAGGCTGCCCCCACCATTCAGGTTCAGCACCCGGAGCTTTGCCACTTTCGAAAGATCCTCTGTCGCGACCGCGGACAAGCTGGTCAGCAGCCAGGGGCCATCCCCGGTCATGCCCGCAAAGGCGGCGGGATCGGGGGCATGCACCAGCACCAGCCGGGCATCGCCGGGCGGCGTGACCTTCTGGCGCATCAATCCGGTCAGCACCGCAGAGCCAGGCAGGTCATGGGCCAGCACCATCAACGCCTTTTGCGCCAGGCGCGGCCCCAGAGCTGCGGCATCCATGAACAGCGGCTTGCCGTCCCTCCCCCGAATGGGATGGACCCGTGCGATGGCATCCACACCCGCCGCTTCGCAGGCAGCGATGAAGGCTTTGCGCGCGGCGCGATAGTCTTTGAGATCGGCGGACATCCTTCTACTCTAGCGCCATGTCCGCCTTTGGCCCACTGGAAGCGTTGCGAAACCGTCCCATCGGCGATCTCGCCGGCGCGCGCGCGGCGCGCAAGGGCTTTCGCCAGCGCATCGCGATTACATCTAGCAATGACCTGTTCGGGGACGCTGTGGTGGAGGCCCGTGACGCAGGACTGGCGGGCGCGAATTTCTATGCGGGCACCCGCAACCCGCCCTACTGGCAGCGGGTGGACGGGGCCACTGACAAATTGTGGTTGCGCCGGACGGTGGCGGAGAAACTGGCCGCTCTCAATGCGCGCCTTGGGCCGTTCGGGCTGGAACTTTTCCTGTTTGATGCATGGCGCCCGCGCGCGGTGCAGGCCTATTTTCACGATGTCTGGATGCCGCAGGAACTGGCGCGGCGCGGCAGCGCGCTGTCTGGCGCGGCGCTGACCGAAGAGGTCGAACGTTACTGGGCCGCGCCCACCGACAATCCGGACTCGCCCGCGCCCCACGCCACCGCGGCGGCGGTGGACCTGACGCTACGATGGAAGAATGGCGAGACGCTGTGGATGGGGTCGCTGTTCGACGATGTCACCGCCCTGGCGCATCGCGACAGGTTTGAAATCCTCGCGCCCGAAAACTTTTCCTTCTCCGACCAGGAAGCGCGCGCTAACCGCCGACTGTTGCACTGGCTGATGGTGGAAGAGGGCTTTGCCGGCCATCCTGACGAATGGTGGCATTTCTCTTGGGGCGACCAGATGTGGGCGGCGCTGACCGGCACACCGGCGGCGCATTACGGTTTGGCGACTATTCCAGAATAGGCCTAAAAGCCCCGTCCCAATTCTCACCAGGCGGATGCTTTTCAAAATATGCAATCCGCGTCAGGTGCAGGTCGTAGAGTTTCTGGCTGGCGCCCGACAGGCGGCGGCATTGCGCGATCAGGTCGCGCACCATCTGCCATTGCTGCTTGCGGATGGCCTGGAAGATATGATCGTGGAACACCGTCAGGGCGCGGAATTTCGGTGAGGCGCGCGATACCGAACTGCCCATGATGGCGAACAGGGTGGTAGGCGGATCTCTCTGAGCCGCCGCGATGGTGTCGATTTCCAGAAAGGCAAAGTCGCGTTCGGCGGCGCGCTTGGTATCACCGCTCACGATCAGCGCCGGGCCATACTGGTGCGACAGGGTCTGGATTCGGCCCGCCATCTCCACCGCGCCGCCATTGACGCTGTAGCCCATGCGGCCATAGCCGCCAAAGCCGCCCGCGATCACCCGGCCGGTGGCGACGCCGACGCCGATCTCCACCAGCGGCGGCGCATCCTCGCCGTAATAATCCTGCGCCAGTGCTTCGTTGACGCGCGCCGACATGATCGCCATGCTGTTCGCCGCCTCGCAGGCATGCAGTGCATGGTCGGTGTCATCCAGCGGTGCTTTCCAGAAGGCGGCAAAGCCATCGGCGGTCAGCCGGTCAATGGTGCCGCCATGCGCCAGCGCCTGGTCGATCAGCGGCGTCAGCACTTTCTGCATCAGCCGGGTGAAACCGGCGGCATCGTCCTTGTAGGCCGCTGCCAGGCCCGCCAGTCCGCGCACGCCGCACACAAGATAGGTGACGCTGCGAATCTCGCCTTCGATGTTCAGCAGGTTGGGCCTGCGCGCGATCATCCCGACATCCGGCTGGGCGTCGGTGCGCACCATACTGGCGGTGAAGGCCATCAGGTTGCGGATATAGGCATCGCGCAGAACCGGCAGCGAGCGGGCCACGATATCGCGCATATGTTCGTCGGGCACATCGATGCCCGCGCCCACCATCAGCATTCCGGCGGCGCGATTGTCGGTCACGATGGTGGTGTAGATTGGGTCCACCATGATGTAGCTCTTGGACTGAGTGGTTGTGTGCTCCGGTGCTTTTGCGCTTTCTCACCATGCTCCACCGCCCGTCCCGGCAGGATGGTCAGGGTGACAAGAACCAGAGCTGTCAGCAGTGCGCGCATCATGGCGCCAGTAAGCGCCGGATTGGTAAATCGAAATTTAACGGGAGACACAAAATGACCAGACGTGGCCTGATGATCTCCGCCGTATCCGGGGCTTTGCTGTGTTCGGGCGCCGCTTTGGCGGCCGACCAGCCCGGGCAGAAGTTCCAGGTTTCCCCCGCCAGCCTGGCCGGGCCCTATGCCACGACCGGGATGGGCAACGGCCCCGACGAGATATCCCGGCCCGCCGGCCAGGCGGTGGCCGGGGATGGCAGCCTGCTTATCGCCAACGATGTGGCGAATGCGGTCTGGAGGGGGACGTACACGGGAAAACTAGGTCGGTTCGGTGCTCCATCCCGAAAAAGGATGGTGGAGCTGAGCGGAATCGAACCGCTGACCTCCTCATTGCGAACGAGGCGCTCTCCCAACTGAGCTACAGCCCCGAACCGGTCGCCCGAATGCTGTGGGCAAGGCGGGGTTTGTAGGGATCAGGGCTTTCCCCTGTCAAGCAGCCCGGATTTTCGGGCTTTTCGGACCAAGTTCCGCCCGTTACAAGGTGGAACCTCACGTAACAAACCGATAGGCCATAGAGATAGAGACATGATGAACCCCATCGCCGCCCTGCTGATCCAGATTCTGGAAATCTACAAATGGATCCTGATTGCCGCGGTGATCGTGAGCTGGCTGACCGCCTTCAATGTCATCAATGTCCATAACAATTTCGTCCGCAGCCTACTGCGTATCCTGCTGGTGCTGACCGAGCCGGTGCTGGCGCCCATCCGCCGCATTCTGCCCGCGATGGGCGGGCTGGACCTGTCGCCCATCGTCGCCTTCGTGATCATCTGGTTTCTGCAATATACGATCCGCTGGGCATCTTACCGTTACGAGCTTTAAGCCATGACGGCCAAGGTCATTGACGGCAAGGCCAGTGCCGCGAAGCTGCATGACAAGATCGCCGCCTATGCCGCTGATATCAAAGCCCAGCACAATCTGCAGCCGGGCTTGGCCACCGTTCTGGTCGGCAGCGACCCGGCCTCGGAAGTCTATGTCCGCAACAAGCGCAAGACGGCGGAGGCCATCGGCTTCAAGTCGGTGCATGTCGAACTGCCCGCCGACGTGGCGCAGGACGAACTGATTGCACATGTGAAGGCGCTGTCGGCCGACAAATCGGTGCATGGCATCCTAGTGCAGTTGCCGCTGCCCAAGCATCTGGACGAAGCCTCTGTGCTGGATGCGCTGGACCCCGCCAAGGATGTTGACGCGCTAACTCCGACCAATGCCGGCCTGCTGCTGTCAGGCCGCGCCCATCTTGTGTCCTGCACCCCGTCGGGCGTGATGCTGCTGCTCAAGGAATATGCCGGCGACATCGCGGGCAAGGAAGCACTGGTGATCGGCCGCTCGCTCTTGTTCGGCAAGCCGGCGGCGCAATTGCTGCTGGCGGCCAACGCCACCGTGACCATGGCGCATTCGCGCTCAAAGGATCTGCCGGGACTTGCGCGCCGTGCCGACATCCTGGTGGCGGCCATCGGTAAGCCCGAATTTGTCAAGGGTGATTGGGTCAAGCCGGGCGCGGTGGTGATCGATGTCGGCATCAACCGCGTCGATGCGGGCGAAGGAAAATACAAGCTGGTCGGTGATGTGGATTATGCAGTGGCGAAAGAGGTCGCGGGCGCAATCACACCGGTGCCGGGCGGTGTCGGCGCCATGACCATTGTCTGCCTGATGCACAACACGCTTATCGCTGCGTGTGCGCAGAACAATCTGCCGCTGCCCAAGGCGCTTTAAATTTTCTGCTTTAAATCTTTGGCCAGATCGTCAGGCGAAATCGCTTCGCTATAGAAGTTGACGGTCTTGCCGTCGGGACCCACCAGATACAACACGTTGGAATGATCGACGCCGTAACCGGCATCCTTGTCCTGTGATCCTTCCAGCTGCCGCTTGACGGCATAGACGCGGAATTTTTTCTCGACATCCTTTATCTGTGCCACGCTGCCGGTCAGGCCCACGAAATTGGGCCCGAAGGCTTTCATATAGTCGGCCAGCACCTTGGTTGTGTCGCGTTCCGGATCGATGGTGATGAAGACCGGCACCACCTGTTTTGCATCGGCGCCCAACTTGTCCAGGGCGTCCGCCATCACCGCTAGGGTGGTGGGGCAGACATCGGGACAGAAGGTGAAACCGAAATAGATCAGCATGTAGCGGCCGCGAAAATCCGTATCGCCGCGCGGGTTGCCGGTATGGTCGGTCAGGCGGAATGGCCCGCCCACATCCATCTTGCCGGTTGAGACCACGCGGCCCAGTTCCGGCTGGCGCGCGCTTTGGTACCACAGCAGGCCGCCGGCCATCGCGGCGACCAGCAACAAATAGGGGATCAGGACGGGCTTGTTACGCAGCATGCTTTTTCCGATAGCCTTGCCATGCTCTAATCCGGATCGTCCGTTCAGGGAAGTATCCATTGGCGCGCAAGGAAATGACCCGGGGCTTTGCGCAAGGCGCGGGCGGCGGCGGAAGGGTGCGGCTGCGCACCTTGTCCAACCTGCGCTGGTTGGCGGTTGTCGGCCAGTCGGTCGCCCTGTTCCTGGTCTATTTCGCGCTGGGATATCCGTTGCCGATCGTTTATTGCGTCGTCGCCATCGCGGTCAGCGCCGCGCTTAACATAGTGCTGGCGCTGCGCTATCCGCCCACACACCGCCTAGCCAACCGCGAAGCGACGTTATACCTGGCCTTCGACGTGCTGCAGCTGGCGGCGCTGCTTTATCTGACCGGCGGCATCGCCAATCCCTTCGCCCTGATGTTCGTGGGGCCGGTGGTGATCGCCGCCGCCACTCTCAATCTCGGCAATGTGCTGATCCTGGCCTTCATCGCCTTTGCCTCGGTGTCGGTGATCGCCATCGAGCATCGTCCGCTGCCCTGGCCGGAAGGCGATATCCTGCTGCTGCCGCAGCTTTACCAGGCGGGCATCTGGACGGCGCTGGTGATCGGCATCGGCTTCACCTCGGTCTATGCCTGGCGCATCGCCAGTGAATCGGCGCGCATGTCGGCGGGCCTCGCCGCCACCCAGCTGGCTTTGTCGCGCGAGCATCGCCTGGCGGCGCTGGGCGCGCTGGCCACGGCGGCGGCGCATGAACTGGGCACGCCCTTGGGTACCATCGCCGTGGTGGCGCGCGAACTGGAACGCGCCCTGCCGGAAAACTCCACCGAGATCGAGGATGTTCGGCTACTGCGCGCCCAGGCCGAACGCTGCCGGACCATCATCGCCCGGCTGGCCAATCCCGAAGAGGCGCTGCTGGGCGCCACCGCGCGGCTGCCGCTGGGGGCGCTGCTGGATGACATCGCCGCGCCCCATCGCGGCGAGGATCTGGAAATCCGCGTCACTGTTACCCCGCCGCCTATCACATCCAAGGGGGACGGCGCGGCGCCCCAGGTGTGGCGGGCGCCGGAGCTGCTGCACGGGCTGGGAAACATTATCGAGAATGCCGCCGACTTCGCCCATTCCCTGGTGGATGTACGTGCCGACTGGGACGACCAGTATCTGCGCATCGCGGTGTCCGACGACGGCCCCGGCTTTGCGCCCGAAATCTTCGAGGCGCTGGGGGAGCCCTACATCACCTCGCGCCCCGGACATCATGCGCTGGCCGAAACCGAGATCGGGCCGCAGCGCGCATTGGACGAGCATGAAGGCATGGGGCTAGGATTCTTCATCGCCAAGATCCTGCTGGAACAGACCGGGGGGGTGGTCAAGGCCGACAATCCGCCGGGCGGCGGGGCGCAGGTTTCGGTAAGCTGGCCCAGGGGCGTGATTGACGGGGCGCAGCTCCCGGCGCAAACCGAGGCCTAGGCCCTAAACCCCTTAATTGTTTGACGCATTATCAAAAGGGTACTAAAGCGCGGCCCGTTGACCCTGCGCCGACACTGGGAATGACCATGAACGCCCCTGAAGAAAAGACCTTGCTGCTGGTGGAAGACGACCGTCCGTTGCGCGAGCGTTTGGCCCGGGCGCTGGAAACCCGCGGCTTCATCGTCACCCAGGCGGAATCGGTGGCCGAGGGCAAAGCCCGCGCCAAGGATGCCCCGCCGGCCTATGCCGTGGTGGATCTCAAGCTGGATGACGGCAATGGCCTGGATGTGGTGGAAACACTGCACACCACCCGTCCCGACAGCCGCGTGGTGGTGCTGACCGGCTTCGGCAATATCGCCACCGCTGTTGCTGCAGTGAAATATGGCGCCATCGATTACCTTCCCAAGCCCGCCGATGCCGACGACATCCTGGCGGCGCTGCTGGCAGTGCCGGGTTCCAAGCCCAAGCCGCCGGAGAATCCCATGTCGGCCGACCGGGTGCGTTGGGAACATATCCAGCGCGTCTATGAACTGTGCGGCCACAATGTTTCGGAGACGGCGCGCCGTCTCAACATGCATCGCCGCACTTTGCAGCGCATTCTGGCAAAGCGCTCACCGCGCTAGGCGTTGGCCGTTGCAACACTCTCGCGCTGGCCCATGCCACGCATCGCCCACAAGACGGGGGCATATTTCACCATTGCCAGTGACAGAAGCATGGTCGCCGCGCCTGCGATTGTGTCCATCAGATAGTGACCGCCGAAAAACGGTATGGCGAACAGCATCACCAGATTGAGGCCGGCCATCGCCCATCCGGCTGGACCGGTGCCGCGGAAGGCCCAGGCATAGGCCAGCGCCATGGCGGTGTGGAAGGAGGGAAAGCTCACCACGCCGGTCATGCCCGACAATGCGAAGCTGAGATCACGGCCGCTGAGAATATGCTCCATCACCGGCATGAAGCCGTTATGGGTTTCGATGTTGAACAGCTTGGATGGGCCCCGCGCGGGAAACAGCCACGTGCCCATGCAGGCGAAAAGCCCGCACAGGACGAACAGCCAGAACATGTCGCGCAGCCGCTGTTTGTGGGCCATCAGTCCCATCAGCACGCAGAGATACAGGCCCTGATAGACTAGGCTGCCATAGGAAAAGCCCAGCACGCTTTTCAGTGACGGATGGGCGCTGAGAAACTGGTAGGACGCCACCCAGTCGAAACCCAGGGCGCGGTCCATCGCCATCAGGCGGGAATCCACCAGCGGTCCTGATGACGCGAGACAAAGATAGGACAGGATACAGATGGCGGTGGAGCCGGCCAGGGTCAGCGAAAAATATTCCGCCATCAGTCCGCCCTTGGGCAGGCGCGCGGCGCGCAAGGCCACCATGATCGCCAGGCCCAGGCCCAGCAGCAGGAAATCGGTGGGGCGCAGGGTAAACCGCATCGGGATGCGGCTCGCGCAGACGATATCCAGCGCAACCAGAAGCGCAATCGCGCACCATTCTGGCACAAATTCGCTGTTCAGCCTGCGTTTCAGCCCCGTCATGGGCCAGGCATTGCAAGCCCGTCACCAGAAACTCAGCGCTTAACCGTCTTTGCGGATTTTTTTGCACGCACTGGTTTTTTCCTTGGTTTTTTCTTGGGCGCCGCCGCCAGCTGCGCCGCGCGGCCCACCAGGATCTCCTTCAGCGTCTTTTTGCCCAGCGCCGACAGCCGCGCCAGCGCGAAGGGGAATTTGCGATAGTGATCGGTGATGTAGAAAAGCTTCGGCTCAGCCTCCAGCATCATGTCGCGCATCTCCATCGAGCCGATGCGCAGCACCATGGCGTCTTCCTTGTCATGCACCTTGGTGAGGAACTGGTCATGGATGAACACGGCCGGCTTGTTGAACCACAGCCGTTCTTCGCTGCCGGGCAGCGCCAGCGCGATCTTCCAGGCATCACTTCGCTTAATTGCCATCGGGCACCACAAGGTTGGGGGTTTGCGCCAGGGCGATGGCTTCCAGGTTGCGCGAATAGCCTTCTTCCAGCAGAAAAAGACGGCTCACCCCGCGTGCGATTTTGAGCGCGGTGGACGAACCGATCATGGGACCAGTCTAAGGACTTACAGGCTGCCTTTGGAAGACGGAGAAGCGCCGTCGAGCCGCTCATCGGTCGTGATGGCTTGCCGCAGCGCGCGCGCCAGACCCTTGAAGCAGGTCTCGACAATGTGATGGCTGTTGTCGGCATAGAGGTTTTCGATGTGCAGGCACGCTCCGGCATTCTGGGCGAAGGCCTGGAACCACTCTTTGAACAGCTCAGTGTCCATCTCGCCCAGCTTGGGCTTGGGGATGGCCACCTTCCAGATCAGGTAGGGACGGTTGGACAGGTCTAGCGCCACGCGGGTCAGCGCCTCGTCCATCGGGATCAGGGCCGAACCGAAACGGTTTATGCCGGAAAAATCGCCCAGCGCCTGTTTCACCGCCTGGCCGATGACGATGGCGGTGTCTTCGGTGGTGTGGTGATAGTCGACATGCAGGTCGCCGGTGGCGCGCACCTTCAGGTCGATCATGGAATGGCGCGAAAAGCTTTCCAGCATGTGATCGAGGAAGCCGATGCCGGTATCGATGTCGCTGTCGCCGGTGCCGTCCAGGTCGAGGGAGACGGCGATCTCGGTCTCGCGGGTCTTGCGTTCGACGGTGGCGGTGCGCATGGCGGATTCCCAAACTTTGCGGCTGTATAGCACGTGTTTCGGAGTGGGGAATCCCCCTTCCGCGCTCTATGATATGTCATTTTTGGCATATCCTGTTGACCCCCCCACCAAACCCTGTAAAGAAAGCCCGCTTCCAGAATTAAGGACCTCCCTAATGGCGCGTTCCGATTATCTGTTCACTTCCGAAAGTGTTTCAGAAGGCCATCCCGACAAGGTCAGCGACCGCATCTCGGACGAGGTGGTGGACCTGTTCTTCCGCGAAGGTCCCAAGGAAGGCATGAGCCCCTGGGATATCCGCGCCGCCTGCGAAACCCTTTGCACCACCAACCGCGTCGTCATTGCCGGCGAAACCCGCGGCCCCAAGAGCGTTGGCCCCAAGGAGGTCGAAGCCGTGGCGCGTGCCGCGATCAAGGAAATTGGTTACGAGCAGGAAGGCTTCCATTGGGCAAAGGCCCAGGTTGAAGTCCTGCTGCACGCCCAGTCGGCGCATATCGCCCAGGGCGTCGATGCCTCGGGCAATAAGGATGAAGGCGCGGGCGACCAGGGCATCATGTTCGGCTATGCCTGCCGCGAAACTCCGGCCCTGATGCCGGCGCCGCTGTTCTACAGCCACAAGATACTAGAGCTGCTCGCCAAGGTTCGTCATTCGGGCAAGGAAAAGACCCTGCTGCCGGACGCCAAAAGCCAGGTAACGCTGCGTTATGTGAACGGCATGCCGGTGGAAGCGACCCAGATCGTGCTGTCCACCCAGCACGCGCTGGAATCCCAGACCAGCGCCGACATCCGCAATATCGTCGAGCCCTATATCCGCGAAGCTCTGCCGAAAGAGTGGATCAACGAAAAGACCGTGTGGCACATCAATCCCACCGGCTCCTTCGTGATCGGCGGCCCCGACGGTGACTGCGGCCTGACCGGGCGCAAGATCATCGTCGACACCTATGGTGGCGCGGCCCCGCATGGCGGCGGCGCGTTCAGCGGCAAGGATTCCACCAAGGTGGACCGTTCGGCCGCTTACGCTGCGCGCTACCTCGCCAAGAATGTCGTGGCCTCGGGTGTTGCCGACCGCTGCACCATTCAGCTCGCCTACGCGATCGGCGTTGCCGAGCCGCTGAGCGTCTATGTCGATCTCCACGGCACCGGCAAGGTGGACGAAGCCAAGCTGGAGCTGGTGTTGCCGCAGCTGATGGACCTGAAGCCGCGCGGCATCCGCCAGCATCTGGACCTCAACAAGCCGATCTTCGCCCGCACTGCCGCCTACGGCCATTTCGGCCGCGAGCCGGATGCCGACGGCGGCTTTTCGTGGGAAAAAACAGATCTCGCTGACAAGATCAAAGCGGCGCTATAGGCTTCTTTCGATCCCGCAGACCTTCCGCCCTCATGCTCGCGCATGAGGGCGGAATGCTGTTTAAGGCACCGATGTCCGAACAATCGCCCGACCACCCCGATCGCAACCGGCGCAAACTCTATGGCCGCCGTAAGGGCCCCAAGCTGTCGGGCCGGCAGGCCGAGCTGCGCCAGACCTTGCTGAGCGAAATCGCCTGGTATCTTGGCGGTGATCCCCTGGCCCAGTTCCCAAACACTGTTCGGGAGATCTGGTTGGAGGTCGGATTTGGCGCCGGAGAGCATCTGGTCTGGCAAGCAGCGCACCATCCCGAGGTCGGCATGATCGGCGCCGAGCCCTATCAGATGGGTGTCGCCAAGATACTGACAAAGCTCGAAGAATCGCCATTGAACACTGTTCGAATTCATGAAGGGGACGGGCGCGATATTATTGAGGCGCTGCCGGATTCCTGCCTGGGCCGCTTCTTTTTGCTTTTCCCCGATCCCTGGCCCAAGACCCGCCATCACAAACGCCGTTTCCTGCAGATGGAGATGCTGGGTCAGTTGGCCCGGGTACTGAAACCGGGAGCGGAACTGCGGTTCGCCACCGACGACAAATCCTATCTGCCCTATGCCCTAGAACGGCTGATGGCCCATCCCGCCTTTGAATGGCTGGCCCAGGGGCCTGCCGACTGGAAAAGCCGGCCCGACGACTGGCCGCCAACCCGTTATGAGACCAAGGCGATCAAGGGCCCGCCGACCTTTCTAAGGTTCAGGCGCGGGGCTAGGCTGGGACCATGATCTTACGCAAAAAAGGCGACCCCGAAAAACGGCATATTTTCGGCACCCATCCCGGCGATCTGGGGATTGTGGCGATAGCCGCCGTCATCACCATGGTTTTTGTCTATCTGCTTCTGATACCGAAGAATTTCGACGCTTTGGACCGGGCGCTTGCCCCCGCCCCGGCCCCCAAATTGCAGGCCCAGCCCAGCACGCCGGGGGTCACCCAAATGCAGCTTTACGAAGCTAAAAAGAAGTAACGCGGCTTGAATTAACGCTGCCCGGGGCGTACATAACGCCAATCCCAACAACAAGACGTGTTGTGTGGCGGTCGCAAGATCGCCGCGGGGAAAAGCCTTTGGTTTTTGTCCAAGCCCCGAGAAGTTTGAATTGGTCGTCACAGCCGCACTGCACCTCGAACCGGTCTTCGAACCCGTCATTGAAAAAGCGGGCTTCAAGCTTGTGCGCCTGCGCATGATCGGCGGCGCCGCCCGGACACTGCAGGTAATGGCCGAGCGTCCCGACGGCAGCATGGATGTTGAAGGCTGCGCCATTCTCAGCCATGCGCTGCTGGACTTCATCGAGGCCAAAGACCCGGTCGAAGGCGAGTTTGAGATCGAAGTCTCCTCGCCCGGCATCGACCGCCCGCTGACCCGGCTGATGGATTTTTCGCGCTGGTCCGGCCATGAGGCCAAGATCGAACTGCACACGCCAGTGCGCAGCGTCAGCGGCGCTGATCCCCGCGACCATGCCACGGAGGGCCGCAAGCGTTTTCGAGCCACCCTGATGGGCCTAGATGACCAGGACGTCATGATCCGCGCCGACAAACTGGATTACCGGTTTCCGTTTCGCGCCGTCGTCAACGCGAAACTCGTGCTCACCGACAAGCTCATCAACGAAAATTTGAAATCACACAAAGTGTCAGGAAGCGAAGGCGCAAGCCGGAGCGACCATCAAACGACCACTGAGGAGAAGTAGAATGGCCACCGCAATTTCCGCCAACCGGCTTGAACTGCTGCAGATCGCCGACGCTGTCGCGCGCGACAAGTCCATCGACAAGCAGGTCGTGCTGACCGCGATGGAAGAAGCCATGCAGCGCGCCGCCAAGGCCCATTACGGCACTGAGAACGACATCAAGGTCGACATCGACCCCAAGACCGGCGAAACCCACGTCTCGCGCCATCTGCATGTCATCGAGCAGGTCGAGAACGACAAAATCGAGATTTCGCTGGCCGATGCGCGCAAGCGCAATCCCGACGCCCAAATCGGCGACATCATCGCCGAAAGCCTGCCGCCGGTGGAATTCAACCGGATCAATGCCCAGAACGCCAAGCAGGTGATCGTGCAGAAGGTGCGCGATGCCGAACGCGAGCGCCAGTATGACGAATACAAGGACCGCATCGGCGAAGTGGTGCATGGCGTGGTCAAGCGTTCGGAATTCGGCTCGGTGGTTGTCGACCTCGGCAAGGCCGAAGGCGTTGTCCGCCGCGACGAGATGATCCCGCGCGAATCCTTCCGCGCCGGCGACCGCATCCGCGCATATATCTACGATGTGCGCCGCGAAGCTCGTGGCCCGCAGATATTCCTGTCGCGCAGCCATCCCCAGTTCATGGTGCGCCTGTTCGCCCAGGAAGTGCCGGAAATCTATGACGGCGTGATCGAAATTCGCGCTGTGGCGCGCGATCCGGGCAGCCGCGCCAAGATCGCGGTGATAAGCAAGGACTCTTCCATTGATCCCGTCGGCGCCTGTGTCGGCATGCGCGGTGTGCGTGTGCAGGCGGTGGTTCAGGAACTGCAGGGCGAGCGCATCGACATCATTCCGTGGGACAGCGAAGCGGCGGCCTTCATCGTCAATGCGCTGGCGCCCGCCGAAGTCACCAAGGTTGTGCTGGATGAAGACACCCACCGCGTTGAAGTGGTGGTGCCGGACGAACAGCTGAGCCTGGGCATCGGCCGCCGCGGCCAGAATGTGCGCCTGGCCTCGCAGCTGACCGGCTGGCAGATCGATATCCTGACCGAAGCTGAGGAATCGGAACGCCGCCAGAAGGAATTTGCCACCCGCACGGCGCTGTTCATGGAATCGCTGGACGTCGACGAAACCGTCGCCCAGTTGCTGGCCTCGGAAGGTTTCGCGTCGATTGAAGACGTCGCCTATGTCGATCTGGGTGAGCTGGCGCAGATCGAGGCCTTTGACGAAGACACCGCACAGGAGCTGCAGAGCCGCGCGGTGGAATTCATCGAAGCCCGCAACAAGGACATGGACGACAAGCGCCTGGTGCTGGGCGTTACCGACGAAGTGCTGGAAGTCGAGGGCGTCACCTCCGCCATGGCGGTTGCCCTGGGCGAGCACGAGGTCAAGACGCTGGAAGACTTGGCCGGCTGCGCCACCGATGACCTGATCGGCTATTACGAGGTCAACAAGGAAAAGGAACGCGTCCGTATCCCGGGCGCGCTAGACGGCTTCAATCTCACGGCCGACGATGCCAACGCCATCGTCATGAAGGCCCGCGTCAAGATCGGCTGGATCGAAGAAGAACCGGCCGTGGAAGGGGCCGCCGAAGAAGTCGAGGCTACAGGCGAGAACGCTGACGGCGAGGAGAAGACCAAAGCCTGATGATCGACGCGGCAGATAAAATGGATGAGACGGACGATGTGCGGGGCGCGCGTGAGCGCCGCGATATCGTGTCGGGCACCGTCATGCCCGACAGCCGCCTGATGCGCTTTGTCGCCGATCCCGATGGCCAGGTGGTGCCGGACGCGGCGGGCAAGCTGCCCGGACGTGGCTTGTGGGTCGCCTCGACCCGGGCCGCGATCAAGACGGCGGTGGAGAAGAGGCTTTTTTCCCGCGCCGCCAAGGCTCCCGTCACTGCAACGCCCGATCTCGCTGACCGTACCGAGAAGGCGCTGGTGACGCGGATGCTGGGTGATCTGGGCATCGCGCGGCGCGGAGGCAGCCTGCTGCTGGGTTTCGACAATGTGCTCCGGGGCTTGCAAAGCGCCAAGCCGCCCAAGGTGCTGATCGAAGCCTTTGATGGTGCGGCCGACGGCAAGCGCAAATTGTACGCCGCCGCACATCGGCTGGAACTGAACTGCGTGGTGATTGAAAGCCTGAACAGCGCCGAATTGGGCTTGGCGCTGGGACGCGAGAATGTGATACATGCCGCCGTCCAGCCGGGCGGTCTTGCCGAACGTTTGACCTTTGATGCGGAACGCCTTTTGGGCTTCCGTGAACGACTCTTGGCCCGGAACGAAAGCCCGCGAGCGTGAGCGAGCTTAAAGAAAGAAAGTCATGAGCGATACCGACGAAACAAAACGCCCGGCCAAAACGCTGTCGCTGAAGAAGACGGAAACTTCCACCGTCAAGCAAAGCTTCAGCCATGGCCGCACCAAGGCCGTGGTGGTGGAAAAGAAGCGTTCCGCCGCGCCGCCTGCAGTCGCCGCCAAGGCGCCCGCAAAGCCCGTCGAGGAAAAGCCCGCTGTCGCCAAGGCCGCGGTGGCCGAGAAAGCCCCCGCGCCGCCGCGCGGCGTTGTGCTGCGCCAGCTTTCGGACGAGGAAAAATCCCGCCGCGCCACCGCGCTGGCAGATGCCCGCGTCACCGACACCGAAGCGCGCCGCATGGCCGACGCTGACGCCCGCCGCCGCACCCAAGAAGAAGAACAGATGAAGGCCGAGCATGTCTCGGCCGAAAATCGCAAGGCCGACGAGGACGCGCGCAAGATCGCTGACGACTTGGCCAAGAAGCGCGCCGAAAAGGAAGCGGCTCGCCGCCTGGAAACCCCCAAGCCGGGCGAGGTCGCCGCCGGCGAAGCGCCGCGCCGCCGCCTGGAGAACGAAGAAGAAGTAGAAAGCGCCAGCAAGAAAATCGGCGGCAAGCTTGTGCCCGTCAAGGCGCCCGCCCCCAAGAAAGCCGAAGGCGAACGCCGGCGCGGCAAGCTGACCGTGACCCGCGCTTTGTCGGACGATGACGAACGCGTGCGTTCGATTGCGTCCTACAAGCGTCATCTGCAGCGGGTCAATAAAGTCCATCAGCAGAAGCCCGCTGGCCCCGCCGGTCCGCGCGACATTATCGTTCCGGAAACCATCACGGTTTCCGATCTCGCCAACCGCATGGCGCGCCGCACCGTGGACGTCATCAAGGTCCTGATGAAGAACGGCATGATGGCGACGCCCAGCGACGTTATCGATGCCGATACCGCCGAACTTGTGGCCGCCGAATACGGCCATGTCGTGAAGCGTGTTGCCGAAAGCGACGTGCTGGCAGGCCTGACGGGCGAACAGGATGCGGTTGAGACGCTGGTGTCGCGCCCGCCGGTTGTCACCGTGATGGGCCATGTCGACCACGGCAAGACCTCGCTGCTGGATGCGCTGCGCAAGACCGACGTGGTCGCGGGCGAAGCCGGCGGCATCACCCAGCATATTGGCGCCTATCAGGTGCACCTGAAGGGGGGCGCCAAGATCACCTTCCTGGATACGCCGGGCCACGCTGCCTTTACGCAGATGCGCGCGCGCGGCGCCAAGGTCACCGACCTGATCATCCTGGTGGTGGCGGCCGATGACGGCGTGATGCCCCAGACGGTCGAAGCCATCGCCCATGCCAAGGCGGCGGGCGTGCCGATGATCGTGGCGGTCAACAAGATCGACAAGGGCGACGCCAATCCGACTCGCGTGAAGACCGAATTGCTGCAGTATGAAATCCAGGTCGAGGACATGGGCGGCGAAGTCCAGGTGGTGGAAGTCTCCGCCACCAAGGGCACCAATCTCGACAAGCTGGAAGAAGCCATCTTGCTGCAGGCCGAAATTCTCGACCTCAAGTCCAATCCCGACCGCGCCGCCGAAGGCGCCGTTGTCGAAGCCAAGCTGGACAAGGGCCGCGGCCCGGTCGCGACCGTTCTGATTCAGCGCGGCACCCTGAAGGTGGGCGACATCGTTGTCGCCGGCTCCGAATGGGGCCGCGTGCGCCTTCTGGTCAATGAGCGCGGCGAGAGCGTTCCCTCCGCCGGGCCCTCCACGCCCATCGAAGTTCTGGGTCTTTCGGCGGCGCCGGAAGCCGGCGACGAAATGGTGGTGGTGGAAAACGAAGCCCGCGCCCGTGAAGTGGCCGAGTACCGTGGCCGCAAGCGCCGGGAATCGCGTCAGGCATCCAATTCGCGCCAGACCCTGGACCAGCTGCTCAAGACCCGCGAAGCTGGCGAAAAGCGTTTGCTGCCGCTGGTCATGAAGACCGACGTGCAGGGTTCCAGTGAAGCCATTCAGGGCGCGCTGGCCAAGCTCGGCACCGATGAAGTCGGGGCGCAGATCCTGCAGTCGGGCGTGGGCGGCATCACCGAAAGCGACGTGATCCTGGCTCATGCCTCGGGTGCGGCGGTGTTGGGCTTCAATGTCCGCGCCAACAACCAGGCGCGCGACCGCGCCAAGCGCGACGGCGTCGAAATCCGCTACTACAACATCATCTACAACCTAGTGGATGACGTGAAAGCGGCGCTGTCGGGCATGCTGACGCCCGAGACCCGCGAGAAGTTCCTGGGCAATGCCGAAATCCTGGAAGTGTTCAACATCTCCAAGGTTGGCAAGGTGGCAGGCTGCAAGATCACCGAAGGCGTCATGCGTCGCGGTTCCAAGGTGCGCCTGATCCGCGACAATGTAGTGATCCACGAAGGCGAACTCTCCACCCTCAAGCGCTTTAAGGACGAAGTGAAAGAGGTGCAGAATGGCCAGGAATGCGGCATGGCCTTCACCAATTACCAGGACATGCAGAAGGGCGACGTCATCGAATGTTTCGACGTCGAAATCATTCAGCGCGCTCTTTAGAACCTGTCATCCCGGCCAGCGCGAAGCGCGCGAGCCGGGATCCAAAGAAGCCAGGTTCCAGTCCTGGATTCCCGCTTTTGCGGGAATGACAAGTGAGTAAACAATGTCTCGCCGTACATCGGACCGCTCTGATCGTCCCACAGGTCGCCATACCGGGCGCGCTGACGGCCCCATGGGTCCGTCGCAGCGCCAGTTGCGCGTCGGCGAGGCGCTACGTCATGCGCTGGCGGAAGTCCTGAACCGCAACGAAATCCGTGATCCGGATTTGGACGGGGTCTCGGTGACGGTCACCCAGGTCAAGCCGTCGCCCGACATGCGCCATGCCACGGTGTTCTGCGAACCCCTGGGCGGGCAGAACGCCAAGGAGATCGTGACGGCGCTGAACCGGCACAAGGGATTCCTGCGCGGCGAGATGGGCCATCGCATCACCATGAAATTCACCCCCGAGCTACGCTTCGTCGAAGACGAGAGTTTCGCCGAAGCCCAGAAGATCGAGGACATCCTCCGGTCCGAGCGCGTTGTGCGCGATCTCGCTGCATCTCGCGACGAAGACAAAGAAAACTGATGGGCCGCCGTAAAAAGGGTAACGCCGTCCATGGCTGGGTCGTTCTCGACAAGCCGCTGGGCATGACCTCCACACAGGCGGTCGGCGTGGTGCGCCGCATCTTTGACGCCCAGAAGGCCGGCCATGCCGGAACCCTCGACCCGATGGCGACCGGCATTCTGGCTATCGCGCTGGGGGAGGCGACCAAAACCGTCCCCTACGCCATGGCCGCCGAAAAGATCTACCGCTTCACAGCCAGCTGGGGTGAAAGCCGTGACAGCGACGATGCCGAGGGTAAAGTCACTGGCACCACCGACAAGCGCCCGTCACAAAACGAGATCGAAGCGATGCTGCCCCGTTTCATGGGTGCGCTCAGTCAGGTCCCGCCGGCCTATTCGGCCATCAAGGTGGCTGGCGAACGGGCCTATGACCTGGCCCGGGAGGGGGAAGCGGTTGTGCTGGAACCGCGCACCGTCCAGGTGTTCGGCGCCCTGCTTCTCAGTGCCGGACCAGGCAGCGCCGAGTTCGAAATTCGTTGTGGTAAAGGCACTTACGTCCGGTCCTGGGTGCGCGATATGGCCCTGGCCCTGGGGACTTTGGGCCATGTTTGCGCCCTGCGCCGGACCCGGCTGGGGGGGTGGGACGAAAAAGGCGCGGTTGGGCTGGATACCCTGACCCCTTTTATGCATAGTCCCGCCGCTTTTGGGTATTTGAGACCCCTTTCGACCGCGCTGGACGGCATCCCGGCGCTGGCCGTCAGTGGTCCTGATACGGTTCGCATCCGATCCGGCAGCCCCATCCTTATCCGCGCGAATCTCTTCGCCAAGATGAAGGACGGTTTTGGTGACGGCGAACTCTCCGGTCTCACTGTCTTTCTCAAGGATGAGGAGGGTGCGCCCGTGGCATTGGCCGAAATCGCCGAAGGCGAGCTTCGCCCGTTTCGTGTCTTCAATTTTTCAACGTCCTGATGTCCGGAAAGAAACAATGATTACCCCTGAACGCAAAAAAGAAGTCGTGGCCGAAAACGCCACCGGCAAAAATGATACCGGCTCGCCGGAAGTGCAGATCGCGATCCTGTCGGAGCGCATCACCAATCTCACCGGCCACTTCAAAACCCACGCCAAGGACAACCATTCCCGTCGCGGCATGATTAAGATGGTGTCGTTGCGCCGCAATCTGCTGGACTATGTGAAGTCCAAGGACGTCAAGCGCTACGAAGGCATCATCGCGAAGCTGGGCTTGCGTCGCTGAGTTCGCGACAAACAGATTTGGCACGGTCTCGGGCAAAAGCCTGAGGCCGTGCTTTTGCTTTTGTGGGGGATGAGCCTCTGCAAAAGCGGGTCCCATAGGGGGATCGCTAAGAAGGCCCGCATGCAATATGGCGGCGGGCGATGACGAAAGACGAAAACCAATGTTCAATATCGTGAAAGAAACCTTCGAGTGGGGCGGCCGCGAGCTGACCCTTGAAACCGGCAAGATTGCCCGCCAGGCAGACGGCTCCGTGCTGGCCACTTATGGCGAAACCGTTGTGCTGGCCACCGTGGTCGGCGCCGCCAATCCCAAAGAGGGCGTGGATTTCTTCCCGCTCACCGTGAATTACCAGGAACGCTATTACGCCGCCGGCAAGATCCCGGGTGGCTATTTCAAGCGCGAACGCGGCCTGACCGAGCGCGAGACACTGATCTCGCGCCTGATCGACCGCCCCATCCGCCCACTGTTCGCGGACGGCTATCGTAATGAGACCCTGGTGGTGGCGCAGGTCCTGTCCCACGACCTGGAAAACGATCCCGACATCATCGCGATGATCGCGGTGTCCGCCGCCCTGACCATTTCCGGCCTGCCCTTCCAGGGCCCGATCGGTGCGGCGCGTGTCGGCTATATCGACGGCGAATACAAACTGAACCCGGCTATCGACGACATGGCCAATTCCAAGCTGGATCTGGTGGTCGCCGGCACCCACGACGCCGTGATGATGGTGGAATCCGAAGCTCAGGAACTCAGTGAAGAGGTCATGCTGGGCGCCGTGATGTTCGGCCACCGCGAAATGCAGCACGCCATCAAGGCGATCATTCGCCTGGCGGAAAAGGCGGCCAAGGAACCGCGCGCCGTGCCGCAGGATATCCATGCTCCGATGCGCGCCAAGCTGAAGTCGGCCGCAAGCGCCGAACTGGCGGCGGCGTTCCAGATCCCGATCAAGTTCACCCGCCGTGACGCGCTGAGCGCCGTGAAGAAGAAGTTCGCCGCCGAATTCGTCGGTGAAGGCGAAGGTAAGGTTCCGGCCAATGTCTATTCCGGCCTGCTTCACGATGTCGAAGCTGATGTGATGCGCAATGCGGTGCTGGACACCAAGAAGCGCGTTGACGGCCGCGACCTGACGACGGTTCGTCCCATCGTGGCGGAAGTCGGCATCCTGCCGCGCACCCATGGCTCGGCGCTGTTCACCCGCGGCGAAACCCAGGCCCTGGTGGTTTGCACACTGGGCACCGCCGAAGACGAACAGTTTGTCGACAGCCTGGAAGGCACCGGCAAGCAGACCTTCATGCTGCACTACAATTTTCCTCCCTACAGCGTGGGCGAAACCGGCCGTATGGGCGCTCCCGGACGCCGCGAAATCGGCCATGGCAAGCTTGCCTGGCGCGCCATCCGCCCGATGCTGCCCAAGAAGGACGAGTTCCCCTACACCATCCGCGTGGTGTCGGAGATCACCGAATCCAACGGCTCGTCGTCGATGGCCTCGGTGTGCGGCACCAGCCTCGCGCTGATGGATGCCGGCGTTCCCCTGAAGAAGCCCACTGCGGGCATCGCCATGGGACTCATCCTTGAAGGCGACCGTTATGTCGTGCTGTCGGACATCCTGGGTGACGAAGATCACCTAGGCGACATGGACTTCAAGGTTGCCGGCACCGACGAAGGCATCACCAGCCTTCAGATGGACATCAAGATCGCCGGCATCACCGAGGAGATCATGAAGATCGCGCTGGCGCAGGCCCAGGGCGGCCGTCTGCATATCCTTGGAGAGATGAACAAGGCCCTGACCGGCGCTCGCGCCGAGCTGGGCGAACATGCCCCGCGCATCGA
>CAMAPL010000025.1 GCA_945860165.1 Rhizobium sp. Q54
ACGGCTTTGTCGACACCAGGCTTCACCTTGGTCTCAAGGGCTACAGCCTTCTTCTGAAGTTCAGCGATACGAGCCTGGATGGTTTTCAGTGAGATTGAACGAGCCATATGAAGCGCATTTCCTCGGTTGATGTGATGGGGGGAGGGTACACCCTGGGCGGCTTGGTGGGGCAGGGTTTCTTATAAGAAAATCCGTTCCAAATTGAACACTGTTCATTTTGGAAATTGAACACTGTTCATTTAGCAAATTGAACAGAAACCCAACGAAAACAGCTACCTAGATATAGGAAATTTACCAATTAAATCAAATACTTGACCGCAATCCGAAATAAACGGATCGTAAACGGATTTATTTGTAGTGCGTTTAACCCCATAGAATATGGCTTTGGAAATAGTACCGTCACTTGCCAAGGTTAAGGTCGACGGTTCGAATCCGTTTGCCCGCTCCAATTTTATCACAATAAAATCAAATGCTTATTATGAAGCCGCCCCTACGGGGGCGCGGACATTTATTTGTCGGGAAACCGGCAGGAAACCATTCTGGTTCGGCTAGGCGCTTCTCGATTAATAGGTTGTGCGGCCGCCCGACGTGTCCAGCGTCGAGGCGGTGGTGAACGAGCATTCCTCGCTCGCCAGCCAGCAGACAGCGGCGGCGTTTTCTGTCGCCAAGCCGAAGCGCTCCATCGGAATCTTTGACCTCATATAGTCGATATGGCTCTGCGGCACACCCTCCAGAATTGGGCTTTCAAAGGTCGCAGGCGTCACGGCGTTGACGATCACGCCCTTGGTCGCAAGTTCCTTGCCCAGCGACTTGGTGAAACCCAGCACCGCGGCCTTGGACGCAGAATAGGCGCTCGCATTGGGATTGCCTTCTTTGCCCGCGACCGATGAAATATTGACGATGCGGCCATAACCGTTTTCCAGCATCAGCGGCGTCACGAAGCGGCAGCAATAGAACAGGCCGTTGACGTTGACATCCATTACCTTCAGCCAGCTGTCTATCGGATAGGTCACGACCGGGCCGGTGGTGCCGGTGATGCCGGCGCTATTGACCAGAATGTCGATGTTGCCCAGCACCTTCTTGCTTTCGGCGGCGGCGGCTTCGACCGCCTTGGCGTCGCTGATATCCAGCGCGATGGTGTGGACGGCACCGGTTTGCGTCTTGGCCGCCGCCAGCGTGTCGGAATTCTTGTCCCACAGGCAGACCTTGCCGCCTTCCGCCGTGATGCGCTTGGCCGTTTCCAGCCCCAGGCCTGACGCGCCGCCGGTTACGATGGCGGTGCGGCCGTTGAAGCGCCCAGTGTACACGGTCATGCGATGATCCTTGTTTGAAATAGCGCCGGTTATAGCAGCGGCCCATTAAAAGAAAATGCTGCAACGCAATAGTCGACAAAATGTCGCGATAGTGTGGCCAGACTGGCCCGCACCAAGACTGGCTTCTGTCAGGCCCGCTTGTCTAAAGTGGCGGGGGCCGCGCCGGTGAACGCGGCAATTCGGGAATGGAGAGATACATGGATCGCAGGAAATTCTTTGGCCTTTCGGTCGCGGCTGGCGGGTTGCTGGCGGCGAAATCGGCGGCCGCACAGGCCACTGGCCCCGCCTATAACGGCGTGCCGCGCATGGAAGTGCAGCCCAAGCTGCGCCAGCAGCAGCAATTCCGCATCGGCTACACCACCAATACCCGCGGCGGCTGGGAAGGTGATCCCTTCGTCGGCATCACCGAAGGCCGCGATGTCGGCTTCCGCTATTTCGAGATTTTCGGCTCCTCCTTCTGCGCAACCAAGGACGGGCTTGAGGCTCCGCCGCGCGATACCCAGACGATGAAGGCCTGGCCGAACGGCTATAGCTGGAAACAGCCAACCGGCCCGCGCAAGAAGCGCGAAGTCTATTATGCCGACCGCTGGGAAGCCCTGCAGCACCGCATGTATGAAATCGGGGCGCAGTTCACCGCCATCACCGGCGGGGATGCGGGCGGCAGCACCGACTTCCACGATCCGGCCCAGCGCAAGGCGGTGGTGGACAATCACTTCAACATGACGCGTTTCGCACGCCGCTTCGGCTGCGACCATCAGAAGACCAATACCGGCGCCCGCAAGCAGCCTGGCGGCACACCCGATGCCGACCTGAAGGAAATCGCCATCACCTGCGATCTTCTGGGCAAGCGCATCCGCGAAGAACTGGGTATGACCTTCGGCGTACATCCGCATCTGGGCAGCCAGATCCAGAACGAGCATGAGACCAACTACATCTTGGAAAATACCCGGCCCGAAAATGTCGGCCTGATCCTGGACACCGGCCATATCACTATGGCGGGCATGGACCCGGTGGCCTTGGCCAAGAAATACGGCCACCGCGTTCTGGAATTTCACTTCAAGGACACCGGCAGGGCCGATCGCGGCGGCACCAGGAATGTGCCCACACCCCAGCGCGATATGATGAACGATCCTTATTTCTATCCGATGGGCGAAGGCGGCGTGGATTTCCCGGCGATAATGGCCTATCTGAAATCCATCAACTGGCGCGGTCATCTCAATGTCGAGCTGGACACCTCGCCCTGGCGCACGCCCAAGGAAAGCGCGCGCATCACCGCCAACTATATCCGCAACACCCTGAAGCTCGAGCTGTAGAATCGTCATGACGAACACCACGTCCTTTCCGCTTCCCCATGACTGGCGCGATGCCGTGCTGGTCGGCCGTCTGGACCTGGGCGAAGGCCCGACCCCGGTGGTGGTGAAGGAGGGCCGGGTGTTCGACGTGTCGGCCACGGCGCCGACCACGGCGCAGCTGTTGGAAAAATGGAACGGCACCGTGCCGCCCGGAAAAGACCTTGGCGACATCAACGACCTGGGTCTTTCCACCGCCTGGAGCGAGACAAAAGGCAACGTGAAGTTGCTGGCGCCGGTGGACCTGCAATGCGTCAAGGCGGCCGGCGTAACCTTCGCGGTCTCGGCGATGGAACGGGTGATCGAGGAACGCGCTCAGGGCGTTCCGGCGCGCGCCCGGGCCATCCGCGAAGAACTGGCGGCCAAGATCGGCACCGATATACGCAAGGTGGTGCCGGGCAGCGGCGAAGCCCAGAAGCTGAAGGAGGCGCTGATCGCCGACAAGCTGTGGTCGCAATATCTCGAGGTGGCGATCGGCCCCGACGCCGAAGTCTTCACCAAGGCGCCACCGCTGTCGTCGGTCGGCTGGGGCGACTATGTCGGCATCCGCACCCAGTCCACCTGGAACAATCCTGAGCCCGAAGTGGTAATCGTGGTGGACCGGGCCGGCAAGGCGGTGGGGGCAACCCTCGGCAACGACGTGAACCTGCGCGACTATGAAGGGCGCAGCGCGCTTCTGCTGGGCAAGGCCAAGGATAACAACGCGGCCTCGGCGCTCGGCCCCTTTATCCGCATGTTCGACGACAAGTTCACTATGGACCATGTCCGCAATGCGGTGGTCGAGCTGGAAATCGTCGGCACAGACAATTACCGGCTGGAAGGCAAGAGCACGATGGCGGAAATCAGCCGCGATCCGCTCGAGCTGGTGAAGCAGACCATCAGCGAGCACCAGTACCCCGACGGCTTTGTGCTCTATTGCGGCACTCTGTTCGCGCCCACCCAGGACCGCGACACGCCCGGCGCCGGCTTCACCCACAAGGAGGGTGACGTGGTGCGCGTCTCCACCCCCAAGCTGGGCGTGCTGGAAAACCGGGTCACCACCTGCAAGCAGGCGCCGCCGTGGAGTTTCGGCATTGCCGACCTGATGAAGAACCTTCTCAAACGCGGGCTTTTGAAGGCCTGAAGCGGCCTTTTCAGCCATACCTTCAAAGCACCACCGGGATGCGGTTTCGGGGTTGGATTAGGCCGTCCAACCCCTTAAATACCCACCAGCCCCCACTCACTTCACGATTAAACAGTCCCCATCCAGGAGAGATTTTGATGACCGAGACCCTGACCCATTTTATCGGCGGCAAGCAGATTTCCGCCCCCGGTGCGCTCGAAAGCATCAATCCCTCCAACACCAAGGAAGTGATCGCCAGATTCCCGGACGGCAGCCCGGAAGATGTGAACAAGGCCGTCGAAGCCGCCCGCAGCGCCCAGCCCGCCTGGGCCGCCTCCAGCCCCGAAGTCCGCGCCGACATCCTGGACAAGGCCGGCAGCCTGATCATGGAGCGCAAGGAAGTCATCGGTAAGCTCCTGGCACGCGAAGAAGGCAAGACCCTTCCCGAAGCCATCGGCGAGACCGCCCGCGCCGCCCGCATCTTCAAATATTTCGCCGGCGAAGCCCTGCGCCGCCACGGCCAGAATCTGGAATCCACCCGTCCCGGCGTCGAAGTCCAGACCTATCGCGAAGCGGTCGGCGTCTATGGCCTGATCACGCCCTGGAACTTCCCCATCGCCATTCCGGCCTGGAAGATGGCCCCGGCGCTGGCCTTCGGCAACACGGTTGTGCTGAAGCCCGCCAACCCGACGCCCGCCACCGCCCATGCGCTTGTTTCCATTCTGCATGAAGCCGGTGCGCCGGCCGGCATCGTGAACCTAGTGCTGGGCCGCGGCATTGTCGGCGATGCGCTGTCTAAGCATCCCGACGTCAATGGCATCTCGTTCACCGGCTCGCAGGGCGTCGGCTCCAAGGTCGCGCTGGCGGCGGTGTCGCGCCAGGCCCGCGTGCAGATGGAAATGGGCGGCAAGAATCCGCTGGTGGTGCTGGACGATGCGGAATTCGACCGCGCCGTGCAGATCGCGGTGGACGGCGGCTATTTCGCCACTGGCCAGCGTTGTACCGCCTCCAGCCGCATCTTCGTGCAGGCTGGCATCTATGACAAGTTCATCGCCGCTGTTGCCGAACGCGCCAGGGCGCTGAAGGTCGGCGATGCGCTGGACCCCACCACCCAGATGGGCCCGGCCGTGACCGATGCCCAGCTGAAGGGCAACCTGGATTATGTTGACATGGCGATTAAGGAAGGCGGCCGCCTGCTGGCCGGTGGTTCCTCGCCGCTCGAACTGGGCACGCCGGGCTATTACATGAGCCCGACCCTGATCGTGGACACCAAGGCCTCCGACCGCATCAACAACGAAGAAGTGTTCGGCCCGGTCGTGTCGGTGGTGAAGATCAAGGACTATGAAGAAGGCCTGGCGCTGTCCAACGCGGGCAATTTCGGCCTGTCCGCCGGCATCGTCACCAGCAGTCTGAAATATGCGCGTCACTACCAGCGCAACGTCAAGGCGGGCATGGTGATGATCAACTTGCCGACCGCCGGCGTGGATTATCATGTGCCGTTCGGCGGCTCGCGCGGTTCGTCCTATGGCGCCCGCGAACAGGGCTTCTCGGCGGTGGAATTCTTCACCCAGATCAAGACGGCTTATTCCTTCTCGTAGGAAATTGCTGCATCGCAATCAAAAGGGCGGCGAAAGCCACCCTTTTCTTTTTGGGGATCGGAACGTTAGAGTCGTCTCAATCAAGGAAAACATACGGGGTGGGAACATGCGCGCGATCTGGCTTGCAACGGCACTGACGCTCACCCCTGTTGCGGCTTTCGCCGATATCGCGATCTCGGGACAGGACGGCAAGCAGGTCCGCGCCGGCGACGGCCTGCCGATGGTGCCGACGCCCGACAGCGTCGCGGTGATCGAATTTTCCAGCAGCCGGGCGCCCCGGGTTATCGGCAGCATCGATATCTGCTCTACCCAGATGGGCCCGCCCAGCGCCATCGCGGTAGCGCCCGATTACAGTTTCGTACTGGCTACCTGCCCGCAGAAGTTCGTCGGTGACGGCAAGTTGGGGCCGGAAAACAAGGTGTCGGTGATCGGGCTCTCCGACCCCACCCATCCCAAGCTGTTGCAGACGGTGGAAGCGGGCCTCGGCGCCACTGGTGTCTTCCTGAACAAGAAGGCCAATATCGCGCTGGTCACCGGCACCGGCGACGACACCATCACCCTGTTCACCATCAAGGACCGTCAGCTGACCCAAGCCAGCCAGGTCAAGCTCGAAGCCAAGGCCGAGCCGCGCGATGTGATCATCGCCCCGGACGGCAGAAGCGCCTACGCGCTGCGCTTTGGTGATGCCAAGGTGACCAAGCTGGCGATCAATGACGATCAGATCTCGAGGGTGGCGGACTTTGATGTCGGCGTGCAGCCGGACGGCGGCAATATTTCGGCAGATGGACGCTATCTGTTCGTCAACTTTTTTGGCGGCGCTCCCACCACCACCAAGGGTGTCGGTGCCACCGCAGCCATTGATACGCGCAGCGGCAAGATCGTGGATGCGCATGAAGTCGGCGCCTTACCGGAATCCGTGGTGCTGTCGCCTGACGGCAAATATGTCGCTGTGGTGATCGGCAATGGTTCGGCCACGGTGCGCAACGCGGCCAACTACAACAGCATCTTCGGCAAGCTCGCCATGTTCCAGGTGGGTAAAGGCGGCAAACTGACCCCCGTCACCGATGCAAAACTGGGCCATGCCTGCCAGGGCGTGGTGTTCAGCGACGATGGCAAGCGCCTTTTGGTGCAATGTTCGGTGGAACGCGACATCCGGGTGTTCGATTTCGACGGCAAGGTGCTGACCGAGCGCCCCGAGGCGATCCTGCCCATGGTGTCGCGCCCCGGCGCCATGGTGACGGCCAGAACCCGCTAAACAAGACTTGCCAAGCGCCGTCCGTGCCCGCACATAGCGGCGCATGAAGCCGCTTTTGCATCTGAAAGACATCACCGTCGCCTTTGGCGGCAGCAAGCTTCTGGACGGCGCCGAGCTCAGCGTTGGCGCGGGCGACCGGCTGTGTCTGGTGGGGCGCAATGGCTCTGGCAAATCCACCCTGCTCAAGATCGCGGCGGGGCTGATGGAAAGCGATGGCGGCACCCGTTTTGCCCAGCCCGGCGCCACCATCCGCTACCTGCCGCAGGAGCCGGACCTGGGCGGCTATGCCACCACCCGCGACTATGTCGAGGCGGGACTAAATCTCCACGAGGACCCTAACCGCGCCTTCTACCTGCTGGGCAATCTGGGACTGAGCGGAGATGAAAATCCGGCCACGTTGTCGGGCGGCGAGGCGCGGCGGGCGGCGCTGGCCCGGGCGCTGGCGCCCCGGCCCGATATCCTGCTGCTGGATGAGCCGACCAATCACCTGGACGTGCGCGCTATCGAATGGCTGGAAGGCGAGCTGAAATCGGGCAGTGGCGCGCTGGTGCTTATCAGCCATGACCGACGCTTCCTGGAAAACCTGTCGCGTGTCACGGTGTGGCTGGATCGCGGCCGGACCTACCGGCTGGAAAAGGGCTTTGCCAGTTTTGAAACCTGGCGCGACGATATGCTGGAAAAAGAAGATGTCGAACGCCACAAGCTGGCGCGCCGCATCGCCGCCGAGGAAGACTGGGTGCGTTACGGCGTGTCGGGCCGGCGCAAGCGCAATGTCGGACGGCTGGATCGCTTGCGGGGCCTGCGTACCGAGCGCCGCGATCAGATCCGCCAGCTTGGCAATGTCCGGATGGAAGCGGCGGAAGGCACAGGTTCCGGCACCAAGGTGATCGACGCCAAGGGCTTGGCTTTTGCTTATGGCGAGCGCGATATCGTCAAGGATTTCTCGCTGCGCATCCATCGCGGCGACCGCATCGCCCTTGTGGGGCCGAATGGCGCCGGCAAGACGACCTTGCTGAAGCTTTTGATCGGGCAGCTTGCGCCGCAAAAGGGCAATGTGAAACTGGGGCAGGGCCTGTTGATGGCCGAACTGGACCAGAACCGCAGCAAGCTTCGTCCCGAACAATCGCTGGCCGCCGCCGTCACTGACGGCAGCGGCGACACGGTGATGGTGGCGGGCAAGCCGCGCCATGTGATGAACTACCTGCAGGACTTTCTCTTCACGCCGCAGCAGGCGCGCACCCCCGTCAAAGTCCTGTCAGGCGGCGAACGGGCGCGGCTGCTGCTGGCCAAGCTGTTCGCCACGCCATCCAACTTTCTGGTGCTGGACGAACCGACCAACGATCTAGATCTGGAAACCCTGGACCTGCTAGAAGAAGTGATCGCCGATTATCCCGGCACCGCCCTGTTAGTCAGCCATGACCGTGATTTTCTCGACCGAGTGGCGACCCAGATCGTACTGGCGGAAGGCGATGGCCGCTTCACCGAATATGCCGGCGGTTATGCCGACATGCTGTTCCAGCGCGGCGAGCGCCCCCCCATCCGGCCGGAATCGAAAAAAGCAGCGTCCGGCCCGACGGCGGAAAAGCGCGCGCGGACCACGGCGCCCAAGATGAACTTCGCCGATGCGCACGTCCTGAAGGAACTGCCCGGAAAAATAGTAGCGGCGGAACTTCAAATTGCAGAGCTGGAGAAAAGCCTGTCCGAAAGCGGGCTTTACGCCAAAAATCCCAAACGGTTCGCCGACCTGTCGGAACAGTTGGGCGAAATCCGCAGCCAGAAGGATGCGGATGAGGAGCGTTGGCTGGCGCTGGAAATGGCCCGAGAGGCGCTGGAAACCCAATAGAATTAGCGCCGGAACGGTCGCGGCTTTTTCGCGTTAACACCTCGAGGTCCCAGGGTCAGTTCCATGAAACGTGCCGCCATCGCAGGTTTTTCCGCAGGCGCCGCCATGATGATTGGCTGCGCGCACGGCGCGGGTTCGGGCAACGATCCCAAGCCCGTGACGGAAGGCGATGCTGCGATCATGTATCCGATGATTGGCAGCCAGGCGATGCTGCCGGACCGTGACATCATGAACAATATCACCGCCTCGCCGATGCATGGCCGGCTGGTGGCGGCGCTGAAGTAAACCGGCGTGGCCAGCGCCCTGAAAGCCAACGGCCAGTTCACCGTCTTCGCGCCCACCGATGCCGCCTTCGCGGCCGCCGGGGCGCAATCCAAATCCCTGCTGGCGCGGCAGATGAGCTATCTGAACGTCCTAGGAAAATACGACGCGGTGGCATTGCTGCGGGTGATCAATGAAGCCGGCGGCGAAGCCAAGCTGCGCACCGCGCAGGGCGGCGTGCTGGTGGCGCGGATGAATGGCCCGACCAACATCCAGGTCATTAACGAGAAGGGCAAAACCGCCAATATCGCGATCTATGATGTGCGCGACAAGAACGGCATCGTGCATGTCGTCTATCACCTGATCGAGCCGGCCGGACCGGCGCGCCAGGTCGCGCTAAGCGGCCGCTGGCGCCGCAAGCCCGCGCCCTTCCAGCAAAGCTTCTATATGCGGATCGCGGCCGCGAAAGGCGCGATAGGCGGTGGCATAGTCGCGCGTGCCTCCCGCCGAATAGATGAACTTGTGCAGCCGACGCGCTGTGGCGGGATCGAAGGGGTCAAGGGCTTCCTCGAAAGCCTTGAAGCCATCGGCATCCAGAACCTCCGACCACATATAGGCATAATAGCCCGCCGAATAGCCGTCGCCGCTGAAGATGTGCGTGAAATGTGACGCGGCATGCCGCGGCGCGATTTCCTCGGGCATGCCAATGCGGGCCAGAGTTTGCGCCTGAGCGACTAACGGATCGCTGCCGGGCGGCAGGGTATGGAAATCCATGTCGATCAGCGCCGAGGCCAGGAATTCGACGGTGGCGAAGCCTTGCCCGTAATTGCGAGCCGCCAGCAGCTTGTCCAGCAAGGTCTTGGGAATCGGCTCCCCCGTCTCATAGTGGCGGGCGAAACGGGTCAGAACATCGGGCTCTTCCAGCCAGTGCTCATAAAGCTGGGACGGCAGTTCGACGAAATCGCGCGCCACATTAGTGCCAGACAGGCGCGGAAAGCGCACTTGGCTCAGCAGGCCGTGCAGGGCATGGCCGAACTCGTGAAACAGCGTCACCGCATCGTCGAAGGACAGAAGGCAGAGATCGCTTTTGCTGAAATTGCAATTGTTGATGATGATGGGCAGGACGTTGCCATTAACCTGTTCCTGGTCGCAGAAGCTGGACATCCAGGCGCCGCCCTGCTTGCCGGTGCGGGCGAAATAATCGCCATAAAACAGGCCGATCACGCCGCCTTCGCGCATCACTTCCCATACCCGCACATCGGGATGATAGACCGGCACGTCATGGCGTTCGCGAAAGCTCAGGCCGAACAGTTTTTGCGCCGTGTAGAAAGCGGCCTCGATCAGGTTGCCGAGCTGGAAATAGGGCTTGAGCTGCGCCTCGTCGAAATCATACAGCGCCTGTCGCAGTTTCTCGGCGTAATAGCGCCAGTCCCATGGCGCCAGCCGGAAATTTGCACCCTCGCGCGTGATCAGCGCCTGCAGGCCCTCGCGTTCTTCCAGGGCGCGCAGCCTCGCTGGTTCCCACACATCTTCCAGCAGGGCGCGCGCCTTTTGCGGCGTTTCCGCCATGCTGTCAGACAGTTTGAAGGCGGCGAAATTCTCATAGCCTAGCAGGGTGGCGCGCTCGGCGCGCAGCGCCAGCATCTCGGCCATGATGGCGCTGTTGTTGTGTCTGTTTTCATTGTCGCCGCGCGATACCCAGGCGCGATAGAGCTGTTCGCGCGCGCTGCGGTCGTCGGCATATTGCAGAAAGGGTTCGGCGCTGGAGCGCGATAAGGTCACCGCGAAAGGCGCCTCGATCTTCAGCTCCGCCGCCTTGGAGGCCGCCGCATCGCGGATCGAGGCGGGAATACCGGCCATCTGGATTTCTGTCAGCGGCAGGATCCAGCCCTCCTCGTCGGCCAGGACATTCTGGCTGAACTTGGTGCCCAGCACCGCGAGGCGCTGGGCGATATCCGCCAGGCGGTCGCGGTTTCCGCCCTTCAACTGCGCACCCGCACGCACGAAGTCGAGATGATACCGCTCCAGCACCCTCAAAGATTCCCCGTCCAGGCCCAGGCTTTCGCGTTGACCATAGAGTGCGTCCAGCCGGGCGAACAGAACCGGATGCATGGAGATGGTACTCCAGTGCGCCGACAGGCGCGGCGCCATCCCCAGTTCGATCGCCTGCAATTCCTCATCAGTTGCGGCTGAGGTGAGATTGCCAAAAACACTGTCCACCCGCGTCAGAAGCCGTCCGCTTTTCTCCAGAGCCAGCACAACATTGTCGAAACTCGGTGGCGCGAGATCGGAGGCGATGGCCGCGATTTCGGCAATGTGTTCGACCAGGGCGCGATCATAGGCGGGGCGGAAATGCTCCGCCCGGACCCGGTCCAGCGGCGGGGCGCCGAACGGGCCAGTCCAGTCTTCGAAAAACGGGTTGGTCATGATCCTATATAAGCCCGCTCAGCGGATTTCCCAGACGATCGCAATATCGGCGGTGACGCTTTCCTCGCCAGCGGCCACGTGTACGCTGCGGGTGCCAGGCGGGGCGGCCATCATGCGATACATGGGCCGCGGCTCGCTGCCACCTTTGCTGATGGACTGGATCGGACCCAGTGCAACGCCGGCGGCCTTGGCATAGGTTTCAGGTCGGAGTTTCGCGTCGGCGATGGCATCAGCGCGCGCCTTGGCCAGCCGCGGTTCGGGATCGCGGATGTAAAAATTGATCCCGTTCATTTGGTTGGCGCCCGCCGTGACCAGCGCGTCCAGCGCCGCGCCCAGCTTGGTGACATCGTCCATCCGCACCGAGACGTCATTGCTGACCTGATAGCCGGTCAGGCGCGGGCGCTCATTGTTTGTGCCGCCGGTATACTGCGGCGAAATTGAGAAATTGATGGTCTGGGTGTTCCTTTGGGGCACGCCCATTTCTTCCAGCGCAGCAAAGACGGTGCGCATGCGGGCGGTGTTGGCGGTCAGTGCCTGGGCTGCGGTGGGGGCGCTGGTGGCGACGCCGGCGCTGACCTGGACCTGGTCGGGGGCGCCCTTCACCACGCCATGGCCGGCCATAGAAATGGTGCGGAGGTCGGCGGCCAGAGCCGGGCCTGCTGCAAGGAAAAGCGAGGCAGCGAGTAGGGCGGAAAACCCGGTTTTCATAGAAATTTCTCTATAAAACTCAAGGCCCATCCGGCAGGGATGCTGGCGGGCCGATGCGGCAAAATCATGGCGCAAACAGGCGGTTGGCACCCCGGAAAATCCTGTTATACCCGCTTTCGGAGGGCCTGTAGCTCAGTTGGTTAGAGCTGACCGCTCATAACGGTTAGGTCCCAGGTTCGAGTCCTGGCGGGCCCACCAATGCAAGTTCGTCGCAGTTCGCCTACGTGTTTTGGCAGCCAGATTTCTAACCGGGCTGCACGCTGGAATTGGCGGCGCAAAGCTATTACGTTTTCGACAAAATTAAGGGACGTCGCCGATCATGGTACGCGTCCGGGGGAGGGGCAATGGGCTTTCAACGACGTGATTTTCTGACTGGTGCAGCGGCGGTGGCCGCAGGCGCAATTTCCCTTCCGACGCTGGGCTGGGCCCAGGAGAAATCCAAGCTCAAGATCACCGGCATCCGGCTAGTGAGGATCGAGCCGAAGAATCCGCCGCCCAAATACACGCCGACGGCTGGATCGTGGTCGACCCAGGGCGTGGAAGTCTCCGCTCCGCCCAACATCTATCCGGAATTCCGTCCCACCCGCAGCCTCTTCGCTGCCAGGAATGTACCGACTTTCACCGTGGAGATCACCACCGACAAGGGCGTCACGGGTTACGGCAATGGCGGTGCCGGCGGCGGCGCCATCGTGATGGGCCATCTGGCACCCCTGATGATGGGCCGTGACCCTTTCGATATCGAGCGCAACTGGGACATCAACTGGCGCGTCACCGAATCCTACGGCCAAGCCGGCGTTACGATGAATGCCATCTCCGGCTTCGACAACGCGCTGTGGGACATCATCGGAAAGGCGCTGAACGAGCCAGTGTGGCGGCTGCTGGGCGGCGACGCCAAGTCGCGCATTCCGGCCTATTGCACCGGCAATGACACCGAGCAGCACGTCGCCTTCGGTTATCGCCGCGTGAAGCTGGCCATGCCGGCCGGGCCCATACGCGGCGAGGAAGGCAAGCGCGCCAATCTCGCGCTGGTGGCAAATGCGCGCAAGCTTGTCGGCCCTGATGGCGATGTGATGTGCGACTGCTGGATGTCGTGGGACGAGCAGTACACGATCGAAATGTGCAAGCTGATGGAGCCTTACCGCGTCAAATGGGTGGAGGAAGTTCTGCCGCCCTACGAGTTCGAAGGTTTCGGCCGGCTACGACGGAAGATCACCTCCACCCATATCGCCACCGGCGAGCATGTCTATGGCCGCTATGGTTTTGCTAAGCTGCTGAAGGCGGAAGGCGCCTCGATCTGGCAACCCGATGTCGCCTGGTGCGGCGGCATGAGCGAGTTGCGTAAGATCGGCGCGCTGGCGGAAGCCTTTGACATTGACGTGATCCCCCATGACGGGGGCCGCAACGGCGCGGCTCACTGGTCCATCAGTCATGTCAACGCGCCCTGGGCCGAACTGTTCATGCCCCCGCCGGGTGGACCCAAGCAGGTCTATGACATGTTTGAACAGCAGTACGAGATCACCCGCGGGCCCGAAGGTCTCTACATGCACCCACCCCGCATACCGGGCTGGGGCCATGGAGACGTGGTGGCGACGTCGGTCTAGACGTTATGCGATGACGTGGCGCGGCTCACGGCCGGAAGGCCGGGGCATGCGCTATGCAAGTTCACTGCAGTTCGCGTATGTTCCGCAAACATCGGGAACGTGCCATCTCTTGGGCAAGGGAAACAGACATGGTCGAGAATGAGCCGGTGCTCACCATTCATCGCGGTCATCGGAGGCCGGGCGCTGAGCTGATCGCGGCATTCCGGGGTGCGCAGACCTCGCACCTGGTGGACGCCATGGACGGGCGCGGCGCGCTGGACTGGCAGATCAAGCCGCTCGATCCCGCCAACGCAACCTTCATAGGCCCGGCGCTGACGGTGCATGCCTATCCCGCCGATTTTTGCGCGGTGGCCGGTGCGGGCATGGAGGCCGAGTCTGGCGACGTGATCATGTGTACCAATGACAGCTATACGGGCACGGCGCTGATCGGCGACCTGGCGTCCGGGATGATGCGCAACAAGGGCGTGGCCGCCTTCGTGACCGACGGGCTGGCGCGCGACCGCGCCGGTATTGTGGCGACCGGGCTGCCGCTGTTTGCAAAGGGTATAGTGCCGAATTCTCCGGCCAGCACCGGGCCGGGGCAGGTTGGCGCCCCCATTGTGCTGGGCGGTGTTGCGGTGAGCTCGGGGGATATCGTGGTGGGCGATGTCGACGGCGTGGTGGTGATCCCGCTGGCGCGCGCCGAAGTCGTGCTGGCGCGGCTGCGCGCGGTGCAGGCTGCTGAAACGGGAGCGGAAGCATTGGTGCGAGCGGGTAACACCAGCTTTGCGTCTTGGCACGATATCGTCGGGAATGCGCGGATCGTGCAGTCGTGACGATGCCGGGACCCAAGAAATCCTAAAAGCAGATCAGTGTGTCGGCGGCTTTCTCGCCGGCCTCAAACCCGCGATGCTGCCGCCTGATATACGCAGGATGCAAAGATGAAGCGGATCTGGCTGGGACTGATTGCGGCGCTGGGACAGCGGGCGAACCAGGCCGAGACCGATCCGGTTGCCCTGAAATTTGGCGCCGCCTTCCCGCAATGCGATGTCGAGGACTGTATCGCGTCCCCGACCGAAGCGCCGAGCTGCTAGGCTGTTTCATTGGTTGCACCCAATGAAACGCCAAAGCGGAATGAATCAGCGGCGCATCGCCTGCCATGTGCTGCCGTCCGAGGCCGTGCCTTCCATGCGGTTTCCGGTGACGCGGCCGGTGTAGACCTTGTCGGCGACCGTGAAGGATATCTGATCGGCCCGCATCTTGGCGTTGCTGATCGGCGTGTCGCCCCCGGGGGATTTCAGCGTGCCGGACACATTCTGGTAGGTCTGCGCCAGGGTCAGATCGCCCCGCGGCATCTGCCAGGTTCCGGCGACCTTGGCCGGTATGATCCATAGCATGGCGCGGCAATAGCTGGTGCATTCCGTGGTGGCGGAGACTTCCTGGTCCGGCTCCCAGTCGCCCATGTCGAAGGAATTCGACACCACGCGGGTGCCGGGCTTCATGCCTTGCAGTTGTGGGCGCAGGCGGACATTCAGGTCGGGCAGCAGGAACAGGGTAATGACGGTGGCCTGGCTGAAGTCGGTCTTGAAAATATCACCTTGCACGAAGGTTGCCAGTTTGGCGCCGGCAGCGGCGGCGTTTCTCCGGGAAAGTTCAACCATGTCCGGATTGTATTCGACGCCCAATGCCTTGATGCCGCGCTTGGCGGCGGTAATGACGGTGCGGCCATCGCCCGAGCCCAGGTCGATGACATAATCGCCGGGCACGGCCTTCGCCATGTCCAGCATCCGGTCAACCAGGGCCTGCGCCGTGGGCACCCAGACCACGTCCTTGCCCTGCTGGCCATATTCCGGCTCGAAGGGCTTCTTGGTGTCCTGCGCAAAGGCCGGGCTGAAAGCCATCATGACCACGATGCACGAGGCTGTCAGCGATCGGGAAAGAAACTTAGGTGTCATTGGTCCTCCTGATGCTTTTTTGAAATGGTATTCAAAGGCACTTTCTGAAATTCACTCGGCCGGATCCTGCACCGGCTTCGCCACGCGACCCAGCAGCAGCAGCGGCGTTCCCGCCACCAGCACGCCCACGCTGAACAGTGCGCCGATGCCGGTGTAGTCCAGGCTGGAATAGAGCAGATAGAGACAGGTCGCGACGAAGATGATGGGTGTAACCGGGTAGAGCGGCACGCGATAGCCCAGTGCGCGTCCCGGCTCGCGGTGCCGGAAGATAAAGAGCGAGATGGCCACAAGAGACATGAACAGCCAGAAGACTGGCGAGGTGTACTCCACCATGGTCTTGAAGCCGTCGCGCGCGAAGGCGCCCAGTCCCACAAGCCCCAGCGCAATGGCGCCCTGCAGCGCGAAGGCATTGGCGGGATTTTCGCCCTTGGCGCTCCAGGTGCCGAACAGCTTCAATCCGGGCAGGTCGCGCCCCAAGGCGTAATAGACGCGCGCACCAGTGAAGATGGTGGCATTGAGGGTGCTGATGGCCGCACCGCAGACGAAAATCGCGATCAGGGTTGCGCCGGCGGGGCCAAAGGCCGCGCGCATGACGTCGGCGGCAATGGTGCTGGATTTCTGCAGGCCCTCAAAGCCCAGCACATGCAGATAGGACCAGGCCACCAGGAAATAGAGCAGGGTGACGCTTATGATGCTCAGCACCAGAACCCGCACGATGTTGCGCTTGCCGTCGCGCAGTTCGGCCGAGATATAGGCCGCCTCATTCCATCCGCCATAGGTCAAAAGGACAAAGACCATGGCCAGGCCGAGCAGGCCGATATTCATATCGCCCGGCGGCGCGGCGGGGGGCGCCGCAGGCGCAGCGCCGGAGAAGGTGACCACCAGCCCGGCCACGATGAGCATCAACAGGGCGAGGATGTCCATGGTGGTGAAAATCGTCTGGGCCAGCTTTCCCTGGGCGGTGCCCACCATGTTGATGGCGGTAAAGACCAGGACAATGATGCCGGCGTGAATAGCCGGGCCATAGGGGCCTAGCGGTACGATTGCCTGGGCGTAATCGCCATAAACGAAGGCCACCAGGGCGATGGCGCCGGTCTGGATCACCGTGCAGCGGGCCCAGGCAAACATCAGCGCGGTTCTGCGTCCATAGGCGCGGGACAGGAAATGATACTCGCCGCCGGCATGCGGGAAGGCGGTGGCGATTTCCGCGTAGCAAAGCGCACCGTTCAGGGTGAGCAGGCCCCCGATCAGCCACAGGGCCAGATAGGTGAAACTGGTGCCGGCGAACTGTGCCACCAGTGATGGCGTGGCGAAAACGCCAACGCCGATGACCATCCCGACCACGATCACCATGCCGTCAGCGAGCGACAATGTCTCGCGCGGTGCGGCGGAGTCCTTACGCAACATGGCGATCCTTCCCCTCAGGCTCGTCAGACACGGCGGACGAGCCGGTGCGATCGAGCTTATGCATTTATATGGAAAGTCGTGACGTGAGCAGGTGAATTCTGCCGGTCACGGGCCGGTCTGTCAAAGTGACCAGAAGCGGCCATCAGCGCGCGGCGATTTGGCCGGACAGGCTGTCAGTCGATTGTCAGCTGGCTGTCAGGAAGCTGTCAGTCGGCCGTATCGGGCGCCATGTCACGGCCCCTGCGGCCTAAAAAGTACGTCGCCAGAATGATGGCGATCAGGCTGCCAGCGATGGCCGGCGCCCGCCAGTCACTTTGCAGGACCTGGCCCAGGATCAGGACCAGACAGATGGCGGCGCCCAGCAGCGGGAAAATGGTGGGGGCGTTGAAGCGTCCCGGCAGATCTCCCTCCCGCCGCTTCACGACGACCAGCGCGCCGTTGACGATGACGAAAACGGTCAGCAGCAGCAGTACGGTGGCGCCCGCCAGCTGGGTGACGTCGCCGGCAAATTGCAGGGCGACGACGATAAAAAACATCACGCCGACCGCGACATGGGGGGTGCGGCGCGTCGGATGCACCTTTCCCAGCACCTTCGGGAGCAGGCCCTGCCGGGCCATGCCATACAGCATCCGCGAGCCCATGATGGTGTTCACCAGGGCGGTGTTGGCCACGGCAGCGATGGTGATGAAGGTAAAGCCGATGGCCGGAAACCAGGGCGCGGCGCGTTCGATCACGGCGCGCAAGGGGCCTGGTGCGGTGGCCAGCTCCCGCCACGGCACAACGGAAACCGCGGTGATTGAAATTGCGATATAAAGAAGTGAAACCAGCAGCATAGCGCCGATCATGGCGACCGGTATGCTGCGCTCCGGGTCCTTCACCTCTTCGGCGACATTGAGCATGTCCTCAAACCCCATGAACGAAAAGAAGGTCAGAAGCGCCCCCTGCAGCAGCAAGGCGATTGTCAGGGCGCCTTCTGGATTGGACGGACTGCTCGCCACTTCCAGCAGATCGGTCCCGCCCCAGAAGCGGATGCCGACCGCGATCACCAGCAGAAGGCCGGATGCCTCCACCAAGGTGCAGACGGTATTGGCCAATATCGATTCTGAAATGCCGCGATAGACGACCCCCGCCACCACCAGCAAAAAACCAATGGCGAGCAGCAGGATTTCCAGCGGCGCTCCCGCGAAGGTCACGCCGGTGCTGAGACCCAGAAGACTGTTGAGATTGCCCGCTATCACCTTGGAGCCGGTGGAGATGGAGCCGATGCCGGAGGCGACCACCATCAGGCCCACCAGGTAACTGAGCCAGTGCTTGCCGAAGGCGCGGTGGGTGACATAGGCGGCGCCGGCGGCCCGGGGATAGCGCGAGGCGATGGAAGCATAGCTGAGGCCGGTGAGCATGGCGCACGTCATCGCCAGCAGAAAAGCCATCCAGACGGCGCTGCCCATGATGCCCGCGCCCTTGCCGACGAGGCCATAAATGCCCGCGCCCATCATCGAGCCGGCGCCGTACAGCATCAGCTGGAACGGCCCGATACTGCGTTTGAGCTCCGTCATGATCTTTTGCGCCCGCCGGGATGATGGGACCAGTATGAAGCAGGTCTTCGAAATGTGGTCGAAATAATGCCGTTCCGGCAAAGGCATTTTGCCCCGGCGGCGATTGTTTCTAGGCTGGTGAGAAATTGGCGCGTCAGAAGCGCTTTCCGCCCAAAAACGGGGCGTTAGGCGCGAGCCGGACCGCCCCATCAAAAAAGGAGCGCACCGCCATGACCGGAATGCTCAGTGAACAGGACCTGTCGGCGCTTACGCCGTCGGAGCTTTGCCCGCACCGCACCCCCATTCCCACCCAGGCTGTCTCCAGCGACGAATATTATCCGCCGCCACAGAATGAAAAGCAGCGCGAAGTCGAAGCGCGCCTGCTGGCCATGGCGGACGCGCTGGGAAAAAAATCGGGTCTCGACCGGCGGCGCTTTTTCCAGACCGCCTCGGGCATGGCGGCGGCCTTTGTGGCGATGAACCAGGTCTATGGCGGACTGTTCGATGCCCAGGCGCAGGAAGCGGCGACGCCCGAGCAGGCCAAGGCGCGTGCCGATGGCTTGAAGGACCAGTTCATCATGGACATGCACACCCATTTCCTGCGCGACGATACTCGGCTGACCAGCTTTGTCGCCATGCGTGCCAGCGTGGGCAAGCAGGGCTGGAACAAGGCGCTGGCCGAGAAGGAACAGACCATCGAGGATCTGAAATTCGAGAACTACAAGAAAGAGATGTTCCTCGACAGCGATACCAAGATCGCACTGATCTCCTCGGCTCCGTCGGAAATCCCGCAGGACTGGTTCCTCACCAACCAGCAGATGGCCGATGCGCGCGCGCGGGTGAACAAGGAAGCCGGCTCCCGCCGTCTGTTCGCCCATTGCATCTTCACGCCGGGCCGTCCCGGCTGGCTCGACGATCTGGACGCCGCCCTCGGCCTCAAGCCGGAATCGGCCAAGGGCTACACGGTGGGCGACAACACCCACAAAGACTTCAGCATCTATCCTTGGCGGATGGACGACGAGAAGACGACCTATAAGGGCTACGAGCGGATGGTGAAGGCGGGCATCAAGAATGTCTGCGTCCATAAGGGGCTGTTCACCGCCGCCACCGCGCAACGGTTTCCCAAGCTGGAAGCCTATGCCGATGTTTCGGACGTGGCGAAGGCGGCCAAGGACTGGCCGCAGCTCAATTTCATCATCTACCACTCTGCCTATCGCAACGAGAATCCCGCTGCCTCGCTGGCCGAGTTCGACCGGACGGGACGGCTGGAATGGGTCAGCGACCTGGCCGATATTCCCGCAAAGCATGACGTGCATAATGTGTATGGCGATCTGGGGCAGATTTTTGCTTCCACCCTGGTGGCGCAGCCACGCGTCTGCGCCGCGATCATGGGCATATTGCTCCGCGGCCTGGGTGCCGACCGGGTGGTGTGGGGCAGCGATGCGCTATGGACCGGCTCGCCGCAATGGCAGATCGAAGGCCTGCGTCGGCTGGAGATACCGCAGGACATGCAGAAGAAGCACGGCTTCAAGCCGCTGGGCGGCGCGCGCGGTGCGGTAAAGACGGCGATCTTCGGCGACAACAATGCGCGGCTCTATGGCATCAACCAGAAGCGCGCCGGTCTGGATGTTAGCCTCGACAAATTCGCAGGCCTGAAACGGGACTATGACGCAGCCGGTACCAATCCCAGCAACCTGCGCTATGGCTATATCAATACCGGCGCGGATCGCGCGTGATTATTCGGGGGACCGCTTGGTGTCGACCTTACGGTCCTTCAGCAGCTGGATATAAAAGACCCGCAGCTTCTCAGGTCCCACCCGGTTGACGTAGCTGCCCGGCGAGATGCGCCGTTCATCGACCAAATTCAGCGCCGCGCCCTTGTCGGCCAGATAGCTAACCACCGCCTCATACTCGGTCGAGGTGCGGTTCTCCACCACCATATGCATGATGCCGCGGCCTTCCTGGGCCAGGGCGTGGATGTCGGGATCGCGCTCCATCGCGAACTTCAGCGCATCGAGATTGCCGCCGCGCGCCGCGGCCAGTGTCAGGGTCAACCCGTCATCAGCCTTGGCCTTGGGATCGGCGCCGGCTTCGATCAGCACCTTCATGGCGTCCAGCGAACCGGACTGGGCCGCCAGCAGCAGCGCCGGATTCGGTTTGGCCGGCGGCGGCAGCAGATATTCGAAGGCTTCCAGCGGGCGGCGCTTGACGCCTTCCGCGTCGGCCTTGGCCGGCTGCTTGGGATTGGCGCTACCCAAAGCGGCGACCTGAAACACCTTGCCGTAAATGGGCGAGGGCTGAGTCAGCAGAGCGGTGTACATGACGCCTTTCTGCTGTTCGACCGGCGGCGGCGCAGTCACGGCCCTGGCGTCACCGCCCTTTGACAGGACAAGCTTGATGAAATCTGCATCGCCGCTGGCGGCGGCGACATGGATCATCTGCCAGCCGCGGGCGTCGCGCGCATTCACGTCGGCGCCGCGTTTCACAATATCCATGGCGATGGGAATGTTTTTCACCACCATGGCGGCCTGCACCACCGTGGTGCCGTCGGGCGAGACCGTCTTGGTGTCGGCGCCCAGATCCAGCAGCTTGGTTGAAGACGCGGTGTCCCGGCTCTGCAGCGCAAAGAAGATCGGCGTCCAGCCATTTTTGGAAGCGGCGTTGACGTTGGCGCCGTTCTTGGCCAGCACAGCGATATTATCGGTCCGGCCCTTGGCCGCCGCCCACATCAGCGGCGTCTGACCCTGCATGTCGGCCGCATTCACATCGGCGCCTTTTGCTATCAGGCCGGCAACCGTTTCGGGCGTGGAGATGCCGGCGCACAGCGCCAGGGCGGAGATGCCGTCCGCGCGCGCCGCTTTTGCGTCCGCGCCGGATTTCAGAAGGCTGGAGATGATGGCGGGGTTGCCGCCTTCGCAGGCCAGGGTCAGCGGCGTGGCGCCATTGACGTCGGTGACGTTGGGCTTGGCGCCCGCCCCCAGCAGCAGCAGCATCGTTTCCGCGTCCTGGCGATCAACCGCCCAGGACAGGACGGTCGCATTGTCGGACAGCAGCGCATTCGGATTGGCGCGATTTTTCAGCGCGCTCTTGATGGCCGCGTGATCGTTATTGCGCACCGCCCCTATCAGACGGTCCTCCTGAGCGCCTGCCCAACCGGGTACCGGCAGGACAGCGCCAAGAAGCAGAAAACCAAGTCCGAATGCATTTTTCATCTGGCGTCCGTAATTTATGCGGTGTATCCGGCGAGGCGGCCGGTGCTGTCGCCTAGCTTCTCCACCTTCACGTCCAGCTGGTCCATCATGGATAGCATCAGGTTGGTCATGGGCGTGTCCTTCGCCGCGACCAGGTGGCGGCCGCCCTGTGTCATGCCGCCCGCAACGATGGTCGGCAGGTTGCGATGGGCGTGCTTGTTGGGGTCCGCCAGGCTGGCGCCGGCCAGCAGCAGCGAATTGTCCAGCAACGTGCCGTTGCCGTCCTTGGTCTCGCCCATACGCTTCAGATAATAGGCGACCTGGGCCATGTGCAGGGTGTTGATCTTGGTCAGCTTGGCCAGCTTTTCCGGATCGTTGCCGTGATGGCTCATCGGATGGTGCGCGTCCGGCACGCCGATTTCCGGATAGGAACGACCGCTGACTTCGCGCGCCAGCATCAGGGTGTTGACGCGGGTCAGGTCGGCCTGCGCCGCCAGTACCATCAGGTCGATCATCATCTGGGCATGGTCGGCGAAATTGTCCGGAATGCCCGAGGGGCGGGTATAGTTGGGCAGGGCCGCAACATCGGCGCCGCCCTGTTCGATCTTCTGGATGCGGCGCTCGATGTCGCGGACCGAGGTCAGATATTCGTCCAGCTTCTTCCTGTCATTGGCGCCCATGGTGCCGGCCATGCGGCGGGCATCGTCGGCGACGAAATCCAGGATGCTGGCCTGGCGCTTCAGGCGCATCATACGAGTCTTGGCGTCCAGGCTGTCGCCGTCGCCAAACAGCCGCTCGAAGATTTCGCGCGGATTGACGGTGACGGGCAGCGGGGTGGACTCGTTGCTCCAGGACAGGGTGTTGGTATAGGCACAGCTGTAGCCAGTGTCGCAGCTGCCCACCAGGCTGGGAGGCTCCAGGCCCATTTCCAGCGAGGGGATTTGGGTGAATTCGGCGAACTGCTTGGCCACCACCTGGTCCATCGAAATGCCGTTGGTCAGGTCGGCGCCTTCAGTCTTCTTGACGTGCATGCCGGTCAGGTAAGTGCCGCAGCAGCGGCCGTGATCGCCAGCGCCGTCGCCCAGGGCTTCGGCCTGGCCATGGTCCAGATTGCTGATGACCTGGAATTTCTCGCGATACGGTTCCAGCGGCTTGAGGATCGGCGTCATCTCATAATTCGCGCCTGCCTGGGCCGGAATCCAGTTCTCCATCTGCATGCCGTTGGGGGCATAGATGACGTGCAGCCGCTTGCGGACCTTGGCCGACAGTTCGGCCGCGACGCTGCTGGCCGGCATCATTGCGTCCATCAGCGGCAGCGCCAGGGCGGCGCCGGTCCCGCGGAGCAAGTTGCGGCGATTCATGGATTTGCGCGTGATGATCATTTCTCGGGTGTCCTTCTCATGACAAAGGGAGCGCTTTGAACGATGGCCATAATGACCGTTTGCATGCGGTAGTTATCCTTGACGGCGGCATCGCGCACGATGCGGACAGCCGGCATGTCATAGCCTTCCACGCCACGGCCCAGGGCGTAGGTCATCAGCCGCTCGGTGAAGGCTTCGACGAACTGGTCCTTGCGGGACAGCAGCACGTTCTGAAGGCCCTGCGGACCGGCGAACTTGGTGCCATCCGGCAGCACGGCCGAAACGTCCAGCAGCTTGCCGGCATCGGTGCTGCGCCAGGCGCCGATGGCGTCGTAATTTTCAAGGCTGAAGCCGAACGGATCCATCTTGGTGTGGCAGGAAGCGCAGATCGCGTTGGTGGCATGTGCCTGCATCTGTTCGCGCACCGTCATTGCCTTGCCATTCTTCACTTCGGTCAGGGCCGGAATGTCCGGTGGCGGCGGCGGCGGCGGCGCGGCCAGGATATTCTCCAGGATCCACTTGCCGCGCAGCACCACCGAGGTGCGGTTGTTGTAGGAGGTGACGGTTAGGATGCTGGCCTGGTTCATAAGGCCGCCATGGCGCTGGGTGGGGTCCAGCTTCACCTTGCGGAAGGTGGTGCCATAGACGCCGGGCACGCCGTAATGCTCGGCCAGGCGCTGGTTGAGATAGGTGTAGTTGGCATCCAGGAAGTCCAAGACGCTGCGGTTATCTTTCACCACGCCGTCGAAGAACATCTCGGTTTCCGTCAGCATCGCCGTGCGCAGGCGCTGATCGAAGTTGGGGAACACGCGGCGGTCGGGGCGCTGGTGCTCCAGCTTGCGCAGATACAGCCACTGGCCGGCGAAATTCGCCGTCAGCGCCTTGGCGCGCTGATCGTTAAGCATCCGCGCGATCTGCTGCTTCAGCATAGCGGGCCGGCTGAGCTGCCTGCGCTCGGCCACTGCCAGAAGCTGTTCGTCGGGGATCGAGCTCCACAGGAAGAAGGACAAGCGGCTGGCAAGTTCGATGTCGTTGATACGGTGCACGGAGCCCGGCGCGGCGCCGGCCGGGTCGCGCTCGCGCATGAACAGGAAGCTGGGCGAAACCAGGATGGCTTCCAGCGCCGCTTCGACACCGTGATCGAAGTCGGCGTCCTTGCGGCCTTCGTTGTACAGCTTCATCAGCGGCGCAACGTCCACCGGCGTCACCGGGCGGCGATAGGCCTGGCGGGCCAGCGCGGTGAGAATCTTGTTGGCGCAGGCAGTTTCCTGCGCGCCGGATGCCGGACGGCAGACGAAGATCTTGCGGCGGCTGGGCGTGTCGCCGGGGCCCTTCACGTCATAGGGTCCGGTAATAGAAATCTGCATCACATCGCGCAGGTAGAAATTCTGCTGCATGCCAGGGCCGTTGGCATAGGACGGCACCGAGATGGTCTGCATCTTCGCGCCGTCCACCCACACATCCATGGGCAGAGGCTGTGCGGGGCCGGTCGGCTTGACGGGGCGCGCGCCGGTGGTGGTCTTGGGCAGCAGGCTTTCGTCCAGCGCCAGTTGCTTGCGGAACGAGGCGCCGATGGTGCGCAGGCCCGCCTTCAGCGGCATCTTCACTTCATAGCGGTTGTGGAAGTCGATCTCGTTCTCGGTCTGGGTGCCGGAATTCAGGTAGATCTGGACGGAATAGGTGGCGTCGAGGGGCGCATAGAATTTGAAAGCACCGCCGCCGCGCGAATCCAGCGGAAGATCGTCGCTGGCCCGCTCGTTATAGGCCGGCACGCCGAAGGCAATCTCGAACAGGTCCCTGGTGAGCTTGTAGTCGTTGGTGATGACGCGGTGCGAGGTCTGCCCCGTCGCCAGGCGGGCGATCTTGCCGGCCGCGTTCATGTAGCGGTCCATCAGGGTGGGCGAGACGGTGAGGATGTCGGCGATATTGTCGAAGCCATAGCCGGTATCGTCGACGGGCAAATCCTTGCTCATATCGACATCCAGGGCGAGAAGATCGCGAACCGCATTGGCGTATTCCGCGCGGTTCATGCGCCGAAGCGTGGCGCGGCCGGGATTGGGATTGGCTTCGCCCAGCCTGTCGAGCGAGGATTCCAGCCAGTTGGTGAAATCGGCAAGCTGTTCCTTGGACGGCCGTTTCATGCCGCGCGGGGGCATCTCGCCCAGACTGATGCGGCGCAGGATTTTTTCCCAGGTGGGATTGTGGACGTCGAGATCATCCGCCTTCAGCGGCAGCACGGACATGCCGGCGGTCTTCATCTTGTCGTTGTGGCAACCCGAGCAGTACTGGACCAGCATCTGCTTGCGATCGGCAGGGGTGGCAGCGGTCTGGGAAACAGACAAGGCGGAGGCGGTGGGAGTCGTGGCGGCTGCCGGCACGGTTTCGGCGGTAGCGGTACCCAGCAGCTGCAAGCCGATCACGCCCGTAAGGGCGACGATGCCGGCCGAGGCGAGAATTCTTCCCGATACGCTCCGTTTAGTCATTGGCGACATTCGTTTTCCTGCCTTCAAAGAAACAGGCGGCTGAGCCACCTCGGCGCTGCACTTTCGAAAAAGCGCGGGCAAATTTGAACACCTTGTTAACAGCGCATCCTGCGCATTTCTAGAATTATTCCAGTGTTGGATCTGGATATCTATAGCATTAAGGCCGACTGGCTTTTAAGTAACCGATTCCCCGAAAAGCCTGACAATTTGCGGCAAATGTTTCTGAGCATTTGTCATTTATGCTGCGTGCGCGAACTGATTTCGCAATTCGCTGCATCGCAACATAAAGTTGCCCCACGGAACTTCGATGCCAAGCTGGCTTTGCCTGCCAAACGAAGGCGAACTGGCTGGCACAGAATCACAGGCGAGAACGGTCCATGCACATCCACAGGCGAACAGTTCTGACATCCCTGGGCGCCATGGCGCTGGCCTCGCCGCTGCGCGCTCAAGAAGCGCCGATATGGAGCGCGCCGGTGCTCGACCTGCATTGGCATATGCGCCGCACGCCCGAGGCCAACCTGGCGCACATGAATGGCAGCGGGGTGACCAAGGCTAATCTTCTGACCAACGGCAATGCGGTGGAAAATGTGCGCGCGCTCCAGGCGGGCAATTCAGGGCGCTTCCCCATCTGGTTCGCGAGCGCCGACATTACCAAGCCCGATGCGGAAGCGCTTTTGACCAGGGCCGTGAAAGACGGCGCCAGCGGTTTTGGCGAAATCAAATTTCCTGTTGCGGCTGACGGGCCGGAGCTGCGCCGCATGTATGCCCTGGCGGCTGAACTGAACGTGCCAATCATGGTGCATTTCCAGGAAGTGGGGCATACGCCCACCGAAGGCACGTTCGCAGCGGGGTGGAAACGGTTCGCCGCTATGCTGAAGGCGTTTCCCAAAACTAAATTCATCGGTCATGCCGACGCCTTCTGGGCCAATATCAGCGCCGACTATGCGGAAGCAGACGCCTATCCCGCCGGTCCGGTGGTGCGCGGCGGCGTTACCGACAGGCTGCTGGCCGATTATCCCAACCTGTTCGGCGACATGTCAGCCAATTCCGGCAATAACGGCCTGTCACGCGACGCGGAATTCACCAGGGATTTCCTGCGCCGTCACCAGGGCAAGCTGATGTTCGGCAGCGACTGCAATTGCAGTGATGGCAAGGGCAGCAACACCGAGCGCGCCGCGCCGCGCATGCGCGGCAAATGCGTGGCGCGCGAAACGCTGGGCATCTTGGCGGCATCGACCACGCCATCGGTGTTCCGCAAACTGGTGTGGGACAATGCCCACACCCTGCTGAAGCTTCCGGCCTGATAGTTATTTGGCGCCGAACATCCAGCGCATGACGGACGGCAGCAGCCAGCCGCCATGCACGTCGGAATGGGCGCCATCACCCCATTCGTAGCGCACATCGTAACGCGCGCCCGCGACCTTCTTGATATCGGCATTGGCGTTGGCCCATTGCAGCGACGACAGCATCTGCTGGTTGGCGAGGAACCAGCTGCCATGCTCGTTGTTGAGATCGTTGGCGCCATCCTGCAGGAAAATGCGGATGGGGCGGATCGGGTTTTTGCGGATCAGGCCGGGATAGGTGTCGCCGCCCACGATCACGGGACTGGTGGCGGTCGCCGGACGATAACCGATCGACGTATAGCTGCCGATGTAGCTGATGACGTTGCCGAAGGATTCCGGCTTGTTCCACGCCACGGTCCAGGCGCAGATGGCGCCGCTGGAGGTGCCGCCGATGGCGCGCTTCATGGGATCGCTGGTGAAGGCATATTTCTTGGCGACTTCCGGCAGCATTTCCTCGGTCAGGAAGCGCGCATAGGCGTCGCTGACCGCGTCATACTCCTGGGCGCGGTTGTTGGGATTTCCAGTGCAGGCATAGCCGGTGCAGCCCACGGGTCCCAGGCCATCGGGATAATGATCGGTGCCCTTGTTGCCAGGGGTGATGAAGATGCCCAGGGTTGCGGGGATGTCGCCCTTGGCGATCAAATTGTCCAGCACTACCGGAATGTTCAGCGGTCCTTGCGGATTGATGGCGCGCTGGCCGTCCTGAAACACCAGCAGATTGGGCGGAGTTTTGGCATCGTAATTAGCCGGGACATAGATCCAGTAGCGCCGTACCGTGCCGGCGATGATCTGGCTCTTGAATTCCAGTGGCCCGATCAGCTTGCCCTTCTTGACGGCGGGTTGCGGCACCGAATCCTGGGTCGGGGGATATTCGCCCGGCTTGCGCGGCTCAGCCGCCACAGCCGGTCCGGCCAGAAACGCCAATGTCAATGCACATACTGTCCAGATTTTCATCGCGTCCGCCCCTTATGGAATTTTTCGCGAGTTTGCTGCATTTGGCGAAAGGCTACAACACCGACAATTGGTCAGCGATCTAATGATCGCGCATGTCGCGCCAGCGGCGCAGATGGGCTTTGACCTCTTCGCTCAGGTCATGGCCGCTGCGCAGCGCCATGCCGTCTTCCACCACATCGTCATACGGTCCGGCGGCAAAACAGCAGGGGCAGACGGCCAAGTCGTGGAATTGGGTCTGGGCAATGCGGATCAGCGACTCCTTGCAGTCGGTGCAGGCGACGGTCAGAAAGCTGTGAAAGGGCTCCATGACGTTGTTCTCTTGGTGTGGCCGTGAAGGACGGCGCGGATTGCGATCAGCGATGGGATGCGTTGAAGGACTCCAGGCCTTTGGCGCCGGGGCAGAGCTGTTTTTCGGACATGCGATTGAGCGGATGGCTGACGGTGTTCAGATTGGCATGCATGTCCGTAGCGCCGGACTCCATATAGATCAGGCCGGTGACCAGCTCGCCCGCTGCGGCGCGGTTTTGCAGATAGGTCATGGCGCCGATGCGGTCATGGGGATCGTAATCGGCCGCCAGCTTGGACAGCCGCAACGTCGAGCCGTCATGCAGCGCCACTTCTTCCGTGGTGCCCGGCGCATACTCGACCGTGATCGCCTCGCGCGGTTCCATCAGGTCCAGCCGGTTTACCGCTTCGTTATGCTCCCGCACATAATCGTAGGCCTTGGTCGAGCCGGCATGGTTATTGAACGCGACGCAGGGGCTGACAATGTCGATAAAGGCCGGGCCGGGATGGCTCATCGCCGCCATGATCAGCGGCACCATCTGGGCCTTGTCGCCGGAAAAGCTGCGTCCGACGAATGTCGCGCCCACCATCAGCGCCATGCTGACCAGGTCGAGCGGGGAATCCATGTTGCTGCCGCCGGCCTTGCTCTTGGAGCCCTTGTCGGCGGTGGCGGAGAACTGGCCCTTGGTCAGGCCGTACACGCCGTTATTCTCGGTGATATAGACCATGTTCACGCCGCGCCGCACGCAGTGCACGAACTGGCCCAGGCCAATCGAAGCGGAATCGCCGTCACCCGACACGCCCATATACAGAAGCTCTCGATTGGCCAGATTGGCGCCGGTCAGCACCGATGGCATACGGCCATGCACCGAGTTAAAGCCGTGGCTCTGGCCCAACAGGTAATCGGGTGTCTTGGACGAGCAGCCGATGCCCGACAGTTTGGCAACTCGATGCGGTTCGATGTTCAGCTCGAAACAGGCCTGGATGATGGCGAAGGAAATCGAGTCATGGCCGCAGCCGGCGCACAGCGTCGAGACCGAGCCTTCATAGTCGCGGTGGGTGAAGCCCAGTTTGTTCACCGCGATGCCGGGATGGCGCAGCTTGGGCTTGGCGATATAAGTCATTGCGCGGCCTCTTTGGATTTCAGCGCGATGCGCTCGGCGATGGCCGCGATGATGAAGCGCGCGGTGATGGGTGTGCCGTCATAGTGCAGGATGGAAATGAATCGCGCCGGGTCGATGCCGCATTCATTGACCAGCAGCGAGCGCATCTGGGCGTCGCGGTTCTGCTCGACTAGGAAAATCTGGTTATGGGCGTTGATGAAATCCACCACCGCATCGCTGAACGGGAAGGCGCGCAGCCGCAACGTGTCCAGATGGACGCCATCGGCATACAGGGCCGCCAGCGCCTCGTTCATCGCTGCGCTGGTGGAGCCGAAATAAATCACGCCGGTCTTGGCTTTCTCCTTGGTGCGGCGCACGACCGGGGCGGGCACCAGCGTCTTGGCGGTTTCGAATTTGCGCAGCAGGCGCTGCATATTGTCCTGATAGACCGAGCCTTCCTCGCTGTATTTTGCGAAGCGGTCGCGGCTGGTGCCGCGGGTGAAATAGGCGCCCTTGGTGGGATGGGTGCCGGGCAGGGTGCGCCAGGGAATGGCGTCGCCGTCCACATCCAGATAGCGGCCGAAGGTCTTGCCGGCTTCCAGTTCCTCCGCCGTCATCACCTTGCCGCGGTCATAAACCTTGGCATCGTCCCAGGTGAAAGGATCGCACAGCCAGTCATTCATGCCGATGTCCAGGTCTTCCAGCACAAAGACCGGGGTCTGCAGTCGTTCGGCCAGATCGAAGGATAGAGCGGTGAACTCGAATAGCTCCTTTGGGTCTTCGGGCAGCAGCACCACATGCTTGGTGTCGCCATGGCTGGCATAGGCGCAGATCAAGAGGTCGGCCTGCTGGGTGCGGGTGGGCATGCCGGTGGAAGGACCGCCGCGCTGCACGTCGATGATCACGGCGGGAATTTCCGCGAAATAGGCCAGGCCGAGGAATTCCTGCATCAGGGAAATGCCCGGCCCGCTGGTGGCGGTAAAGGCGCGCGCCCCGTTCCAGCTCGCGCCGATCACCGTGCCGATGGCCGAGATTTCGTCTTCCGACTGCACGATGGCGAACTTGTTTTTTCCGCTTTGCGCATCCACCCGGTATTTCCCGCAATGTTTGGCGAAGGCTTCCGCCACCGAGGTGGACGGTGTGATGGGATACCAGGCCGCCACGGTGGCGCCGCCATAGACGCAGCCCAGTCCGGCCGCGTCATTGCCATTGACGAAGATGCGATCACCCACCGCATCGGCTTTCTCGATTTTTAGCCCGCACGCACCGGAGAGGTTATCGCGGGCATAGTCATGGCCCATGCGCAGCGCCCGATGGTTGGGCGCAATCAGCTTGTCCTTACCCTTATACTGTGCGCCGATCATCTGCTCGAGCATGGCGCGGTCGATGCCCAGAAGTTGGGCGAGGGCGCCGACATAGATGATGTTCTTGAACAGCTGGCGCTGGCGCGGATCGCTATAGGTGCTGTTGCAGATTTCGGTCAGCGGCATCACTAAGATGTTGATGTCATCGCGCAAGCGCGACATCGGAATGGGCTTTGAGGAATCGTAGAACAGATAGCCGCCGGGATCGATACCGGCGATGTCCTTGTCCCAGGTCTGCGGATTCATCGCCACCATCAGGTCGACACCGCCGCGCCGACCCAGCCAACCCTTGCCCGAGACGCGCACCTCATACCAGGTCGGCAGGCCCTGGATGTTCGAAGGAAATATGTTGCGCGACGCCACCGGCACGCCCATGCGCAGGATGGAGCGCGCGAACATCTCATTGGCCGAGGCCGAGCCAGAGCCATTGACGTTGGCGAATTTGACGACGAAATCGTTGACGTGTTTTACCGGTGACATGCGTACCCAGTCCTGGGCGCGTTCAGCAGGAATTTCTGCATGTCCCAGGCGCCGGTCGGGCAGCGCTCGGCGCATAGCCCGCAATGCAGACAAAGGTCTTCATCCTTGGCCATGATGCGCCCGGTCTTGAGGGCGCCGGAAATATAGAGGTCCTGGTCCTTGTCCAGCGCCGGCGCGGTCAGGCGCGTGCGCAAATCCTCTTCTTCGCCATTGGCGGTGAAGCTGATGCAGTCCATCGGGCAAATATCGACGCAGGCATCGCACTCGATGCATTTTGGCGTGTCGAACACGGTCTGGACATCGCAGTTCAGGCAGCGTTCGGCTTCCGCGAAAGCCTGCTGTAGATCAAAACCCAGCTCCACCTCCAGCTTCACATCCTTTAGGGCTTTTTCGATCGGGGCGTGCGGCACCTTGAAACGATAATCGTTGGAAATGTCGTTGTCATAACTCCATTCATGGATGCCCATCTTCTGGCTGCTGAGATTGACCAGCGGCGAGGGGCGCTGGCCCAGATCCTTGCCCTGGCAGAGAAGATCGATGGAGATCGCGGCGTCATGGCCATGCGCCACCGCCCAGATGATGTTCTTGGGACCGAAGGCGGCATCGCCGCCGAAGAAAACGCGGCTGTTGGTGGACTGAAAAGTGCGCGGATCGACCTTGGGCATGTCCCACTGGTCGAATTCCAACCCGACATCGCGCTCGATCCAGGGGAAAGCGTTCTCCTGGCCCACCGCCACCAGCACATCATCGGCTTTCATCACCACATCCGGCTCACCCGACGGCACCAGGTTGCGGCGGCCCTTGGCGTCGAACTCCGCCTTGACCTTCTGGAAGCGCATGCCGGTCAGCTTGCCGTTTGCATGCAGGAATTCCTTCGGCACCAGGAAATTGTGGATTGGGATGCCTTCATGCATCGCGTCTTCTTTTTCCCAAGGCGACGCTTTCATTTCGTCAAAGCCGGATCGCACCACCACGGTTACCTGTTCGCCGCCCAGCCGCCGCGAGGTGCGGCAGCAATCCATCGCGGTATTGCCGCCGCCCAGCACGATCACGCGCTTGCCGATTTTTGTGGTGTGGCCGAACGACACCGAGGACAGCCAGTCGATGCCGACATGAATATTGGCTTTGGCGTCCGTGCCGCCCGGTAGCTCCAGCGCCCGCC
>CAMAPL010000026.1 GCA_945860165.1 Rhizobium sp. Q54
CAGATCCTGCTGGCCAGGCGCATGGGCAAGACCCGGATCATCGCCGAGACCGGCGCGGGCCAGCACGGGGTGGCTTCAGCAACTGTCTGCGCCCGCTTCGGCTACCCCTGCGTCGTCTACATGGGCTCGCTCGACGTAGAGCGGCAAAAGCCTAACGTTTTCCGCATGAACCTGCTCGGCGCCGAAATCCGGCCGGTGTCATCAGGGACCGGTACGCTCAAGGACGCCATGAACGACGCGCTGCGCGACTGGGTCACAAACGTCCAGGATACCTACTACATGATCGGAACCGCTGCCGGCCCTCATCCCTATCCGGCCATGGTCCGCGACTTTCAGAGCGTTATTGGGACGGAGGCGCGGGCGCAGGTCCTGGAGGCGGAAGGCCGACTGCCGGACGCGGTGGTGGCCTGCATCGGCGGCGGCTCCAACGCTATCGGCTTATTCTACCCCTTCCTGGCCGACGAGGGCGTCCGGCTCATCGGGGTCGAAGCGGCGGGTCATGGCCTGGCGACCGATAAGCACGCCGCCTCGCTGTCCGGCGGACGCCCAGGCGTGCTCCACGGCAACAAGACTTACCTGCTGCAGAACGACGACGGCCAGATCATAGACGCTCACTCCATATCGGCCGGGCTCGATTACCCGGGTGTCGGACCCGAGCACGCCTGGCTGCATGACGTGGGCCGGGCGCAGTACGTCTCCTCGACCGACGAGGAGGCGCTAGACGCCTTCCAGCTCTGCTGCAGACTCGAAGGCATCATCCCGGCGCTGGAGCCCGCCCACGCGTTGGCCCGCATCGGCGAGATCGCGCATGAGGTGGGAAAGGGCGGTATCGTGTTGATGAACCTCTGCGGCCGGGGGGACAAGGATATATACACCGTTGCTAACCATCTGGGGATGGAGATGTGACTAGATGAACTTTGCTTCGATCATCGGACTTACTTGCTACATCGGATCGCGTTGCAGCCAGCGAGGCGTTGCTAAATCAAGCGTGGGGAAGGCCTAGTGACCACGGAGGAGAAGAGGACTGGCTAGGAAGCGGCATAGTGCTGAAGAGATAGTTGGGAAGCTACGGCAGGCTACTGTCCGCCGAGTGTCTCGCGCTTGAAGCCTATCTGGGATATTTGTATCTGGCTGAGACTACCAATCCAATTCTCAGCTTTTTTTTGGAAAGCCTGAGTTGGTAAGGTTGGTGTATCAGTCAAATCAACTATAATTGTTGGTACAGTGTTGGTACGAAGCCAATTCGAAGAACCAAAAAGCTGAACGGAATTAGGATATTGGATGATTTTTGCCAGAGCAATTCTGACCCCCTCTAGGTGAGGGCTTAGCAGTCCACAGAGGGACCCGCGCGCGTAGCGGAGCCACTTAGCGTTGCGCAGCGAAGCGCGCGGGGGTTGCTGTGGACTGCTGGTTCGGTCCGATTTTTAAGCGCGGTTCTTGAAGCGCCAACTTTCGTTTCCGGTCTCGATGATGTCGCAATGGTGGGTGAGCCGGTCGAGCATGGCGGTGGTCATTTTGGCGTCGCCGAATACCTGGGGCGAAAAGTGCCGTCCCGGCTATGGCCTGTACGACCGGGCGCTAGGCGCGGTTTATCTTAACGGATTGTGGGAAGCCGTCAGCAAGTTTGCCCCGGCGCGCGGCTAGGCGAACGCTTTCATCCAGCCCAGCCCTGCCAGCGTGCCGGCGGCGGGATTGTATTCGCAGCCGATATTTCCGGTGTAACCCAGCTTTTCGATAAGCTGGAAGACGCGCCGGTCGTCCAGCTCGCCGCTCATCGGTTCGTGACGTGACGGCGCGGAAGAAATCTGGATATGCCCGGTGATGGGCATCAGGCTTTCCAGTCCGCGCGTGACATCGCCATGGATGATCTGGCGATGGTAGACATCGAACTGCAGTTTCAGGTTCGGCCGCTTCAGTTCGCCGATCAACCGCGCCGCCAGGTCAAAATCATTCATCAGAAATCCCGGCACGTCGCGGCTGTTGATCGGCTCGAGCAGAATGTCGATGCCGTCTGCCGCCACCGTATCGCAGGCCCAGGCCACCGCGTCGCGATAGGCCGCCAGCGCGGCGTCGCCCGATCCGATGCCTGACATCAGATGCAGGCGCGGCGTGCCGCTGGCGCGCGCATAGGTGAGGGCGATCTCGACGCCCGCCCGGAATTCGTCCTGCCGCTCGGCCAGACAGGCGGTGCCTTTCTCGCCCGCCGCCCAGTCGCCGGGCGGCATATTGAAAAGAACCTGCTTCAGGCCATGGCGCGACAGCAACCGCGCGATCTCGTCGGGGGAGAGCTCGTAAGGGAATAGATATTCCACTGCGCGGAAGCCAGCATCGGCGGCGGCGGCGAAACGGTCCGCGAACGACCATTCCTTGAACATCCAGGACAGATTGGCGGCGAATTTTAGCGGCATGACCGGTTTCGGTTGATTTTGTTGGAGCCTAGCGCCCGCCCGACTTTCTGTCATGCGGCCCGTTCGCATTTGCACAAAAGGACGCCCGCGCAAAAGCGATAGACTCTGTTTATACAGGCGGCCAACCTGCGCGAAACAAGGAAAAACCGTCGTATGCCTAATTCCAACCGGCGCGAACTCATGGTCGGCGCCGCCGCGCTGTTCGGATCGTCGCTGCTCGCGCCCCTGGCGCGCGCGGCGGAAGCGGTGGGCACCCCGGCGGGCTTTACCGCTTCGCGCGCGCTGTTCACGCCAGAGCAGCGCGCGCTGGTGGCGGCGCTGAGCGAGCGCATCATCCCCACCACCGACACGCCGGGCGCCATCGCCGCCGGTGTTCCGTCTTTCATCGAAATGATGATGGCCGACTGGTACGAGCCCACCGACCGCAACGAGTTCATGGCGGGGCTGGGCGTGCTGGATGGCTATGCGCGCGTGCGGTACACAAGGTCATTCGCAGGTTTAAACCCGGAGGCGCAGGATGCAGTCCTGACGCTTGCGATGGAAAATGCCGTGCCGGGTCTGGCCCGCACTTTCTTCGAGCACTGCCGCCAGATGGTGATCCTGGGCTATTACTCGTCCGAGATCGGCTGCAAGCAGGAGCGCATCTACCTGCCGGTGCCCGGCCGCTATGACGGGGCCTATCCCTATGCCGAAGTCCGGCGCGTCTTCTCCTCCTGATCGAAAAGCACAGACATGGCGACATATGATTTTGATGCGATTGTCATCGGATCCGGCGTCAGCGGCGGCTGGGCGGCCAAGGAACTGACCGAAAAGGGCATGAAGGTTCTGATGCTGGAACGCGGCCGCATGGTCGAGCATCAGGACTATCCCACCGAAAACCTGGGGCCGTGGGAGTTGCCGTATCGTGGCGCCCTGCCGCCGGCGGAAGTCGAACGTGATTTCCCCATGGGCAAATGGGGAGGCGCCGCCAACACCGCCCAGACGCATTACTACAGCAACGACCGCCTCAATCCTTTCGACTATCAGGGCTCAAAGCCCTATCGCTGGGTGCGTCCCAATCAGGTCGGCGGCAAGTCGCTGATCTGGGGCCGGGTCTCGCTGCGCTGGAGCAAGATCGATTTCGAAGCCAATGCGCGGGACGGTCATGGCAGTCCTTGGCCGATCAGCTATGACGAGATCGCACCCTGGTATTCCTATGTCGAGAAGGTTGCGGGCATCGCCGGTTCAAAAGAAGGCCTGCCGCAACTGCCCGATGGCGAATTCCAGCCGCCGCATCCGCTGAATATCGCCGAGACCTGGGTGAAGGAACGTCTGGAAAAGGCGATGCCGGGCCGCAAACTGATTTCAACCCGCACCGCCAACATGACCGAAGACAAGCCGGAGCAGGGGCGCACCCGTTGCCAGAGCCGCTCGCAATGCGCCCGTGGCTGTTCGTTCGGCGCGTATTTTTCGACCCAGGCGGTGACCTTGCCGATGGCGCAGGCCACCAACAACCTGACGCTGCTGTCGGATCAGGTGGTGACCAATCTGGAATATGATCCGGTGACCAAGCGCGTCACAGGCGTGCGGGCTGTGGATACCGGCACCATGCAGGCGAAGGTTTATCGCTCGCGCATCGTGTTCCTCTGCGCCTCGACTAATGCCTCGGTGCAGATCCTGCTCAATTCCCGCCTGCCGGGCAGCGAACGCAGCTTCGCCGATTCCAGCGGCACGCTGGGCCGCTACATGATGGACCACGCCTTCCGCACCTATGTCTGGGGCACCGTGCCGCAGGGCGAGCTCGATCCCTATATCGCTTATGGCCGACGCCCCAACGGCGTTTACATCCCGCGCTTTCGCAATATCAACGGCCAGGATGCGGATGCTGATTTCGTGCGCGGCTATGGCATGCAGGGCGCCGCCAGCCGCAACACCGCATCGCCGGTGGGCTTCGGCAAGTCCATGAAGGAGGGCCTGCGCGGCTATGGCCCCTGGCAACTGCGCTTCACCACCTTTGCCGAATGCCTGCCGTACCGCGACAACACGCTGACGCTGAATCCTGGCAAGGTAGACCGCTTTGGCGTGCCGCTGGGCGTGTTCAATGTCACCTTCCGCCAGAACGAGATGAAGCTGCTGCGCGACTCCGCGCTCGAGGGCCAGAAGATGCTGCGCGCCGCGGGGCTGGTGAATGTTGGTTCTTCCAGCGAAAAGCATGTGCCGGGCGACGCGATCCACGAGATGGGCGGCGCCTGCATGGGCGCCGATCCCACCAAGTCGGTGGTCAATCGCTGGAGCCAGGCGCATGACGCGCCCAACCTGTTCATCACCGACGGGGCGCAGATGGCATCGACCAGCTGCGTCAATCCGTCGATGACCTTCATGGCGCTGACAGCGCGGGCCGCCGATTACGCGGTGAAACAGGTCAAGGCGAACGCAATTTAAAAATCATCAGGGGGAATATTATGGGCTGGGATAAACGCATTCTTTTCGCCACCGGTTTTCTGGCGGTTGCCACCGCCGCTTTCGCGCAGGCGCAACTGCCACCGGTGCCGGCGGCACAGGGCATTCCCAAGCCCGGGCCGGCGGTGAAGGGCAAGCCCTACCAGCCGCAGACGCTGCTGCCGGGCGGAATCGTGATGCCGCTCTGGCCGGCGGGTTCGCCGTTCCTGAACAACAAACGCGCGCAGGAAGCTGAAGTCTATACGATGGATGCGACCGTGCCGGGCCGGGTCGAGCGCGTCATCAATATTCACAACCCGTCGATCGAAGTGCATCTGGTGCGTCCGGCCGACAATACCGGCGCCGCCATCATTCTGGTGCCGGGCGGCGGGCACAACACGCTTGTGGTCGGCATTGAGGGCATCGATCCGGTGCCCTTCTTCTGGAACTATGGCGTGAACACCATCATCCTGCGCAACCGTCTGCGCAAAGACGGCTATGACGCCAAGCTGGATGCGGTCTATGACCTGCAGCAGGCGATACGTCTGGTGCGCGCCCATGCGGCGGAATGGCGTCTCGATCCCAAGAAGATCGGCGTGATGGGCTTTTCGGCTGGTGCGGAGCTGACCATGGCAGCCGCCATCCAGTATCCGGAATTCGACGCCAGGAATAACGACCGCGCCACCGATCCCCTGGCCGGCATTTCCGCGCGACCCGACTTTGTCGGCTCGATCTATCCGGGCCCGTCGCTGTTCACAAAGGGCGGCAAGCCGCCGATCCCCAAGGATGCGCCGCCGTCCTTCATCATCTGCCCGGGTTATGGCGACAAGGTGCATGCGGTGTGGGCAGATGAATATTTCGCGGCCATGCTGGATGCGGGCATTCCCAATCTGGAAATGCACATCTACGCCATCGGCCTGCATGGCCGGGGCATGAGCTATCGCGATGGCACCGCGCTGGGCACCTGGCCGGCGCGCTTCACCGACTGGTTCCGCGATCTGGGCTTTTTGAACAAGCCTGGCGTGGAAACGCTGGCGGCGCGGGATGTGGCCGCTTTTGTGAGGTCGCCGGCCAAATAAGGCGCCGCCAATCGCGACATGAGACAATATAGCGGTTGAACCGGCGTACCTTGCCGGGATAGCTGCGTCTCATGTCCCTGACAAAAGCGTCTCATCCCGACCTGGTGCATTTCGCGCTGGCCGTAGGCGGTTTCGCCATCGGCACCACCGAATTCGCCACCATGAGCCTGCTGCCGTATTTCGCGCGGGATTTGGGCATTGATGCGCCCACCGCCGGGCATGTGATCAGCGCCTATGCGCTGGGCGTTGTGATCGGCGCGCCGCTGATTGCGGTGCTGGCCGCAAGGATCGCGCGCCGGACATTGCTTGTCGGTCTGATGCTGGTGTTCGCGCTAGCCAATGGATTGACCGGGCTGGTTGAGTCCTATCCGGCGATGATGGTGCTGCGTTTTCTCAGCGGCCTGCCGCACGGCGCCTATTTCGGCATCGCCATGCTGGTGGCGGCATCTTTGGTGTCGCATGAGCGCCGCGCCCAGGCGTCGGCGCGGGTGCTGATGGGACTGACGGCGGCGACCATCGTGGGGGTGCCGGCCGCGACCTGGCTGGGGCAGGCCGTCGGCTGGCGCTGGGGCTTTGCGGTTGTGGCGGTGCTGTCGCTGCTGACCGCGACGCTGGTGGCGCTGTATGCGCCGCACCAGCCGCCTGCTAAAGGCGCCAGCCCGCTCGCCGAATTGCGCGGCCTCAAGAACAAGCATTTGTGGCTGACGCTGGGCATTGGCGCGGTCGGGTTCGGCGGGTTCTTCACGGTCTACACCTATCTGGCCGACACGTTGCTGGTCGTCACCCAGGTGCCGCCATCCTGGATACCGCCGGTATTTGCTGTGTTCGGTTCGGGAATGATGATCGGGCTGATGGTGGTGCCGCGCTTTGCTCATCGCAATCTGATGGCCATGGCGGGATGGCTGCTGTTGTGGTTCGCCGCCACGTTGTGCCTCTACAGTTTTCTGACCGGGAATATCTGGACCATCACGCTGGCGGTGTTCCTGATCGGATTGGGCGGCGCGATGGGACCGGTGCTGCAGACCCGCCTGATGGATGTGGCGGGCGAGGCGCAGACGCTGGCGGCGGCGCTCAATCATTCCGCCTTCAATGTCGCCAACGCATTGGGGCCGCTGCTGGGCGGGCTCGCCATTTTCCATGGCCTGGGCCTGTCATCGACCGGCTTTGTCGGTGCTCTGTTGGCGCTGGGCGGTCTTGCGATCTGGGCGGTCGCGGCGCGTCAGAGGTAAGGCATCAGCAGTCGCGCAGCCGCATTGCGCAGCCGAAGCCATACCCGCTCCGACGCCAGGCATTCGGGCTCCAGCCGGTTGCCGCGCGCGATCTTGCCATCGATGATCGCGTCCAGCCGGCCGGTGAGATCGCGGTCGACGCATTCCACATCCAGCTCGAAATTCAGCCGCAGGCTGCGCGCATCCCAGTTGGAAGACCCGATCCAGCTCCATTCCCCGTCCACGGTGCAGAGCTTGGAATGGTCGAAAGGCTGCGGCGTGGCGATGATGCAGGCCTTGATGTGCAGGAAGAAACGCAGGTGCCCGCGCATCGCCCAGTCCATCACCAGCTGATCGCTTTTCCTGGAGATCACGATCTGGACCTCCACGCCGCGCAAGACTGCCTGGGCGATGGCGAATTGCAGGCGCGGGTCGGGCAGGAAATAGGGCGTGACGATACGGATGCGTTTGCGGGCCAGAGACAGCGCCGCGCCCAAGATCATTTCCGACTTGTAGATGTCGGCATCGGGGCCGGAGCGCACGCCGCGCGCGAAAATCCCGCCGGTCGCCACCAGTGGTCGCCACCAGTGGTGGCCACCAGCAGGTATCGTCCAGCGCTTCCTCTGTGGTGAAGGTCCAGTCGCGCGCGAAGGCGTCCATGATGACCCGCACCACGGGGCCTTCAATGCGAAAATGGGTGTCGATGATAGACCCGGGTCCGAAGCGGGCCTTCGAGTTTTCGATGCCGATGTTCATGCCGCCGGTAAAGGCGATGCGCCCGTCCACCACCAGCACCTTGCGATGGTTGCGCATGTTGATGAACGGCATGCGCCAGGGCAGCCAGGTGTGCAGGAAGCGTTCGCAGTACAGGCCACCCGCGCGCATGCGGTGCAGGATGGGAATGAAGAAATAACCGGCGCCAACGCCATCCAGCAGCCCGCGCACTTTCACGCCGCGCTGTGAGGCTTCGATCAGGGCATCGGAAAATTCGCGCCCCGCATCATCATCGCGGAAGATGTAGGACGTCATCGCGATGCAGCTTTTCGCGCCGCGAATTTCGTCCAGCATCACGCCATAGGCTTCATCGCCGCTGTTCAGCACCCGCATGGCATTGCCTGCGGTCAGTGGCTCGCCCGTGACGCGCCCGCTGGCGGCGCACAGCAGGGTGATGCTTTCGGCTGTTTCGGGGCATGCCGCGCCGGGGCCGCCGGACCGGGCGTCCAGCCAGCGCATTTTCACGGCGCGCCGCGTCACCCGGTTGATGCCGAACAGGTAATAGAGCAGCCCGCCAAAGATCGGCGTCAGCCAGACAAGCCCGATCCAGCCCAGGGCGCGGGGAACGTCGTTCTTTTTGAGCAGGATATCGACCGTCACCAGCCCCGCCAGCAGCACATAAAAGGCCAGCGCCACGGCTTCCAGCAGTGGGGTCGACAATGTCATGGGAGCAGGAAACATTTTCCGGTTGGGCCGTTTTTCTTATGCTATTCAGGGATATAGAGTTGAAACTTGTTCGAATTCCGCCAGTTTAAATAAGCACAGTCTTTATAACGCATTCAGGGCTGAATATGGCGCCGTCCTTTCCCACTCATTCCGCCGACAACCCCATGCGTGTGGTCAGCTGGAATCTGCTGCGCCGGGTCGGTGCAGGCGTCGAGGATGTCGCCAGGCTGGTGAAGATTCACCATCCCGACCTGCTGCTGCTGCAGGAATGCACCGAGGATATCGTCACCCTGCCGTCGCTGGTGGGCGGGCATTTCTTCCGCCATCCCATGCAGTCGCGCATTTATGGCCTGGCGGCGTGGAGCCCGCACCCGTTTCCCGCCTCCACCGAAATACGCCTGCCGGGGTCCATACTGCCGGGCCGGGTGCCGCCGCGCCTGGCGCAGCTCATCGCCTTCCGCGGCATCACCTTCGCCAATGTGCATCTCAGCCACGGCCAGTTTCTCAACCGCTTCCAGTTGCGCCACATCATCGAACAGATGGAAGGCCCCGCCGCCATCATCGGCGACTTCAATGCGGTGGGTCCGGTCGGCTTGCAGGGCTTTGCCGATATCGGCCCACGCCGGCGCACCCATCGCGCCGGCAAGATCGTCAATCTGCGGCTCGACCGCTGCATCGCGCGCAGTCTTGTCTGTTCGGCGTCCGAGGTGCTGGCCAAGGGCCCCAGCGACCATCATCCGATGGTGCTCGACATGGTGGTGTCGGGGGCATTTCACACGCCGTCGCTGGAGGACAGCGCCTTGCTCGGCGTTTACTAGAGCTTCAGCTTCGCCGCAGTCTTTTCCAGATTGACGGCAGTGTTGGCCAGCATCTCGGCCAGTGGCTGTTCTTCGCTGTTGATGCAATAGGCCGCTTTCAGACCGATCTCCTGAACCTGGTCCGGCGTGGCGGAAAGTTTGCCGCTCAGCGCGATCACCGGCGTTTTTCCGGCGCGGCCGCACAGACCCTGGATCAGCTTGCCCTGGGCGCTCTGGCCGTCGAGATGGCCTTCCCCGGTAATGATGAGGTCGGCGTCCCCGGCGGCGGCGTCGAAGTTTGTTATGTCCAGCACGATTTCGATTCCGCGCCGCAGGCTCGCGCCGAAAAATGCCATCGCCCCGAAGCCGAGGCCCCCCGCCGCGCCGGCACCGGGCGTCTGGGCGATGTCGCGGTCCAATTGCGCTGAAACCAGCGCCGCGATGTGATGTAGGCCTTCGTCGAGGAATGTCAGGCTCTCGGTCGTTCCGCCCTTTTGCGGACCATAGACCCAGGCCGCGCCTTTGGGTCCGAACAGCGGATTGGTGACGTCGCACAACACGTCCATGCTTTCGAACGGTGCTGCAGCAGGCACCAGGCGGACGATGTTCTTCAGATGCCCGCCGTCCGGCGGCACGGCGTTGCCGTCCGCATCCAGAAAACCCCAGCCCAGAGCCGCCGCCGCGCCGATGCCCGCATCATTGGTGGCGCTGCCGCCGATCGCCAGGATGGCGCGTTTGGCGCCATGCGCTTTGGCGTCGGCCAGCAATTGGCCGGTGCCGAAGGTTGACGCCTTCAGTGGATCGCGCTCCACTAGGGTCAGGCGTTGCAACCCGCTGGCCTCCGCCATTTCCACCACACAGGTCTGGCGGTCCGCCGACAGGCCATAGCGGCCCTTGACGGGGCGGCCCAGCGGATCGGCGACCTCGCATTCGATCCAGTTTAAAACGAGGGGCGCGCGCAACACGTCCAGCAGCCCTTCGCCGCCATCCGACAGCGGCATTTCGGTGACGCGTGCGCCGGGATGGCTTTTCTTCAATCCCGCAGCGATGGCGCGGCATACCGCGTCGGCGGCAAGCGCGTCTTTGAAGGAATCACAGGCGATCAGGATATTCATGGCGGGCGGTTATAGAGGGATGTTTCAGCCCGCGAAACCGCCCTGTGCCAGGTAAGTGGTTTCTGCGGCGGTCGGATCCCGGCTCATCACCGCGTTGCGCGCCAGAATGCGATTATCGCACCGGGAGGATCTGTCTTTTCTGTAAGCCAAAACACGTTGCAAGCCAGCGCGTTCCTGCTCTTATGTAGGCCATGACCTGGTTGCGCATCACCCTCTTGCTGGCCGTCGTTCTGCTGCTGGGCGGGCAGGGCAAGGAAGATCGCAATTTCATCGAATGTCCCGAATGCCCGCAGATGGTGGCGATTCCGGCGGGCAAATTCCTGATGGGCAGCCCGGCGCGTGAGCCGGGGCGGTTCGATTCCGAAGGCCCGCAACATGCGGTGACGGTGAAGGCCTTTGCGCTGGGAAAATACCCCGTGACCAGTGCGCAGTTTCTCACCTTTCTCAACATCACCGGCTATCGGCCCAAGCCCTGCAACGAATTGCTGGGCCTGGGCTGGAAGCAGCTGCATCGCGGCCAGGCCGCCACGCCCACTGATGTCGAGCCGCCGCTATGGCCCGCCGTCTGCCTGGACTGGAAGGACGCCGAAGCCTTTGTCGACTGGATCAACATCCGCGCCCGGGCCGCCCGCCCGCTATTGGGCAATCGCAATCCCTATCGCCTGCCCAGCGAGGCGGAATGGGAATATGCCGCCCGTGCCGGCACCAGCACTGCGCGCTGGTGGGGCGAGGAGATCGGCACCGGCAACGCCAACTGCAATGGTTGCGGCAGCAAATGGGACAACCGGTTGCTGGCGCCGGTGGAGAGTTTTGCGCCCAATCACTTCGGCGTCAGCGGCATGCTGGGCAATGCCTGGGAATGGACGGCGGATTGCTGGCACCCTTCCTATGTCGGCGCGCCCGCTGACGGCCGCGCCTGGACGGATTCCTTTTGCATCCGGCGCAGCATTCGCGGTGGCTCGTGGAACAATGTGCCGATCTTCATCCGCAGTGCCGCGCGGGCAGGGGCCGCGGAAAACGGCACGGGCGACTATGATTATTCGACGCTGACGGGTTTCCGGCTGGCGCGTGATTTACCGTAAGACCGCCTTGGGATCGAGATCGATGGTCAGCACCGTCACCCGCTCATAGCGTCCCGGCGGCAACTGGATGGGCGAGGCCAGCAGCGCCGCATCCCGCGCGCTGAGCGCCATGTTGCGAAAGGCGCTGTCGCTGTGAAAACGCGCCTGGTCCACCACGGTGACTTCGTCGATCACGCCGCTGCGCAGCAGCCGCACCTGAACCAGAACCGGCAGGTTGCGCGCACCGCGAAGGCTGAGATCGGGCAGCCAGCGTCGCAGGATTTGCGCCCGGATGAAATCCTTCAGGGCATAATTGCCCTCACCGCTCCCGGCGCCGCCGCTGTTGGGGGCGCCGCTGGTGTCGGCATTGGGAAGGTCCGCATCGGGGACTTTCAACTGCGCCAGGGCGCGCAGCCTGGCGGAGAAGGCATCCACCGGCGCACGTATGCTCTCGGGATTCGTTCCGGTCCGGACCGGCGCGCTGTCGGGGCGGGGCCGCGCCACCTGCATCTGGGCGGCGGGCGTGGCGCTGCCCTGGCCCAGGGCGCCGCCGATCACCAGTTCGACCGGCAGGGTGCGAAACATCGTCTTTTGCATGGGCGGGCGGTGCGCGAGATACCAGAGGGCGGCCAGCAGCATCGCGCCGTGCAGCAGCAGCGAAAAGGCAATCCCGCCCCATCGCTCCCGCATTTGCCCGGCCTGCCTGGTCTCCATCGGCCCAGTCTATGAATTTAACGCTTCCTGCGCTATTGAGCCGTCATGAAGATAAAGCTTTATCAGAACGACCTGCCGGACGGCCTGAGCCTGGGGCCTGTGGTGGCGATCGATACCGAAACGCTGGGCCTCAATCCCTTCCGCGACCGGCTCTGCCTGGCGCAATTGTCGGCGGGGGATGGCGTCTGTCATGCGGTGCAGTTCACGGCCGACAGCTATGCGGCGCCCAATCTGAAAAAGCTGCTGACCGATCCTGGCACCACCAAGCTGTTTCATTTCGCCCGTTTCGACATCGCCATGTTCCGCCGTTACCTGAATGTCGACTGCAAGCCGGTCTATTGCACTAAGATCGCCTCCAAGCTGGTGCGCACCTATACCGACAAGCATGGGCTCAAGGATCTGGTGCGCGAACTGCTGGGCGTCGAATTGTCGAAAGAGCAGCAATCATCGGACTGGGGCGCCAAGACTCTTTCGGAAAAGCAGCTGGCCTATGCCGCAAGCGACGTCGCCCATCTGCATCAGTTGAAAACCATACTGGATGTCATGCTGGCACGCGAAAGCCGCACCCATCTGGCCAAGGCCTGTTTCGATTTTCTGCCGGGCCGCGTCGAGCTGGACTTGGCTGGCTGGGAAGATGTCGACATCTTCGCCCACTGAGTAATGCGCCGTGTAAGGAGTGTTTTCACCATAAACCGATCCGCCTTGCGGTCGGTGCTATTTCGCGCGAAACTTGGCACGAAATTCGCTTAACGCCGCCGTAACTTGCGGTGAACTAAGCTGTTGGGCGTATAAACGCTTAATATAATCAAAGGCTTGAATGGCCCCCTCCAAGGAAAACCTCACTCCTGTCACCGGCGATTCTGCGGCCAGAGATCTGGCCGCTGCCCGCCGCGTGCTGACCACAGCCAGCGCCGCGCTGGCAAACCTTGCCGACTGCCTGGATGACGATTTCACCCGCGCGGTGGGGCTCATGCTGGCCGCCAAGGGCCGCATCATCGTCAGCGGCATGGGCAAGTCGGGCCATATCGCCCGCAAGCTCGCCGCCACACTGTCATCGACCGGCACGCCCGCCTATTTCGTCCACCCCGCCGAAGCCAGCCATGGCGACATGGGCGCCATCACCCGCCAGGACGCGCTGCTGCTGCTGTCCTGGGGCGGCGAGACGGCGGAACTGTCCGATCTCATCACCTATGCCAAGCGCCATCGCATTCCCATCATCGCCATTGGCGCCAATCCGGACTCCACCTTGATCAAGGCGGCCGATGTGAAGCTGCTGCTGCCGCGCGCCCCTGAGGCCTGCCCGATGGGCCTGGCGCCCACCACCTCGACTACCATGATGCTCAGCCTGGGCGACGCGCTGGCCGTGGCGCTGATGGAACGCAAGGGCTTTTCGCCAGACCAGTATCGCGACTTTCATCCCGGCGGCAGCCTTGGCCGCGCCCTGATCCGCGTCTGCGACCTGATGCATGGCGGTGCCGAAATCCCGCTGATCCGCGATGCTGTTGCCATGCGCGACGTGCTGCTGGTAATGGCGGAGCGCCGCTTTGGCTGCGTCGGACTGGTGGACGCTGAGGGGGGGCTGACCGGCATCATCACCGACGGCGACCTGTCGCGTCACATCAACGGCGACGATTTCCTGGGGCGCAAGGCGTCCGACATCATGACGCGCAATCCCAAGATCGCGGCCCCCGGTCAACTAGCCGCCGAGGCGCTGACCGTCATGAATGAAAACAAGATCACCCGCCTCTTTGTTCTGGAGGTCGGTGATAAGAAGCCGGTCGGAATCCTGCACATCCATGACTGCCTGCGTGCGGGAATAGCATGAGCATGGCAGCAGGTAACGGCGCCCCGCAATATGACTGGTCGGCGCGCGTCCGCACCACGGCGATCGAGGCCTTGCGCTATTCCAAATTCGTCCACCTGATGAAGCGGGTGCTGTCGCTGGGCGCTTTCCTGATCATCGCCACCCTGTTGTCGTTTCTTTTCGTGCAGCGCCAACCGCGCCAGCTCGCCGTGTCCTATGAAAAACTGGGCCGCATCGAGAATGATCTGGCCATGGTCAAGCCCCGGCTCACCGGCGCCGACGGCCGCGGCAATCCCTTTGTCATCACCGCCGACATGGCGGTGCAGGATTCCAAAAATACCAGGAAGGCCAGCCTGAAAAACCTGGAAGCCGATCTGGCGCTGGACAAGAACAGCTGGATCAACGCCCGCGCTCGCGCCGGCATGGTGGACATGGCGGCGGGAAAGCTGGAACTGACCGGCGGCATCGATGTCTTCACCGACACCGGTTATGAACTGCACAGCAAGACGGCGTCGATGGATCTCAAGCAGAGCGTGGTGCAGGGCCATGGGCCGGTGACCGGGCAGGGACCCGACGGTACCCTGCGGGCCGACAGCTTTCACGCCGACCGCAATACCAACCTTCTCACCCTCAGCGGCAATGTCCAGATGACGCTTCACGGATCCGGCAAATGAAAAAACTTCTGGTTTTCACTTTGGCTTTCGCGTTTGGCGCGGTGGTCAGTGGTGGCCTCAACGCCCAGCAGGCGGCCAAGCCCGCCGCCAAGCGCAACAATTCCAATTCTGACATCAATATTTCGTCGGATACCTTCCTGGCCGATCTCAATGGCAAGACCGGTACATGGCAGGGCAATGTCGTGGTGGTGCAGGGCGACATGAAATTGCGCGCCAATTCGGTGCGCGTCACGACCGTGAAGGGGGATCCCGAAAAGGTCATCGCCACCGGCAATGTGGTGGTGGATTCGCCGACCGTTGGCACCCTCACGGGCGAAAATGGCGTCTATGCGGTCGGCCCCAAGACCGTGACCATGAATGGCAATGTCGTGCTCAAGAAGGGCAAGGATGTGATGCGCGGCTCGCAGCTTACCGCCAATCTTGTCACCGGCCAGGCCACATTGGGCGGTGCGAAAGCGGCGGGCACATCCGGCCGCGTGCAGGCCGTTTTCCACCCCGGCGGCGGAAATACCCAGTAATTCACGGTTCCTTAAACACGAACAGGCATGATTTTTGCTAATGACCGACAAGAGCACAGAAAACGAGCAAACAGACGGCGAGGCCGACCCCCTGAGTCTTGTTGAAGGCGGCAAGGGACTGGTGGTCACGCGCATCGGCAAGAGCTTCAACAAGCGTCCGGTGGTGCGATCAGTTTCCCTTTCGTTAAAGCGCGGCGAAGTGGTGGGGCTGCTCGGCCCCAATGGCGCCGGCAAGACCACCTGCTTCTACATGATCACCGGCCTGATTGCGGCCGACACCGGTAGCATCGAAGTGGATGGCCATGACGTGACGCGGCTGCCAATGTATCGCCGCGCCCGGCTAGGCATCGGCTACCTGCCGCAGGAAGCCTCGATCTTCCGCGGCCTCACCGCCGAACAGAATATCCGCGCCACTGCCGAACTGCTGGAGCCCGATGGCGCACGGCTCGAAGCCATGGTCGAAGCCCTGCTTGCAGAATTCGGCATCACCCATGTCCGCAACACGCCCGCCGTGGCGCTGTCCGGCGGCGAACGCCGCCGCGTCGAGATCGCGCGCTGCCTGGCGACGCATCCCTCCTATATCCTACTGGACGAACCGTTCGCCGGCATCGATCCCATCGCGGTGGGGGAAATTCGCGATCTAGTGCGCCAGCTCAAGGACCGCGGCATCGGTGTGCTGATCACGGACCACAATGTCCGTGACGCGCTGGACGTGATCGACCGCGCCTATATTCTCCATGATGGCCGAGTGCTGAAGGAAGGCACGCCCACCGAGATCGTCAGCGACCGCGATGTGCGGCGTGTCTATCTCGGCGAAAAGTTCTCGCTGTGAGATGAACTGATGGCGGGCGTGGGGCAAAGACTCGAAATCCGGCAGGGCCAGTCTCTGGTCATGACGCCACAACTACAGCAGGCGATCAAGCTGCTGCAATTGTCGAATATCGAGCTGGCGGAATACTGTGAATCCGAGCTGGAAAAGAATCCGCTTCTGGAGCGCGACGACCGCGAGGCCGGGCCCGCCCAGGAAGCCGCAGACACCGCCGCCGAGACGTCCGGCGAGCGCGCCGACGAAGCCCTGTCCCGCGACGATTTCTCCAAGACCGCCGATATGGATCAGGCGGCGCACGACAATATGTATGACGGCGAGATTCCCACCAGCCGCGTCGCCGAAGGGCCGCAGTCCGGCTCGCTGACGGACTGGACCACGGTGAAGTCCGGCAATGCCTATGAAGGCGAGGACGGGCTGGAATCCTCCGTCGCGGCGCAGCTGTCGCTGAAGGATCATCTGGAATGCCAGCTTTCCATTGCCGCCCTGCTGCCGGAGGATCGCATGATCCTGCTGGCACTGATCGATGCGGTGGATGAAACCGGTTATCTGCGCACCGATCTGATGGAGGTCGCCAATCGCCTGGGCTGCGAAATCGAGGACGTGCAGGCCGTGCTGGGCGTACTGCAGGGTTTCGATCCGGTCGGCGTTGGCGCCCGCGATCTTGCCGAATGCCTGTCGCTGCAGCTGAAGGCGAAAGACCGCTTTGATCCCGCCATGGAAGCGCTGATGACGCGCCTCGACCTAGTGGCCCGCCGCGACATGGGCCAGTTGACCGCGCTGTGCGGCGTGGACGCGGAAGACATCGGCGATATGATTTCTGAAATCCGTCAGCTTAATCCCAAGCCCGGCCTGGCCTTCGGCTCGGAACCGGTGATGCCGGTCGTGCCCGACGTGTTCGTCAAGGTCGGCCCCGATGGCGGCTGGCTGATTGAACTCAACTCCGACACCCTGCCGCGCCTTCTGGTCAACAACCAGTATTACGCTACGGTGTCGAAAACCGCGCGTGACAAGGACAGCAAGAATTATCTCGCCGACTACCTCAATACCGCAAACTGGCTAGTCAAGAGCCTCGACCAGCGCGCCCGCACCATCCTGAAGGTCGCCAGCGAGATCGTGCGTCACCAGGACGCCTTCCTCACCCATGGCGTGCGCCACCTGCGGCCGCTGAACCTGCGAATCATCGCCGACGCGATCTCGATGCACGAATCCACGGTCAGCCGCGTCACCTCCAACAAGTATATCTCCACGCCGCGCGGGTTGTTCGAGCTGAAATACTTCTTCACCGCCTCGATCCAGTCGGTGAACGGCGCCGAATCGCATAGCGCCGAAGCGGTGCGCGACCGCATCCGCGAGATGATCGAGAATGAGGAACCGCGCGAGATCCTGTCGGATGATCGCATCGTTTGTCTGCTGACCGCGGACGGTGTGAACATCGCGCGCCGCACCGTGGCCAAGTACCGCGAAGCCTTGCGCATACCCTCTTCGGTGGAACGCCGCCGGCTGAAGGCGGGCAAGACTTCGCAGGCCGCGGGCTATCGCTGAACACCGAATGTCTCCCTTTGTTTACCGGTGTTTAAGTCAAGATTGACATTGCCGGGGCCGCGGCCTATGAACCCGCCGCTTTTGAGCGGGGCTCTGCAAGGCGCAGGGCGGTACATACTCTCCGCGCGGAACACACGCACGCGGACCTCACCGGGACTGTTGATGAACATCGCCGATCTGCTCGCGCCCGACGCCGTTTTGCCGGCGCTGAAGGCACAGTCCAGGAAGCAGTTGCTGCAGGAACTCGCGGCGCGCAGCCACGGCCTGACTCGCATTTCCGAACGCCGCATCTTTGAAACCCTGGTCGAACGCGAGCGGCTTGGTACCACCGGCGTCGGCGCCGGTATCGCCATTCCGCACGGCCGCATGACCGAAGTGAAAACCATTATCGGCATTTTTGCGCGGCTGGAAAATGCCATCGATTATGAAGCAGTGGACAGCCAGCCGGTCGATCTGGTGTTCATGCTGCTGGCCCCGGAAAATGCGGGCGCCGACCATCTCAAGGCGCTGGCCCGCGTCTCGCGCCTGCTGCGCGACAAGGCGGTCTGCGAAAAGTTGCGCTCGGCGTCCACCGGGGAAGCCCTCTACGCCATACTCACGGGCGAAAAGAACGGCGCCGCCTCTTCGGCAGCCTAGCCGTTATTTAATGATCGCGACCCTCTTGATCAGGATTGGCGTCACCGGCGCCTGGCCCGGCATCGGGCCATTGTCGCCCACCGGCACATTGCCGATCGCTTCCACCACAGCCATGCCTGAGATCACCTGGCCGAACACGGCATAGCCGGTGTTGTTGCCCGGATCGCTGGGATTGTGGTTCAGCCGCACGTTGTCGAACAGGTTGATGAAGAATTCCGCCTTGGCGGTGTTTGGGGCTTCTTCGCGCGCCAGCGCGACTGTGCCGCGCAGGTTGGAAAGCCCGTTATTGGCTTCTAGCGTTACTGGCGCGGGACGGACGCCGCGCCCTTTGCCATTGGCTTCCCAGCTTCCCATCTGGATCACAAAGCCCGGCGCGACCCGGTAGACGATGGTGCCGTCATAATGCTTGGCACGCGCATAGCCCAGAATATTGTCGACGCTCTTGGGCGCGCGCACCGAATCCAGCTGCAGGGTGATGTCGCCCATGGCGGTGGAGATCAGAAGCTTGGGGCCGGTCATGGGCGGGTTGCTGGGCGCGAGCTCGACAGCGATGGGATGCGGCGGCGCAGGGTTGACGGCCTCAGGCTCGGCGTTCTGGGCCAAAGCAGGGGCAGCGAAGAGAAGGGCGAGGGCGGTGAGGCCGAAGAATGTGTTGCGCATTACGTCACTCTAGCAATATTTTCCAAACAAAAAAGCCGGACGCGTGAGCGCCCGGTCTTTTTGTGCGCAGACAGGCCCGCCGTCAGTGCAGGCCGACGGGGGTGAGCTCGTTCTGGACCGCCGCGCCATAGGCGCTTGCATAGCCATCAGTGAAGCCCAGCACACTGCCGTCCTCGGCATGCAGCACATACAGCTTCATGCCGGCGGGCAGCTCGATATTGGCCGGGATCAGGCCCAGGCGGTGCGCTTCGTCGCTGCCAGTCGGCTTGATATAGGTGATGCGGCCTGCGACCAGCTGGGTGTCGTCCATATCGTCGCTTTCAAATCTGTTCGTCATCATAAACCTCCAGTCTTGATTTCTAAGGTGCGCAGGCGGGGTTGGACCTGTCAGCGGACCAAATCAATCTTCAGTAATCCATTTTCCAACGCGGCTGTGCTGACTTCGATTCCGTCCGCCAGGACAAAGCTGCGCAAAAATTGTCGTGCCGCGATGCCCCGGTGAAGGAACGTTTTTCCGTCTGGCTCCGCCTGCTTGCCGCGGATCAATAGCTGGTGGTCCTCTTCGGTGACGCTGAGCTCGTCTTTCGAGAAGCCCGCAACCGCCAGCGCAATGCGGATTCCGCCGGCTTGTCCGAGGGCTCCTCCGTCGCCGGGAAGCTCTTCTATGTTATAGGGCGGATAGGAATCGCCGGCGGTTCGCGCGGCGCGTTCCAGCAGCTTTTCCAGATGTTCAAACCCCAGCAGATAGGGGCTTTCGAAGGTTACGTGCCTGTTCATGTCAGCCCTCCTTTGAGCGGCTGCCGGGACCGTTTTGCGCCCCTCACGCAGGGTTGGGCCTGATCTGATATGGTGCCGCATCGTTCTCGTTCAAGGCGCGGTTTCAGTCGAGAACAACCAAGGGTTGCATATGCTGGTACTCCTCGATGACGGTCCCGGGCGGCAGGTTTTTGCCGATCCCTGCCAGATTATCCGGGCTGACACGGCCACCGAAGTGCCTGGTGCCCTGGCTGGTCTGGAGACGGCGCTGGCGGCGGGAAAGCATGTCGCCGGCTGGCTGGGTTATGAGTTGGGCACAGTCATGGAGCCGAAACTGGCCGGCCTGTCACCCGAGGCCGGGCCACTGCTGCGGCTGGGAGTGTTCGATGGCCCCGGGCAGGCGCCGCCGGCTGCGGGGAGGGCCTATGCCGGTCCGCTGACGCTGGAATGGGATGCCGCCGCCTATGGCACGCGGTTTGCGGCGGTGAAGGATTATATCGCCGCCGGCGACATCTATCAGGCCAATCTCAGCTTTCGCGCCCGCTTCGCCTTCCTGGGCGAACCGCGCGCGCTATACGAGCAACTGCGGGCGCAGAGCGGCGCGCCGTATTGCGGCTTTGTCGATGATGGCGAGCGCCAGATTTTGAGTCTGTCACCGGAATTGTTTTTTGATCTTTCCCCGGACGGCAGGCTGACCACCCGCCCCATGAAAGGCACCATATCGCGCGGTGGGAACGATGAGACCGAACGCGCCCAGCTTTCCGCCAGCGCCAAGGATCGCGCCGAGAACCTGATGATCGTGGACCTCATCCGCAACGATCTCAGTCGCATTGCCGAAGGCGGCAGTGTGGAGGTGTCGGACCTGTTCCGCATAGAAACCTATCCCACCCTGCACACGATGGTATCGACGGTGACGGCGCAAAAACGCGACGCTGTGAGCGTAACCGATATCCTGCGCGCTTTGTTTCCCTGTGGCTCGGTCATTGGCGCGCCCAAGATACGCGCCATGGAGATCTTGCACGAACAGGAGACATCGCCGCGCCAGGCCTATTGCGGCGCCATCGGGCATTTCGCACCGGACGGTTCGGCGCGTTTCAATGTTGCTATCCGCACGCTGACGGTATGGCGCGGCGGCGAGGGTGAATTGGGGATCGGCGGCGGCGTGGTGCAGGACTCTCAGGCGGACTCCGAATATGCCGAGTGCCTTCTCAAGGCGCGTTTTTTTGAAAGCGCCCGCCGTCCGCTGGGGCTTTTCGAAACCCTGCGCTGGGAAAATGGCTTCGCGCGGCTGGACCGTCATTTCGCCCGCATGGAAGCCTCAGCCAGGGCGCTGGGCCTGCTTTTTGACTCCTGCACCGCCCGAATCGCGTTGCATCAGGCGGTGATAGGAAAATCCGGCGCCCAGCGCGTGCGTCTGACATTAAATGAGCAAGGGGATCATGACGCCGCGGCCTATGAACTGGCACCTAACCCGACGCACTGGAGCTACTCGATCTCGCCGCAGCGCGTAGACTGCAGCGACCTGTTGCTGCGCCACAAGACCGACTGGAGGGAACTGTATGAAAGCGAAGTCCAACGCCTGGGCACAGACGAAGTCGTTTTCTGCAATGAACGTGGCGAGATCACCGAAGGCGCACGCAGCAATATTTTTGTCGAGCGCGATGGTGTGCTGCTGACGCCGCCGCTTGACGCCGGTGTGCTGGGCGGCTGTCTGCGCGCCGAACTCATCGCTGAGGGCAGGGCGCGTGAAGCGACGATCCTGCCGGATGATCTGAAAAATGGATTTTACTTCGGCAATTCGCTGCGTGGCCTGATCCCGGCCAAGGCGGCTTAGGTCTTGGCCGCAAGCGCCGCCAGCAGCACGACTGTCGCCGGCAGCAGCCAGCCATTCACTTCCGTCAGCCGCCCTGCCGCGATATCGGCCCGCGCCGCCGCCGCCAGGCCATCTGGCATGGCAGTCCGCAGCCGCGCGGCCAGAACCTGGGCTTCGGGTGCGCCTTGCACCGACGCGCCCAGCAGGGTCGCCTGCTCGCGATCCGCCAGTTGCCTCAGCACATCGTCATAGGGCGTGGCCGGATAGTGCTTCACGAAAATTTCGATGAACCGATATAGGCCGGCCGCCATCGCCGCCCCCGCCGCCGCCAATCCCGCCAGGACGGCTCTGCGCTTCATGCCGCCACCTTTTTCAGGTGATCGGCTAGCTTCAGGGTCAGGGCGATCAGGTTCAAGGTCGGATTGGATGCGCCATAGGTGGGAAACACTGCGCTGCCCGCGACAAAGAGATTGCCGATGGCGTGAACCTTGCCGTCGGCATCCACCACACCCTGTTTGGGATCGTCATGCATCCGCACGGTGCCCAGATGGTGATGGCCCCAGTCCATGTTCTTCAGCCAGTCCGCGCGTTTGCTGCAATTGAGCCGCAGCATTCCCGCCCCGGATGCCAGCAGCTGGCGGCCCAATTCGCTCAGGGTTTGGCGATACTTGGCGAAATCGGCATCGGTGACGCGCATGTGAAGTTTCAGGCGCGGCAGACCCAGCGCATCCTTGTCACCGGTGAGGGTCAGGCGCCGGTCGGGATCGGGCATCAGCTCCATGCCGCATCCCACCGAATAGGCGCTGGCATTGGCGGCGTCCACGCCCAGCGCGGTGGCGGTGGTCACGGTCGCGGCCTTGCCGGTCTCGTCCAGTTCCACCGGATGCTCCATGGTGGTGAGCGAGCCCATCACATGCTTCGACCGCGCGAAGGCGGCGGTGGGTGTGAAAACGGCGCGCATCACCGCGCCATTGCCCATGTTGAGATTGTTTCCGTAATAGGGCGCGCGCTTGCCGCCGAACAACACCAGCGTTGCGACATCGCGCGGGACGGGATTGTCGCCGAAGAAGCGCCCCACCAGGTCATTCTGGTTGCCCACGCCGGTCTTCATCACATCGTTCGAGGCCAGCAGCAGCCGCGCATTCTCTATGCCGCCCGCCGCCAGCACGACCTGGCGCGGCTTCACTGTGAAACGGTTGCCGTTCAAGGTCGCGACATCCAGACGGTCCACCCGCTTTGCGTCCGGCGCCAGGCGAATGGCGGTGACATTGGCGTTCAGCAGCGGCTTGATGTTCGCCGCCACCTTCAGGTCGCCCTGATAGCGGGTGCCGAAGGGTGTAGGCAGAACGCCGTCGCGGGTCTTGGAAAATTGGAACCAGCTTGTGTAGAGCCCGCCGTCGCCCAAGGGCAGCATGGGCGCTTTCGCCGAGGCGATGCTGTCGCCCTTGTCATAGATCCACGGCCCGGCCTCGATCAGCGCCTGGGCGCGGGGATAATAAGGCTCCAGCGCGGTCCGCGCGAATGGCCAGCCGGAATGGGGCACCCAGTCGCGCTTCTCGAAGTCGATTGCGTCCAGCGGCCGCGACCAGCCACCCCAGTGATTGGTGCCGCCGCCGAGGAAGCGCAGCCGGCCCGCTTCCAGCGCGGCATAGTCGTCGCCGCTTTGCGTTCCGGAATAGAGGGCCTGCACCACCGGATCGAAATTCGCGCCGCCGGATTCCAGCAGCAGGATGTCGAGTTTGGTGTTTGCCAGCGCCAGCGCCAGGCTGATGCCCGCCGGCCCGCCGCCGACAATGGCGATATCGGGCGTCAGCACTGTGCCGGAGGGAAGCGTGCGGGCGTCGACAAAGGCGCTCAAGGCAAAATCCTAGATGTCTTCGCTGTGGCCGACATTATAGCCGCCATCCACCGCGATGGACTGGCCGGTGATCCATGATCCCTGATCTGAAATAAGGAAAAGCGCCATATGCGCGATATCCTCGGGCTCGCCCATCCGGCCCAGCGGATGCAGGGCGGTCAGCTTGGCGCGGCGTTCCGGCGTCAGACTGGCCAGCAGCGGCGTATTGACGAAACCGGGACAGATGCAATTCACCCGCACCTTGTCGCCGGCATAGTCCAGCGCCATGTTTTTGGTCAGCGAAATGATGGCGCCCTTACTGGCGCTGTAGGCGGCGCGGTTGCGCGTGCCGGTGGTGGCCACGCCCGACGACAGGTGCAGCACCGATCCACCAAATGCGCGCAGGTGGGGCAGGGCGTGTTTGGAGACCAGGAAGGCGCCGCGCACATTGACCGCCATCACCGCGTCATAGTCGGCCATATCGGTTTCATCGACCTTGGCGCGGCGCGCGATGCCGGCGCTGTTCACCACGGCGTCGATCCGCGACAGGCCCGACAGTGCCCGCTTGACCTGATCCTCATCGCTGATGTCGCAGATGCGGCTGGTGGCGAAGGGGGCGGCGACACGGTCGATAGCGGTGATGGTGGCGCCCTCGGCTTCCGCCGCCTGGGCGATGGCCAGACCCAGCCCGGAGGCCGCGCCGGTGACGACGACATGTTTGTTGGTGAAGCGCATTATGGGAGAGTAGCGGCAGAGATAGATCGTGTCACCATCGCCGTCTCAAGCTTTCAAAGTCTTTCAGCCATTCTGGACGCAACCACCACAACTGCGCGGCATGCATGCAAGAAAAAGTAGCGGCCCCCTGCGGCACAAGTGTGGCCTGACAGAGTCAGTTTCTCTCAAACCGCTTGGTACAAAAAGACCCGGTCAGGTCAGCGGGCGGATGGCGCTGGGCGAGTCTGGGGATGGCTGTGGCGGGCTAATCCCAGCGGGCCTGCCAGCGAGGCGCTGCTCAATCGAGCTTGGGGCCGACCCAGCTTGGCGATATCAGCCGAAGGCGAGGCGGAACCGCTCGAGCTGATTGTTTCTTGGCGCGGGGCGTGAGCCAAGCCGCACCGCCGCACGCGCCAAGCCACAGTAGAACTGAGTCCGAAAACCCGCTGAAGGGGTAAAAGGTCAGTTTTCAGTGGCGAAGCCGGATTTAGACCCTATCAAAGAACTTGTTTTAGGCGCAAATTTATCAAGTTACCCTACCGCCCCCCCCCGACGGCGCAATGTTTAGAGACGGCCATCTCGGAGAAAGCATTATGTTCATGATGCAGGAGCGAAATAGCATAGCGAGCTTCGCCAAGCGGGTCAGCATCAGAGTACCTTTCATCAGTTTCTTGTTTCTGATTGCGGCGGGAACAGGGCTGCATTCGCAACCGATGGCCTACAATGCTCCTAAAAAGACCATCACCGTCGACCAGTTCCAGGCAGCGGAGACAACGGGCGGCGCTGTTGCAGGAGACGGCCTGGCCGCGCTGCTGATCGACGCGCTTGTGCAGGACGGCCGGTTCGTTGTGGTGGAGCGCCTGCGGCTGGGGAGCTTACAGGCCGAGCAGAATCTAGGAAGCACGGCGGAAACAGCGCCCAAGACCGGACAATTGATCGGCGCCAGTGTGATCGTTAGCGGCGCCGTCACCAAATATGAGGCGGATGCGGGAGGTGGCAGCATCAGCATAAGCGGATTGCCGTTGGGCAACTTATTTTCGCCCGGCGCCAACGTGAAACGCAAGACTTCGACGATCGAGATTTCGCTCCGCCTTATCGATACGACGACGGGGCTGGTCATGGCGACCTACAACGCAAAAGGGTCGGCGAGCTTCACTGGCGCAGGTGCAGGCATCATCAACAATAACGGTCTTGGCATCAGCGCCGACGCATTCCGCGCAACGCCCATCGGGCAGGCAGCTCAGGACGCAATCGTGAAAGCAGTCGCCCTGATCGCCGCCGGCATGCAAAATGTTCCATGGTCGTCATCGGTCGTTGATGTGAACAGCAACAAGATCTATGTTAGCGGTGGCACAGATCGCAATATCACCACCGGTATGGTCCTGGTGGCCTATCGCAAAGGTAAGGTCTTCACAGATCCGTCTACCAATCAAGTCCTGGATGTCGAGTTGACGAGAGTCGGAAGCGTCCGTGTCGATAGCGTGCGCGAAAAAGTCTCTACCGCCGTCCAAGTGGACGGAACGATGCTGACCCGCGGAGACGTTCTGAAATTTAACTGAGTTTTCGCAAGCGGCTTTTTCAATAGCAAGACAAGAAAAGGATTGGACCTACCCCGTTTCCGTGGACAGTTGAGGTCTTGGGATCAGGCTACACTGTCTGAAGTCATCGTGTCCTTCCTTTTCTGTTCTTCCTGCCTGCTGGTGGCATCCTTTTGTTCGGCCCCTGCGGAGCCCATCCTTCCGTCCCGGCCCGCACATTCAACACGCCGCCGCGCGGAGGGGCGGTCAAGGCCGCGTACTTCACGCGCCCG
>CAMAPL010000027.1 GCA_945860165.1 Rhizobium sp. Q54
ACAGACCCAGCAACTTGCACTTTCCAAAATCCACAGAAATGTATCGGCCCCTGGCAACTGAGGCATTACGACGCAATATTGAGCAGGAAGAAATACGGCTTCGCGTGCACCGTCACCAAAGTGTTGCGCTTACATCATCCCAACACCCGGTATCGCTAATACTCTGCGGCATAAGGTTGGAATAATCAGAACCAACACAGAAAATGGCCCTGCACCAGAATGTGTGTTTTTTGCGCATTAGCATGGCACGTCAATCCGCCAGCGAAGTATCACAAATCTGACAACGTAAGACGCTAGTAGGTAGGGCAACAAATCTCTGTCGCTTAAAGCAGGCCATTAAAAATACAATTTTCGTTTTCGTGCAATTACGTGACGCTTTCTTCCACGCGTATGATAAACAGGTGCTATCTTGAACAAACTGGCCGGGATTCTGATGACGGGCGTAAGCCCGCTGGTACTAATGCTGGGCACTTCGGTCGCCCTAGCGCAGTCATCCGCTACACAGGCCGTGGAAGACACGGTCACGGTCAGCGCCCTGGCCAATGCCTCCGGCGGGATCATGGCGCAGGTTACTGTGCCCAAACAGCGTTCTATCATAACTCAGGAATTCATAGACAAGCAGCCCGCCGGCCAGTCGATATTCGAAATGCTCAACAAGGTGCCTGGCTTCAACTTCACTAACAACGACCCCTATGGTAATTCTGGCGGCAATGTCCGCATCCATGGCTATGACGGCAATCATATCTCCTTCACATGGGACGGCATGCCGCTAAACGATACCGGCAACTACGCCATCTACACCAATCAGGTCGCGGATTCTGAAATCATCGGGCGGGCCACCGTCAACCAGGGCACCACCGACGTGGACAGCCCCACCGCCGCGGCCACCGGCGGTGTGGTCGCCATAACCACCGCCAAGCCTAAGGACAAGTGGGGCATTCTCGCGGACGCTAGCGCTGGCTCCAACAATTACAAGCGCAGTTTCATCCGGCTCGATACCGGCACCTTCGGTCCCTGGAATACGGCGGCCTTCGCCAGCTTTTCCTACACTGACTATGACAAGTTCAAAGGTCCGGGCCACCTGCAGAAGAAGCAGTTCAACGCCTCGATCTACCAAGACCTGGGCGATTTGGGCTGGGTCCAACTAGCGATGCACTACAATTCCAACCGCAATAATTTCTATGGCAACCCAACCTACTATCCGGTGGTCTCCACCCTGACGCCGACAGCGACGCCTGACGTTTTTAATGGCGCGACCAATTTCCCTCTCGTGAACCGCGGCCCCGCTGCGCCCGCTTTGGCGATTTCGCCGGAGGGCCGCTTCACTGGAACTGGCCTGACCAACAATTTGTCGGGCTTTGGTCTTCTGTTCGATCAGCAACCCATCTGCAAACGCGTGGAAGCGGTCACCGGCACGGCCCAGAGTGACGCCAGTTGCACCAGCTTCTATGGCGTGCGCGTCAATCCATCCGACACAGGCAATATCCGGCTCTCCTCGCTTTTTCATATCACCGACACTTTGTCGCTGACTTTCGATCCGTCCATTCAGTATGTGCTGGCTAATGGTGGCGGTTATACCGCCCTCAGCGAGCTTGACGCCCGACTGCGTGGTAATTTGCCCGGCGTGATCGGTCGCGATCTCAACGGCGATAACGATGTGCTGGATACTGTGGGTGTTTACAGCCCCAACAACACCAACACTATCCGCTATGGGCTCAACACCGCACTGGTGTGGCAAGTGGAGACGAACCATACGCTGCAACTTGCCTATACCGGCGATTTCGGCTTCCATCGCCAGACCGCGCAATATGCCTTCCTGGACCCCAGTGGTTTTCCCTACGATCCCTTTGGCGGCTATCGCGACCCGGCGCACCAGGTGCAGGCGGCCGACGGCGCGCCGATCCGTGGCCGTGACCGCCGCAGCCACGCGTTCCTGCATCAGGTCGCGGTCGCCTATGAAGGCAGCTTCTTCGAAGACATCGCCCATGTCAGCGCCGGCGTGCGTATGCCCTTTATGAAGCGCGATCTCAATCAACTCTGCCACCTGCAGGTCACGGGCACGTCGGGCGTGGGCTTTCCCACCTGCACAACCGCCGCGCCAACCTCGGCGGTGGCGGCAAACCGCACGGTCACCCTGCCCGTCAGCACTACCAATCTGTTCGTGCCCCCGTCGCAAAAGACGGTGAATTTCAGCCGCGTGTTGCCCAATGTCGGCGTCTCACTGTCGCCCTGGGGACCGGAACACCAGTTCTATGTCGCGGTCGCCGCCGGCTTGGCCGCGCCGCGTACCGACAATCTCTACAATGGCGGCAATAACGGATTATGCGTCACCGGCGGCGTTTCCACCCCCAATGCGCCGGGTTGCGTTTATACCAGCTTCTCTACCGTCAAGCCTGAGACCTCCACCAACTACAATATCGGCTACCGGTTCAACGCAGACGATTTCACCTTCTCGATCTCGGCCTACAACAACCAATTCAAGAACCGCATCGTCACAAGCTTCGACCAGGAGCAAGGCATCAGCATTGACCGCAATATCGGCTCGGTGAATGTGGATGGCGTGGATGTGGAAGCCAGTGTCTCGCCGATGGAGGCGCTCAACATCTATACCTCCGTATCTTATTTCCACACTCGCGTCAGCGCCGGGCCGCAGGCCATCATCCTGGTGGGCGCTGGCGGTGCGCCGGTCAATCTGGCGGGTAAGCGGGTGGCCGAAACCCCGGCCTGGACCCTCTCACAGCGCTACGAGTATGCTTGGGAAGGCTTCACCCTCGGCTTCGGCGGCAAGTACGTCTCCAGCCGCTACGCCACCGACGCTAACGACATTAAGATCTCCGGCTATGTCCTGGCTGATGCCAATATCGGCTATGACCTGGGCGAGCTGGGCCTGGGGTGGAAAGGCTCCTACCTCAAGCTGAATGCCACCAACCTATTCAGCCAACGCTATCTTGGTTCCATCTCGTCGCGGCCCTGTTTCAATCCCAACCTGCCGACCTCCAGCGCCTGCGGCTCTTATCCCTCCGTAGCCATAGGCGCGCCGCAGACCTTCCAGTTCACCCTGCGCACCGAACTCTAGCGTGACACCCTCGTCGGGGGCCGGCTGGTAAGGCCGCACCCTTTTTCTTTGCGGGAAGTGACAATGCGTAAAATGATAATTGCGGCGCTGATTCTGGCCTCGTCTCACACCGGCGCTATGGCCTGGGGCCCGGTGGGCCATCGGATGATCGGTGAACTGGCAGCGAAGAATTTCCCCAGTCAGATTCCAGCTTTCCTCCGGACCCCGCAAGCGCAGTTTGAGATCGGCCAGCTGGCGCGCGAGCCTGATATTTCGAAAAACGCCGGCCAGCCGCACGACGCCGACCTCGATCCCGGCCATTATGTGAACGTGTCGGATGACGGCACCATTCGGGGCGGACCGAAACTTTCCGATCTGCCGCCGACGCGGCGCGATTACGACACTGCCCTGCGCGCTGTGGGCACCAATCAGTATGCCGCCGGATACCTGCCCTATAATTTGATTGGCGGCTACCAGCAGCTGGTGAAGGATTTTGCTATCCTGCGCATGACCCTGGCGGCGGGAAAGTATGCGAAGACATTTTCCATGACAGTGGCGGAGCGCCGGCGCTTCGACCGCGAACGGAATTTGCGCGAAATGCTCACCCTGCGCGACCTGGGGTGGTGGGCGCATTTTGTCGGCGATACCGCCAACCCCATGCACGCCACCATCCATCACAACGGCTGGGGTGATGGCCCCAATCCGCAGGGCTTCACCACTGCGCGCGGCACGCACGCTAAATTTGAAGAACTATTCGTCAACGCCAACGTCACCGATGCCGATGTTGCGGCCAGGCTGAGACCTTACCGCGCCTGCGCCTGTACGATTGCTCAGCGCACTCATGACTATATTGCGGCCAGTTGGGCGCTGGTGTTGCCAACCTATGAATTCGAAAAGTCCGGCGCGATCGATCAGGCCACGCCCGAGTCCAAGGCTTTTGTGGTGGAGCGCCTTGCCGAAGGCGCAAGCCAGTTGCGCGATCTTGTCACCGACGCGTGGCAGGAATCGGCTAAGTCAACATTGGGTTACCGCAATCCCATGACGGTGGCCGATCTGGAAAGCGGTAAGGCCGATCCGCGTGAGCTGAACTAGGCTCAGGACCTATTCATTTGCTTGCATAGCTGGTGATGAATTGGTTCAATTTCCGCACTGGGCGGGTCCTTAGATAAGTAATCTGTATTGGCTTTTGCAGGCGCAGACGCTTTGTGCTTACCAGCGGCTAGGAGCGCCACCACAGCATCAAGCGCATTGGTGGGTAGAGCCAGAATAGCCCTGTGACTGCTTATTTTAGCAGTATGGATGGCGGAGCCGGAGGGATTCGAACCCTCGATACGGCTTTACAACCGTATAACGGTTTAGCAAACCGCCGCCTTCAGCCTCTCGGCCACAGCTCCCCACGCTATTCTGACATTACTTGTCAGTCGTTCTGACTTTTGGCCCGGATTTGTTCCGGTTTGCAAGTCCTTTGCTTTGGGCCAGCTCCACGAACCTGCTATCGGGGTGGACATAATGATCGGCGGCCGAGCGGGTGGTGTGTCGCGCAAGTCCCCGTATCTCGTCAACTGTTTCCTCTGCCGAACCCGCCTCTGTTTGGGCGGTCCTGCGGAAGTCCTGCAACTTAAGCTTCTTGGGGAGCCCCGCTGCCGCCCGGTTTTGGACATGGGCCTTACAGAGCGTTCTGTAGACACATTGTCCCCCGATCCGGTCATTACGAAGATTGGGGCGTCGGGCAGTATGGCCGCACTAGTGGACAGGTAGCGGAGGCGCCCGGCGAAGACCTTGCGATAGTATTCAGCGCCCGCAGTTGCCGCTAAGACGATAGCCGCGAAGTAGATTTTGGATTCCTTATTGTAACGCCGGGATTGACCCTTGGAATTCTCCACGGATCACGCTGAATAAAGTGGGAAGGTGCCCCAGGAATTAGGACGACAATTATTTTGCCTTCACACACACCGACACCAGCGTCAGAAGACCGGTAGTCTCGTCATTGGCGTCCTTGGCGGCGCTCCACACCAGTTGGCCGGGATGTAAATCCGGAAAACTGAAGAGAAAATGTTCCAAGCTTGGTGTTTCGCTGCGCGCGACGATCAGGTGCACCGAGCCGCCGGCTTCATTCCCAAAAATCTCGGCGCCTTCGGCGCGCAGGCTGCGCTGATTCTGCTCGCCCCAGTTCAACAGGACGTCGAAGCCGGCCGCATCCCGCCACAGGGCGATCGGCGTCCGTGGAGTGGAATCCTGTTGCAGCAACTGGGTCGGCCTAAAGCCCCGGGTGCCCTGAAAGCGGTCGGCTTGCTGCGACGCAAGATTGCCACAAGCGGCGATGACGTCTGCGGCGGCCGGAGTAACAGTGGCCAGGAAAAGAGCAACAATCAGGCCAAAACTACGCATTGAGACAGTCCTCAACGGGGATTGTGACAGTCCATAATTCTCCATAGGAGATATTTTATCGGCTCTTTGTTACAATGATATGACGGCACTGTTATTTTTTCGGAGCACTGCTATTATGGCTTCGTATTGGTGCGTTGTTTCACGCCCTTAACAGGAGATGCGGATATGGCTGATATCAGATTTTTGGCCTTTTCGGCGTCGGTGGCGGCTTTGGTGCTGCTCCCGCAAATGGCAAGCGCCCAGGCGCTGCTCCCGCAAGCACGCAGTGTTGTGGGCGCTGAAGACAATCTCGGTTATCAGGCGATTCGGAACCAGGACTGGGCAACGGCCGAACGGCAGTTGCTGGCCGGCCTACAGAAGAACCCCAGCAACGTGTTCCGACAGTTGAACCTGGCCTGGGTATATGCCCAGACCGGGCGCAAGTCGGAAGCGGCCTCAATCTATGAGAAGGTTCTGAAAAGCGATGGAAACCGTGTTGCGGCTCTTCCCTCGCGGGACGGAATACCGGTGAAGCAGCTCGCCCAGCGCGGATTGACACTTTTGCAGAATTGATCGCTGGGCAAGTGAGAGGGCAGGGTTAGGGAAACTGGCGCACGGCTGCCGCTTCATCCTGTCATGAGCAGATTTGCCCGCCGGCAGATCACACACGCGATTTTCAAAAGGCTTGTTTCAAAGGGCCGATGATGGTTGCCAGGACGGTAATGCGCGCTCCGCTGGCGTGATCATGGTGTTGCTCCAGATTTTCGTCAACTGTCCCCTGAACAACCCCAGAAACTTGTCACGGTCCGACTGCGTGCTCTTGGGAAGCGTCGCTCTTAAGGTTTCGACGGCGACCAGGGAGCGGCCAAGAGGGGTGTGGTATCCCGTTCTCTGCAGCAGCAAGATGCAAAGGAAAAATGAAGGTCCAAGCACTTCCATCAGACGGGTGTGTTCCATTGGGGAAGTCGCTTCGGTATTCCCTTCCGTAAGCGGCTGAAGAAGGCCCACGCTTGCCGCGGTCAGCCGGCGCGCGGACTGCGTGCCCTCTTCGTTCGCGGCATGCAGAAGCGAGCTGCTCTCGATGGCCGGCAGGACGACGCTGAAGATGGTGAAACCCGGTGCGGTACTTCGTCGGCGGACCCGGTGGTGTAGCCCAGCGCCTAGCTGGCTCCCTGCAGGGTCTTATAGAATAAGACGGTCTCTGAACGCTGTTCGGATGCGAATGAACCACACAAGGTTATGACGGTTCTCAGCAGGATGGCATCGGCGCGATTGCGTGTAGGCTCCTGTGGCTAAGTCAGAAGGTCCTGCAATCTATTGGTGAACGCGCTGCGTAACAGACAGATTTTTGGCCTATTCGAACGCTGTAGCCAAGCGCGCCGCACCTTCACCAGTGAGATGGGATAACCACATAGCCACAAGATCAATATGGCGACGGATTGTATGCCATGCCGCGCCAGAAGATCATGGACGCACTGTGCCTGGAGGACGATGTTCAACTCGTTCCAGCAATAACTCTTGCCCCTTGCTGGGCTCAGGCAGCGAATGGCCAGGGGCGGCAACAGGCCTTCCTTGCGCCAGTCACTCGACTAAAAGAGCGAGACATGACGGCCGCTCTCCTCGAGCGCCAGTATGAACTGGCGCTCCGGTGTTGTTTTGGTTGCCCTGAACTTCTTTGGCCCGCACACTAGCGGGGCAGATGTACAACCACATGATGATGTTGGTGCGTTGACCCCGTAAGATATTTGGTACGTATCCGCGCCACTGGCGCAAGCCTGCACAGCCGCATTCATAAAAGCACACAGTACTGTCGCGTTGCAGAACATCCGTGACAAAATGGCGTGATCAGAAAAGTGGTGCGCGCCGCACTTACACCAAAGTGTCACAATACACACACATTTTTGTTATGCGCCCCGAGTAAAAAAAATATGGCAGTGGGAAAGAGATGGCAGTGTAGTCATCGCAATTCCCACGTGCGCGCAATTTTATTAGCCACGGTGGGAGTTTTTAATGATCGGCCTGAAGAACCTAAAGAGCCTGTCTTTTATCGCAATCAGTGTGGTGACGCTGGGCGCATGTTTTCCCGAGAAAACGCCAGTTTCGCCAGGCGAGACCACCGCAGCCCCCTTTACGGGCACGGGTAGCGCCAGCACAGCGACCGCTACTGGTACTGCCTCTGCAGATTGCCCCGCGGGCTTCACAAATGTGGGCATTGTGGCCAGCAACACGCTTCGCGCCTGCCAGCTACCGTCAAAAATTACTGGTACCCTGGTGGTGCCGCGGCGCGCCGGCACGGTGTATGCTATTAGCGGCCGCGTCGATGTCGGTGAAGATCTCGGCGGTAACTCCACCACCCCGGTCACTGGTCGTCTGCCGGGCGTGTTGAGCATCGAGCCCGGCGTCCGCCTGTTCGGCTCGGCTGGCCTGGACTATATTGTGGTAAATCGTGGCTCGCGAATCCTGGCGGATGGCACTGCGACACTCCCCATCATCTTCACCAGCCGTCAGAGCATTGACGGAACCACCGGGATTGATTCCATAGGTCAGTGGGGCGGACTGGTAATCCTCGGCCGCGCGCCCACTAGCAACTGTAGTGCGCCCGCCGCCACGCCCGGCTCGGCGACCTGCGAAGCCCAAGTCGAAGGCACCAGCGCCTTCTTTGGCGGTAACAGCGCCACGGACAATAGTGGCATCCTGCGCTATGTCCGCGTTATGCATTCGGGCTTCCAGATTCTGCCCAACAACGAGCTGAACGGCATCACCCTGGCCGGTGTCGGCACCGGGACAGTTGTGGACTTTGTCCAGGTCCACAACAGTTCGGATGACGGCATCGAATGGTTCGGCGGCACTGTCAATGCCAAGCATTTGGTCCTTACCGGCAATGATGACGACAACCTGGATACGGATGTCGGCTTCAGTGGCTCGAACCAGTTTGTGATTGTCATCCAGCGCGCCGGCGGTGGCGACCGTATCATCGAAGCGTCCAGCGCCGGCACGGCACCGCGTTCGGCCCCCAAGATCAGTAATTTCACCTTTGTCAGCCGCGCGGTTGCCGGCGGGGGCGATCCACTCACCTTCAACTCAAGCACAGGTTACAACCTGTCAAACGGCATCGTGGTTGCGGCCGGAACGGCGGTGTCTTGCTTGGATATTGATGCAACGTCCACTTCTGCGACCTTCAATTCGGTGCGGCTGGCTTGCGGCACGCCGTTCCGCGACGATACCGATGTGAATGCGGCAGCAGCCGCGGTGTTCTTCAATGCGGGCACCAACAACAGCTCCGCGCATGTCTCGACCCTGACCGGGACCTTCATCAACGGCGCTAATGAGTCTGCAGTGCCGGTATTCAATGCCACCACGGTCAGCACAGCCTTTACAGCCACGACATACATCGGCGCGCTGCGGGATAATGCGGACACATGGTATGCGGGCTGGACCTGCGGCCTGCCCGGCGGAACGAGCTGCTGATCATTACGGGGGTGGCGTGAGCCATCCCCGCCATTTTGTCATTCGATAAGGTTTCCGAACCATGAAGAAGTTTCGCAAGGCCCTGCCAGCGCTGCTCCTAGCCAGCACCGGGCTTGTCGCGCCCAATATTGCCCTGGCGCAGGAGCAACCCATGCCCGTCGAAGAGGTCATTGTCCGCGGCGTCCATATTCCTGATGTCATGCGGGAGACGTCTGAAGTAGCAAATATTCTAACCCGGGTAGACCTAGAACGGGCCGGCGATAGTACAGCGGCCGCCGCGCTTACGCGCCTTTCAGGCGTTAGCCTGATAGGCAGCCGTTTCGTTTATGTGCGTGGCCTGGGCGAGCGCTATTCCTCGGCCCTTCTGAATGGCTCGCCCTTACCCAGTCCTGAGCCCTTGCAGCGCGTCGTGCCGCTGGACCTGTTTCCTGCCAATATTCTGGCCAATACGGTGGTGCAGAAAACTTTTTCCGCCAGCATGCCGGGAGAGTTTGGCGGCGGCGTCATCAACTTGACCACAGTGGGTGTGCCCGAAGAGTCGTTCCTGACCCTTGGCATGAGCTTGGGAGGCAACACTCGTTCAACCTTAGAGAATGGCCTCACCTATTTCGGGTCGGGCACCGACAGGCTTGGTTTTGATGACGGCAACCGAGATGTACCTTCGGAAGTGCGGGCAGCGTGGGACGCGCGCAAGCGGGTGACCGACTCAAATTTCACGCCGACCCATTTGCAGGCGATAGGCCGCAGCTTCGTGAATGCGCCGCTGAACCTCCTGCAGCGTCAGCAAACATCGCCTGACCTTGGCTTGCAGTTCAGCGGCGGTCGCAGCTTTGATCTGAACGGCCAAACCAAGCTCGGCGTCGTGCTGGTAGGTAGCTTCGACAGTGACACGCGCAGTCGCATGGGTGTCCAGCAGGAAGGCCTGCTGGTCGCCGACAAGCTGAAAGTGAGCACAGACTATAATTTTGAGTCCAACCAGAACGATGTCGTGCTGAACGGGTTGGGTTCCGTTGCCCTGGAGTGGGATGAAAACAAGCTGCAATGGACGAATTTCTTCGTTCGCAGCGTGTCGAAGGAAGCGCGTTCCCGCGTGGGCTATGACGATCTCGCAGGCGCCGATGTTCGCGATGACTACACCGAATATTTCGAACGCGAGTTGCTCAATACCCAGCTCACTGGCTCTCATATCTGGCGGCAGTTCGACATCGACTGGCGCGCGGCATTTGCCGATACCACGCGTAACGCGCCCTATGAAAAGGGCATCCGTTATCGCCGTGTGAATGGCTTATATCGACACAATGCCTCCCAGGAGCAGAATTATACTCGCTTCAGCCATGTCAGCGACACCATCGCCAGCTCCGGTCTTGACGTCGCTTATACGCTGCCGCTGTCCAGCGCCCGCGAAGCGGTTTTCAGTGCCGGTCTTGCCTATTCCGAGAACAAGCGCGCCGCTGAGTCACGCGAGTTTCGCTTCCTGGCTCTGAATAGCTCACTGCCCCTCGACGTGCAGGCTCAGCGGGTGGACTACCTGCTGTCCGATTTCAATATGGACCCCAACCGGCTGGTGGTGCGCGAAACCACGGGCGCTGAAGGCGCGGCGGCCTATCGTGGTCGTCTCAAGGTGCAGGGCGGCTATTTCCAGGTCGATGCTGAGATACTGCCCTTTGTTCGTACTGCGGTCGGGGTGCGGGTCGAGACTGCGACCCAGTCGGTCACCACCCTGGACCTGTTCGGAGGCCCGACGCCATTGACCCCTGCGCCTCTCCGGAACACCTATGTCCTGCCGACGGGAACGGTGACCTGGAATTTCGCGGATGACTGGCAGTTGCGCCTTGGCGCTTCCCAGACAATTGCACGTCCGCAGTTTCGCGAACTGGCGCCGCAACAGTATCTTGACCCGGACAGCGACCGCCTCTTTGTCGGTAATCCGTTCCTGGTGGACAGCAAGCTGTTGAACCTGGACGCTCGCGTGGAGCGTTACCTTCCAGGCGGCGAGTTCTTTACCGCTGGGATCTTCTACAAGAAAATTGACAAGCCTGTTGAATCGGTTGTGAACGAGGCGGGAGCGACCATTCAGCAGACCTACATCAATGCGCCTAAGGCAAACATCATGGGCGCGGAGTTCGAAGCCAAAAAGTACTTTGACTTCGGCTGGACGCACGAACACCTTGTGAACAAGAACTGGCTGGTGCAGGCGAACTACACCTACTCGATATCGGAAGTGCAAGTTATGGCCGGGGATGTGGTTTTGCCGCTAAGCGCCTCCGGGATGTCCCGTCCTGCCCTGGAATATATCCGCAATGGTAGCAAGCTGCAGGGGCAGTCCGACCATCTGGTCAACTTCCAGTTCGGGTTCGAAGACGACGTTTCCAACACCCAGGCAACCATTCTTTTGACCTGGGTCAGCGATCGCATTACCGCAAGAGGCAGGCCTGGTCAGCCGGATTTGGTTCAGAGCCCCGGCATCACGTTGGACTTCAACTACCGCAAGGGCTTCAGGGTCTGGGATGAGGAGTTCAACCTCGGCTTTGGTGCGCGCAATCTCCTGGACGAGGATTTCAAGGAGTTTCAGCAGCAGGGTCCGAACATAGTCTATAACAACCGGTACACGCCCGGGACCACTTTCTCCCTCTCCTTGTCCAAGACCCTCTAAGCTTTCGTTCGAAACTTCAGTAAAGGGCGGCGATCCTGCATCGCCGCCCTTTTGCGTTCGTACGTCATATAACTGTAGCAATAATGTCATAAAATGTTGCCGAGGTCAGGGAATGGTGCGCCCACGTTAACATGTGAGGGGTTGGGCTTGGTTTTTCGCTCGGACACATTCCGTTGGCCGGTCCCCATGATGACAGTCGTGGAGTTCGCCCTGGCCGGCGCGCTCGCTCTCCAGGGCGTGCGGCTGCTATGGGTGCTGGTGACGCCAGCGGGTGCGCTAGGCGTGCCGCCGTCTTCCCCGCCGCAGGCCAAGCCCGACTTTACCATCCTGTCCCGCTTTGATCCCTTCTTCCGGGGTCTAGATAGCGCTGGTGACGCTCGCGCCTTCGCAGCCACCGGTATTTATACGCTGTACGGGGTTCGCACCGGGGCGAACGGCCGCGGGTCCGCAATATTAGCAGGGACCGATGGCCGGCAGGAGGCGTACACAGTGGGACAAGCGATTACACCGGGCACCGTGCTGACATCGGTAGGCGCCGATCACGCAGTCGTGTCGCGAGCCGGCGTACATATCCGCATAGCGTTCCAGCCTCCTGCTTCTTCCGGCTTGCCCAGCCTCCCTCCAGCGGCCTGGGCGTCCGTTCCAAATGCCGGCGGCAGGACGATAAGTCCCAAGGCGTTTCTCTCACAGAATGCCTTCCAGCCGCGCCTACAGGACGGCCAGGTGCTGGGCTATACGGTTTCACCGCGAGATTCCGGTCAGGCCCTCCAGCAGGCGGGGCTGCAGGCCGGAGACGTTATCCGCACCATCAACGGATCTGCCTTGAGCCGGAACCGTTTCGAGGAAATTGAGTCCGAGTTCAGTGGCGCAGACCAAGTCGAACTTACCGTTGAACGCGGCGGCCAGATAATCACCAAGAATCTGCGGGTAGCACAGTGAAGCGCACAATCGCTTTCCTTTTGGTTTTTTTGCAGGCCGTTCCTGCGGTGGCGCAAAATACCCCGGCGGAGCAGGGACAAGTACTGAACCTGCAGGACGCCGATATTCGTGTCTTCATTCAGGACGTAGCGCGCGCCACCGGCACCACCTTCATTATCGATCCCCGGGTCCAGGGCAAGGTAACGGTCACAAGCCAGCAGCCGTTGCAGCGTACGGAGCTGCTGGATGTGCTACTTTCGGCATTGCGGGCCAACGGGCTGGTGGCCGTACCCACCGCGTCCGGTGCTTATCGGGTTGCACCTGAGGACGGCGCGGCTCAATCTGCAGGGACCCTGGGGGGGAGCCTCGGCGACGGTTTTTCCACGCAGGTCTTCAGGCTGCACACGCTTGATGCGCGGTCTGCGGCGGAGGCGCTCAAGCCCCTGATCGGACGGCAGGGCGTCGTGCTTCCCAGTAGCCGGGGCAATCTTCTTATAATTGCCGATTACAGCGACAATCTCCGCAGGATTCGCAACCTCCTGGCGGAAATTGACCGGGCTGGCGGCGTGACCGAGACTGTGACCTTGCGCGCCAGTTCCGCGCGCGAAATCGCCGAGGTCCTCAACACGCTTCTGAAAGGTCCGGGCGCCGATCTTCAGGCACGCAACGGGCTTGTCTCCATTATTGTGGTGGAAAGCAGCAACAGCATAATCCTGCGCGGAGAATCAGAAGCGGTGCGCCCACTGCTCCCGATCATCGCGGACCTCGACCGCCGGGCCGAGGGGGCAGGCGATGTAAGAGTGATTCAGCTTCAACACGCGGATGCAGCGCAACTGGTGCCCGTGCTGCGGCAACTGGTGGGACAAAGCGTCCCGTCCACGCCTGTGCCTGCCACCACAAGAGTTTCTTCTTCCACCAGGGCCGGCATGAACCAGGCCAGTGAACCGGTTCCGGCAGAACAACCGCCCGCGCCTGTCTCCGGCAATGAACAGCGGGCCAGCATCACGCGCTACCCCGGCGCCAATGCCATTGTGATCGCTGCATCGCCGGACACACAGCACATGCTGGCGGAGGTCATCCGCAAGCTGGATGTGCGGCGCGAGCAGGTGCTTGTTGAAGCAATTGTCGTGGAAGTCTCCGACACCACGGCCAAGCGGCTGGGTGTGCAGTTCGCCTTGTCGGGCCGCAACGCGTCTGGCGCGCCCTTCACTGCAACGAACTATTCCAATGCACGGCCTAATCTTCCGGCCATTCTGGGTGCGGCAGTGGGGTCGAACGTCCTCGCCGAGGGCTCTACGCTCCAGGGTCTGCGCGATGCCGCGGCCGCCTCGCTTCTTGGCGCCAACGGTCTGATTACCGGCGGCATCGGCCAGATCAACGGCGACACGCTGTTCACATTCGTCATCAATGCCGTCAAAAGCGATACCAATTCAAACTTGCTGTCGACGCCGTCGATCATGACGCTCGACAATCAGGAAGCCACCATTCTGGTCGGCCAGAATGTTCCGATAACGACGGGCGAAGTGCTTGGCACGGCGAACGTCAATCCCTTCCGCACCATCCAGCGGCAGGATGTGGGCATTCAGCTCGACGTAAAGCCGCAGATCAATGCCGGCGGCACGGTCACGCTGTTCCTGCGCCAGGAAGTGTCCAGTGTGGCGGGGCCGGTCAGCGCTGCTTCGGCGGAGCTGGTGCTCAATCGCCGACAGGTGGAGACCACCGTCAATGTTGATGACGGCGAGATAGTCGTTCTGGGAGGACTTCTGGACCAGAACGAACGGCTCTCAGTCGAGAAGACGCCGCTTCTGGGCGATGTCCCGGTGCTTGGCGCGCTTTTCCGCAGCACCAGTCGGCAGCGCGATCGTACTAACCTGATGATTTTCATCCGGCCGACCATCGTAAGAAGCGCAGCCGATGCCCGCCGCGCCACGGCTCCCAAGTATGAGTATATTGTGGGTCAGCAATCTGCCGCAGATCCCGAGCGCCAAAGTCAGCTCGAAGAGCTTGTCCGAAAATATCTGCGTGCTGAACCTCCGCGCCTTCCTGCGGTGCCGCCGGTCTCGGCTCCGGCCGCTCCAACTTCTCCTCCGGCGAAACTGCAATGAGTGCGCCGGCGCCTCTGGCTTACGCCTTCGCCAAGAAGCACGGTGTAATCCTGCTTGAACTGAACGAGGTGGCACAGGTCGGTCTGCGCGATGGCGCCGATCCGTCGGCGCTGATTGAGACACGTCGTGCGCTGCGTCGCCCGCTGCAGGTCTTGCCCCTGAGCCGGCCGGAGTTTGAGCACAGGCTTTCTGAAGCCTATGGTGGCGCGGGTCTTTCCGCCGCAGATGATGGCCTGGACGAAAGTGTCGGACTGGACAGCCTGGCGGAAAATCTTCCGGCGACGGCTGACCTTCTTGATGTCGTGGACGACGCACCCGTCATCCGGTTGATCAACGGAATAATCGCCGAAGCGGTGCGCCAGGGCGCATCCGATATTCATGTCGAACCTTTCGAGACGGCCCTGGTGGTCCGCTTGCGGGTCGACGGCGTTCTCAAGGAAGTTTTGACGCTCTCGCATCGTCTGGCTCCGCTACTGGTCTCGCGCGTCAAGGTCATGGCGCGTCTCGATATCGCGGAGAAGCGGATTCCACAGGACGGGCGCATATCTCTGACGCTTGGCGGCCGATCGCTGGATGTCCGTGTCTCGACGCTTCCGGCGCGCGCGGGTGAACGGCTAGTCATGCGCATCCTGCATCAGGATCAGGCGGCGCTGGGACTGGAAGAGCTTGGGTTTTCTACCCATGCCCTGGAAACCTATCGAAGCGCCTTGCGTGAGCCCAACGGCATCGTTCTGGTCACGGGCCCCACCGGCTCCGGCAAGACCACAAGTCTCTATGCCGGCCTGGGGATGCTCAACGATGCGACCCGGAATATCCTCACCATTGAGGACCCGGTTGAGTACGCCATCAAGGGACTGGGCCAGACACAGGTCAACACCAAGGTCGGCATGACTTTCGCCGCTGGACTGCGGGCCATTCTGCGCCAGGATCCCGATATCGTGATGGTGGGCGAAATTCGCGATGGCGAAACGGCGCAGATCGCGGTGCAGGCGAGCCTCACCGGCCATCTGGTTCTTTCAACCGTGCATACCAATAACGCTGCCGGCGCCATCACACGCCTGCGCGACATGGGGGTCGAGCCGTTCCTGCTGGCGGCGACCATCAGGGTGGTTGTTGCGCAGCGTCTGGTGCGCCGGCTATGCCCGGCTTGCCGTCGCCCAACCGCCGCTGATCCCGCTACCGCCCGGATGGTCAATGTTCCACTCGGGCATACGCTTTATCAGGCCGGCGGCTGCGAACAGTGTAGTCATACTGGCTTTGTGGGACGCATCGGTGTTTATGAAGCTATCCGCATAGACGATCGCATCCGGCGGCTGATCAGCGACAACGCCGATGAGGACGCAATTTCGGCGATTGCGTTTGAGAAGGGCGGGACGCTGGCTGAAGAAGTCCGCCGTTACGTCGCCGAAGGCCTGACAACAGTAGAGGAATCGATCCGCGTCACCCGCCAGGAAATGGCGCATGTCGACCTTTGAGTATACCGCGCTGGATAGCGGGGGGCGGACCTGCCAGGGCCTGATATCGGCGGCAACTGAGCGAATGGTGCGCGAGCAGTTACAGGCCCGGCGGCTGGTGCCGGTTCGCATCGCTCCTGTTGTGGAAGGCATAAGCGGGCGTATCAGGAACCGCCTGAGGCCCCGCAAACTCGGTGTTCGGAACCTCTCCCTGATAACCCGGCAGCTCGCGACCCTGGTTGCGACTGCGCCCCTGGAAGAGGCGCTCAGGACCATTGCTTTGCAGACTGACAATCCCCATCTGCGACGGGTCCTGACCGCGACGCACGAAAATGTGCTGGAAGGATTTCGTCTTTCCGACGCTATGGCGCGTCAGGACGGGGCATATCCCCCACTCTATCGCGCCATGGTCGCCGCAGGGGAGAGCTCCGGCGCCCTACCCACCATACTGGAAAGGCTTGCCGACTTTCTGGAACGTGACGAGCAGGCGCGCAGCCGCCTCAAGATCGCCCTGATCTATCCGACGGCTCTCACGATCACGGCCTTGGCGGTTATTGCCGCGCTGGTGGTCTTCGTGGTCCCAAAAGTTGTGGACCAGTTCGACAGCATGGGGCAGCGGCTTCCATTCCTGACGCGCGCGATAATTTTTGTGTCGGATGCGGCGCGCGACTGGGGCTGGCTGTTTCTCTTGATTCTCGCGGCCGGGATGATCGGTCTGGCCCAGGCGCTACGCAAACCGGAAATCCGGTTGCGCTTCGATGCGGCTCTTCTGCGCTTCCCGGTTGCCGGCAAGCTGATCCGCAACGTCAACGCTGCCCGGCTGGCGCGCACGCTTTCGACCATGATTGCCAGTGGCGTACCCGTGCTGGAGGGACTGCTGCTGACGGTCGCGACGGTTTCCAACCGGGCTTTGCGCCAGGCAACCCTGCAGATGGCGACAACCATTCGTGAAGGCGGCAGCCTGTCCGGCGCCATGCGCCGAGCCGACATTTTTCCGCCCATACTCATGTACATGACCGCCAGCGGCGAGAGCAGTGGACGCGTGGACGAAATGCTGGGCCGCGCCGCCGAGTATCTGGAGCGCGAATTTCAGACGTTTGTCGCGCTGGCTCTCAGCCTGCTTGAGCCGATTATCATCGTGGTGATGGGTGCTGTCGTGACGCTGATCGTACTGGCGATTTTGCTGCCAATTCTGCAAATCAACACACTGGCGTATAGCTGAGAGAGATGACCATGCCTGTTCCCGCCCGTTTCCGCCGCGATGCCGGCTTCACCCTGGTCGAAATCATGGTCGTCGTCGTCATCATCGGTCTACTTGCGACCGTCGTCATGATCAATGTTCTTCCCAGTCAGGACCGCGCCATGCGTGAAAAAGCGCGTGCAGACATCGCTGTTCTGGAACAGGCTGTGGAGACCTTCCGCCTGGAAACGCTGCGTTTTCCGACGGCCGAGGAGGGCCTTGCGGCGCTGGTGCAGGCGCCGGCGGGCATGGCGCGTGCGGATCGCTATCGCGATGGCGGCTATGTCCGCCGGTTGCCACAGGATCCGTGGGGCAATTCCTATCAGTACGCCTTTCCCGGTCAGCATAGCCGCTTTGATGTCTATTCGTTGGGCGCGGATGGGGTGAAGGGCGGGGAGGGCGACAATGCCGATATCGGCAACTGGAGCTAGGCCAACCGAGCGGGGGTTCACCCTCATCGAGATGATGGTGGTATTGCTGCTGGTCGGGCTTGCGAGCAGCATGGTCATGCTCAACCTGCCATCCGGCGGAGCAAGGCTTTCGGACGAAGCCGAATATCTGGCGGCGCGGATACAGTACGCACAGCAGGAAGCGGTGCTGACAAATCGCTCTGTCGAGATTGTCTTGGCGGCAAATGACAGCAGCTTCCGTGTTCAGCGTCGTGGCCGCTGGATTGCGCTGGTCGTCGGCCCGTTCAAGTCCCGCCCCTGGGGCGAGGGGCTGTCCGTGTCGCTACCCGGTGTTGCCGTGCGAAGGGCCGTCCGCTTCGATTCCAGCGGCGCCACGGATCCCACCACCATCCGCATGACCGCCAGAGGACGCTCAATAGACCTGATTATCAATCGACAGGGCCGTGTGCAGATCCATGATCTCGTCTGAACGTGGTTTCACCGTTCTGGAAATGCTCGTGGCCATGGCTATTCTCAGCCTTGGCGCGGTGGCGTTGCTGAATCTGGCCGGCGAGAACACGCGCACGGCTGCTGCATTGCGTGCGCGGATGTTCGCCAGCATCGTGGCCGACAATCGCGCCATCGAGGCCATAACCAGCACCATGCCGCCTTCCATCGGGTCCGTCAGCGGTGTCGAAATGGCGGGCGGCGAGGCGTGGCGTTGGACACGGCGGGTCACGCGGGCTGCCGACAGCGATATCTTGCGCGTCACGGTTACGGTATCGCCGCCACAGAGCAACAGGACTGCCAGTGAAGTTGTGGTCTTCCGGGTGATGCGATGAAGGGATTCACCCTCGTTGAAATGATGCTGGCACTGTTCATCTTCGGCCTGATTTCGGCCGCCGGTGTCGCCGTGATGCGCTTTAGCATGGACAATCAGGAACGGGTGCGGGCCCATACCGGGCGCCTCGCCGAATTTCAGAGCGCGCGGGCGCTGCTGAAGGCTGACCTGTCCCAGGCCAGCACGCGCCGGACTCGCGGCCTGGACGGGCGGCCCGAGAATCGCGCGTTTTTCGGAAACGAGCAGGCAAATGGCGGTCCCTTGCTGGCGCTGGTTCGCCGTGGCGTGAACAATCCCGACAGCGAACCGCGCAGTTCGCTGCAGTATGTCGAATACCGCCTGGCAAAGAACACGCTGGAGCGCCGCGTACGCGTTGGTCTGGATGGCAGCCCCTTTTATCCCCCACAACCGCTGCTCACCGGTATCCGCAGCGCATCGCTGCGATTTCTGTGGCACGGGCAATGGATTGAGACGCTTCCCCTGGGCGCGCATGTCGCTCTTCCCCAGGCCGTGCGGCTGGACTTGCAGCTTGCCGACTATGGGGCTGTAACCCAGCTTATTCTCGTGACAGGATCGGAATCGTGAGGCGCTGGGACGAAAAAGGCGCGGCTTTGATAACGGTGCTGCTTTTGGTGGCGGTCATGTCGGTGCTTGCTGTGGCACTGCTTGACGATATCCGTTTTGGAATTCGCCGCGGTATGAACGCGGCCGAGAACGGTCAGGCTCAATGGTACGCACTCGGTGCGGAGGCGTTGGCGCGAAGCCGTATTGCCCGTCTTTCCAGTGGCAGTGGCCACACCAGTCTTGCTGGCAACTGGCCGGGACGCTTTGTCCAGTTCCCGGTCGAAGAAGGTCAGGTCGGCATGCGTCTCGCCGATGGCGGCGCCTGCTTTAATCTCAACAGCGTGGTCGAAGGGGCCGGCGAGATGCTACGGCGCCGCGATCGGGGCGCTGCGCAGTTCATGGCATTGCTCGTGGCGCTGGAATTTCCGCCCCAGGACGCCGCCACCCTCGCTGCCTCCCTCGTGGACTGGATGGACAGTGATTCCTTGCGCGAGTCCGGGGGCGCAGAAGACGAAGCCTATGCAACCTCCCCCGCCGGGCATCGCACCGGGGCTACGCTTCTTGCCGAAGTCAGTGAGCTGCGCGCCATTCATGGATTTACCGACGGCGTTTATCGCCGTCTGCGGCCCTATATCTGCGCCCTGCCAAGCACAGACATGACGATGATCAACGTCAATACATTGCCGCCGACCAGTGCCGTGCTTCTGACGGCCCTGACAGATGGACGGCTTTCACCCGCCGATGCCGCCAGCCTGATCGGGATGCGTCCTGCCGGAGGGTGGCCGAGCGACGCAGCATTCCGGGCAGAGACGCTTCTGGCTCCGCTCAGCGAAAGTGGCGGTCCCGGCGAACAGGTTTCGCTTCGTACCCGGTTCTTCCGGCTGGAGACGGATGTACAGCATGGCGACGCGGAGGCGTTTTCCTCCACGCTGTTCGAGAGCAGTGGGCAGGGAGACGTACGGCTTGTGTCCAGGCGTTGGGGGACCGAGGAATGAAAAGCGCACGCATCGTCATCTTTCCTGCAGACCCGCTCAAGGCGCCGGTCTGCATGACCATCGGGGACAAGAGCACTGGCCCCGGCTGGCGCAAACTGCATCCGGGTGATGGCGAGGAAGACCAGGACCTGTGGACCGTCCTGGTTGTGCCGGGCATCGAGGTCACGGCCCGCTGGCTGCATTTGCCCACACGAAGCGAAAAGCAGGCTCTCGCCGCGGCGCGCATGCAGATGGAAGACGAATTAGCTCTTGAGACCGAGGCCCTCCATTTGGCGTTGGGCCCCCTGGAAAAAGACGGGTACCGGCTTGTGGTAACCGTCTCACACGAACAGATGCGGGCATGGATCGACCGGGCCCAGCTTCATGGGCTGAAGCCTGATATTCTCATCCCTGATCACCTCGGGCTGCCCGAACCAGCGAATGGCGAAACCGTAGCGGCACAAATGGCGGATGGTGTTGCAATCGTCCGCGGCCCGCGCCTGGCATTTTCCTGCGACAATGATCTTTTGCCGGTGCTGCTGCAGGACAGGAAGGTAATGCGATGCAATCAGGCTGCGGTTGAAGGCATGATTACAGAAGGGGTCTTCACACCTGCCCTCAATTTGCTGCAAGGGGAATACGCCGTTCGCCGTCACGGGCCGTTCACGAACCGCAATCTGATACGCTTGGCGATCCTGGCTGGACTGCTTTTGGCAAGTCCGGTATTGATGCATATCGGTCAGGCGATCCATCTCTACATGTCCGCGCAGCGGTTGCAGGGTGAAAGCGCCGCAGCCGCGGCTTCCGTGATGGGGTCTAAGGCGCCCGTTCAAGATCCGGTCTCTTCATTGCAGGGACGGTTGCGCCAGCTGGATATGGTGTCCGGCGGCCCCGCGGGCCGGATTGCGCTATTTTATGCCGCAGTGGAAGTAACGGGAGACGTCCAGCTCGAGAGTTTGACCGTGGCTTCAGACGGCACGTTGCAAGCCTCGCTTCGCCACGCCGCAGCGGCGGATATTGACAAGCTTGTCGCCGCGCTGGGCCGAAACGGCATCGAGATGCGCAAGGAATCTTCACGGGAAGATGCTGGCCTCATGGTCAGTGATGTAAGGCTGGTAGCCAGGCCATGAAGAAATGGTGGAACGCCCTGTCGCAGCGTGAGCGGATCATGGTGGGGCTGGTCGCAATCCTGCTCACGGCAACTGTCTGCTGGTACGGCGTATGGCGACCGGCGGCATATCTCCATCGGGTGGCGGCATCCCGGTACGCACTGGCCCTTGAAGAGAAGAAAACGGTATTATCTCTCGTGGCACGGATACAGGCGATAGGGCCCGTGCGGAAGCCGCCCATCGCCAAACCCTTGGCGATGGTCGTGCGTGACAGCCTAATCGCCGCCGGGATCACGCCGGGGCGCATCGAACCCGACCCGCAAGGCGGAATTCGGGTCGCTGCCCGTTCGGTCCCGCCCACACTGCTGTTTCCCTGGATCGCTAGTCTGCAGACGGAATATGGCGTTTCGCCGCGGCATCTGATTGTGGTCAAGGAAGGTGAGGGCGTCCTTAGCCTCGATGCGACCTTGAACGATAGTGGGCGCTGACATGCGGTGGAAATTTGTGATTCCGGCATGCTTCCTGGCCGCCCTCCTGCTGGCGACCATACCCCTGAGACTGGCGCTTTCCTGGGCCGGGGCCGACCGCTGGTTGTCTTCGCCTGCGGTAGAAGGAACCATCTGGAACGGTACCGCGCGCGCGGGTTATCTGGGGCGCCTCTCGCTTGGCGATGCGCGGATGACACTGGACATTCCGGCGCTCCTATCGGGACGGGCAGGCTTTCGCTTCTCCGCCGCCGGCGCGCTCGAGGGTTCTGGTTTCGTGGTGCTGGGCCGGGAGAGCCGCACACTGCGTGCCAGCTCGCTGCGTTTTACCGTCAGCGCACTGTCGCCTTCCTTGCCATTGGAAGGAGTGGTGCTGCTGTCAGATGTCACCCTTGCCTTTCGTGATGGCTCCTGTGAGGTGGGCCAGGGCTCCGTGCTGGTCAGGAAGGTGCAGTTGTCGCATGGCGGCATGCTTCTACCGCCTGACTTTCAATTGCGCGGTGCGCTGGGCTGCGCCGGCCGCGATGTGATCATGCGTCTGGCAGGACGCTCCGGCGACATTGCGATCCGAAGCACTGTCCGCATCAACGCCGACGGCGCATATCGTATGGAGAACCGCGTCACCGGCCTGGGACGCGCTGGTGACGCGCTGGCGGTCGAGGCGGGGTTCCTGCCCGAGGCCGACGGTCATGCACGCGTTTATCAGGGCAATTTCGCGCTATAGGCAGCCTTACAGGAAGTCGTACCCATCAACTGGCCCATACAGCCAGGTGATCCAGATGCCTATAGCGAGCCCGACACCGAAAGGAACGGGCTGGGCGCTACCGACCGGCTTGCCGCGCAGCGCCATCAAGCTGACATAAGCCAGGCCGGCGCCCGCACCGAGGACCAGGATGGATGGGATTCCGTGCCATCCGGTCCAGGCACCGCCGCCCGCCAATAGCCAGGCATCGCCTCCGCCCAGTCCGTCCTTGTCCCGCAACCGTCGATAAAGGAATGCGATTCCAGCAAGCAGACCAAAGCCCAGGGCAGCGCCCAGCAAATGTTCCGGCAGTTGTGGCAGAGATTCGGCAGCAATGGTGACCAGCCCGGTCAGGAGCAGGGTGATGGTCAGCGATCGCGGCAACCAGAAATGTTCCGCATCAAGCACCGCCAGCGCCAGCAACTGCCAACCCAGGAGCGCGCCCAGGAAAGCTTTTGGTCCAGGCCAGACCAACCCGGCCCATAACGCCAACCCCGCGCAGGCCACCGCCAACAGGGCTTTGCGGCAGAGCTGTTCCTGTTCAACAGCTTTAGTTTTGGGAAGTACAATTGATGCGCGCGAGACGATCAGGCCCACGGGAACGCCGAGCAGTGCGCAGAGCACAACGAAGGCTATGTCGGGCATTGTTCTGCTGATTAAACCTGTTAGCGACTGTTGGCCACAGCTACATCCAAAGCTTCAGCCCCTGAGAGGCGAGGCTGAAGGTACGAGAAGTGGCCCTTTTGCCCTAGATTGCCCCGCGGCTCAAGACGGCTTATCGCACCGTAAATGGCGGAATTCGTCGATTTTTTGTCGCTCAGCGGGGCTCGGGGCACTGCAGCGCAGCAAAGATAGTGCCCCTTATCCGGCTTGTCAGTCCGCACAGCCCGGCGCAGCATTGAGGCAACAGCCAGGGCAAGCCGGCCGGCTTTGTGTTTCGCCCGCGAAACCATTGCGGACGAAACTTCGTTATTGGAGGAGCTTCGTCATGCAAGTCAGGCATATCCTGCGAGACAAGGGTCACGACATCATTGCTATTCAGAGCAGCGCCACCCTGGGCGAGGCGGCGCAGATCTTGTCGAACAAGAAAATCGGCGCCCTGGTAGTGAAGTGCAAGAACGGCAAGCTGGCGGGAATTTTCTCGGAACGCGATCTGGTGCACGCCATCGCGGCGACGGGCGTCGGCGCACTGTCGGAAAGCGTCGAACGCCACATGACCAAGACGCTTCAGACCTGCGTGGAATCGGACGCGGTGGAAAGCATCATGGAAGTGATGACGCGCGGCCGCTTCCGCCATGTGCCGGTGCTGGATGCAAACGACCAGCTGTGCGGCATGGTCTCGATCGGCGATATCGTGAAAACACGCATCGCCGAGACGGTCAGCGAAGCGGCCGCCCTGCGGAACTATATCTCCGACACCGCCTAGAGAACTAAAGCTCCCGTTTGATTTAGCGTATCCGGACCTTGCCCTTTGCGTATTTCTGATCGCCGCGATCTCCATCGCGTGACCGATAAGATGCTTTATTATATTAATTTCAATTAGTTAGTAGAAAATTGGCGCTACGAAAAGGGCGAGACCCTTTTCCTTTTAGGCGCGGGCCCTGCACCTTCTGTCTGGCGCGAGGATCGCAAAAGACCGGTTTCATCGGCATAGATGACACGCCGCAGCGCGCGGTTGGCTGCAGCCAGAACAATGGGTCAGCGGGCAGTGGCAGCCGGGAGAATCGCACCTATATATAGAGCCTGATGGAAGAGATTTTCCGTCGCAGGCTGCGGTCCACAGGCCCCTGAAAAAAAGCGATTTTTGGCCTTTTTTGCGTTTGACTTGCCAGAACCCCGCACCTATAACCCGCGCCCACGCTGTTTCGCGGCTGATGTTGCGAAGCGTGTGATACCGTTAAATTCAGACGTGAAAACCGTCGGGCGGCGCTGTTTGACATTGTGATTTCAGGAAGGGGAACGTGGGCGGCGGCTCGGTATGCCACTCGCGTCAAAGGTCAAACTTTGACGCAAACTATCGAGCAGCGACGATTGAATGCTCGCGTTCTTCTGCAAGACAAAATTGTACAAATGTTTCGGTCGTCCGAAAGGGCGACCAAACCCAAGTCAATCAGTTTTGCGAATAACGCAAATACAAGAGCGTTCAGCGTCGTCTGCGCACAAAGGATCAAAACATGAGAGTTTGATCCTGGCTCAGAACGAACGCTGGCGGCAGGCCTCAAACATGCAAGTCTAGGGGGTGTAGCAATACATCACCGGCGGACGGGTGCGTAACGCGTGGGAATATACCTTTTGGTTCGGAACAACTGAGGGAAACTTCAGCTAATACCGAATGTGCCCTAACGGGGAAAGATTTATCGCCAAAAGATTAGCCCGCGTAGGATTAGCTAGTTGGTGGGGTAATGGCTCACCAAGGCTCCGATCCTTAGCTGTTCTGAGAGGAAGATCAGCCACACTGGGACTGAGACACGGCCCAGACTCCTACGGGAGGCAGCAGTTGGGAATCTTGGACAATGGGGGAAACCCTGATCCAGCCATGCCGCGTGAGTGATGAAGGCCTTCGGGTTGTAAAACTCTTTCGACGGGGACGATAATGACGGTACCCGTAGAAGAAGCTCCGGCTAACTTCGTGCCAGCAGCCGCGGTAATACGAAGGGGGCTAGCGTTGTTCGGAATTACTGGGCGTAAAGCGCGCGCAGGCGGCTATCCAAGTCAGTGGTGAAAGCCCGGAGCTCAACTCCGGAACTGCCATTGAAACTGTTTAGCTTGAGGACGAGAGAGGTGAGTGGAATTCCCAGTGTAGAGGTGAAATTCGTAGATATTGGGAAGAACACCGGTGGCGAAGGCGGCTCACTGGCTCGTATCTGACGCTCAGGCGCGATAGCGTGGGGATCAAACAGGATTAGATACCCTGGTAGTCC
>CAMAPL010000028.1 GCA_945860165.1 Rhizobium sp. Q54
TCGCGCAGCGCCTCGTTCGTCGCGTCTTTCAGCGTGCGCGACCCGGACGACACGCCCCGCACCTCCGCACCCAGCAGGCGCATACGGAAGACATTGGGCTTCTGCCGCTCCATGTCGACATCGCCCATATAGACGGTGCAAGGCAGGCCGAAGCGCGCCGCCACGGTCGCGGTGGCAACACCATGCTGACCGGCGCCAGTCTCGGCGATGATGCGGGTCTTGCCCATCCGCTTGGCGAGCAGGATCTGGCCGAGGCAATTGTTGATCTTGTGCGCGCCGGTGTGAATGAGGTCTTCACGCTTGAGATAGATTTTTGCGCCGCCCAGATGGGCTGTCAGCCGCTCGGCGAAATAGAGCGGGCTCTCACGCCCGACATAATGCTTCAGAAGATCCGCCAACTCGGCGTGAAAGGCCGGGTCTTTCTTGGCCGCCGCATAGGCCGCTTCCAGCGACAGGACCAGCGGCATCAGGGTTTCGGCGACAAAGCGCCCGCCATAGCCGCCGAAATGGCCGGATGCATCCGGGCCGCTGCGCAGGGAATTGGGAATCTGGTTCATGCGCTTTTACTCATGGGGGCCCGTGCGTTTGCTGCAGTGATGAATACGGCGATCTTTGCTGGGTCCTTCACGCCGGGCGAACTTTCAACGCCCGATGAGACGTCAACCAGCCGGGCGGCGGAAAGTTCGATGGCGCGGGCCACATTGTCGGGTTTCAGACCGCCGGCGAGGAACCAAGGCCTGATGAAATTGCGACCGCTGAGGATTTTCCAGTCAAAGGCCGTACCATGCCCCCCTGCCCGCTCGGCCCCCCTAGGCGGGCGCGCATCGAACAGCAGCATGTCGGCGACTTTCTCATATTCGGAAACAATCTCGAGATCGGATGTCTCCGCGACCGACAGCGCCTTGATCACCGGCAGGGCGAACCGGGCGCGGATTTCGGCCGCGCGCTTTGCCGTTTCATTGCCATGCAGTTGCAGGAAATCGGGACGCACCACCGTCACGATGTCTTCAATCCGGGCGTCATCCAGGTCGGCAATCAGCGTCACGCTCTTCAGTTGTCCCCGCATGCGCGCGGCCAGCATTTTGGCCTGGTCCAGCGCCACGAAGCGCGGCGATTTGGGATGAAACACCAGTCCGCCATAGGCCGCGCCGGCGCTGACCGCCGCGTCAACCGCGTCGGCGCTCGCAATTCCGCAGATTTTCACGGCGATGTGCATGGAACGGGGTATATGGCCCCCCAAAGAGCCAAAATCAAGGAACCGGGATTAAGACACTGAAATGGTGAGGCTTTGGGCAATGTCCCGCGCCGCCTGGGCGGGGTCAGGCGCAGCCGTGATGGGACGCCCAATCACCAGTATGTTGGCGCCGGCATCGCGGGCTTCCGCCGGTTCCATGACCCGGCGCTGGTCGCCGGTCGCGGCGCCGGCGGGCCGGATGCCCGGCACCACCAGCAGAAAATCGGGGCCCAGTTCCTTGCGCAGGATTGCGATCTCGTGCGCCGAGCAGACCACGCCGTCGAGGCCGCATTGCTGCGTAAGGCTGGCAAGCCGCAGCACCTGGTCCGCCACCGGCGGGGTCAGGCCGACCGATGGCAGGTCCTCGTCGGAAAGGCTGGTCAGCATGGTGACCGCGATCAATTTTGTGGAGGGGCTGACGCTCTTCACCGCATCCAGGCCGGCCCGCATCATGGCCGCGCCGCCCTGGGCATGGAGGTTCATGATGGAAACGCCCAGCGAGGCGGCGGCGCGGCAGGCGCCCGCTACCGTATTGGGAATATCGTGATATTTGAGGTCCAGAAAGACCGGCACGCCCATTTTGAGGAAGGGGCGCACGCCGTCCGGGCCATGGGCGTTGAAAAACTCGAGGCCGAGCTTGAGGCCACCCACATCGGCGCGCACACGCTCCGCCAGCTGACGAGCATAATCGGGATCGGTGGTGTCTAGAGCTACGAAAACTGGATTCAAAAGTGGCGCCGGATTCGTGTTCACGCTTCCGGCGTACCGCCGTTCAGGCGCTCGCGCAATTCCTTGCCGGTGCGGAAGAAGGGCGCACGCTTCTGGCCGACCAAAACCGACTCGCCGGTGCGCGGATTGCGGCCCATGCGCGACGGGCGAACCTTGACGGAAAAGGCGCCGAAACCGCGAAGTTCCACGCGATGCCCGTCCGCCAGCGCCTTGCTGATGGAATCGAGCACAGTCGTCACGATGCGTTCGACATCGCGGTGATAAAGGTGCGGATATCGGGCGGTAAGGCGCGCAACCAGTTCTGACTTTATCATCCCCAAGCCCCTTGAGGAACAAGGCCGTCCCCGTGGCTAAGGATTAATCTGTCAGGGAAGTTTAGACACGTCAACGGGAAGTATCTGAAAAGTCATACTTTTTCGGGTTCTGAGGCCAACTTGGTCCGCAGACGGTGCTTTTTGGCCGCTTCCGCGCCCTTCCCAAGCGGCTTGCGCCGCCGCCTGCCCCAAGGGAAAGTCCCGCCAACCAATAAAACATAGGGAGTGGGACATGAAAATTCGGCATTTGGTGCTGGCCGCGGCCCTGATTCTAGGTACGGCGTCTGGGGCTTGCGCCAAAGACAACTGGCTGGGGGCCTGGGGTTTTGTGCCAACCCCGCCGCCACCGGGAATCGCGCCGCCCCCGCCCGCCTCGCCCACCGCGCCGCTTTCGGCAGACGCCGGTCAGGTGCCCATGGCCACTGCGCCCAATGCGCCGCTGCTCGACAATCCCGGAAACGTGCCGCTGGTGACCCCCGAAAGCGACCCGGACAATGTCACAATCCGCCAGCTGGTGCGGGTGACGGCGGCGGGCAACCGCATTCGCCTGCGCTTCACCAACGAGTCCGGCGCCGATGTGCTGGTGCTGGGCGCAGTGCGTGTTGGCACTGCCGGGCCTGACGGCAGTGTGATAGCCGGCACCGACCAGACCGTGACTTTTGATGGCCGCAACGGGGTCGCCATACCCGCCAGCGCGCCGCTGCTGTCCGATCCGATCAACATAAAGGTCACGGCGCTGCAAAAGCTCATCATCACCAGCTATGTGCCGGGCAAGATCACGCTGGGCGGCCACAGCCTTTATCAGTATGTCGCGGGCACGCCAGGCAATCACACGGCTGCGGCGCAGCTTCCCAATCAGCGGATCATGCGGCTGACCAGCCTGGTCAGCCAGGTTGAGGTCGATGCGGACACCGCCAATGCCGTGGTGGTGACGATCGGCGATTCCATTACCGAAGGCGCGCTATCCACCAACAATGCCTTCCGTAGCTATCCCGACCGGCTGGCCGAGCGCCTTGTCGCCGCCCGCAGCAAATGGGCGGTGATCAATGCCGGCATTGGCGGCAACCGCCTGCTGCGCCAGGGCGCCGGCCACAGCGCGCTGGCACGCCTGGACCGCGATGTCCTGAGCGTGCCGGGCGTGAAGGCCGTTATCGTGCTGGAAGGCATCAATGATATCGGCCGCGGTTTCACCACCCTCGGTCCACAGGAGCCCGTGACGCTGGAAGCCCTGATCGCTGCCAACAAGCAGATCATCGAACGCTGCCGTGCCCGTGGCATCAAGGTATTCGGCGGGCTGCTGACCCCGTATCAGGGCGCCGGCTATGCCTCGCCTGCGGGCGAGCAGGTGCGCACCGGGTTGAACAACTGGATCAGGACCAGCGGCGCGTTCGATGGCGTGATCGATTTCGCCACCGCCACGGCGGACAAGTCCAATCCCCTGACGTTTGCGACGAAATACAACCTTCGCGACAAGCTGCATCCAAACGATGCGGGTTATCAGGCGATGGCGGACGCGGTGGACCTGGGCCTGTTCAAATAGACCAACGTCCCACAGATCAGGCGGCGACCATCAGATCGCCCTCTTGGATCAGCACGCCGGCGGTGTCGAAGAAGCCCTGATGTTCGGTGAACTTGCCGTCCGTCACGGTACAGCGCATCAAGGTGTCGGTTTTGACATAGCGGCCGCTGGGACGGTGCCGGGCTTCGGCCTCGAACAGGCCCCGAGACCTGGTCGCCCTTGGCGGTTATGATCTTGGGCTCAAAGCGGACAAAGTGATAGCGCGAGAACAGCAGCGCGGCGTATTCGCGCATGCCCGCATGACCCCGATGGGTGCCGCCGAAACGAAAAAATTCGCGTGGCGCCGTCGCTTTCCACACCACATCGGGATGTAGCGCCTCGAACAGCGGTTCCAGATCGCTGTCCTTGAAGGCGGCGATGATGGAAAGCATCAGCTTCCTGTGGGACAATTCCTCGAACATGAAAGCGCATATCTTTGCGGGCTTAATGCCTGCAGTTGGGAATGGAAAAACACAGGGTAAAATACCGGCGGCGGCGTGCGAATCATTTCGCAACCGCAATAAAGAACGACGGCTGGCTACAGTCGCGTGTGGGACTGTCAACGCATAGCCGTCCCGCACCCGCCCTTGCGGCGATTTGTAAGGAACAGACATGTCAGGAACCTGAAAAAACAAGTATTTAACGGGATGTGCCGTGAATAAAGACATGATGAAGATGTGGCCAAGCCGTAATCCGCGCGGACACGGACAATCGGCTATGCTGGATGGCACCTGCGGCGCGGAGACCCCATGACCCTTTTCCTGCTGGCCTATCTGGGGGGCGTGCTGACCATCCTCAGCCCCTGCATCCTGCCGGTCTTGCCGTTCGTGTTCGCGCGTTCGGACCAGCCTTTCGCGCGCTCCGGCCTGCCGCTTCTGGCCGGCATGGCGATCACCTTCGCAGGTATCGCCACCATCGCGACCTTGGGCGGAAGTTGGGCAATTCACGCCAACCAGTATGGCCGCATCACGGCGATGATCCTGCTGGCTCTGTTCGGCGTGACGCTGTTGCTGCCGTCCCTGGCTGAGCGTCTGACCCGACCTCTGGTGGCACTGGGTTCGCGGCTTTCCAATCAGGCCCAGGACGCGCCGGGCGGCAGCGTCAGCGCCTCTGTGCTGCTGGGCGTGGCGACGGGCCTGTTATGGGCGCCCTGCGCCGGCCCCATCCTGGGCCTCATCCTCACCGGCGCAGCCATTCAAGGCGCCAGCGCCAACGCAACCCTGCTGCTGCTGGCCTATGCACTGGGCGCGGCAACTTCGCTGGCAGCGGTGCTGCTGATCGGGGGCCGCCTCTTTGCAACCATGAAACGATCAGTGGGCGCAGGCGAATGGATACGGCGCGCGCTAGGCGCGGCTGTGCTGGCGGGCGTCGCGGCCATCGCGCTCGGACTGGACACCGGATTTCTTACACGCCTTTCCACCACCAGCACCAACGTCCTCGAACAGACGCTGCTGCAGAAGGCCGGACTGGCGCGGAAGACAACATCCACCGCCGTGGCGGGCAGCACACTGCCGGTGGAAGGAAACCTGCCGGAACTGACCGGCGCCACCCTGTGGCTGAATTCGCCGCCGCTGACCCGCGAGCAATTGCGCGGCAAGGTGGTGCTGGTGGATTTCTGGACTTACTCCTGCATCAATTGTCTTCGCGCACTTCCCTACGTGAAAGCCTGGGCACAGAAATATACGGCGCATGGCCTGGTGGTGATCGGCATGCACGCGCCCGAATTCGCCTTTGAGAAAGAACCCGCCAATGTGCGCCGCGCCATGGGCGATCTGGGCATCACCTATCCAGTGGCGCTCGATAACAGCCTTGCGATCTGGCAGGCCTTCAACAACCAGTACTGGCCGGCGCACTATTTCATCGATGCGCAGGGGCGCATACGTCACCATCATTTTGGCGAAGGCGAATATGACCGCTCCGAGGAAGTGATCCGCCAGTTGCTGCGCGAGGCGGGCCGCAAGGATCTGCCCGGCGGCATGGTAGACCCCAAAGCTCAAGGCGCGCAGGCTGCCGCCGCGCCCACGGCGCGGACCTCGCACGAGACCTATCTGGGATATGGCCGCGGCGCGAATTTCGCTTCCGGAAATCTGCGCACCGATGAGAGCGCGGCCTATGAGACCGCCTTTCCGCTGCGCCCAAACCATTGGGGTCTCAGCGGGCAATGGACCGTCGGCGAGCAGATGTCGAAGCTGGATCAAGCCGGAGGTAAGATCACCTTCCGCTTCCATGCCCGCGATGTGCATCTGGTGCTCGGGCCAGGCACATCAAAAAATAAGGGAACAGGCGGCAAGCCGGTCCGGTTCAAGGTGACGCTGGACGGACAGCCGCCAGGGGTTGGTCACGGCGTGGATATCGCGGCGGATGGCAGCGGCACGGTGACGGCGGAACGGCTCTATCAGATAATCCGGCTGAAAAGCGCGGGCGAACATACCTTCACCATAGAATTCGCCGACCCTGGTGTGCAGGCCTTCGCCTTTACCTTCGGATAGGGCCGTGGCATGGCGGATGCCATGACCATGACCTATGTGATCCTGTTCATCGCGGCGCTATGGGCCGGCGCGCAGAACGCGCTTGCGGGCGGCGGCACCTTCATCACCCTTCCCGCCCTGATGCTGACCGGCATGAGCGCGCTGTCCGCCAACATCACCTCGACCATCGCGCTTTTTCCCGGACAGATCGCCTCGACGTGGGGCGGGCGCGGCCATGTCACAAGCGTCGACGGACTGTCGTTCAAGGCGCTGGTGATCCTGTCCTTCGTCGGCGGCATTCTGGGCGCCATTCTTCTGCTGGTGACTCCTTCCCCCATTTTCGCCCGGATGGTGCCGTGGCTGGTGCTGTTCGCCACCGCGATCTTCGCCTATGGCAGCTTCATGCCGCGCAAGGCCGAGAAGCCGCCGGTGCTGAACAAATGGGGCGCCGCCGCGTCGCAGTTCGCGATTTCGGTTTATGGCGGCTATTTCGGCGGCGGCATCGGCTTCCTGATGCTGGCGGCGCTGACTGCGGCGGGACTTTCCATCCGCAGCGCCAGCGCTAACAAGAATGTCCTGGCCGGCGTGATGAATGCCAGCGCCGTCGCGATCTTCATGTTCTCGCCGCAGGTCTATTGGCTGCCATGCGCCATCGCCTGTGTCGGGGCGGCCATCGGCGGCTGGATCGGCGGCCATATAGTCAGCCGGATCAACGAAAAAATCCTGCGCATCGCCGCCATGGCAATCGGCGTGGCGCTGACCATCGGCCTGTTCTGGCGGGCGTCTTAACTCTCCCCCTCCGGCGTTCGCACCTGACGGCGCTACGCCCCCCTCAAATGCGCTAGCGCGCATGATGGGGAGGCGGACTCAGATTTCCTTGAAGAGCCCATTGCTGCCGGACGCCACTGGCATCTTCACGCCCAGCGCCGTGCGCATGTAATTGACGCTAGCAGCGATATTGTCGTCGACCGTGCCAGTGCCGTCGCCCGGGCGCGGCGCGTCAATGTCGAACACCGCCCAGCCCTTCCATTTGCGATCGCGCATGACCTTGAAGATCCCGGGAAAGTCCACGCCGCCGCCCTGCCCCACAGAGGCATAGACGCTTTTCTGGACATGCTGCTCGCGCGTGGGCGTCAGCTTGTTGCCGCGGAACTGCGCAAACGTGTCCTTGAGATGGAATTCGGCGATGCGCAGCAGATATTCCGCCGAGATCTTCACCACATCCATGCCGCCCAGCACATTGTGGCCGGTATCCATGATCAGGAAGACATAGCGCGGATCGGTCAGCTCCATCACCCGGCGGAACTCATGCTCGCGCTCCATCGGTCCCCACAGATGGGGATGCAGCGACAGGCGCACGCCATGGGCCAGGGTCTTGCGGCCGATCTCGTTGGCGATCTCGGACAGGCGCTTGAGCTGGTCGTCGTTGGGGCCACCTTCGGGACGTGCGCCCATATTGTTCTTCCAATGGGTGCAGCCCATGGGCTGCAGGAAGCCCCGGGCAAAGGATTCCATCTCCGCCACCAGCTTGGGCGTGTCCTCGCTGCCCAGCCAGGGGTTGCCTTTCCACTGCGCGCTGCCGGGACGGCGCGGAAGGTCGCCGACATCTACCAGTGTCACGCCGGTCTCGGCGCTGATCTGTTTCACCGCGGCAGGATTATCCATGTATTGCACCACCTGGCCGGAATAAGGCTCAAAGCCTTCCAGGCCGTAATGCTTCACGTCCCGCATCATGAGGGCCATGTCGGTGGAGGTGCGCATGGCACCGCCCTTCCAGACACCAAAGATCGAGCCGGTGGTCCCGAAACGGATGTCCGGGTTCACCGGGTCCAGGCCCTGGGCCACCGCGGAAACGCCAAGCGCGCCGACACCGGCTGCCGCGATTGTCGAGGTCAGAAAATGACGTCTAGCGAGCATGGTGTTTCTCCTGATGGGTGGTGAGGGGGGGCTTCGGCTATTGCTTGATGATCTGACCGTCCGGCAGGCGCACTTCGCCCCACCCACCATTCAGCGGGTTGGTCCGGTTCCAGGGGTACTTGGCGGCAGCGGCCTCGTTGATCTCGATACCCCAGCCCGGTGATTCATTGGCGTACATGTAACCGCCCTTGGTCACCGGCAGGCCTGAGAAGATTTCGTGCGCCGCGTCATTGAAAAAGGCGTTCTCCTGCACGCCGAAATTGGTGCAGGACAGGTCCAGCGCCAGGTTCGCGGCATGGCCCACTGGCGAGGTATCGGCGGGGCCGTGCCAGGCGGTGCGGACATTGAAGATCTCGCCCATCGCCGCATATTTTCGGCAGGGGGTGAGGCCGCCCATCTGCGACACATGCATGCGCATGTAATCGATCAGGCGTTCGGCGATCAGCGGCACGATCTCGTGGGGTGAGTTGAACAGCTCGCCCATCGACAGCGGCGTGGCGCACTGGGCGCGGATATTGCGGAACCAGGCGACATCTTCCGGCGACACCGGGTCTTCCAGGAAAAACAGGCGGAACTGTTCCACGTCCTTGCACATCTTCACCGCCTGGGTCGGGGTGATGCGCTCATGCACGTCGTGCAGCAGTTCCACCTCCATACCCAGTTCCTTGCGGCAGGTTTCGAAAAGCTGCAGCGCGCGGCGGATATAACCTTCGCGTTCGAACACGGGGGCGTCATGCAACGCCGGAATGCGCTGCGACTTGCTGGGACCCGCGCCATAGCCCGCCATGCCGGGCACGCCAACCTGGACACGGACATGGCGGAAGCCGTTGGCGATGTGGCGCTTGGCCTGATCGACAACGTCCTTGATTTCGCTGCCCGAAGCATGGGCGTAGCAGTCGGCCGCGAGGCGCGCCTTGCCGCCCAAGAGCTGGTAGACCGGCATCCCCGCCTGGCGGCCCTTGATGTCCCACAGCGCCTGGTCAACTCCGCTTATGGCGTTGTTAAGGACGCCGCTGTTGCGCCAGTAGGAGGAATTGTAGGCCATCTGCCACGTATCCTCGATGCGGTCGGCGGGTTTTCCCACCAACAGCGGTTTGAGATATTTCTCGACGGCAATCGGGATCAGGTCGGCGCGCTGGGTGAAGGTGGCGCAGCCATAACCATACAGGCCAGCCTGATCGGTGGTGACCTTGACGATCACCAAACGTACGCCCTGCGGCGAACATTGAATGACGCTGATGTCCTTGATGATCGGCGACCGCATGGCGCGGCCGGCCTGCTCCACACGTTCCTGGGCCTTAGCTTCCCGCGTTGCCAGCAGCGCGGCGCTGCCTGCCACTGCCGCACCGATCAATTCACGCCTGCGCATACTTCGAACTCCCCCGGAATTGGCCCGCCGCATCGCGGCCTGAGGCCTGCTTGTTGTTGGCGTGACCGTATGTGGCCGGACGCCCGGCGGCAAGTTTCGGAGCATGACAAAGCATGTTGCGGCGCGGTAAAGGCTTGCGGTTGTTCACGCCCCCTTTCTATCTACTATGGATATAGGAGAATGCCCGTGAAAAAAACAATCGCTACTTTCCTCTGCATGCTCGGCAACGCGCCGGCCATCGCCCAAGAAGGCCGCTTTGTCACCTTCAAGACGCTGCAGGACAAGTGGGGAAGAACTGAGCATCAAGTCGATCGCGGCACCATCAAGCAGGAAGGCGCTTACAAGGCCTTCTGGACGCGGGTCTGGATGCCGAAGGACAAGCATCCCGTGGCCATCAGCGCCGGCAGGCAGCTTTTCATCTGGTCGCAGAAATTCGCGGTGGACTGCGCCGGCCAACGCCTCACGGCGCAGTTCATTGACAGCACCGACCCGCGCGAACAAAAAAGGAAAGCTAGCGTGCAAACGGCGCGCTGGACTAGGCTGGACAAGAACCCGGCCTTGAACCGCGTGGTATGTGGAGGAAAATTATGCGGCCCGCGACACTGATTTTTCTGGCGATGACCGTGACGGCACAGGCCCAGAATGCCGCAACTCCCGCGCAGTCCGGCAATTTGCCGGCCGGCTTATATCCCAAATCGTCTTGCATAAAGCCCAGCACCGACTTTGGCCCCAAACCCGACCAGCGCGATATCCGCAAGGTGGAAGCCTATAACGAGAAGATCCGCGCATATAATACGGCGATGCCAGCCTACAACGCCTGTATTGTGGACTATGCCGCCAAGGCCAATCACGACATGCAGGAAATCCGTGCCGCCGTTGCCGCCGCCAACGTCAACTGACTGCTTAGCCACCATGCAGACTTTGCAGGTGCGCAAAAGCTCCAGCGCCCTATGATGCCGACAAGCTTTTGCGGGGCCTCATGCCGTCGTCCAACCTCTCCTTGCGTGACACGGCCCTGGCGGTGCTGGTGGTGTTCATCTGGGGCACCAATTTCGTGGTGGTTGTCTGGGGCCTGAACATGCTGCCACCGCTGATCATGGCGGCCTTCCGTTTCGCGCTCGTGCTGTTTCCCGCCATCTTCTTTCTCAAGAAGCCCGATGTGCCCTGGAGCAATCTGGCCGTTTATGGCCTGTGCGTGGGGAGCGGCCAGTTCGGCCTGCTTTATATCGCCATGGACGGCCTCATTTCGCCCGGCGTCGCCTCGGTGGTGATGCAGATGCAACTGTTCTTCACCATTGCGATTGCCGCCCGGCGCACCGGCGAAAAACCACGCCTGCATCAGATGCTGGGCCTGGTGCCCGCGGCGGCCGGATTGCTGCTGATCCTGATTCACAATGGCGAGGGCATTACGACGACCGGCCTTGTAATGGTTCTGGGCGGGGCGGTGTGCTGGGGCATCAGCAACCAGGCGTCGCGGGAAGCCGCCCATGGCGCCGCCGCCCGCGGCACGCCGATGAACCCGCTGGCCTATGTCGTCTGGGCCAGCCTGTTCTCCATGCCGGCATTGTTGATCATGTCACTGGTGCTGGAAGGGCCCACGCGGATCACCCAGGCGGTGCTGGCCTCGCACTGGCCGATCTGGGCGACGCTGGTGTGGCAAAGCGCGGCCAATACCCTGTTCGGCTACACCATCTGGGCCTGGCTGCTGTCGCGCTATCCGGCGGCGACAGTCGCGCCCATGTCCCTGCTGGTGCCGGTGTTCGGCATCAGCGCGGCCGCCATTGTGCTGCATGAGCCGCTGCCGGGCTGGAAGCTGGCAGCGACCCTGCTGATCATGGCGGGCGTCAGCATCAACCTGTTGTGGCGCCCCAAAAATGTCCTGATGCGCGGCGAAGCTGGCTGACCTATTTCTTGGTCTTGAAGGCGATGAACTTGATCCGCTTGCCGGGCGTCAGCAGCATCTGGTGCGCCGTGCCGGCAGGGATCAGGAAATAGTCGCCCGGCCGCATCGGGCGGGAGGTGCCGCCCGCGATGGACGCGCCGCGATGCTCGCCCGGCGCCGTCACCTTCGACCCCGCAATGGTTCCGCCGGTGACGAAGGTGGCTTCACCTTCCTGCACGAAGATATGGTCGGTCATCCCGTCATGGATTTCCGCCTCGCCCGGCTTGTCGCGGGTGGTGTTGATCACGCGGTAGGCCGGCGCCTGGGTGATGATGATCTGGGAAAAGAAGGCGTCCGCCGTCATGCCCTTGTTCAGATCCGCGTCCAGTGTGCGGCCGGTGATATGACGCACGGCCTTGTCGTCGCCCGTCTTGGTCTGGGCGATCGCGGCGAGCGGCAGCAGGACAAGCGCGGCGGTGAGTGCGATTTTCTTGTTCATGGGCGTTTTCCTCAGTGTTTGTGCTTGAAGATCAGGTAGGTGAAGGTATTGCCGCTGGTGGCGGTGAACAGATGCGGCAGGCCGGGCGGCAGAACCAGCCGGTCGCCAGAATGCAGGGGGATGGTCTTGGCGCCGTTGATGGTGCCGCCGCGGATCTCGGCATTGCCCACGTCGCGGGCGCCATCCTGGGTGCCGCCATAGGTGACGGTACCCTCACCATCTAGCACATGGATATAGTCGTACCAGTGGCCATGGGTTTCGGCATTGTTGCCGCTGTCGCCCCGGGTGACATATTCGACAAAGTAGTTTTCATGATCCACCACAACCTTTGAATGGGTCTTGCGGTCCGGCCACTGGCTCAGGGCCTTAACCTCGGCCGCGGGTTGATAGACGAAGCTGTCAGGCGGGGTGGCGCGCAAGGTGCCGCCGGCGGCGGTCTGGGCCGTCAGCGGCGCGGCAGGCGGTTGTGTCTGTGCCGATACCGGCAGGATGAACGTGGTGGCGGCGAAGGTGACGGCGGCACAAAGCCCAAAGAAGCGCATGGATGATCCCCCCTTGTTGTTTTTATGAGGGAACTCTAGCGGCCGCCCGCTGAAAAGAAAGAGGCGCGACACCCGAAAAGGTGCGCGCCTCCCTTAGATAAAAGACCGAAAGACTAGCGCTTCTTGGTCTTGCGCTTGGCCTTCTTGGCGGCCTTCTTGGCCTTCTTCACGACCTTCTTCACGGTCTTTTTGACGGCCTTCTTGGCGGCTTTCACCACCTTGGCCTTCTTGGCCTTGCGGCGCTTCTTTGTCTTCTTCGTCGGTGTGCCGGTGAACAGGCCCGCAACCGCGGCTTCCAGTTCGGCGGCGCGCTTGGCCAGCTTGCTATTCTTCTTCGCCATGACTCAACTCCTCATCAACATTGATGGCGCACGCTAATGTGATTCTGAAAGCAAACAAAATCTCTGTGGACAATCGCAGGGAGGAAACCGGGCGTCACACCTTCCTGCACCATGCGTTCGCTCCCCGCGCAGACACTCTGGAAGCGGCTGGAGACGCGGGACCGCAAAAGAAAAAGGCGCGCCTCGCGGCGCGCCTTTTCTCAGTCTGATCGAAACAATGACTACTCGTCGCTGGCCTCACTGGCCTTCTTCTTGGGCGTCTTCTTTTTCAGTGCCGCGCCCAGGATGTCGCCCAAGCTGGCGCCGCTATCGGACGAGCCGAACTGCGCCACCGCTTCCTTCTCTTCGCTGACTTCGCGAGCCTTGATGGAAAGCGAAACCTTGCGGGTCGCCTTGTCCACGCTGGTGACCAGCGCGTCTACCTTGTCGCCCTTGCCGAAGCGTTCGGGACGCTGATCGGCGCGGTCACGGGCCAGGTCGGCGCGGCGGATGAAGGCGCGCACACCGCCCTCCATTTCCACTTCAATACCGCCGTCATTGACTTCGGTGACCGTGCCGGTGACGACCTGGTTTTTGCGCAGAGCGCCGCCCGTCGGGCCGGCCTTCTCGATCGGATCGCTGCCCAGCTGCTTGATTCCAAGGCTGACACGTTCCTTATCGACGTCGATATCGAGAACCTGCGCCTTGACCATCTGGCCCTTTTCATAGGTCTTGATGGCTTCTTCGCCCGCCACCGACCAGCTGAGGTCGGAGAGGTGGACCATGCCGTCAATGTCCGAATCCAGGCCGATAAACAGGCCGAACTCGGTGATCGACTTGACCTCGCCCTCGATTACCGTGCCGGCCGGGTGATTGGCGGTGAAGGCATTCCAGGGATTTTCCTGGGTCTGCTTCAGGCCCAGGCTGATGCGGCGCTTGTTAGAATCCACTTCCAGCACGGCGACGTCCACGTCCGTGCCGGGGGTAACCAGCTTGGACGGGGCCATGTTCTTCTTGACCCAGGACATTTCGCTGACATGGACCAGGCCTTCGACGCCCGGCTCTAGCTCCACAAAGGCGCCGTAATCGGTGACATTGGTGACCTTGCCCTTGAACTGCACGCCCACCGGATACTTGGCGGCGACGCCTTCCCACGGATCGGTCTGCAGTTGCTTCATGCCCAGGCTGATGCGCTGGGTTTCGTGGTTGATCTTGATGATCTGCACGGTGACGGTCTGGCCCACCGACAGGACTTCGGTCGGGTGCGAGACGCGGCGCCAGGCGATGTCGGTGACGTGCAACAGGCCGTCCACGCCGCCCAGGTCCACGAAGGCGCCGTAATCGGTGATGTTCTTGACCACACCTTCGACGATCTGTTTTTCCTGCAGGCTGGCGACCAGGCTGGTGCGTTCCTCGGCGCGGCGCTCTTCCAGAACGGCGCGGCGGGAGACCACGATGTTGCCGCGGCGGCGATCCATCTTGAGGATCTGGAACAGCTGCGGCTGGTTCATCAGCGGGCCGACATCGCGCATCGGGCGGACATCAACCTGCGAGCCGGGCAGGAAGGCCACTGCGCCGTCGAGGTCGACGGTGAAGCCGCCCTTGACGCGGCCGAAGATCACGCCGGTGACGCGGGTGACATCAGTGAAGGCCTTTTCAAGATTGACCCAGCTTTCTTCGCGGCGGGCCTTGTCGCGGCTCAGAACGGCTTCGCCCAGCGCATTCTCGACGCGCTCCAGATACACTTCGACCGTGTCGCCCACCTTGATGTCGGCGGGAATGCCGGGCATCGCGAATTCCTTGAGGGAAATGCGGCCTTCGGTCTTGAGGCCGACATCGACCATGGCGAAGTCGTTCTCAATGGCGATGATGGTGCCCTTGATAACCTGGCCTTCCTTGGGGGACTGGGTTTCGAAGCTCTGCTCCAGCATGGCCGCGAAATCTTCGCGGGAGGGATTGGCCATCGAGGGTTCGGTGCGTTCTTTGGGGGCGGTAGCGGCGCGAGCCATGCGTTGTGTCCTAACAGTCGTTCATGCCAGCCGGCAGCATCGAGCCATCGGCGGACTTCCCAGGCGCCCACTTCAAATTGAAGAGGCCGCCCGAGCGGTTGATTTTGAAGAAGTAAGCGGGGTGCCCCTTAGGCCGCCGGGCCTCCTTAGCCCCTGTGGCGGTCCTTGAGCGCGCTCTCGAGTACCTTGGCCACCTTGGGAGAAATCAAAGCGAGAGCTGCCGCGAACGCGGCGTCTATACCCAAATTGGAGGTATCCAGCAAGTCTGCGTCTTCGGCCTGTTTCAGGGGCGAAATGGGGCGGGCCTTGTCCGCCTCGTCGCGGCACCCCAGTTCGGCCACCACATCCTGTTCGGTCCGGCGGATGCCCATGGCCTTGAGTTCCGCCCAGCGGCGGCGGGCGCGGGTGTCCAGGCGGGCATCGACATAAAGTTTGGCGGTGGCGCCCGGGCAGATCACCGTGCCGATGTCGCGCCCGTCCATCACCGCACCGGGGCTGCCGCCGGGCGGATTGGTCAGGAAGCTCTGCTGGAATTCGAACAAGGCGGTGCGCACCGCCGGGATGGCCGCGACATAGGACGCCGCCTGGCCCACAATATCGGTGCGGATCTTGGGATCGCCCGCCCGGTTGAAATCGATGGTCTGGGCGCCGCGCAGGGCATCGGCTTCATTCTTGGGGTCGCCGCCGGTTTCCAGCACGCTGAGCGCGGCCAGGCGATACAGCGCCCCCGAATCCATGTGGGCGAAACCGAAATGGGCCGCCAGCTTCTTGGCCAGGGTGCCCTTGCCGGAGGCGGCGGTGCCGTCGACGGCTATAACGATGCTTTCTGCCTTGCTCATGGTGCTTCCTTAACCGCGATCTTATTCAAAGTCGCTCCATAAATTCCGCTCCCAGCCTGCGCATCAAATCCTGATATTCGGGGAAGGAGGTGGCGATCATGGTGACATCGTCGACCGTGACCGGATTCTGCGACGCCATGCCCATGGTGAGGAAGCTCATGGCGATGCGGTGATCCATGTGGGTGGCGACCGTGCCGCCGCCCATTACGCCATCAGGACCGTGGCCGTCGACGATCAGGTCGTCGCCTTCGATTGTATAAGGGACGCCATTGACCTTGAGCCCCCGCGCCACCGCGTCGAGCCGGTCGCTTTCCTTTACCCGCAGCTCTTCCAGTCCGCGCATCGCCGTCTTGCCACGCGCGAAAGCGGCGGCGACAGCGAGAATGGGATATTCGTCGATCATGGAGGGGGCACGGGCAGGAGGCACCTCGACGCCTTTGAGTTCGGAATGGCGCACCACAAGGTCGCCGATCTCCTCGCCGCCACTAGTCCGCCGGTTGACGACTTCGATCTTCGCGCCCATCTCCAGCAAGGTTTCAATCAGGCCAATGCGGCGGGGATTGAGAAGGATGGCGGGCAGTTCGATTTGAGACCCCGGCACGATCAATGCCGCCACAATGGCGAAGGCCGCGGATGAGGGATCGCGCGGCACTTCCACGCTGCAGCCGGTCAGCCGGACGGGGCCTTCCACCGTGATGACTTCGCCGACTTGTTCGCGCGATGACACCGTTATCTTCGCGCCAAACGCCGCCAGCATCTTCTCGCTGTGATCGCGGGTCAGCGCATCCTGGGAAATGCGGCTGACACCCTGCGCATTCAGCGCCGCCAGCAGCAGGGCCGATTTCACCTGGGCCGAGGCCGTGGCGACATGGGTGGTGACGGCCTTCGCGTCTTTGGCACCATGCAGGGTAAGTGGCATCAGCGCCTTCTCCCCCTGCGCTTCATAAGTAACGCCGAAGGCAGTCAGCGGTGCCACCACCCGCGTCATGGGACGCGACCGTAACGAGGCATCTCCGGTGAAGATGGCCGTAATCGCGGTGGTGGCCATCGCCCCCATCACCAGCCGCGAGCCGGTGCCCGAATTGCCGAAGTCCAGTTCCGTTTCCGGGCTTTTCCACTTCCCCACCCCGGTGCCCTGGACCCGCCAGCTTCCCGGCCCCTCCTGGGTCAACACGGCGCCGAAGCCGCGCAGGGCGCCGGCGGTCGAGTGCACGTCACCCGATTCCAGCAGACCGGTGATCCGCGTTTCGCCCTCCGCCAGCGCACCCAGGATAAGGGCCCGCTGGGAAATAGATTTGTCGCCCGGCACCTGGGCCATCCCTGTCAGGGGGCCGGCGCGGCGGGCAGTCAGCGGGGCAGAATCGGTGTTATGCATCAGGGCTTCAAAAGACCTTTACAGGCGGGGCTACCCGTGGCAAACGCGCCCCTCCAATAACCTCTTCTTGCGGGAAGCATCATCTTGGTCAAGGCAGATCTTGGAACCAAACGGGCATGCCCCAGCTGTGCGGCGAGGTTTTATGACCTCACCAAGCGGCCGATAGAATGCCCCAAGTGCGGTTTCAGCTATGAACCGGAAGCGCTGTTCAAGCAGCGCCGCAGCCGCGTGGTCGAGACGGTAGAGGCCGGCAAGGTCGTTGCCGCCGATACCGAGGACGAGGAAGAAGAAGACGATGACGAGGACGGCGAGTCCGAAGAAGAGGAAGAAGAAGCTGAAGCCGTTGTCGAGGCGCCGCTGAAGGTCGCGGCCACCGGCGAGGACGAGGACGAAGACGCAGAGGAAGAAGAAGCCGAAGCGGGATCGGGCATGTCCGTGGTCGATGCCGACGAAGCCGAAAGCATCGAGGACCTGGAAGTCGAGGACGAGGAAGACGAGGAAGATAACAATCTTCTGGGCGAAGTTGAAGACGAGGAAGACGATGTCTCCGGCATCCTCGATCCCGGCATCGCCAAGGACGAATCCTAGTTTTTAGAATCGGACCGGACACCAGACCGGCCCGCCTTTGGTACGGGGCCATAGCTCAGCTGGGAGAGCGCCTGCATGGCATGCAGGAGGTCAGCGGTTCGATCCCGCTTGGCTCCACCATATATTATCAAATAAAATCAGTGCGTTATATGAATGCGGCCTAATTGCCGCAGGCTATTAATATCGCTCCGGTACGGGACTGGTACGCTCCAGGGGCTGATTTCGGCCCGTTTTGGGCGTTTTGCCCCCCACCCCCGTCCGCTTGCCACCGGCATTGGTACAGGTAACGCCTGGCCCGGCCCGCGGGCAAGCCGCCTAACAGCCCCCCCTACAGCCCCAACAGCCCCCTAGGTCAGACCCCACTACCCCCGGCACCCCCCATTGCCTCAGATGGTACCTTCGCTCCGCCTCGCTTACGATTTTTTTTCGGCCGACCCGGTGTGCTGGGGATGGGGTGGGTAGCTGGGAACTGTCAGGGCTCGGTTTGTGCGTTGATAGCCACTGGAGCCGGATGTGTACTGTGACCCACTTAGTCGGCGTTGGTGCTGGCGAGACGGTGTGTGGGGTTTTCAATGCCGTCGTTATCATTGGCGAAGATAGATAGCGCCATCAGGGCTTGCCCTATCCGGCAATCTCCGCGCGTCTGGGCGATAAGGGCGTTAGTTTACTAGAGGTTCGCATTAACTCCAGTGGCGCAGTTGGTTGATCGAAAGTACGCTGCATATGCGGACTACAACAACTCAAACCGTTAACGGCCCGACCAGACTGCCGGTCGTCGATGTTATTTATGTCGCCGCTTGTGACATTGATGCTCGCTTCACTCGCATCTGTATCGCCAGCATCCGAAAATTCTATCCCAGAATTCCAGTGCGCCTGCTTGCAGGGGCTCCACTGCAACGCGGCTTGGCCAATGAATTGGAAAAGTATTGGAACGTTGGAATAGAGAACATCCCTGCGGGCGAGTACAGTTGGGGATATGTCAAGCTCGAAGCTCTGTTCGGAAAACCCGGTGAACGATTCCTAATGTTAGATTCCGATACAGTGATGACGGGACCAGTGCTGAATATTTTGAAAGAATGCGACGCGCCTTTTGTCGTAGACAATGGAAAGCTTTCTTACTTTTCTGACGGAAATATGACCGACGTTGAAATGAAGCTCCTCTATTATGACTGGGACAAGCTTCGTGAAGCCGGACACGGTATAAGCCGGCCAGAGTTCGTTTTCAACTCGGGGCAGTGGTTTGGTACCGCAGGCATTGTCAGTCGCGATGACTTTGCCCCCTGGCTCGAGTGGACAATGCCGCGCCGTCTTCGTCATAAGGATTTTTTCAAACTCGGTGATCAAGCCATCTTGAATTTTGTGCTGCATCGAAAGATTGCGCTCGATGGCTTGCGTGTAGATCAGCGACAGATCATGCGGTGGCCGGCTCACTCGTTAGCGGGCGTTGATGCCATCTCGGTCGCCAAGCAAACGGCCGAAGCCCTGATCGTCCATTGGGCGGGCATAAAAAAACTGAGGCAGCGAGATATGCTCGGCTCAGACCTGCTCGCATATTTCGAGAAAAGCTATTATGAACAGCTTCCCTTCGGAAGCATTCGACGCTGGTATGATATTTGGCGCGATTGACGTCGATACCGCGGCGACGGTATTTAGAATACCGAAAACGTCCTTCTCTAGTTACGAATTTTCATCATGAACGCTAATTCGTTCGTAATGTTTTGCAGCACGCCGTCCCAATCGCCGATCGTCGACTGACGGAACAATCGGACGGTCGGATACCAGGGACTATCCTCGCGATCCATCAACCATCGCCAATCCGGAACATGGGGCAAAAGCACCCATGTTGGAGCGCCCAATGCTCCGGCCAGATGGGCGACGGACGTATCGACTGAAATAACAATGTCCATTAAGGAAACCAGCGCCGCGGTATCAGAAAAGCCAACGCCGAAGTGCATAATGTCTTGGTGCTCGGCAAGGATTTTTCGGTCACAATCGGTTAGATCTGTTTGCAAAGAGACGAGCTGCAGCCCTAAATCCCGCAACGGCAAAAATCTATCGAGCGTTAAGGAACGATGGCGGCCGTGCACATTCGTGCTACTTCCGGACCAGGCGATACCAACCCGCTGTCTTTGCTTTTGACCGAGCCTCTCAGACCATTTTTTTATCAGGTCTTGGGATGCGTTGAGATAAGGTCCTGTTGCAGGGATCGTGTCGATCCGCGTATTGAATGCCAGTGGTAGGCTCAACAGCGGGCAGTAATAATCAATGTCCGTCGGCAATTGTTCGCCTGCAGCTAAGACCCGCTCGACGCCTTGTAGACCGGTCAAAAGATATTTAAGCGGGCGCGCGACCTCTAAGACGATCGTGGCGCCTTTTGCGGCGAGCAGTTTCGCGTAGCGGCAAAACTGAATGGCGTCGCCCAAACCTTGTTCAGCCCGCAGAAGGATCGTTTTGCCTGCAATATCCGCTTGTCCAAGCCAAAGCCGTGCTTGAACGATCGGCTCTGGTGACGGCATACCATCTGTTTTCCACCGCCATTCATATTCTTGCCAACCGCGCTCGTACTCGCCACGAAGTAGATGGCAAACGCCGAGATTTAGGTGGGCATCGGCAAAATCTGGATCGATGTCCAGGGCCTGGGAAAAACTTGAGAACGCTTCGTCGAGACGACCGAGTTCCTTGAGAGTGCTGCCGCGATCCGAGTGGATCGATGCGTCGTCGGGCAAGGCCGTCAATGCTCGATCATAGAAACCTAGCGATTCAAGATGCCGGCCGAGCTTCGCAAGGACGTTTCCATAATTGTGCAGGCAGGGTCCGGAACTGGCGTCGATCAACAAGGCTGCTCTGATCAGGCGCTCGGCACCTTCGAATTTCTGACGCTGAGCTAAAATGACACCAAGCATGTGTTGAGCGTCGAAATTGCCACTATCGAACACGAGGATGCGTCGATAGAGCACCTCTGCTTCCGTCAGCATGCCAGCACGATGCAGCGCTACGGCTTGATCGATCAACTCCATGGCAGTTTTAAGTAGCTAGTTAAAACGACAAGCGCTACCGTCGTTCCACGCGTTATTCCGTTGATCTGTCCTTCTTGGCGCTAGGCGCTTTAGGCGCGTTCTTATTCTTATCGACACGCCAAGCTCTATTGCCCCCGAAAAGAGAGTCCACCATTTTATCTTTCATCTGCGCACCTGGATATCGCGGCAAGACTGATTCTTTACTACCGACATCCGCTTTTCCGGCGCTCTCGGCCTTAACATCCTTGGTAGCGTAGGCCGATAGTCCCAGCGCGCTCAGCACAAATAGCGCCCCGCTCCGAAACAATTTGGCAGCTTTGCTCATTGCACCCCCCGTGCTCAAGCCAAGACAATCCCTCCTGGGCCCTCGGCGCCTAACAAGAGTATAGAATGCAACTTTCAATTGCCAGTGGATAAAGGACCCTCGGATCATGTTTCTTGAGTGCCACACATCCAAGCTGCAAATCTGACTTCGTTCCGAGCTTGATGATAAAGTCCGACCCAAGAAATGAAGGCTAGCCATGGAGTTGATCGATCAAGCCGTTGCTCTGCATCGGGCCAACAGGGTAACTGAGGCAGAAAAGCTCTATCGACGCGTCCTTGCGGCCAATAACCGCGATTTCGATGCCTTGCACATGCTCGGCGTTATCTGCGCGGAGCGCGAGAATTTCGAAGATGCCGAGCGGCTCATCAGAGATGCATTGTCGATTGATCCCAATGCCGCATCTTGCCTGCACAATTACGGAAACGTCCTCGCCAAACTCGACCGACATGAGGAAGCGCTTAATTATTTCGACAGGGCCATTGCGATCTCACTGGACGACGCGCCGATACATTCGGACCGCGGAATATCCCTTATTGAGCTTGGTCGGCTCGACGATGCACTCGTCAGTTTTTCCTGGGCATTGGACATCGATCCGAATTGTTCAGATGCCCTGGTCAATACCGGCGTTTGCTACCTTTTGCGCGGTGACTATGAGCGCGGCTGGAGCGCCTATGCGAATTGGTGCTGGTCGGTGGAACAACGCAACCTAAAGCGCCCGCGCCATTTTGTAGGCGCGCCGTGGCGCGGTACCGAACCGCTCGATGGCAAGACTATCCTGCTTTATTCAGAGACCGGTTTCGGAGACACGATCCAGTTCTGCCGGTACGCGCGTCTCTTCCAACAGCGCGGCGCGCAGGTCATTTTGGGCGTGCAGCCGCCGCTTCATCGTCTACTCGCTCACGTTGAAGGCGTCACTCAGACCGTGAAGCAGGGCGACCCCCTACCCGCTTTCGATTATCATTGCGCGTTATTAAGCCTGCCGTTTGCATTCAGGACAACAGAACAAAACACTCCGCAAGACGGGCCCTATCTGAGGGCGGAACCGGCGATAATTGAAAAGTGGAGAGAAAGGCTTGGTAGCGCAGTCGTGAAGATCGGAATTTGTTGGCAGGGCAGTAACAATACGAAATCGCTGCCGGTGGCTGAATTCTACAATCTTTCGCTGCTGCCGAATGTCCGTCTTATCAGCCTTCAAAAAGGACCAGGAACCGAACAGTTGTCCCACCTGCCAAACGGTATGAGGGTGCAAGACTTCGGCCAGGAGCTTGATGCGAGCCCTGACGCCTTTCTGGATACCGCAGCAATCATGACGCAGCTCGATCTGGTCATAACCTCGGACACGTCGATTGCTCATTTAGCGGGAGCACTCGGATTGCCGACTTGGGTTGCTCTCAAATACGTTCCGGACTGGCGATGGAAAATCGATGGGAGCACCAGCTCTTGGTATCCGACAATTCGATTGTTCCGTCAAAAGTCGAGGGGTGATTGGAAAGGTGCCGTGCGGCAGATGGAAGAGGCCTTAGTTAATCTGGTGGCAGAAAAAACTCGCACGACAGCACACCAGGAGCGCATTCTACCGACGCCGACTATTCCGGTGGCGTGGGGCGATCTCATCGATAAAATAACTATCCTCGAAATAAAAGTTCAAAAGATTAAACCGGCAGCGAAGCGCGAACGCGTGCAAAAGGAGCTGGGTTGCCTTTCCAGCGTGGCCGCAGATGCTCTCAGCGGCAATCCTAGACTGGCAGCGATGATGGAAGAACTCAGACGTATCAACAGTGATCTGTGGATGGTTGAAGACGCACTTCGTGAAAAAGAAAGGAGTAATATATTCGATAACGAGTTCGTCGAGCTAGCCCGCTCCGTTTATAAGCTCAACGAAGGGCGTTCAAATGTTAAGAATAAAATTAACGTCTCGCTCTCGTCAGAGTTCGCCGAGGAAAAAACTTACCTGAAATGGTGAGTACCGGCTGGGCCGTCTTATTTCAGTCGTGCTTAAGCAGAACGGTGAATGATATTGCCGGTTTTCGTCTTTCCACAGAGATCCCGAAAAAACGCAAGCGTGTTGCGTGTCACGGTCCCGGAATCGAAAGGCGTCAAATCTGGCACGTTTTCTTTCCGATGAGCCGCCCACGCTAGGGCATTCGACAGAATCTCCGGCGTCAATTCTCCTGTGAATGTCATAATCCACTCTGTCCCGACAATATTTTGAATTTCCTTCACAGAGTCCGTGGCCGGCGCCAGCACCGGGCGATGAAGCGACAGCGCAAGCATGAGAACGCCCGAATTCAAAACCTCTTGGTAAGGCAGAACGATCACGGTCGCTGCATCGAATAGTGCGGCAACGTCCTCTTGTGGAATCCAGTTCAGCTGGAGCTCGACTCTCGCGTCCTTCGAAGCGATGTGGCGTATTTCCGAGATATACGCCACATCGGCTGATGGCTCGCCGGCGCAGACTAAGCGGACGTCAGCACGCGGAATACGGCCGAATACAGCAATCAGATTTGCTAAGTTTTTATATCTGCGCACCAGTCCAAAAAACAGAAACTGGGCAGCAGCACGAGGCCGCTCCCGACGGCAGTCGGCATGCATTTCACAATTTTCTAAAAACATCGACCGATAATGAGAATGTAGAATGACTGTGGCGGCACACGAGCGCGATTCCGGGTACTGTCGGTAGCAAGCTTTTTGGGATTCGTGGGTGAGAAAAATTAGCCCATCCATAAACCGAAACATAAGGTAGTAGAACGAACGGATATACCGTGACGGCGCAACGTCGTGAGGATGAAGATTGTGAACGGTCCATACCAACTTGGCCCTGCAGGCTTTCAAAAGACAGAGTCTAAAAAAGAACAAGCACGAGTTGATCGTTCGTCGTACCGGATTTTTATCAATGGCGGCGTATTCTGGCCAATGTAGGTGGCAGATGTCCGCACTCGCCGCGTTCGCAAGCGTAAAGCCCACAAGAATGCTCACGCCGCAATCCTGGAGGCCTTTGTATAGCAAATAGGTATAAGCGTTGCCTTGTGGGCTGCCGGCAGGCACGGCGAGGATACGAAAATGATTGGAATCTTTTTTTTTGTACGATGGCGTAGCGCCGCAGCTCATGTATCCAATAGTCTTATATCGGCGCATCAATTGCAATTAAATAGGCATTATTTTGTAGCCGTTGAAGTTCCCCCGGTTTCGTGGACACCCGAACATTTGTGTTCCAGGAGTCCATCATGACCAGAAAGCACCCACCCTTCACGCCTGAGTTCCGGCGTCAGATGATCGAGCTAGTTCGCTCCGGACGCAGTCCGGAGAGCCTTGCCAATGAGTTCGAGCCGACGGCGCAGAGGATCCGTAACTGGGTCGCGCAAGGGGGGCGCGATGCGGGCGAGCGCGACGATGGCAC
>CAMAPL010000029.1 GCA_945860165.1 Rhizobium sp. Q54
ACCATCCACCCAGATGCCCGCAAAAGCGCCGTGATCCGGCGGTATCCGTAGCGGCCATACTGGCGGGCGAACTCGATGATGTCGGCTGTCAAAGCCACTTCATCGTCGGGCGTTGTCGGCATCCTGCGCTGCGTGGAACGATGCTGTCCAAGGGCCCGGCATGCCCGCCTCTGCGGCATACCCAGTTCGGCGACAACATGGTCCACACACGCACGGCGGCGTGCGGGGCTTAGAAGTTTCCCCGCGCGGCTTCCTGCAATATCAGCTTGTCCAGCGTTAGGTCCGAGATCGCCCGTCGAAGCCGCGTATTCTCAGACTCCAGTTCTTTCAACCGCTTGACCTGGTCGCCCTTAAGCCCGCCATACTCGTTGCGCCAGCGGTAGTATGTAACTTCCGTCACTCCTATCGCCCGCACCGCATTCGCGACCGGCTTGCCCCGTGCCATCAGCACATCGACCTGCCGTAGCTTTGCGACAATCTCTTCTGCTGTGCGCCTCTTCCTTGCCATCTGTCCATTCCTCCTTGGTCAAAACCATACTTCAGGGAGGACCACTTCAAAGGGGCAGGACAGCCCCATGGTGCACGCACTGTGCCGGCAGGCGTTTGGGATTTTTTGACTTTACGAGATGGCCTTGAACTCGCATAGACATACGCCCGATTGATTTGCCACCGTCGCGTAACTCGTTGGTATCGTGATCACTATCAAAAGACAAAGCCACCGCACACCTCGCCCCACCAGGCCAACTCGGCGGCTTCAAGCTGTGGCCCGCGCGAAATCGAGCCGCCCTGCGGCAGGTTGGCATCGCCGATCGGACGGGCTAGTTCGAAGGCGTAGGGTTGCGTGCGAACGCCTGTGATCTTCATACTGTTTTCTCCATGTTGTATTCAGCTGTGTTCTATCACCGCTGGCACCAGCCATTCCGAGCCCTGTGGAAACTCGAAAGCGTCCAATGATTCCGCTTTCATGGTGGCGCTGTATCCAGGCGCGGTGGGCGGCATGTATCGGCCGCCCCGCATGACCAGCCGATCGACAAAGTGCTCGTGCAGATGGTCCGCGTACTCGGCGATGCGGTCTTCGAGACTCGCGCTGATGCAGACGTAGTCGACGATCGCCAGGTGCTGTACGTACTCGCAAAGCCCGACCCCGCCTGCGTGCGGACAGACCGGGATGCCGAACTTTCGCGCCATCAGCATCACCGCCAACACCTCGTTCACACCACCCAACCGGCAGCTGTCGATCTGGCACACCTGCAGGCCTCCGGCTTGCATGAACTGCTTGAACATGACCCGGTTGTGGCAGGTTTCGCCGGTGGCCACCTTGATCGGCGCGATGGCCCGTGCGATCGCGGCATGGCCAAGCACGTCGTCGGGCGAAGTCGGCTCCTCTATGAACCACGGCTTGAATTGCGCCAATGCCTTCATGTATTCAATCGACTGGCCGACGTCCCACACCTGATTGGCGTCCATCATCAAGCGGCGCTCCCAGCCGATTTCTTCGCGGATGATCCTGCAGCGCCGGATGTCGTCGTCCAGGTCGCGTCCCACCTTGATCTTGAAATGCGACCAGCCGCGCGACATCAGGTCGCGGCATTGTGCCTGAAGCTTGGCGTCCGAGTAGCCCAGCCAGCCGGCCGAAGTGGTGTAGGACGGATAACCATCACGGCGCAGCTGCTCGACGCGAGCGCCACGCGACGCGTAGTTCTGGCGCAGCATGTCGGTGGCTTCGTCCGGCGTCAGTGCATCGGTGATGTAGCGAAAGTCGATACACGACACGAGTTGTTCCGGCGTCATGTCGCACAGCAGCTGCCACAGCGGTTTGTCGGCCGTCTTGGCGTACAGATCCCACACTGCGTTGACGACGGCGGCCGTGGCCAGGTGAATCACGCCTTTTTCTGGACCAACCCAGCGCAGCTGACTGTCGCCCGTGATGTGGCGCCAGAACGCACCCATGTTGGCGGTGAACGAGTCGAGCGACCTGCCGACCAGCAGTGGGGCCAGCGACCGGATCGCCGCGACGCACAACTCGTTACCACGACCGATGGTGAAGGTCAGGCCATTGCCTTCCATGCCTGGTCGGTCCGTATGCAAGGTCACGTACGCCGCGGAATAGTCCGGGTCCGGATTCATGGCGTCCGAACCGTCAAGGTTTCGAGAGGTCGGAAATCGAATGTCGCGGGCCGTCAGGCCAGTAATCTTCACAGTCATGGATGGCTCCTTAGTCAATCTGAATTCGCATTCGGCTTGCGCTGCGCCGAAGCTGTTGGTGGCAAGGATACCGGCCGGCGCTTTTGCTGGGCAAGCCGTTCGGTGTACGATATATCTAAAAAACCTGTGCTAAAGGCTCCCAGTCGAATTGTCATCATATCGAAGGACATATCTTGCCTGCTCAACCTCGCATAGCGATCGGTGGCATCCTCACCGAATGCAATCATCTCGGCGGTTTGCCGATCGACTTGTCGGTCTATGAAGCGTGCGAGTTGTTTCGCGACAACGAAGTACTGAGGTTGACCACGAGTGTCGTCGGTGGAATGCTCGACGCCCTGCGCCAAGGGGGCGCGCAGCCGGTTCCGCTAATCTATGCGTCGGCCCTCGCGGGGGGGGCGATCACCGGCAAGTGTTATCGGCAGTTGCGTGGTGAATGGCTCGAACGATTGGAGCGAGCGCTTCCGGTCGATGGCGTGTTGTTGCCGCTGCACGGTTCGGCACTGGTCGAAGGACTCGACGATCCGGAAGGGGACATGATCCACGCCGCCCGCGGTCTTGTCGGACCCGACGTGCCGGTTATCGCGACGCTGGACCTGCACGCGCATGTCACGGCCGAGATGGTGCGCCACGCCGACGCGCTGCTGGCATGGGAGACCTATCCGCACCTCGATCAATACGGAACCGGTCAGCGAGCGGCCCGGCTCCTGCAGGATATGCTTGCCGGCAAATGCAGACCAACCATGGCGATGGGCAAGGTGCCGGTCATCACCAGTGCGATCCACGGCTCGACAAACGACGACGATCCGTTCGCCGAGTTGATGCGCTACACGAAGTCGCTCGAGCAACAGCATGGTGTGCTGTCCACCAGCCTGTTGCTGGTCCACCCTTACATGGACTGCGAGGACATGGGCAGCGGCGCGCTGGTGATTACCGACAACAACCTGCCGTTGGCCAAGGCCCTGGCGGGCGATATTGCGCGGCGCTACTGGGAGCGGCGGCACGAGCTCGAGCCGGAGACACTCTCGCCAGCCGACGCGATCGGCAGAGGGATGCAGTTGGACGGTGGCCCGGTGATCCTGGTCGAAACCGCCGATTGCTGTGGTGGCGGCGCGGCTGGCGACAGCATCGCGACGCTGTCGGCGCTGGTCGACAGCGGCGTCGACGTCCGGTCGATAGTCCCGGTCGTCGATCCGCAAGCCGCGCGGGCCTGTCACGAGGCGGGCGAAGGAGCGACGCTGTCGCTGGCGATCGGGCACAAGCTGGATCCGCGCTGGGGGTCGCCGCGCACATTCACGGGCAAGGTTGAACGACTTAGTAACGGCGAATTCGTCTATACCGGCGGGCAATGGGAAGGCCACCACGAACACATGGGGCCGACGGCCGTTTTTTGCATCGGAGCGGTGCAAGTCATCATCACCAGCCGAGCGACCTACGATTGGATGGATGAACAGATCCGCACGGTCGGCATGGACCCGGCGCAAGCCAGGTTCATCGTCGCCAAGAATCCCATGAACTACCGCCAGGCCTACGGGGTGATCGCCAAGGGCGTGATGGTGCTGGACACCCCCGGCCCGACGCCCGCAACGCTCAAACATATCCGCTTCAAGAAGCTGCGCCGACCCTACTTCCCAGCGGACGCTGAGATACCGGGACTGCAGCCGTCGATTCTGAGCCGTTAGCGCGGTGTCGAGGAACTGATCGGCCCCCTTCGCTTACTTCTCGCTCCCCAACTCAGTTCGCTTCTTATGGTCACAGGCGTGATAATGTCACGCCTCAAAAGTCATCAGTTCTGCTCAAAATCCACTAAAGGCCTTTGTCAGCCTTAATCTGTATTTCCTAACACTTTTCAGGAAATCGCCATACACGGATCGACTTTCATGCTCCTGCGCGTCATCGACATCGAAATGACCTGCCCGGCTCTTTTTGTACCAAGCGAATTGATAGAAATTGGCTCTGAGCAGTAATCTCAATCACGCTGGCACAAAATATCCGGCAGACAAATATCATCCAGCCCTGTCTCAGGCGCCTTAAGGTCCCGTCGTCGTCTTGTCGACCACCGGAGGCGAGCTGGCCAGAGCCTGGATCGCGGCGGCAGCCTGATCGACTTCACTCTTGCTGGTTAGCCCCGCGATCGAAAGGTGGGTGCGATAAACCTCCCCACCCTTCAAAATGGGCACACGTCCGGCAGCGCGTTCTTCAGGGCGGGTGTTGGGAAAGCCGGTACCCGGTTCCAGACCGGTCACATAACCGCCCTTCGTGGTTACTTCATTTTTCCATAGCGACATGTAGGGCAATCCGTGGGTGTCGAAGCTCATCAGCACACCGCGCCCGCCTCCCGGCGACTTCAGCATCGCCTTTGTCATGCCGGATGTATCGCTGTACAGAGCCATGTTGAATACCTGCGCAGCATAGCCGACGGCATGCGGGCCGCTATAGCGGTTCCAGCCCACTAGTTCGCCGGCCGCGGAGGCCGCATTGATCGGCTGCACTTTTTTGACCGGCGCGACGAATTCCGCGCCTGCACCCAATAGCGGTGTGCTGAAATTAGTATGATAAAGAAGCTGAATTTCCTGCGGTACATCCGACAGGTTAGTAACGGTATCGTTGAATACGATTTCTGGTTTTCCGATCACGGTGGAGATTTCTGAGGTCAGTTGCAGCTGCGGTCCGAAAGTCTGGAAGTCATTGACCACGCCACGAAACACCAAGCGCGGCACCGGACCCGCTTCGTAACGGACATCGACATGACTGGCGGGAATGTAATCGACACGGCCATGCAGGGTGAGCTGCTGGTCGCCGTCCTGGACGGGGTTGCCGAAGGAGGCTAGGCCCCCGCGCACCATCAAACCGCCAAAGCCCGCCACCCAGCCCCGGCCGCCATTGTCGTTCAGGCGGACAAAGGAAGGGTGGATGATTTCCTTCACAGGCGAATCCCAGCCTAGTCGCAGGTCGCCGACGTTGGCTTTCCAGATCGCGAAGCCGCGAGTAGGAACGATGGTGAATTTCATCACCCCGTTATGAACGTCAATGACCTGCACGCCTTCCTGGCGGCCACCATGCAGGGTGCGCAGCTCCACGCTCCAGTCCGGACCGTTCTTGTCGCCCCAGTCAGCCGCGCCGACTTTCCAGTTGGCGATGGCTAAGTTACTGGGTGCGTCGATCAACGTCTTGGCGTGATCGCCGGCGGGCCATGCCGGACTGGAATATACGCAGGCGATGATGGCGACAGCGGACACATATCTCGCGACGGTATTCATAGCTTTCTCCGTTCCAGTTAATCCGGTTCTTCCTGGTCCCTATTTCTTGATATTAGCGTCTCGCCGTCCCTGGCTTGTCAACTATGTGCCCAGCGCACTTCGGCTTACCGGCTGGCGATCATGACCCGCCTGGCTCTTTTTTTGTACCGAGTGGTTTGGCAGAAGTCGTGCCGTAATATCGCCCCTCACCATACCGCCCAGCGCTGGGGGAGGCGGTCGATATAATTGACTAGGGCACCCGCGCCCAAAAAGATACCGATGGTCCAACGGCGGTGCGGCACCCGGCTAGAGGTCGTGCTGGACATTGATACCTACCACGGCGCCGTTGTTCAGTTTGCGATGCTCGACAAAGCGCAATGGCGCGCTGCCTCTGAGGCCCGCATAGACATCACGGTCTCGGTAAGAGGTAGCCTGGGCTACGTCCCGGCCAAACGCGCGTATCGTCCAGACCGGCGTTGGCTTGTATTCGACAAATGCGCCCAATTTGACGTCATGGTGATTGGTGCTGATCTCGTCGATCCGGTATTCGATTTCCTGGATCCCGCCATGCGTGTGCACGGTCAAGCCCAGTTGCAGATTATTCTTCGGTATATCATAAGTGATTTCGTTTGTGGTCGCGAACGCGAAGGACGGGCCGCCGAAGGTCTGGCCGCCGACGATTTTGCGGTACGTACCGGTTGCGGGATCGCGCACCCGGCTGTGACGCCAGGCGGCTTCGCCTTTCACGGTCACACCCTCCAGTCCCACCTCGTCCAATGGCAAGATCAGGTTGGTCAGGATCGTTTCGCGGGTGCCGTTGCCGATATTGCCCACCGCGTTAAAAACCTGGCCGCCAGCAAACACTGGAATGCGATCGACGACCTGGGAAATGATTTCGTGCCGTGCTTCCACCACCAGCGAGCCACGATTCCAGAAATGTCGTTCCCAGGCCAGAGAGATATTCCAGCTGTGCGCCGGTTCCAGATTCTTGTTACCCCCGGTGACGATATCGCTATTGAGCGAGGTCGAGCTGGCGAAGTTGCGGAATACCAGCTGCCCGACCTGGCGCTCCACCAGCAGGCGCAGCTCATGGTCCGGCGCGGGGTTCCATGTCGTGAGCCAGCGCGGCTTGAAGAATGCGAGATCCTTGGTCAGTCTGCTGTCGCCGCTCTGGGTCAATGTCGAAGTCTCATAACGCGCGCCCAGTTCCGTCATCAGCACGGGGTTGAAGCGCCAAGTGGCGGTGGAGAAGAATTCGACGCGTTTTTCCTCCACCCGGATATTTGCGGCCGGCAGGATCACCGGTGTGCCGCCCAAGGTTAAAGTGCTGCGGCTGCTGAGCACATTGATGGCGCCTTCCGCGCCCGATTCTACTTTCAGCTGCCCGTCCAGATACTGCCAGGCTAGCCGGGCAACATCTTCGCGCAGGTTGAACCGGCTGCGCGACATGTCGGTACCTGACGCCGCGGTGGTCTGGCTGATCTCGTCCTGCTCTTCGACACGGTGCACGGCGAACAGCTGCAGCTTGCCCAGATCACCCAAGCCGCGTTGATAATCCAGTCGCCCTTCGCCATTGCGCGCGCGGGCGCTTTCCAGTCCCGTCACCAGCGAAGCTGTGGGAAAATAGATCTGATCGCGGACACCTGAATAGGCGCGCTCTTGCTTCAGAACCAAGCCCAGGGAAAGTTCGCCCTCCCAGACGGACTGGCGATACGCGGTGCTGAGTTCGGCAATGTTGGTGAGCTTGGGAAAGCTGTAGAGGGATAATTGCAGGGGCGTGCCGTCAGGACGAAATCGCGTGCGCGTACCGAAGCCGTTCTGGTTCTGCATGCCAAAATCCCGAGCCCATAGCGCGGACATCTCCAGAGTCGAACTTGCGCCCTGCCGGACCACTTGCATCGCCAGCTTGGGCGCGGTGGTGCCAAAATGCGTGATCGCACCTTCCAGTTCTGCTCTTCCCTGCAGCGCGACACCCCTGCCGCGCACCACATTGGCCAGAATAGGATAGCCATGCATGTCGGCGCCGCCGCGGATCAATTCAATATGGTCCACTGACGATGCCGGGATGCGGCGCAGAAAAACCTCGACGCTGACTTCCTTGCTGGTGGGAAGCTGGCCGTCGATTAGAACATTGCCGACGGTGCCGGAAAAGCCGCGAACCGTAGCATCGCCGCGCTGGATCTGAAATCCAGGCAGCAAGGTTACCATTTCGAACGCGGTGGAAGGCTGGTTGGCCGCGAAAAAACTCGCCGGATAGGTGGCGACGCCGTCTTGCGCGGAAGCTGGCGTGGGTTGAGAAGCCGCAAATACACATAGCGCGACAAGGCCGCCAAGTAAGTAACGCATTATGTTTATGAATTTCCCTTAGTGAGGCCTGTTCTAACAGGCCTTTGTTATGAGGCGGTTCAGAGAAAATTATAGCTAATCCAATGCTTTATTCATACCGCAATAGCCTGATCCGGTCCATCGTTGGCAAGGACCCGCCATGCGCAGCCGGGCTGGATGGCTCGCCGGGTTGATCTAGGCTATGGTTTGGAACTCATCCCGCCGCTATTGCTGCTCGCGCTGAGCTACATTGGTTCATGGATCAGGCGCGGGTTTAGGAAGTAAGGGCTAAGGCGCAGCGCTGACGCATCACGAAAGAGCATTTCATGTTTGGCCTCAGCTTCTGGCATCTCTTGATTATTGGTGTTGTCGTGTTTCTGCTTTTCGGCGGCAGGATTTCACACCTAATGGGGTTAGCAGGAAAGAGCATCAGATCTGGTGATGGACCCGCTAGTCGGTACATCCCACCGATAATTCCTAAGATTATCAAGATGATCTTCCCTTGATGCGCTTACGCCTCTAGGGGCGCGCCTTTTGGATAGTGCCGCCTCACGCCCCGCGCCAAGAAGCAATCAACTCGACCGGCTCTGCCTCGCCTTCGGCTGAAATCACCAAGCTGGGTCGGCATCACGCTCTGTTGAGCAGCTGCGCCTGGCATTGGAAGCAATCTGGCGCGGACACAGGCTGTTCGCATGGCCGGGCCCATGTTCACCCCTGTGCGCGCAAAGAAAAACCCGCGGGATTTTCATCCCGCGGGTTTTTATTTTTGGTCTACGACTGTCGTTTACGGCAGCAGAGCGAAGTTGTAGGTCAGGGTGGCGGCGGCGCCACCGGCGCAGGCGTTCCTGGTGGTCATGTAGAAGTTGCCGCAACCGAGGCGAGTCAGGTCCGTGCCGGTGTAGCGCAGGTCCAGCGCGAAGCCCTTGTACGAAGCGGTCAGGCCGACATCGCCGTGATTGTAGCCGCTGGAGCCGGCAGCGGCGGCGTTCCCGGCCCACTGGTGGCCGTAGTTGCCGCTGATGCTCAGCCAGTCATTGATCGGGTAGGCCAGGTTAAGGGCTAGGTAGTGGCCGGTGCCGCCGTTGAACGCCAGGTTGGGCGACCAGGCGTAGGTGCCCAGAGCGCTGACGCCGAAGTCAAAGGTGTGCGACAGCTGGTTGATGAGTTCAAAGAACTCCGGCGAAGTGCCGCCCGGGGCAATATCAGCTGGGGGATAGGCATAGTAATAGGGCATGATATTCCAGTCGACGCCGCCCAGGTCAGTATGCTTGCCGACATAGAGGTCCAGCTCCATGTACGGATTTCCGGATTTGGTCGGATCGAAATCCACGCTCGAACCCCAGGCGCTGACATAGAAGCCGTCGGGACCGGCAAGGGTCAGTGAACCCTGCGGCGCGAAGCTGCGATCACTCTGGCTGATGCCACGGAAACGATAGTCGCTGGTCACGGCAACATTGCCGTTCAATGCCCACGAGGGAGCGTCCTGCGCGACAGCGGGGGCGCTGACGCCGAGCAGACCGGCGATACTCGCCGCGCCCAGAACCATCTTGGTGAAATCTTTCATTTCTATTCCTCTCTTAACAAGCGCTTGGAAGCGCAGCCATCGCGGGGGCTGCCCGGATCGGGATGACATTTTTGTTTTGGCGGACTTATCGCAATATGACGCTTTGCCCTTTTGGCCTGTTTCAGGCCCGAAAAAGCGTGATTTGCGTCAGAGTTGTTGCAATGCAACAGGTGCCTGCCTAATTATTGGGCGAGCGGCCCGATCCCTAGGCAACGAGTTGGAAAAGTAAAGGGTTTCTGAATGGCCACGGCACTCGTTAAATCCGTCTCAGCTTGTCGGAAAGATTCAGTTTGTCCGTAGATGCGCCATCGGCCGTTCCGCATCCCGCGCGCATCATCCTGATCCGCCATGGCCAGCCGCATATCGCGCTCAGCCCCCGGACGTCGCATGCCGGCTTCGCCGGATATATCGATGACTATGAGAAAGCGGGGCTGGACCCGTCCAGCCTGCCGCCGGCCGAGCTGCGCGATCTGGTCCGGGAACTGGGCGTGGTCTTCACCAGCGACCGGCCCCGCAGCCATCAAAGCGCACAGGCGCTGGCGCCCCATGCGCAGCTGATCGCCGACCCGCTTTTCGCCGAAGCGCCGCTGGCGTCCCCGCGCATCCCGTGGCTGAACATGCGGGTTCCCAAATGGGCGGTGCTGTCACGCATCCTGTGGCATGCCGGCTTTAATCCCGAGATCGAAAATTCGCGAATGGCGCGGCGGCGCGCCGTCCAGGCTGCCGACCTGCTGGTGGCGCGGGCCAAGGCGGATGGCACCGTCGTGCTGGTCGCGCATGGCTATTTCAACTGGATGATCGGGCGCGAGCTGCACAGGCGCGGATTTTCGCGCAGCGGAATGCATCGGGCGCGTTACTGGCACGCGGTGATCTATCAGGACATGCGCTAAAGCATCGCCGGAATGACGCGGTCGGGAGGGTTGTGGCCGTCCACGAACGACTTGGTGTTGATGATCACCTTCTCGCCCACGCTTCTGGCAGCTTGCGGGTGACGATGACGAGCGGCTTTTTGGTGGTCATGGTGCCATTAAAGCCCAAGGGGCCGGATGACGGAAGCGGGCGGGAGGTGTACATCAGACGGTCACCGAATCGCGCGCCCCATGACACGCCTGATTGCCCTTCTTGTCCTTGTGTCCTGTTCCGGCGCAATCGCGGCACCCCAAAGCTCTTCCGGCGGGAAGGTGCTGCGCTATGCCAGCCAGCGCGCCGACAAGGCCTATCTGCGCGAGGGGCCCAGCTATGCGCACCGGGTGCTGTGGCAATACCGCAATCGCGGCTATCCCTTCGCGGTGATTGCCCAGTTCGACATCTGGCGGCGGGTGCGGGCTGCCGACGGCACCACCGGCTGGATGAGCCACGCCATGCTCAGCGAGCAGCGCACCGTGCTGGTGACCGGCAAGGGACGGGCGAAGCTGTTTGAGAATTCCGAAGGCGGCAAGGTCGTGGCCCTGGCCGATCCCGGTGCCATTGCCGGATTGCGCGCCTGCACACTCACCGCCTGCCGGGTGCGCGGCGCGGATACAGACGGCTGGATACCCAAGAATAGAATCTGGGGCGTTGAGGCGAACGAAGTGTTCGACAAACTCCGTTAGTGCCGGAAGTGGCGCATTCCCGTAAAGACCATGGCGAGGCCCGCTTCATCGGCTGCGTCGATCACTTTTTGATCGTTCATCGAGCCGCCGGGCTGGATGACGGCGGTCGCGCCGGCTTCCGCCACCACCAATAAGCCGTCGGGGAAGGGGAAGAAGGCTTCCGACGCCGCCGCCGATCCGATGGTACGCGGCTGATCCCAGCCCGCGATTTTGGCCGCATCCTTCGCCTTGATGGCGGCGATGCGCGCCGAATCCACGCGGCTCATCTGGCCGGCGCCGATGCCGACGGTGGCACCGTCTTTCACATAGACGATGGCATTGGACTTCACATGCTTGCCGATGGTGAAGGCCAGCAGCATGTCGGTGATTTCCTGCTCCGTCGGCTGGCGCTTGGTCACGACCTTCAATTCCGAAGCCGTGACCCTGCCATTGTCGCGGGTCTGCACCAGGAAGCCGCCGGCCACCGAGCGATAGGTCAGGGTCGGCGCCAGCGTGTCCGGCAATCCGCCCGCCGTCAGCAGGCGCAGGTTCTTCTTGGAAGCCAAAATCCGCCTGGCATCCGCATCGGCGTCGGGTGCGATGATCACTTCGGTGAAGATCTTGGAGATTTCCTCCGCCGTGGCGCCGTCCAGTGTCTGGTTGAAGGCCAGCACGCCGCCAAAGGCCGAAACGCTGTCGCAGGCCAGCGCCTTGAGATAGGCCTCTTTCAGGCTTGAACCCAGCGCCACGCCGCAGGGATTGGCATGCTTGATGATGGCGCAGGCCGGGCCCGCCTTGGGATCGAACTCTGCCACCAGCTCATAAGCGGCGTCAGTGTCGTTGATGTTGTTGTAGCTGAGTTCCTTGCCCTGAACCTGGACGGCGCTGGCAACGCCGGGGCGCGCCGAGCCATCGACATAAAAGGCGGCTTGCTGATGCGGGTTTTCGCCATAGCGCAGGGACTGGCGCAGCAATCCGCCGAGGGCGCGGCGGCGCGGCGGTTCCTTGTTGCCGTCCTTCGCCAGCTCGCTGGCGAACCAGCTGGAGACGGCGGCATCGTAAGCGGCGGTGCGGGCAAAGCCGCGCTGCGCCAGGGTGCGGCGCAGCTTCAGGGTGGTGCCGCCGCCATTGGCCGCCATCTCGTCCAGCACGGCTTTATAATCCTCGACATCCACCACCACCGTCACCCAGTCATGGTTCTTGGCCGCCGAGCGGGTCATGGCCGGGCCGCCAATGTCGATATTTTCGATGGCGGTATCGAAATCGGCGCCGCGCGCCACGGTGGCCTCAAAGGGATAAAGATTGCACACCAGAAGATCGATGCCGGCGATGCCATGGTCCTTCATCGAGGCGGCGTGATCGGCCTTGTCACGCAGCGACAGAAGCCCGCCATGCACATTGGGATGTAGGGTCTTGACCCGGCCGTCCATCATTTCGGGGAAGTTGGTGATCTCGGACACATCGGCCACCGTCAGGCCCGCATCGCGCAGCGCCTTGGCGGTGCCGCCGGTGGAAATAAGCATCACGCCCTGCGCCGACAGGGCCTTGGCGAAGTCGAGAAGACCGGTCTTGTCGGACACGGACAACAGGGCGCGGGCGATCTTGCGGACGGTCATGAGCCACTCTCAAAAAGCGCGAAAAGACCCGCCGCTCTTATCGTTTCATGATGGAATATAAAAGGGCCAGGCCTGCGCTTGCACACAGCGACCAAACCACGGGAACCGAGAAACGCCGATTTTTCCAGGCGAAGGTGAAATCCCCCGGCAGCGGCTCGGGTTCAAAGGCCATGACCAGCGGGCACAGAACCACCGCGCCGATCACCAGAATCGTCAGCATGATGGTCAGCTTACCCATGTGACGGCGGCATTAGAGTTATCCCCAGCCGGGCAAACAAGGCGCGGTCATCATCGGCCACCGGATTGGGCGTGGTCAGTAGCCGGGCACCATAGAAGGTAGAATTGGCGCCGGCCAGGAAGCAGAGCGCCTGGGTCTCGTCGCTCATCTCTTCGCGCCCCGCCGACAGCCGCACCATGGACCTGGGCATGGTGATGCGCGCGACCGCGATGGTCCTGACAAAGTCGATCGGATCGAGCGGGGCGCTAAGTCCCTGCGGCGTGCCTTCGATCTGAACCAGCGCATTGATCGGCACGCTTTGGGGATGGGCCGGCAGTGTTGCCAGCGCATGGATCAGACCGGTGCGGTCCTCGGCGCTTTCGCCCATGCCGACAATGCCGCCGCAGCAGACATTGATGCCGGCGTCGCGTACATGTTCCAGCGTATCTAGCCGGTCCTGATAAGTGCGGGTGGTGATGACGTGGCGATAATATTCCGGCGAGGTGTCGAGGTTGTGATTATAGTAATCCAGCCCCGACTGTTTCAGGCGGATGGCCTGCGGCGCGGTCAGCATCCCCAATGTGACGCAGGTTTCCATGCCTAGGGCGCGCACGCCCTCGACCATGGCGCAAACCGCATCGAGGTCCTTGTCTTTGGGCGAGCGCCAGGCGGCGCCCATGCAGAAGCGGCTGGCGCCCGCCGCCTTGGCGGCGCTGGCGTCGGCCAGTACCGCGTCAATTTCCATCAGCTTGGAGGCTTTCAGTCCCGTGTCGTTTTTTGCTGACTGGCTGCAATAACCGCAATCCTCCGGACAGCCGCCCGTCTTGATGGACAGCAAGGTCGAGGTCTGGACCTGGTTGGGATCGAAATGGGCCCGATGCACGCTGGCGGCGCGGAACATCAGTTCAGCGAAGGGCAGGGCGAAGAGGGCGGTGATTTCCTCCCGCGTCCAGTCGGATCGCGGGACATCATGCAGGGCACGGGTGGGAGCGTTCATGGCCCCATTCTAGGGGCTATTGGGGGGCGGTAAAAGAGTGGACGGGGCAGGTCCAAAACGCTAACAAACGAGCCCTTCCCAAGCTCGTGCGGGCGTGGTGGAACTGGTAGACGCGCCAGACTCAAAATCTGGTACCGCAAGGTGTGTCGGTTCGATTCCGACCGCCCGCACCAATTGTCGCTTCGCTCCAATTGGTGCGGGCGATCGGGTTGTTTTATGGCCGTCTTCGCTGCGCTCAGACGGCGGGAGCGCCCGCCCGCCACTCCTCATCCATCTGGCGCTGGGGACTGGGATGACCTAGCCTATCTTTCAAAATCGGGGAGAAAAAAATGCGCAACACTGTTCTCATTCTTGCCGCGGCTTTGACCGTCACGCCGGCGCTGGCGCAGCCCTTGCCCGCGCCCGCCAGTTATCCGCCCGTGACCGGGACGTCGGGCGTGATTTCCACCCATGCGCTGTCGATAGAGATGGCTGACAAGATTGCCCATTCCGCGGTCGATTCCTGCCGCAAGATGGGTTTCCGCACCACCATCACCGTGCTGGACAATTCCGGCGCGCTGAAATCTTTCCTGCGTGACGATGGCACTGGCCCGCACACCATCAGCCTGTCGCGTGACAAGGCCTATACCGCCATCACCCTCGCCAACCGTTTCGCCACCTCTGGCACCTTCGCCACCGCGCGCAACTCCACCCTGGGTTCGCCCAAGACCAACATCGAGGGCGTGGTCGGCGTGGCCGGCGGCGTGCCGATCAAGTATCGCGGCCAGGTGATCGGTGGCGTCGGCTCGTCAGGCGCGGTGGGTGGCGACAAGGACGAACTCTGCTCGCAAGCCGGAATTGATGCCGTCGCCGACCAGCTCAAATAGTTTCTCCATCAGCCCGGCACGCAGCCGGGCCGAGATGACGGCGACGGCGGCGCTGCTTCGCGCCTATGCCGTATCATTGGCGATTGATTTGGCGCCGCAGGGATTCACCAACGAGGTGGATGCGCTGCCCGGCCTCTATGGCCCCCCGTTTGGCGAACTGCTGCTGGCCAAGCGCGGCGATCACGTGCTGGGCTGCATTGCCCTCAAGCCGCTCGATCCGCCGCACACCGCCGAGATCAAGCGCTTGTTTGTGCGCGACCAGGCGCGGGGCCTGGGCGTCGGCAAGGCGTTGATCGGGGCGGCGCTCGAAGCCGCAGGGCGCCTAGGCTATCGCGAGGTCAAGCTTGATACGCTGCCGCAGATGCAGGGCGCCATCGCACTTTATAAACAATGCGGCTTCGCACCCATCCCGCCTTATGGCAGCCATCCTTATCCCGGGCTTCTTTCCTTGGGCAGAACGCTCTGACGCAGCGCGTCCCCGCGCCAAACACCTGGTCATTGTGCGGCCGCCTTCCGTGTCTTCCAGAGTGAGAAAACCACGCCGATTGCCAGAATGGCGAAAGTGATTCCCAGCGAAGCCTCGGGCGGGATTTTCGCAAGGCCTAGCGCGTCGGCTACGAGGATTTTTGAACCGATGAAGACGAGGAGCACGGCCAGCACATATTTGAGATAGTGAAAGCGATCCACCGTCGTGGCGAGTGCGAAATACAGCGCACGAAGGCCGGGAATGGCGAAAATGTTCGACGTGTAGACGATGAAAGGGTCGGTGGTGATCGCGAAGATGGCCGGGACCGAATCTACCGCAAAGACCAGGTCGACGACTTCGACCATCACCAGCGCTAGAAACAGCGGCGTCACATACCATCTCGCCGTGGCGGATGAGGGACCGGTCTGGCGTATCCAGAACCGGTCGCCATGCAGGCTATCAGTGACGTTGAAACGGCCGCGAAGCCATTTGAGTGCCGGGGCCTGGCTCACGTCATAAGGGTGCTCCGCCATGAGCCAGATCTTGATGCCCGTGAAGATCAGAAAAGATCAGAAAAGCGGCAAACAGATAAAGGACCCAGGAAAAGGCGCTGACCATTGTCGCACCCAGCCCGATCATGATGGTTCGCAACACAATAACGCCGAGAATGCCCCAGAAGAGCACCCGGTGCTGGTAGAGGCGGGGAACGCCGAAATAGGAGAAGATCATCGCGATGACGAACACATTGTCCATCGCCAGGCTTTTCTCGATTACAAAGCCGTTGATGTAGTTAAGTCCCGCCGTCTGGCCGAGGTGCCACCAGACCTAGCCGCCAAAGGCCATGCCCAGGCTGATATATCCGGCAGACAGGGCGAGGCTTTCGCCCGCACTGATTTCACGCTGTATACGGTGAAGCACGCCCAGATCAAATGCCAGCAGCATCAACACAAGCGCGAAGAAGCTCAGCCACATCCAGAGGGGCTTGCCGTGCCATAGGAGTTCGAGGAATTCCACTTCAACCTCAATAGCCGCTTGTAACTTTAGCCTATTGGCGCCGGGTGAGAAAACTCACGCCTTGCAGGGCTTTCAGCATAAAAAACGGCGCCCGGTGAGGGGTGCCGTTTTTTCATTGCACCGCCGGGCTAGCGGCGATTGATGGGCGCATATTCAGCCTGCTACGCGGCTTTAAGCGGCAGTCCATCCACCATCGATCGTAATAATACTGCCGGTGATGGAGCGTGCCATGTCGCCCGTCAGATAGACCGCCAGCGCCGCCACTTCGTCCACAGTCACGAACTGCTTGGTGGGCTGGGCGTGCAGCAGCAGGCCATTGATCACCTGTTCGCGTGTCAGGCCGCGCGCCGCCATGGTATCGGGAATCTGCTGTTCCACCAGCGGCGTCCAGACATAGCCGGGGCAGATGGCGTTGGCGGTGATGCCGAAGGTGGCGGTTTCCAGCGCCACGCTCTTGGTGAAGCCGGCAATGCCGTGCTTGGCGGCGACATAGGCCGACTTGAACGGCGAGGCGATCAGCGCATGGGCGCTGGCAGTGTTGATGATGCGGCCCCATTTCTTCGCCTTCATGCCGGGAATCGCGGCCCGGGTAGCATAGAAGGCGGAAGACAGGTTGATGGCGACGATCTGCTCCCATTTTTCCGGCGGGAATTCCTCCACCGGCGAGACGAACTGGATGCCGGCATTGTTGACCAAGATATCCACCGATCCGAGGCTCTTGATCGCGCCCTCGACCATCGCCTCGGTCTGGTCGCCTTTACTCATGTCGGCGCCGCTGTAAATCGCCCTGACGCCGAATTCGGCTTCGATGCCGATGCGCTCTTTCTCGACTGCGTCCTTGTCGCCAAAACCGTTGAGGCAGACATTCGCGCCCTCTTTGGCATAGGCGCGGGCGATGGCCAGCCCTATCCCCGAGGTCGAGCCGGTAACGAGGGCGACTTTGCCTTTGAGCATGGGGAATCTCCGGGAAACCTGCATTGGCGTTTAGCCTGACATGGCAAGACGGAAGAGAGAATGCGGCCTCATGTAGCGAGGTCATTGAAAAAACCCCGCTCCAGGCGAAAAGGTGTCCGAAACCGGCTATGATTCGGCCCGTGAATAACAAACCCATCCATCCGGCGGGCCACCGCTACGATCCCATTCCGCGCCCCGAAGGCTGCGGCCGCATCGCGCTGGTCCTGCAGGGCGGCGGTGCGCTGGGCGCCTATCAGTCCTATGTCTATCAGGCCCTGCATGAAGCGGGGCTTGAGCCGGACTGGGTGTCGATGCCGCCCAAGCATGTCGGCGTCATCACCCATGACGTGCACCGCGAATATGAAGGCCGCTGACCCCGCTTGCATTGCCGGGAGGCTGGAACGCCTTCCCGCCACCCGTGGCTTCTGGCGGCGGATCACCTTTTTGTCGCTGGGCGGCTTCTTTGAATTCTACGATCTATTCCTGGCGGCCTATGTCGCGCCGGGGTTGGTCAAAAGCGGCATCTACACCGCCACCACATCCGACTTTTTCGGCAATACCGGCATTGCCGGGTTCGTGGCATCGTTTTTCCTGGGCCTGTTTTTCGGCACCGCCCTGTTCGGCTATGTTGCCGACCGCTTCGGGCGGCGCACCATCTTCACGGTTTCGCTTCTCTGGTATGCGGCCGCGTCGGTGATCATGGCGTTCCAGCAGGACGCGTTCAGCCTCAATCTGTGGCGCTTCATCTGCGGCATCGGCATCGGTGTCGAACTGGTGACCATCGACACCTATATCGCCGAACTGTCGCCGCCCAAGACGCGCGGCCGCGCCTTTGCCTATTCCAACATCATCCAGTTCGCCGCCATCCCGGTGGTGGCCTTGCTGGGCTGGCTGCTGGTGCCGCACAGTTTCTTCGGCATCGAAGGCTGGCGGCTTGTGATCGTGGCGGGTTCGGTGGGCGCGCTGCTGGCCTTTTTCGTGCGGCGGGATCTGCCGGAGAGTCCGCGCTGGCTCGCCAGTCATGGCCGTTCCCAGGAAGCCGATGCTATCGTGGAATCCTGGGAGATCGAGGCGCGGCTGGAGGGTGCCCAATTGGCGGAGCCCGTGCCGCATATGGTGGAACAGGGCAGGGGCTCCTTCTGGGAGATTTGGACGCCCGCCTATCGCAGTCGCACCCTGATGCTGATTGCCTTCAACCTGTTCCGGGCGGCGGGCTATTACGGTTTTGCCAGCTGGATGCCGACCCTGCTGATCGCCAGTGGTATCGAAGTCACTAAAAGCCTGGGCTACACCTTCATCATTGCCATTGCTGCCCCCTTCGGGCCGTTACTGGGCCTGTTGTTCAGCGATCGGGTCGAGCGCAAATGGATCATTACTGGTTCGGCGCTGTCCATTGTCGCAGTCGGCCTGCTGTTTGCGCAGGTCCATGGCATGTTCGCCATTATTGCCTGCGGTGTGACGATGACCTTGCTGAACAATATCCTGTCCTTCGCCTATCACGGCTATCAGCCAGAGTTGTTTCCCACCCGCATCCGCGCCCGGGCGGTGGGCTTCGTCTATTCCTTCTCGCGCATCTCTACGACGTTCAGTGCCTTCATCATCGCCTATCTGCTGCGCGAGTTCGGCGCGCCGGGCGTCTTTGTTTTCATCGCTGGCTGCATGGCCATGGTGTCACTGGTGATCAGCTTGTTTGGACCCAGAACGCAAGGTCTGGCACTCGAGAAAATTTCACGATGAACTATCGCCACGTCTATCACGCCGGAAATTTCGCCGATGTCGTCAAGCATGTGGCGCTGGTTGCCATCCTGCTGCACCTGAAAAAAAAAGATGCTGGCTTTGCCGTGCTGGACAGCCATGCCGGGCGCGGCGTCTATGATTTGACCGGGGAGGAAGCGGCCAGGACCGGCGAAGCGCGGGCTGGCGTCGCGCGGCTGATGGATCTTCGCGATGAGATGCCGCCGGCGCTGGCGACCTATCTGCAGCTGGTGAAAGAAGGCGGCCCCGCGCGCTATCCTGGGTCGCCGCTGCTGGCCGCCAGGCTGCTGCGCACCCAGGACCGGCTGACAGCGATCGAAAAGCACCCGGAGGAGTTTGCCGCTCTGAAGGATGCGCTCGCGCCTTATGCCAACGCCGCCGTTGAGAACGGCGATGGCTATGCGCGCGCGGTCAAGCTTCTGCCGCCGCCGTCGCGGCGCGGGCTGGTGGTGTTTGATCCGCCTTTTGAATCGCCCGATGAATTCGAAACGCTGGCGCAAGCCATCAGGGATGCCGTGCGAAAATTCGCCAACGGCATTTTCCTGATCTGGTATCCCATCAAGTCGCAGGCCGCCGCCGATGCCTTCACCGGCGAGGTGCTGGCCGGCGGCGTTCAAAAAGCCCTGACCGTGGACACGCAGATTTCCGCACCCGAAGGCAATCTCGATCGCGCCGGGCTGCTGGTGATCAATCCGCCTTACGGCTTCGATGTCGAGATGTATGCGGCGGCGGAAATTCTCGCGCCGCTTCTGCGCGCCGACATCGCCGTCAAATGGCGGGCGGGCACCCCTTAAGCGGTTGAAATCATGGGGCGGAAAACACCTTGCCTTGAAGCCCTGCCTCCCTTATCACCGCCGGCGGACAGGTGGTCGAGTGGTCGATGGCACCGCACTCGAAATGCGGCGTACCTGCAAGGGTACCGTGGGTTCGAATCCCACCCTGTCCGCCATGAAAATCGATAAGTTATTGATATTAATATATATTAATTGAACAACTCGATTTATCCCACAAATCATCCCACAAATAGAACTCCGCTGGACGCGCCGGCTCGTCGACCCCCGCCGGGGGGTCTTCTTCGACGGGGTGGGGTCCACATCCACATAGACCCGCCACACAAATGGGGCCGATTTTTAGGCTCGACCCTGCTGGCTATTAAATACAGCATTTATGGTGTATATATTATGCCAGACATCAGGGCGGATCAGGCGATGGCCGAGAATGCAGGGCAGTTCCAGAAGGGCCAGTCCGGCAATCCCGGCGGCAGGCCACGCGAGATTGGCGAGATCCGTGATCTAGCCCGCGCTCACACAGCAGACGCCATCGAAGCCCTGCGCAGCATTGCAGTCGACCTGACGGCACCGGCATCGGCTCGCGTTGCCGCCAGCGAGGCGTTGCTCAATCGCGCATGGGGCCGACCCAGCTTGGCGATCTCAGCCGAAGGCGAGGCAGAGCCGGTTGAGCTTGTCGTGCGTTGGGCAGGGCCTTAAAGCCTAAACCTGCTCCCAACCCATGAGCCACAGCAGCTAGGGGGGGGGTGACTTTCGACTGTGGTGCTGCGAAGTATCCATAGTGAACCCTGCTGCTGATTGGCGGCTTCCTATTCAAGGAGCACTGCCATGACACACAGCCCGAAATCCTTGACCCGCCTTCTAGTGGTTTTTCTTAGTGGCGCATCACTTGCTGCCCTAAGCATTGCAGCACCGGCTCTGGCCCAGACACTGTCCGGGGCGCAAACCGTCACCCAAACATTCTCAGCTGCGGACCTGAACGTTGCCACAGATGCAACCTTCAGCGTCAAAACGCTAACCGGAACTGGTATAAATCTTACTAGTACGAATAGCCTTATCTTCACCGACAACTACCAATCGGTGATAAATGGCGCTGAACGGGGTATTTATGCCCTCAACAATGGCACAGGCGCGCTGAGCATAGCCTCAACCGGCACTGCGACTGGGACTGGGGAAGACGGCATTTATGCCAACAACGGTTCCAAAGGCACTAACCTTACGCTCACCTCAAACAATGCCACTGGCGGTAATTACGGCATTCATGCCATCAACTCTGGCACAGGCGCGCTGAGCATAGCCTCAACCGGCACTGCGACTGCGACAAGATACTTCGGCATTTATGCCAACAACAGCTCTAAAGGCACGAACCTTACGCTCACCTCAAACAATGTCACTGGCGGTAGTTCCGGAATTACTGCCTTCAACTATGGCACTGGCGCGCTGAGCATAACCTCAACCGGCACTGCGACTGGGACTGGGACTGGGACTGGGACAAACCCCGACCCCGACGGCATTTGGGCCGAAAACTATGGCACTGACCTCACGGTCACCGCAAACAATGTCACTGGCCTTAGATACGGCATTGTTGCCCAAAACGTGGACACTAACCGTGGCACTAACCTCACGGTCACCGCAAACAATGTCACTGGCAGTCTTTACGGTATTTTAGCCGCCAACTATGGCACTGGCGCGCTGAGCATAACCTCAACCGGCACTGCGACTGGGACTGGGGCAAACAGCTCCGGCATTTATGCCACCAACAGTTCCACAGGCACTAACCTTACGCTCACCTCAAACAATGCCACTGGCGGTAATTACGGCATTCATGCCATCAACTCTGGCACAGGCGCGCTGAGCATAGCCTCAACCGGCACTGCGACTGCGACTGGGGCAACCAGCAGAGGCATATTTGCCAACAACAGTTCTACAGGCACTGACCTCACGGTCACCTCAAACAATGTCACTGGCGGTAGTTTCGGTATTTCTGCCCAGAACTCTGGCACAGGCGCGCTGAGCATAGCCTCAACCGGCACTGCGACTGCGACAAACGGCTACGGCATTGATGCCTACAACAGTTCCAAAGGCACTAACCTCACGGTCACCTCAAACAATGTCACTGGCAGTTATTACGGCATTTATGCCGTCAACTCTGGCACTGGCGCGCTGAGCATAACCTCAACCGGTACTGCGACTGGGGTAATCAGAACCGGCATTTATGCCTACAACACTTCCAAAGGCACTGACCTCACGCTCACCGCAAACAATGCCACTGGCGGTGGTTACGGTATTCGCGCCCTTAACTATGGCACTGGCGCGCTGAGCATAACCTCAACCGGTACTGTTAGTGCGACTGGGGCAAACGGCTACGGCATTGTTGCGCGTAACAAAACGCGTGCAATCTCTTTGACAGTTTCCGGCACAGTAACAGGGGGCAGTTATTCTGACGGATATGGTGATGCTGCAGCAGGTGTCGATGCTGTTGCTGGCATTTACGTTGATTCATCCTCCGGCTCGAATGCGATTAATCTGCTATCTACAGCAGTAGTGAACTCGGCCTCCGGCCGGGCTATTACAGCCTCAGGTAACACCACCATCACCTTCAATGCCGGATCCGTAGTTACTGGTGCAGTTGGTTTTAATGGAAATCTCACGCTCAACACGCTGACTGGCTCCGCCCA
>CAMAPL010000030.1 GCA_945860165.1 Rhizobium sp. Q54
GAAGGCGGCTACCGCTTTAGCGTCGAAGATCAGTTCGGCCTGACGCCCTATCTGGCCGGATCGCTCCAGAACATCGTCACGCCCTCATACGTGGAGACTGTGCAGTCTGGTACATCTACCTTCGCGTTGTCCTACCTGTCCCAGAAAAACACCTTCGGCCGCACTGAAGCTGGTACGCACCTTGATCGCAGCTTCCAGCTAGACGACGGCTCGACCTTGTCAGCGCAGGGCACCATCGGCTGGTCCCATCAGCTGGGCTACAGCCCGGTCAGCACGGTCTCGTTCCAGTCGCTTAGCGGCTCCAGCTTCCTGCTTAACGGCATCAAGCCCGCCAATGACACGGCAGTCCTCGGCCTTAACCTTCAGGCGCAGAAAGCCACGGGCCTGTCCTTCGGCGTTCGCCTAGACAGTCAGGTCGGCTCTGGGACGACTATCCTCCAAGGAACGGGTAACGTCGCCTATCGCTGGTAGGTGGCCACAGACTCTAGCGCGTCCGCTGACGGCCATTTGCCCCGGCTGAATCCCTGCCTAGCCGGGCGGCTGGCGGGCTGCTCATGTGCGAAGGCTAGCTTATCGCCGACGCCATTTCACCCTCCCCTTGAGGGAGGGTCGAAATTTGCGAAGCGAATTTCGGAGAGGGGCCCGGCTTCGCACCCCTCCCCGAAGCCGTCTTCACGCTGACGCGAGAAGCCGCCTTCGACCCTCCCTCATGGGGAGGGTAGTTTCTTTTTCAAGCTGTAGAGAAGCTCCAGCGCCTGTTTCGGCGACAGCGCGTCCGGCTCGATAGTCTTCAAGACGTCTTCCACCGCACTGCCCTTGATCACCGGCGCGGACGCACCAAACAGCGGCAGGTCATCAATCCTGGCCAGCGGCTTGTGGCTTTCGCGGCCTTCTTCCAGGGCGCGAAGCACTTCCTCGGCCCGCGTCACCACGGCAGCCGGAAGCCCCGCCAGCTTGGCGACATGAATGCCATAGGAACGGTCGGCGGCGCCGGCCATCACTTCATGCAGGAAGACGATGCTGTCATTCCATTCCCGCACCTTCATGGTGTAGGCGGCCATCGCCGGCAGGCGTTCACATAGCGCCACCATCTCGTGATAATGAGTGGCGAAAAGCGCGCGGCTCTTGTTGGTCTCGTGCAGATGTTCCGCCGCCGCCCAGGCAATCGCCAACCCGTCATAGGTGGCGGTGCCGCGTCCGATCTCGTCCAATATCACCAGCGAGCGCGGCGTCGCCTGGTTGAGAATGGCGGCGGCCTCGACCATCTCGACCATGAAGGTGGATCGCCCCGCCGCCAGATCGTCACCTGCCCCGACGCGGGAGAAGAGGCGGTCCACCACGCCGATATGTGCGGCCTCCGCCGGCACGAACGAACCCGTCTGGGCGAGGATGGCGATCAGCGCATTCTGGCGCAGGAAAGTGGATTTTCCCGCCATGTTGGGACCGGTGACCAGCCACAATCTTCCTTTGGCTTTCGGCCCGAGATCACAGTCATTGGGCACGAAAGGCCCGGCATTGGCCGATTGCAGCGCCGCTTCCACCACGGGATGGCGTCCGCGCTGGATGTCGAAGGCAAGGCCGCCATCGATCTTGGGGCGCACATAACGTCCTGCAATGGCGAGTTCGCCCAGCGACGCCGCGACATCCAGAATGCCCAGCGCATCGGCGATAGCCGACAAGGCTTCGCCATGCTCGATGCCCAGCATGACCATTTCGTCGAACAGCCCGCTTTCCAGCGCCAGCGCAGCTTCGCCCGCTTCGCTGATGCGTGATGCCAGCGTGGCCAGTTCGTCGGTGGAAAAACGCACCGCGCCCGCCATGGTCTGGCGATGGCGGAAGGTATCCTTGTCGGCCATCAGCTTGTCGGCATGCTGCTGGCCGACTTCGATGAAATAGCCCAGCACGCCGTTATGCTTGATCTTGAGCTGGGTCACGCCGCTCGATTGGCGGTACCTGCCTTCCAGCGCGGCGATGACGCGGCGGGATTCATCGCGCAGGGCGCGCAGTTCATCCAGCGGCGCATGGGCGCCGGTCTTGATGAAGCCGCCATCGCGCGCCAGATAGGGCGGCTCGTCCACCAGCAGGAATTCCAGCCGGTCGGACAGGCGCGATACCGCGGCGATATTCTGGGTAAGCGCGTCGATGGCCGCCACCGCCTCGCCGCCCAGCGCTTCTTTCTTCAGGCCCTCCCGCAACCCGCGCGCCGCCTTGATCCCATCGTGCAGGTTGGCTAGGTCGCGCGGCCCGCCCCGCGCCACGGACAGGCGCCCCAATGCACGGCCGATATCGGGCGCAGCGCGCAAGGCTTCACGCGCCTTGCGGCGCAATTCGGAATCCTTGGCAAAGGCTTCCACCGCATCGTGCCGTGCGGCGATGGTCTTCACATCGGTGAGCGGCGCCGCCAGACGCCCCGCCAGCATACGCGCCCCGCTGGCCGTCACGGTGTGGTCGATTCTAGCAAGCAGCGAACCACTGCGCTGTCCGGCCAGTGTCTGGGTCAGTTCCAGATTGCGCCGCGTCGCCGCGTCGATGCCCATGAAATGTGATGGCGAAACCCGCACGATGCGCTGCAAGGCCACCTTGCGGCCCTTCTGGGTCAATTCCAGATAGGCGATCAGCGCGCCCGCCGCCGACAGTTCGGCGCGGCTGAACGCACCCAATCCGTCCAGCGACAGCATGTTGTAATGCGCCTTGAGCGCGCGCTCGCCATTGACGGAATCAAACTTGCTGGCAGGCAGCGGCGACAATGCCGCGCCCAGCGATTTGAACAGCGCGGCGAAATCTACATTATTTTGGTAGCTCCGGCTCTCGCCGACGCTCCCCGCCAATAGCGCATCGGGAATCAAAAGTTCGCGCGGCGACAACCGTGCTAGTTCGGTGGCGATCTCAGCTGCGCCCACGGCGGCAACAGAAAATTCTCCGGTGGACATGTCGGCGCTGGCCAGCGCGAAATCCGCGCCGCTGCGCCCCAGCGCCGCCAGTAGGTTGGAGGCGCGCGCCTCCAGTAGCGCATCTTCGGTCAGGGTGCCGGGCGTCACCAGCCGCACCACCTCGCGCTTGACCACCGACTTGGCGCCGCGCTTCCTGGCTTCGGCGGGGTCTTCGACCTGTTCGCACACCGCCACCCGGTGACCCTTGCGGATCAGTTTTTCCAGATAGGACTCGGCGGCATGCACCGGCACACCGCACATCGGGATGTCCTCGCCCTGATGCTTGCCGCGCTTGGTCAGGGCGATATCGAGCGCCTCGGCGGCTTTTGCTGCGTCCGCGAAGAAGAGCTCGTAGAAATCCCCCATGCGGTAAAACAGCAGATAATCCGTATGCGCCGCTTTCAGCGCGAGATATTGCGCCATCATGGGGGTGGCATCACCCACATCCAGCGCTTCTGCAGACTGTATACCGAGGTCCATCTCGCTCATGCGGCAATCCTAGCAGAGGTACACAGCGGGCGCGTCACCGAAGCTTCGTGCAAAGCGCGGCCGAGTTGTTATTCTGTGGAAAATCCATCCAGAACCATAAACACTGCAGGCAGGGAACAGATGTCACGCCCGACTTTCACCGACGACGAAGCCCTTGCCTTTCACTCCGGCTCCAAGCCCGGCAAGCTGGAAATCAATCCCACCAAGCCGATGGTGACCCAGCGCGATCTCAGCCTGGCCTATTCGCCAGGTGTCGCCGTGCCGGTGCTGCGCATCGCCGAAAATCCCGAGCTGGCCTGGGAATACACCACCCGTGGCAATCTGGTCGCTGTCATTTCTAACGGCACCGCCATTCTGGGGCTGGGCGATCTGGGCGCCCTGGCGTCCAAGCCGGTGATGGAAGGCAAGTCGGTGCTGTTCAAGCGGTTCGCCGATGTGAACTCCATCGACCTGGAAGTCGACACCAAGGATGTCGAGCAGTTCATCAATGCAGTACGCTATCTCGGCCCCAGCTTCGGCGGCATCAACCTGGAAGACATCAAGGCGCCGGACTGTTTCATCATTGAGGAACGACTGCGTGAGCTGATGGACATTCCGGTGTTCCATGACGACCAGCATGGCACCGCCATCATCAGCGCGGCGGGCGTCATCAACGCCGCCCATCTTACCAACCGCAAACTGGCCGACATCAAGGTGGTGGTGAATGGCGCGGGCGCGGCGGGCATTGCCTGCCTGGAGCTTCTGAAGTCCATGGGCGTCAAAGGCGAGAACATCGTGTTGTGCGACACCAAGGGCGTCGTCTATCGCGGCCGCACCGAAGGCATGAACCAGTGGAAATCGGCCCATGCGGTGGACACCAAGGCCCGCACCCTGTCGGACGCGATGGTGGGCTGCGATGTGTTCCTGGGCCTGTCCGCCAAGGGCGCGCTGACGCCCGACATGGTGCGTTCGATGGCGGCCTCGCCGATCATCTTCGCCATGGCCAATCCCGATCCGGAAATCACCCCCGAGGATGCCAAGGCGGTGCGCGGCGATGTCATCGTCGCCACCGGGCGCAGCGATTATCCCAACCAGGTCAACAATGTTCTGGGCTTCCCCTATATTTTCCGCGGTGCGCTGGATGTGCGTGCCACCACCATCAATGAAGAAATGAAAATCGCCGCCGCCGAGGCCATCGCCACCCTGGCGCGCGAGGATGTGCCCGACGAAGTCGCGGTAGCCTATCGCGGGGCGCGGCCGGTCTATGGTCCCGAATACATTATCCCCTCGCCATTTGATCCGCGCCTCATCAGTCGCGTCTCGGCGGCGGTGGCGGAAGCGGCGATGAAAAGCGGCGTCGCCAAGAGGCCGATTCCCGATCTCGTCGCCTATCAGTTTGAACTGTCGGCGCGGCTGGACCCATCGGCAGGTCTGTTCCAGATGGTCACCAATGCCGTGCGCGCCATGCCAAAGCGCGTGGTGTTCGCGGAAGGCGAGGAGGATACCGTCATTCGCGCCGCCGCCGCCTTCCAGAATTCCGGCATGGGCAAGGCGGTGCTGGTCGGCCGCATCGATGTGGTGAAGCAGGGCTTCCGCCGCGCCGGGCTGGACGAGGATCTGGTCGAAATCCGCGTGCCGCATTCGGCGCAGGAAGCCGCGCCCTATATCGACGCGCTGTACAAGCGCATCCAGCGCCGCGGCGGATTGCACCGCGATGCCGTGCGCATGGTGACCAATGATCGCAACATCTACGCCGCCTCCATGGTCAAGGCGGGCGACGCCGACGCCATGGTAACGGGCGTGACGCGCAACTACGCCAATGCTCTGGCCGATGTGCGCACGGTGCTGGACCCGCCGGCCGGCCAGCGCCCCATGGGCATGCAGGTGATCTTCGCCAAGGGCCGGGTGGTTTTGATCGCCGATACGTCGGTGACGGAAATGCCCACCGCCGACCAGCTGGCAGACATCGCGGTGCAGGGCGCCGCCGTCGCCAAGCGGTTCGGCCTGACGCCGCGCGTGGCGCTGCTGGCGTCATCCACCTTCGGCTTTCCGCGCAGCGAACGCAGCGAACGCATCATCGAGGCGGTGCAGATCCTGGAAAATCGCGGCGTCGAATTCGAGTATGACGGCGAAATGGCGGTCGACGTGGCCCTTGATAAGGAAAAGCTGGCGCTGTATCCCTTCGCCCGCATCACCGACACCGCCAATGTGCTGATCATGCCGGCGGTTCATTCCGCCTCGATTTCCACCAAACTGCTGCAGCAGATGGGCGGGGCCAGTGTGATGGGTCCGATGCTGGTGGGCCTGGAGAAATCGGTGCAGATCGCGCCCCTAGGCGCCAAGATGAGCGAAATCTACAATACCGCGGTGATCGCTGCCTATGATATCAACCGGTAATGGATTTTTCGCGCGTTGCGTCATTCATGGACAAGATCTGGGATGACGAGATCATCCCGGTTCTGACCGACTACATCCGCATTCCCAACAAGAGCCCGGCTTTCGACGCCGACTGGGAAAAGCACGGCCATATGGAAAAGGCCGTGACCATGTTCGCCGACTGGGCGCGCGGCAAGCTGCAATCCTTTCCCGGCGCGGCCTTGGAAGTGGTGCGGTTGCCAAAGCGCACGCCGCTGATCTTCTTTGATATTCCCGGTGAGGCGTCCGGGACCGTCTTGATGTACGGCCATCTCGACAAGCAGCCGGAAATGGCGGGCTGGGCCGAGGGCACCGGCCCGTGGCAGCCGGTGAAGAAGGGCGACAAGCTCTATGGACGCGGCGGCGCCGATGACGGCTATGCGATGTTCGCCAGCATCGCCGCTCTGCTGGCGCTTAAAGAACAAGGCGTCGCCCATGGCCGTGCCATCATTATCATCGAGGCGTCGGAGGAATCCGGTTCGCCCGACCTGCCCTTCTATATCGATCATCTGGCGGCGCGGATCGGCACGCCCGATCTGGTCGTGTGCCTAGATTCCGGCTGCGGCAATTACGAGCAATTGTGGCTGACCACATCGCTACGCGGCATGGTGATCGGCAACCTGACTGTGCGCGTCACGACCGAGGGCGTGCATTCCGGCGCGGCCAGCGGCATCGTGCCATCATCCTTCCGTATCCTGTGCAGCCTGCTGTCGCGCATCGAGGATCAGGCGACGGGACGCATGGCCTTAGCCGAATTGTTCGTGGAGATTCCGCAAGACCGGCAGGCGCAGGCGCAGCAGGCGGCGAAAATCCTGGGCGATGAAGTGTGGTCGGAATTGCCTTTCGCCGGCACGACCAAGCCCATGGCCGGCAGCAATGCGGAATTGATTCTGGAAAAAACCTGGCGGCCGCAACTGGCGGTGACCGGCATGGAGGGTTACCCGCTGCCGCGCAATGGCGGCAACGTGCTGTTGCCCTATAGCGTCGCCAAGCTCAGCCTGCGCGTACCGCCCACCGGTGATGCGGAAAAAGCGCGCATCGCGGTCAAGGCCGCGCTGGAGAAGGACGCACCCTATGAGGCCGAAGTGGTGTTCGATGCACCGCGCGGCGAGAATGGCTGGAACGCGCCCACCCTGGCGCCGTGGCTGGAAGCGTCCCTGAACAAGGCCAGCCATGGGGCCTTCGGTAAGCCGGTCGCCTATCAGGGTGAAGGCGGCTCGATTCCCTTCATGGCGATGCTGGGCGAAAAATTCCCCGGCACCCAATTCGTGGTGACGGGATTGCTGGGGCCGCATTCCAACGCCCATGGCCCCAACGAATTCCTGCACATTCCCTTTGCCAAGAAACTGGCATCGTCCATCGCCCAGGTGCTGGCCGATCACGCAGTGCGCTAGAGCAAAGCGCTTTCAAAACGGATCTTTTTTCATCAGCCGGCCGCTCGTCCAAGCTCGCGGCGTTCGTCACTCAAATCGATCCGCCGGACCTATTTGACCGGCAAGCCGGTCGTTCCTCACCCTTCGACAAGCACAGGGTGAGGAATCTTCTAAGCTCCTCATGCTGAGCTTGTCGAAGCATGGCGCGCGTGAGGCATCTGAATTTAAGCGCTAATTCGGTAGCATCACCTTGGTGACGACAGTGCCCTTGCCCTGAATCGTGGTCATGGCGTCCTCTATCCGCATGGCCGGATCGATCAGCCGCCAGACGGCGCGGGTGCGGGCATTGTCCACCATCGAGACGATGATGCGTCCGTTCGGCGTCAGCAGCTTTTGATACTTGACCAGCAACGCGGCGGGCTCGGACAGGTAATAGAGACTCTGGTTGAAGACGATGACATCAAAACGTTCGTCGGTGTCGAAGGCCCAGGCATCGGCGACGGTGAAGCGGCTGCGCTCATCGCCCAGCCGCCCGGTGGCAAGCGCAATGGCCTCCTTGGAGACATCCATGCCGAGATAGGATTTGTAGGGCAGGATCTTGAGCTTTTCCGCCAGCAGGCCTTCGCCGCATCCCGTATCCAGGATGCTCGCGGGGTTCAGGAATTGGCAATAGCCCAGGATGGAGACCAACCCGGCCAGGCTGTCGATCTTGCCCAGATATTTCCACTGTCCGCCCTGATACTCCCGGTCCCAGGTTTCGGCCGAGACCTGTTGCGGGCGATAGCCAGTGACGCCAAAAACAATGGCCCGCGCCAGCTCCTTGATGCGTTCCATCCTGCGCCCCACCCGTTCTTGTTATGTGGCGGCAAATCACCGCCCGCCCTAAGCTGGCTTCCGTATTAGGCAATTCTGTGGAGCCCCCATGATCTTTGACCGGAACGAAGGAAATAACCGCCGTCCCCTGCTGATCTTCGTGCTGACGACGGTGGCAATCGGCGCCCTGGGCAGCATTTTCACCCAGCCCAACATCCCCACCTGGTACGCCCAGCTGAATCAGCCTTCCATGACGCCGCCCAACTGGTTTTTCGGACCGGTATGGATCGCGCTCTACATTATGATGGCGGTGGCGGCTTGGCGGGTCTGGCGGATCACCGGCCTGGCATCCCGCGAGTTGGGCGCCTGGGGCGTCCAGCTGGCGTTGAATTTCGCCTGGAGCGCGATCTTCTTTTCCCTTCACCGGATCGACCTGGCGCTGGGTGAAATCCTGGTGCTGGACCTAGCGATCATTATCACCGCGCTGCTGTTCTGGCGGCGCGACCGCATCGCCGGAATGCTGCTGCTGCCCTATCTGGCCTGGACCAGTTTCGCCGCCCTGCTGACATACCGATTCTGGCAACTGAACCCCTGAATCTGGCCAAAGGCTTGGCAAGTCCGGGGCTGGTCCCTATATACCCCCATAGATCAGCGCGGGCTTTCAAATTCTGCTGATTTTGTCAAAAAATTCAATGGGATGGTCTGGAGGATGCCTTTGGGGTCTCAAGACGCCATGCCCAATGAGAGGAACAGCACATGGCTAAAGTAATCGGCATTGACCTTGGCACCACCAACTCCTGCGTGGCGGTCATGGAAGGCTCAGCCCCCAGGGTCATCGAAAATTCGGAAGGCGCCCGCACCACGCCGTCCATCGTGGCCTTCTCGCCCGATGGCGAGCGCCTGATCGGCCAGCCCGCCAAGCGGCAGGCCGTGACCAATCCCGAATACACCTTCTTCGCCATCAAGCGCCTGATCGGGCGCCGCTTCGACGATCCGATGACCCAGAAGGACATCGGCATGGTGCCCTACAAGATCGTCAAGGCCGACAATGGCGATGCCTGGGTCGCGGGCCGCGATGCCCAGAAATATTCCCCGTCGGAAGTCTCGGGCTTCATCCTGCAGAAGATGAAGGAAACGGCGGAAGCGCATCTGGGCGAGAAAATCACTCAGGCCGTCATCACCGTTCCGGCCTATTTCAACGACGCCCAGCGCCAGGCGACCAAGGACTCCGGCAAGATCGCCGGCCTTGAGGTTTTGCGCATCATCAACGAGCCGACCGCGGCAGCGCTGGCATATGGCCTGGACAAGAAGTCATCTGGCACCATCGCGGTTTATGACCTTGGCGGCGGCACCTTCGACGTCTCCGTGCTGGAAATCGGCGACGGCGTCTTTGAAGTGAAGTCCACCAACGGCGACACCTTCCTGGGCGGCGAAGACTTCGACCATCGCCTGGTCGGCTTCCTGGCCGACCAGTTCAAGAAGGAAAACGGCATTGACCTGCGCACTGACCGGCTGGCGCTTCAGCGCCTGAAGGACGCCGCAGAAAAGGCGAAGATCGAATTGTCGAGCGCCGCTTCGACCGAAGTGAACCTGCCCTTCATCACGGCGGACGCGTCCGGCCCCAAGCATCTCACCATCAAGATCACCCGCTCTACCCTGGAAAAGCTGGTCGACGACCTGATCCAGAAGACCATCGGTCCGGTTAAGCAGGCGCTCAAGGACGCCGGCGTCACCGCCAGCCAGATCGACGAAGTCATCTTGGTCGGCGGCATGACCCGCATGCCCAAGGTGCAGGAAGCGGTCAAGAACCTGTTCGGCAAGGAGCCGCACAAGGGCGTCAACCCGGATGAAGTGGTCGCCATGGGCGCCGCCATCCAGGGCGGCGTACTGAAGGGCGAAGTCAAGGACGTGCTGCTGCTGGACGTCACGCCGCTCAGCCTCGGCATCGAAACCCTTGGCGGCGTCTTCACCCGGTTGATCGACCGCAACACCACCATCCCGACCAAGAAGTCGAACATCTTCTCGACCGCCGAAGACAATCAGGGCGCCGTCACCATCAACGTGTTCCAGGGCGAACGCGAAATGGCGGCGGACAACAAGTCGCTGGGACGCTTCGACCTTCAGGGCATTCCGCCGGCGCCGCGCGGCGTGCCGCAGATCGAAGTCACCTTCGACATCGACGCCAACGGCATTGTCAGCGTCACCGCCAAGGACAAGGCCACCAGCAAGGAACAGCAGATTCGCATCCAGGCGTCGGGCGGCCTGTCTGACGCCGACATCCAGAAGATGGTCAAGGAAGCCGAAAGCCATGCCGCAGACGACAAGAAGCGCCGCGAGCTGGTCGAAGCCAAGAACCAGGGCGATGCGCTGATTCATTCCACCGAAAAGGCGATGGCGGAACATGGCGGCAAGGTTGGTCCGGAAGAAAAGACCGCCATCGAAGCCGGTATCCTGTCTCTGAAGACCGCGTTGTCGGGCGAAGACGCAGAGGACATAAAGGAAAAGACCAACACTCTGGCCCAGGCCTCCATGAAACTGGGTGAAGCCATGTACAAGGCGCAGCAATCCGAAGGCGCCGCTGCTGACGCCGCCGCCGATGGCGCGGGCAACGCGCCCAAGGCCGACGACAATGTCGTGGACGCCGACTTCGAGGAAGTCGACGAAAACAACAAGGGTGCCGCCTAACCAGTATCGGCTCTTCGCGCCCCAGGCGCGGAGGGCCATTTGTTTTGTATCCGGGGGCGGATTGTGTCGATGAAGCGCTGTTATTACGAGTGTCTGGAAGTCCAGAAGGGCGCAGGCGGCGATGTACTGAAGACCGCCTATCGCAAGCTGGCGATGCGGTTTCATCCCGACAAGAATCCCGGTGACCACACCGCCGAAGTGAAATTCAAGGAAATCAGCGAAGCCTATGACGTCTTGAAGGACGATCAGAAGCGCGCCGCCTATGACCGGCTCGGCCACGCCGCCTTCGAGGGCGGCATGGGGGCGGCTGCGGGCGCGCGCGGCGGCAATCCCTTCGGCGATTTCGCCGGCGGCTTCGGCGATGTGTTCGAGGATTTCTTCGGCCAGATGATGGGCGGCCACGGCAAGCGGCAGAATCGCGGCCAGGACCTGCGCTACAATCTGGACATCAGCCTGGAAGAATCCTTCAGCGGCCGTGCCGCCGAAATCCGTGTGCCCGCCCAGGTCGCCTGCGAGGCCTGTTCGGGCAGCGGCGCGGAAGCCGGCCACAGCCCCGAAACCTGTCCCACCTGCGCCGGCCACGGCAAAGTGCGGGCGATCCAGGGGTTCTTCACCATCGAACGCTCCTGCGCCTCGTGCCGTGGCAGCGGCAAGATCATTCGCCATCCCTGCAAGGCGTGCCGCGGCGCCGGCCTGACGCAGAAAGAGCGCACCCTGAATGTGGACGTGCCACCCGGGGTCGAGGAAGGCACGCGCATCCGCCTGTCAGGCGAAGGCGCCGCCGGGGTCAATGGCGGCCCGTCCGGCGATCTCTATATTTTCCTGTCGGTCGCCGAACATCCCATCTTCCAGCGCGATGGCCATGACCTGCATTGCCGCGCGCCGGTGTCCTTCGTCACCGCTTCGCTGGGCGGTAGCATCGAAGTGCCAACCCTGGATGGAGGCCGCGCCAAGGTGGCGATCCCCGATGGCACCCAGCCCGGCCGGCAGTTCCGCCTCAAGGGCAAGGGCATGCCGGTGCTGCGCAGCGCCCAGCGCGGCGATCTGTATGTCGAACTGGCGGTGGAAACCCCGGTCAAGCTGACCAAGCGGCAGAAGGAATTGCTGCGCGAGTTCGACGCCGAAAGCCAGGCGGGAACCCATCCCGAGGCCGAAGGCTTTCTGGCCCGTCTGAAGGAGTTTTGGAGCGGCGGCGACGGAGCATAGAATTTCGCAAATTTGGCGGGGCTTTTGCGAAGTCAAGTGTTTCACCGGATTGCCTTTTCGGCTTAGAGTTCGCCCGCCCTCACCGTATGGCCACCCCGTGACCGACCAGACTTTCGCCCTTGCCGACAATCTGCGCTTTCTCAAGGCGCTGATCACCCGTCCCAAGAATGTCGGCGCCATCGTTCCGTCCAGTCCGGCGCTGGCCCGCGCCATTGCGCAGGGCATCGACATCAACCGCACCGGTCCCGTGCTGGAGCTTGGCCCCGGCACCGGTGTCCTCACCCAGGCGATCCTGGAGCGCGACATCGCGCCGGAACGCCTGACCCTGGTGGAGTATGACGCGGAGATGGCCGCGCATCTGGCGCACCGCTTCCCGCGTGTCCATGTCCTGCAGGGCGATGCCTTCGATCTGGAACGCACCCTGAGAAATCGGCATGGCGAGTTGTTCAGCGCCATTGTTTCGGGCCTGCCGCTGCTCAACTTCCCGCTGGCCCTCCGCAAAAGCTACATGGAAGGCCTGATCGCCAGGCTGGAGCACGGCGCGCCGGTGATCCAGTTTTCCTACGGCACGCAGGCGCCGGTGGAAGCGCCGCCCGGCTGCTCGGTCAGCCGCGTCGCCCTGGTCTGGGCCAACATCCCGCCCGCCCGGGTGTGGATCTACCGAAAAAACTGATCAACCGCCGCGCCGTGCTCCAGCCTGGCGATGGGCGGCAGCACGCCAAAGGCGTCGGCCGTCAGCAGGATGACATTCCTGGGATGCCCGGCCGGTGGCGCTGGCATTGGGGATATAGTCGATCGGATAGGCAGCGCGGGTATTCTCGGCATAGGTCGCGTCGTTAAGATCCAGCTCGCGCGTGGCCGCGTCCATCACCACATTTTCCAGCACGGTGCCGAAACGCTGGGTGGCGGAGAAGATTTCCGGCTCGGCTTCGCGGCTGAGCTTGATCACCTTGGCGTAGCAGCCGCCTTCGATGTTGAAGATGCAGTTCTCGCTCCAGCCATGCTCGTCATCGCCGATCAGCGTGCACGACGCGTCGGCGGAAAGCATGGCCTTGCCCGTGCCGGAAAGCCCAAAAAATATGGCTGATTCGCCGTTCGCGCCGACATTGGCCGAGCTATGCATGCTCATCACCCGCTTGGCCGGCACCAGGTAATTCATGATGGTGAAGACCGACTTCTTCATCTCGCCTGCATAGGAAGTTCCGCCGATCAGGATCACCTTCTTGCTGAAATTGACCGCGATCACGGTCTGCGATGCGCAGCCGCGCCTTGCCGGGTCGGCATTGAAGTTGGGCAGGTCGATGATGGTGAATTCCGGATCGAAGCTCTTGAGGTCGTCCGCGGTAGGGCGGATCAGGAGCTGATGCACGAACAGCGAATGCCAGGCATACTCGGTGACCACGCGCACGCTGATGCGATGCGTCAGGTTGGCGCCACCGAACAGGTCCTTGGCGAAAAGTTCGCGCCCTTCCTCATGGGACATCATGTCGGCATGCAGGGCGTCGAAATGGGCCGGGCTCATCGGCTTGTTATTGTCCCACCACACTTGGGCTTCCGTGCTGGCATCGCGCACCACGAACTTGTCGAACTGCGAGCGGCCGGTATGCACGCCAGTCCGCACCACCAGCGGGCCCTTTTTGGCAACATGGCCTTCGCCGCGGCACACCGCTTCTTCGTACAGCGCTGCGGCGCCGAGATTCCAGTTCACGCAGGGAAGATTGCGAAAGGCGTGACGGCCGAGGCCATGGGCAGAATCGGTTACGATGGCGGACATGGAGGGCTCCTGCGAGACGGCGGAAATTTCCGTCAGTCATAGCGGCCCATGACGGCAGCCTCAAATGTATACAGCACGGAAATTTTAGTAGAATTCACATTATTTACAACTGGTTAATTGAACCATCGCCGTATACATGGGCGGCGCGTTGTCCCGCCCGCCACTTGGCCGTAAGGAAACTGATGTTCTCGGATGACGAGTTGGATCGCTATGCCCGCCACCTGGTGCTGCGGGAAGTTGGCGGCATCGGCCAGGCGAAGATTCGCGCGGCCCGCGTGCTGATCGTGGGCGCGGGCGGGCTGGGAAGCCCGGCGGCGCTCTACCTCGCTGCTGCGGGGATAGGGACAGTAGGTCTGGTGGATGACGATACCGTCAGCCTGTCCAACCTGCAGCGGCAGATCCTGTTTCGCACCGAAGATGTCGGGCGCGGCAAGGTCGAAGCGGGCGCGGCGGCCATAAAATCCTTGAACCCCGGGGTTCAGATTGAATCCCACGCGCGGCGCCTCACCGCCGAAAATGCGATGGCGCTGATTGCGCGCTATGACATTGTCGCCGACGGGTCGGACAATTTCGCCACCCGATTCCTGCTCAATGACGCCTGCTTTTTCGCGAAGAAAACGCTGGTGTCAGCGGCGGTGACCGAGTTCGAGGGCCAGCTGGCAACCTACAAGGCGTTCGATCGCAGCCACGCCTATCCCTGCTACCGCTGCCTGTTTGCCGCCCCGCCGCCGCCCGGCACCGTGCCGTCCTGTTCGGAAACCGGTGTGCTGGGGGCCGCCGCCGGCGTCATGGGGTCGCTGCAGGCACTGGAGGTTTTGAAGGAAGTGGCCGGGTTGGGGACGGGGTTGGCTGGAAAAATCATTACCTATAAGGCACTTAGCGCGGAATTTCGCACCGCCAGCCTGCCGCCGGACCCCGCCTGCGCCTTGTGCGGCCCGGCGCCGACAATTCACGCCCTGAACGGTCACGGTTAACCGCCGTTTAGGCCGTTTGCGCCACCATCCCTGCATAGGGACGAGAAATTCATTACGAGGTTTTCCGCAGGGTCGGCGCCAAAGGCGGCTGGACCATGCATGAAGTGACCTCGACGCGCGAACTGGCCATCACCATGGCGCAGGAGCTGATGGCTGCCGAAAAGGCCACCGGCGTGAAGGTGATCAAGGAAACCTACAACGACGACACCGGCGACTATCTCACCCTCAAGATTTTTGAGGAGGGCCACAATCAGGTGAAAGTGCAGGTGGCGCAGGAAGACGCGCCCCATGCCCTGCCCTGCTTCAAGCCCGACGATCTGTATTCCTACCACGCCCGCGCCACCATGAGCCGGTTGCTGGTCGATTTCCTGGCGCGCAACAAGGTGACCATTACCGAACTGATCCACCGCGCCGACATGCTGGAAAAGCTGGAAGCCACCGGCACGCTCTATCAGCACGCGATCCAGAAGGTCGCTGTGGCGCAGGCCGCCTCCACCACCACACCGGTGCAGCAGATCGTCAAGAGCCTGAACGAACTCACTACCCAGGCCTTCAATCGCGTTTATCGCGACCAGCGCAAGGGCCTGTTCCCCGATCCCCAGCCGAACCAGTTCGCCGAACTCGCCGGCAAGCTTTTTGGGCAGGGCGACGCTGCCTATATCTTCAATGGCGCGCTGGCGAAGCACTTGAAAGAGGCGCAAGGCTGGGACGAAAAAATCCTGATGCTGATTACCATCATGGGCGGCGCCCCGAAGGAAGAAGGCCCGCGCAAGCTGGTCCTGTCGTCGGTGGATGCGATCCTGGCGGAAATCCTCAATGGCTCGGCCGCCCTGCACGAACTGATGGGCAAGAGCGAAAACCTGGCCGGTGCACTGAGCAAGCTTGCCGCGCTGTTCCTGGGCAAAGCCCCCGAAAACGCCAAAGACGGGCTCGCCGCCCTGACTCAGAATTTCGCTGCCGACAGCCTGCCGGAAGCGCGCACTGCCGTCGCCAACCGCATTGTCGCCGAATTCAAAAGCAACAAGCGGCTCTGCCCCGAGTCCATCGTCGACGAGCTGAAGGCCCTGCGCAGCATCGCCAACCGCATCGTGATGGGCGTGGGAAAATATCTGAGCCACGAAGACCTTGTGGCGGCCTTTACGCTGCGCTCCAAGCGCCTGGTCACCCAGGAATCGCTGGGCCAGTACATCATCGACGCCGCCCCCGACGAGAAGATTGAACGCCTCCTGTTCGTCGAAGACAATATCATCGGCCTGGAAAACAAGCGCCAGCTGGCCAGCTATATTCTGCCGATCCTGACCTCGGCGCAGTTCGACAGCCATTTCCAGAACCCCAAGCTGCCGCTGGTGTCGCGGCTGCAGCGGCTGACCCAGTTGCAGGCCCGGATGCGGCGCAGCGGCTTTGTCGATGTGACGCGCGAAGAGATTTGCGCGAAGATGGATTCGCTGGCCGTGACGATGGAAGCGCGCGGCAAGCTGTTCGAGTCTATTGCCGCATGCCCGAACCATGTGGAAAAAGCGCAGACATTGCTCCGGCTGATGACCGGCGGGGTTCTGACCGAAGGCACGCTTTCGTCGCAGGCACGGAAATTGATCCTGGTCTACCTGTCCCAGCCTGGTTTCCTCAGCTGCTATATCGCATCGCAGGCCAAGGACGGCACGGCGCCGGACAACGAAAAAGTCATGGCCGAACTGACGGAAACATTGGGCAAGGCCGGGATTACCCCCGAGACGGGGCTGAAGTCGATAGCCGCGTAACCCCTGATGTCATGGCCCGTGCATGCGGGCCATGACAAGTTATAGGTTCAGTGCGCGGCGTCCCAGTTATCAGCGGCCCGCGCTTCCACGACCAGCGGCACAGAAATCTCCACCGCCGGCAGCGCTGCTTTCTCCATCACCGATTTGATTAGTTTCGACGCCTTTTCGACATCCTTGTCGGGGGCTTCGAAGATCAACTCGTCATGCACCTGCAGCAGCATGGTGGCTTTGAGCTTCGCCTCGGCCAACACCCCCGGTAGCCGCACCATGGCGCGGCGGATAATGTCGGCCGCGGCGCCCTGGATCGGCGCGTTGATGGCGGCGCGCTCGGCACCGCCGCGGAAACCCTGGACCTTGGAATTGATCTCGCGGATATGGATGCGCCGCCCGAACAGGGTTTCGACAAAGCCGTGGGTGCGGGCGAACTGCTTGGTGTCTTCCATATAGTCGCGGATGCCGGGGAAGCGCGTGAAGTATTTCTTGATGTAATCGCTGGCTTCGCTTTGCGGGATACCCAGCTGGTTGGCCAGGCCGAAGCCGGAAATACCGTAGACAATGCCGAAATTGATCGCCTTGGCCCGGCGGCGCACTTCGGCGGGCATGTCCTTGACCGGCACGCCGAAGATTTCCGACGCCGTCATCGCGTGAATATCCAGATTGTCGGCAAAGGCCTTTTTCAGCTCGGAAATATCAGCGATGTGCGCCAATAACCTCAGCTCGATCTGGCTATAATCGGCGCTGATCAGTTTGCTGCCCTTGGCCGCGATAAAGGCCTGGCGGATGCGGCGGCCTTCTTCGGTGCGCACTGGAATATTCTGCAAATTGGGATCGGTGGAGGCCAGGCGGCCGGTCATGGTCGACGCCATGGCGTAGGACGTATGCACCCGCCCCGTCTTGGCATTGATGTAAGTGGGCAGCGCATCGGTATAGGTGCCGCGCAGCTTGGCCAGACCGCGCCATTCCAGCACCTTCTTGGCGATGGGATGGCCCTGCGCCGCCACATCTTCCAGCACATCGCTGTCGGTGGACCAGGCGCCGGTCTTGGTCTTGCGACCGCCTTCGATCTTCATCTTGTCGAACAGGATTTCGCCCAATTGCTTGGGCGAACCGATATTGAAATCGCTGTCCGCCAGCTTGTGGATTTCGCTTTCCAGGATCACCTGCTGCTTGGCGAAATCGTTGGAAAGTTTGCGCATCAGGTCCGGATCGATGCTGACACCGGCGCGCTCCATGTCGGCCAGCACCATCACCAGCGGCCGTTCCAGTGTTTCATAAACGGTGCGCTTGGCCTTTTCGCGCAACTGCAGCTTGAACAGCATCTGTAGTCGCAAGGTCACATCCGCATCCTCGGCGGAATATTTGGTGGCCTCGGCCACCGGCACACAGTCGAAGGTAATCTTGTCTTTCCCCTTGCCGGTCACTTCGCTGAACGTAATGGGGGTATGGGACAGATGCAGGACGGACAATTCGTCCATGCCATGGCCGTGCAGCCCACCTTCCAGCACATAGGACATCAGCATCGTGTCATCGATGGGATCGATGCGGATGCCGCGCTGAAGGAAGACCAGCGCGTCATATTTCAGGTTCTGCCCCACCTTCAGAATACTGTCGTCTTCCAGCAGCGGCTTGAGACGCGCCAGTACATCGGCCTCGGTCATCTGGATGATGGCGTCTCCGCCATCCTGCGCCTGGGACAGGTCAAGCGACAGGCCGTCGCCCTTGCGATGCCCGCAGGGAATATAACAGGCTTCTCCTGGCGCCACCGCGAGGCTTACGCCACAGAGATTGGCGACCATCGCATCAAGCGAGGTGGTTTCGGTATCGACACAAACAGTGCCGGCCTGATGGGCGCGCGCGATCCAGGCATCCAGCGCCTTGGTCGTCGTCACCGTGACATAGGCGTCCCGATCAATCGGGGCGCGCAGGGCCGAGGTGTCTGCCGGCGTTTCGCCGTCCATGTCCGGCAATTGCGGCATGACATTGGCCACCGTCGGCGCGGCGTCGATATTGTCCAGGTCCGCCATCCCGAAATGCGCCGCCACCCGCCTGGTGATGGAGCCGAACTCCATCGCTTTGAGGAACGCGATCAGTTCCTGAGGCTCAGGCTCATGCACCGCGAATTCGTCCGGCGTTTCCTTGAAAGGAACGTTGGCGTCCAGAGTCACCAGCCGCAGGGAGATGCGGGCATTTTCCGCATTCTCGATCAGGGTTTCGCGGCGCTTGGGCTGCTTGATCTCATCGGTCCGGGCCAGCAGGATTTCGATATCGCCGTAAATGTTGATCAACTCTGCCGCCGTCTTGACGCCGATGCCGCGCACGCCCGGCACATTGTCAGATGCGTCCCCGGCCAGCGCCTGCACCTGCACTACCTTGTCGGGGGTGACGCCGAATTTCTCCAGCACCTCCGCGCTCGCGATACGCTTGTTCTTCATGGTGTCCAGCAGCTCGACCTTGCCGTCCACCACCAGCTGCATCAAATCCTTGTCGGAAGAAATGATGGTGCAGCGGGCGCCCGCTTCGCGCGCCAGCCGCGCATAGGTGGCGATCAGGTCGTCGGCCTCGAAACCCTTCATCTCGACACAGGAGATGCCGAAGGCGCGAGTGGCGTCGCGCACCAGCGGAAATTGCGGGATCAGGTCTTCGGGCGCCGGCGGGCGATGCGCCTTGTATTCCTTGTAGATCGCATTGCGGAAGGTCTTCTCGCTGGCGTCGAAGATTACCGCCAGATGGGTGGGCTGTTCAGGGCCCTTCATGTCCTCCAGCAGCTTCCACAGCATGTTGCAGTAGCCCGCCACCGCGCCGGTGGGCAGGCCGTCGGACTTGCGGGTCAGCGGCGGAAGCGCGTGATAGGCGCGGAACAGATAGCCCGATCCATCGACCAGATAGAGATGGTCGCCCTTTTTAAGAGCGGTCAATGATGGCTGGCCCCGGCCTTGAGCACAAAGCGCTTGTCGCAATAGGGGCATTCGACCTGGGTTTCGTCGCCCATTTCCAGGAAGACCTTGGGATGGCCCAGTGCACCGCCGCCGCCATCACAGGCAACGCGGCTATTGTCAGTTTCGACGATTTCGGGGGCCGGGGCAGGCATGGAAAATGACCTAAAAGCGCGGGACGGCGGGGATCATACAAGTTAGGATTTGCGCGGCAAGGGCGGATTTTTCGCATGGTGCGGTTGGACAAAATCTACACAAAAGGCGGTGATTCCGGGCAAACCGGGCTCAGCGATGGCAGCCGTGTTTCCAAGGCCTGCCCCCGCATCGCCGCCATCGGCGCGGTGGACGAGGCCAACTCGGCCATCGGTGTCGCGCGGCTTCATGCCGAGGGGGATTTCCATGCCATGCTGGCGCGCATCCAGAATGATCTGTTCGACCTAGGCGCCGATCTCTCCGCGCCCGAAGACGGGCGCAAGTCTGAATCCCGCTTGCGCATTGCACCCGCCCAGGTGGACCGGCTGGAGCGCGAGATCGACGCGATGAACGAAAAGCTGGCGCCCCTGACCTCCTTCGTTCTGCCGGGTGGCTCCGCCCTGGCGGCGCATCTGCATCTGGCCCGCGCCATCGCGCGGCGGGCGGAAGCGGTTATCGTGGAACTGTCGGCAAAAGAAGACATCAACGCGGCCGCGCTACGCTATGCCAACCGGCTATCGGATCACCTGTTCGTGATGGCGCGCGCTGCCAATGACGGCGGCATGGGCGATGTGCTGTGGGTACCAGGAAAGAATAGATAGAGCGATGTCATGGCCCGCCGGGGTGCGGGCCACCCAAGTGGTACCGCACCAGCTTCACCAGTTCACAGCGATACCTCGATCTTTGAGAACAGCAATTGTCCCCAACTGAATGGCCCGCATTTGCAAGCCTTGACAACTGGGGCGTTATTCAGGTCCGAGCTTTTTTCCGAAGACAAACGCCAGAATGACGCCGAGTACGCCGGTGGCAGCCCAACCCGGAAAGGCCAGGAACGAATAGACCCCATGCGCCATGGCGGGCAGCGTGTTCTGGACCCAGCTCTTGAATCCATCCAGATGCGGCTGATCGAACAGTCCCCAGATGGTGCCCAGGCTGCGCACCGTCAGTTCGCCACCACGCTCCAGGCTTGTGATCGCATCCGCGCCCAGCAGCATCAGGGCGGTGACGATCAGGATAAGGCTGACGAGACGCATGAAAACGGCCATAGCCCACAGATACCGCGCAGGCACGGAGCGCACAAGAAATACGGGCATCTAGGTTAAGTGCCTTCGCAATTGCGATAATCCGGCATCATTGACGACCTGCGCAGGCGGGTGCAGGATTCTTGCGGACCTCGCCGGGGGGGATGTCCATGGAGCTGTTTCGTGTTTTCCCGATGATGTGCTGGGGCGCCATTTTCATGGTGTGACTAGCTGAACTGGCCGTTGGCCTGATCAAGAATCTTATCGGGGATAGCAGGACATAAATGTGCCGGGGGCACCCATGCCGGATATACTGAGTTCTCTCTATCCTACGACATTGCTGCGGCGGCACTTGCCTGACATGGCGGAAACAAACCGCCAGCTGGCCGGCATTATCGCCGAGCTGGAGACGACCGGGCCCAACATGACCGCCGGCACCTCGACCATGGGCGGATTCCAGACCCGCGAGGATTTTCTCTCGGAGGGTCATCGCCACAGCCAGCATCCCGCGCTAGTCATCCTGAAGCATCAGCTCATCGCGGCGATCCAGGACTATGCCAAGCTGCTGTTCGAGCAGGAATGCATGCGCAATCCCGCCAACGTGGATTTCATGCTGTGGGGCTGGGGGGTTTCGCTGAAGGCGGGGAACAGCCAGGACCTGCATGTGCATCCCACCGCCCATATCAGCGGCGTTTATTACGTCTCCGCACCGCCCGGCGCGATGGGCGAAACCAGTACGGCTGGAAAAATCCGCTTCTACGATCCCAGACCCCGCGCCAACATGAATCAGCTGCTCACCCAGATCACACGGGTTTCCGAAACGCCCTCACCGGGCGATATTCTGATTTTCCCCAGCTGGCTGGAACATTCTGTTGCGCCGTTCGAAGGCGAAGGTGAGCGCACCTGCATTGCCTTCAATGTCCGGCTCAACATGTCATGAAAAAGCCGCCCGCATGCGCGGGCGGCTGATTCATTTCAGCGGATAGGTCGATCAGGCCTGCTGTGCGTCGCCGGCCTTCTTGCCGAGGTCTTCACCGGTGGTCTGGTCCACCTGCTTCATCGACAGGCGAACCTTGCCGCGATCATCGAAGCCGAGTAGCTTGACCTTCACGGCTTGGCCTTCCTTGACCACGTCCTTGGGGCTGGCGACGCGGCCAGCGGCCAGTTCGGAGACATGCACAAGGCCGTCCTTGGGGCCGAAGAAGTTCACGAAGGCGCCGAAGTCCATCACCTTGACGATCTTGCCGTCATAGATCTGGCCGATTTCCGGTTCCGCCGTCAGGCCGCGAATCCACTTGATCGCCGCCTTGATCGCTTCATGGTCGCTGGAAGCGACCTTCACGGTGCCGTCATCCTCGACATTAATCTTGGCGCCGGTCTTTTCCACAATCTCGCGGATCACCTTACCACCGGTGCCGATCACGTCGCGGATCTTGTCGGTGGGGATTTTGATC
>CAMAPL010000031.1 GCA_945860165.1 Rhizobium sp. Q54
AAGGCACGGAGATGGTGATGCCGGGTGACAATATCTCGGTGGAAGTCGAGCTGATCGTGCCGATCGCGATGGAAGAAAAGCTGCGCTTCGCAATCCGCGAAGGCGGCCGTACCGTCGGCGCCGGCGTCGTCGCAAAGATTATCAAGTAAAAGGGAAGTACGCGGTCCGACCCGCACAGGAGTGTAGCTCAGCTGGTAGAGCATCGGTCTCCAAAACCGAGGGTCGTGGGTTCGAGTCCCCCCGCTCCTGCCAATACATAGAAGAGTATAAATGGCCGACGTGACGAAAAAGACGGTAATCGAGGCGGGCGCGGAAGCGCCCGTGGTGCGCCGTCGTGCGTCTCCGATGCAATTCTTCCAGGAAGTGCGCCGCGAGATGTCCAAGATCACGTGGCCGAGCTGGAAGGAAACCTGGCTCACCACCGTGATGGTCTTCATCATGGTGGCGCTTACCATGGTGTTTTTCTTTTTCGTGGACAGCATTCTCGCCTATGGCGAGCGTCTTTTGATCGGGGCCGCATAATGAGCGAAGCCGGAATTCAGGCACACGCGGATGCCAAGTGGTACATCGTCCACACCTACTCGAATTTCGAGAAGAAGGTGTCGGAGGAAATTCGCCGTCAGGCCAAGCAGCAGGATCTCGAGGATCTTGTCGCCGAAGTGATCGTGCCGACCGAAGACGTGATCGAGGTGCGCCGCGGCCAGAAGGTCAATTCGGAGCGCAAGTTCCTCCCGGGCTATGTGCTGCTGCACGCCAAGCTGACCGACGAGGTCTACCACCTGGTCAAGAACATCGCGAAGGTGTCGGGCTTCCTGGGACAGAACAACAAGCCGATGCCTCTGCGCCAGGGCGAAGTCGACCGCATCCTTAACCAGGTGACGGAAGGCGCGGAGCATCCCAAGTCCACAATCAGTTTTGAAATCGGCGAGCAGGTGCGCGTCGCGGACGGCCCCTTCACCTCCTTCACCGGCACTGTGGAAGAAGTGGACGAGGACCGCAGCCGCGTGAAGGTCGCAGTGTCGATTTTCGGCCGCGCCACGCCGGTGGAACTGGAATACACGCAAGTCGAGAAAATGTAGTCGTTCAATGCCGGGCACTCGCCCGGTAAGGCCGCTCCGGGGCCGGGTCCGGAGGCAACCATCATCCCGCGGGAGAAACGCAAGTTTCGTTTGAACCGCTAAGCCGCAAAAAGGAGTCGGCGAGACATGGCAAAGAAAGTAACTGGTTACATCAAGCTCCAGGTGCCCGCGGGCGCGGCAAATCCGTCGCCGCCCATCGGACCGGCGCTGGGTCAGCGCGGCCTGAACATCATGGAATTCTGCAAGGCGTTCAACGCCAAGACGCAGGACCAGGAAAAGAACATGCCGATCCCGGTGACCATCACCGTGTTCTCGGACAAATCTTTCACCTTCGAAATGAAGACCGCTCCGGCGTCCTACTTCCTCAAGAAGGCCGCGAAGCTGACCTCGGGCTCCAAGTCGCCGGGCATCACCGTTGCGGGCAGCGTCACCCGCGCCCAGGTACGCGAAATCGCCGAGGCCAAGATGAAGGACCTGAACGCCAACGATATTGAAAACGCGATGCTGCTGATCGAGGGCTCCGCCCGCTCGATGGGTATCACGGTGAGGGATTAATCGCCATGGCAACCTCCAAGCGTTTCAAGAAGGCCTGCGAAGGCATCGACATCAACAAGAGCTACTCGGTGGAAGAAGCCGTGAAGCTGATAAAATCGCGCGCCACCGCCAAGTTCGATGAGACCATCGAGCTGTCGCTCAATCTGGGCGTCGATCCCAAGCATGCGGACCAGATGGTGCGCGGCGTGGTTTCGCTTCCTTCGGGCAGCGGCCGCACCATGCGCGTCGCCGTGTTTGCCAAGGGCGCCAAGGCCGAAGAAGCCAAAAAGGCGGGCGCTGATATCGTCGGCGCTGAAGAACTTGCCGCCGAAGTCACAGCCGGCAAGATCGACTTCGACCGCTGCATTGCCACGCCCGACATGATGGGCATCGTTGGCCGTCTCGGAAAAGTGCTGGGCCCGCGCAACCTGATGCCCAACCCCAAGGTCGGCACCGTCACCATGGACGTCACCCAGGCGGTGAAAGACGCCAAGGGCGGCGCGGTGGAATTCCGTGTCGAGAAGGCTGGCATCGTACAGGCCGGCGTTGGCAAGGCCAGCTTCACCGAAGACGCCATTATCGCCAACGTGAAGGCCGTCATCGACGGCGTAATGAAGGCCAAGCCGTCGGGCGCCAAGGGCACCTACATGAAAAAAATCTCCATCTCTTCGACCATGGGGCCGGGCGTCAAGATCGCGCTGGCTTCGGTAGGTGCGGGTGGCGCGACGGCCTAATTGTCGTGAATGAATTCTGGCGGACGATCGCTGGAACTGTCCGAGACTGCTGGAGGCCGCGAGGTCTTAAAATTTCCAGCATAGACAGGGAATGAACCGGATTTGCGATTCTCGGATCGCCTTTTCGGGTTTGGACCCTGGGGCAGCGTAAAGAGCAACAGGGTGTGGTGCGGATCGTCCCGCATCTCACGTTAGGAGAGCAAAGTGGAAAAAGCCAAAAAGGCGGAAGTCGTCGAAGACCTGAATGGTGTCTTCTCGAAGGCCGGCTCTGTGGTTGTCGCCCATTATTCCGGCATGACGGTTGCCCAGATGGCCGACCTTCGTTCGCGCATGGGCGCGTCGGGGGCTTCGTTCCGTGTGGCCAAGAACCGTCTGGCGGTGCGCGCTCTGAAAGGAACGCCGATCGAAGGCATTGCGCATCTGTTCAAGGGGCCGACCGGCATCGCTGTCAGCGATGATCCTGTTGCCGCTTCGAAAGTTGCCGCTGCCTACGCCAAGGTCAACGACAAGCTCGTGATCCTGGGTGGTTCGGTGGGAACGACGGCTCTGGATGCGGCGGGTGTCAAAGCCCTCGCGACCCTGCCGTCGCTCGATGAACTGCGTGGCAAAATCGTGGGCCTGCTCGTCGCGCCCGCGACCAAGATCGCCGGGATCGTTCAAGCCCCCGCCGCTCAGCTTGCCCGCCTCGTCGGGGCCTATTCCTCGAAGGAAGCCGCTTAAGCGACCACCCCAACGTCAATATCCAAACCTGAAAAATCAAAGGAAGTAGAAAATGTCGAAGATCGAAAAGCTCGTTGAAGACCTGTCCGCCCTGACCGTTCTGGAAGCCGCAGACCTGGCCAAGCTGCTGGAAGACAAGTGGGGCGTTTCAGCCGCCGCGCCTGCCGCCGCTGCCGCTCCGGCCGCTGCTGCCGCCGCCCCGGCTGCTGAACAGACTGAGTTCACCGTCATCCTGACCGATGCCGGCGACAAGAAGATCAACGTGATCAAGGAAGTACGTGCGATCACCGGCCTGGGCCTCAAGGAAGCCAAGGACCTGGTCGAAGGCGCTCCGAAGGAAGTCAAAGCCGACGTCAACAAGGACGAAGCTGCCAAGATCAAGAAGCAGCTCGAAGATGCTGGCGCCAAGGTTGAAGTGAAGTAATACGGCGCCCCCGGGTTGAAAAACTCCGTGTGCTTACTCAATTCGTTCACCCACCCCCCATCGGTGATTCGTTCGCCGATGGGCGAGGTGGCATTTGCCATTGGTTTGAAACTGCTGGTTCCCACCCCGGGCAAGAACGGCTCTCGGGCCGCAAAGGACACTCTCGAATGACACTCTCCTTCACCGGACGCAAACGTCTTCGCAAGAATTTCGGCAAGATCCAGGAGATCGCGCAGATGCCGAACCTCATCGAGGTTCAGCGCACGTCCTATGATCAGTTCCTCCAGCTCTGGAAGGGCGAGGGGCGCAAGGACGAAGGTCTGGAGGCAGTGTTCCGTCAGGTGTTCCCGATCAAGGACTTCTCGGAATCCTCGCTGCTCGAATATGTCGATTATCACTTCGAAGACCCCAAGTATGACGTCGAGGAGTGCCAGCAGCGCTCCATGACCTATGCCGCGCCGCTCAAGGTGACGCTGCGCCTGATCGTCTTCGATGTGGACCAGGAAACCGGCGCCAAGTCGGTCAAGGACATCAAGGAACAAGACGTCTATATGGGCGATGTTCCGTTCATGACCGAGAACGGCACCTTCGTCATCAACGGCACCGAGCGCGTCATCGTTTCCCAGATGCACCGTTCGCCGGGCGTGTTCTTCGACCATGACAAGGGCAAGACCCATTCATCGGGTAAGCTGCTGTTCGCCGCCCGCGTGATCCCGTATCGCGGCTCCTGGCTGGACTTTGAATTCGACGCCAAGGACATCGTGCATGTGCGTATCGATCGCCGCCGCAAGTTGCCGGCGACCGCGCTGCTCTATGCCCTGGGCCTTACCCAGGAAGAAATCCTGGATTATTTTTACAGCAAGATTTCCTTCAAGCATAATAAGGATGGCAGCTGGGCCACGCCGCTTGACGCCGGCTGGATGCGCAACGCCAAGTCCACTTCGGACTGGAAGAACGCCAAGAATGGCGAAGTCGTGCTGGAAGCGGGCTCCAAGATCACTGTCCGCACCCTGCGCAAGATGGGCGAAGGTGGCGTCAAGAGTATCGCCTTCAGCCCGGACGAAGTCATTGGCCGCTATTCGGCGCTCGACATGATCAACCCGGAAACCGGCGAAATCTACATCGAAGCCGGCGACGAGCTAACCGCCGAAAATCTGGCGATTGCGCTGGAAGCGGGCTTCCATGACGTTGAAGTTCTCAACATCGACAGCATCAATGTCGGTCCCTATATCCGCAACACGCTTACGGTGGACAAGAATCACAGCCGCGAGCAGGCGCTGATCGACATCTATCGCGTTATGCGCCCGGGCGAACCGCCGACCTTGGACACCGCTGAGGCCCTGTTCGGCCAGCTGTTCTTCGACTCCGAACGCTATGACCTGTCGGCGGTTGGCCGCGTCAAGATGAACATGCGCATGGGCCTGGACGCGCCGGACACGATGCGCGTGCTGCGTAAGGATGACATCCTCGCCATTCTCAAGGCGCTGGTGGAACTGCGCGACGGCCGCGGCGAAATCGACGACATCGACAATCTCGGCAATCGCCGCGTGCGCTCGGTGGGCGAACTGATGGAAAACCAGTTCCGCGTCGGCCTGCTGCGCATGGAGCGCGCCATCAAGGAGCGCATGTCCGCCGTGGATATCGACACCGTGATGCCGCACGACCTGATCAACGCCAAGCCGGTGGCGGCCGCGGTGCGCGAATTTTTCGGCTCCTCGCAGCTGTCGCAGTTCATGGACCAGCAGAACCCCCTGTCGGAACTGACCCACAAGCGCCGCATGTCGGCGCTCGGACCGGGCGGCCTGACCCGCGAGCGCGCCGGCTTTGAAGTGCGCGACGTGCACCCGACCCATTATGGCCGTATCTGCCCGATCGAAACGCCGGAAGGCCCCAACATCGGCCTGATCAACTCCCTCGCCACTTTCGCGCGCGTCAACAAGTACGGCTTTATCGAAAGCCCCTACCGCAAGGTGATCAACAAGCACCTGACGGACGAGGTTGTGTACCTGTCGGCGATGGAAGAGGCGAAATTCATCATCGCCCAGGCCAACGCGACGGTCGACAGCCGCCTGCGCCTGTCCGACGAACTCGTGTCCTGCCGCAAGGGCGGAAACTTCGTGATGACCACACCTGACCAGGTGAACTTCATCGACGTTTCGCCCAAGCAGCTGGTGTCGGTCGCCGCCGCGCTGGTGCCGTTCCTCGAGAATGACGACGCCAACCGCGCGCTGATGGGCTCTAACATGCAGCGTCAGGCCGTGCCACTGCTGCGCCCGGAAGCCCCGCTGGTCGGCACCGGCATGGAAGAAGTGGTTGCCCGCGACTCCGGTTCTGCGATCACGGCGCGCCGCGCCGGCATCGTCGATCAGGTGGACGCCACCCGTATCGTTATCCGCGCCACCGAAGAACCTGATCCCACCAAGCCGGGCATCGACATCTATCGCCTGCGCAAGTTCCAGCGCTCCAACGCCTCGACCTGCATCACGCAGAAGCCGCTGGTGAAGGTGGGCGACCTGCTGGCCAAGGGCGACATCATCTGCGATGGGCCCTCGACCCAGCTGGGCGAACTGGCGCTGGGCAAGAACGCGCTCGTCGCGTTCATGCCCTGGAATGGCTACAACTTCGAGGACTCCATCCTCATCTCCGAGCGCATCGTGCGCGACGACGTCTTCACCTCGATCCATATCGAGGAATTCGAGTCGATGGCGCGTGACACCAAGCTCGGTCCGGAGGAAATCACCCGCGACATCCCGAATGTGGGCGAAGAAAACCTCAAGAACCTGGACGAAGCCGGCATTGTCTATATCGGCGCCGACGTCGTGGCAGGTGACATTCTGGTGGGCAAGGTGACGCCGAAGGGCGAAACCCCGATGACCCCGGAGGAAAAGCTGCTGCGGGCCATCTTTGGCGAAAAGGCCGCCGATGTGCGTGACACCTCCCTGCGCGTTCCGCCGGGCGTCACCGGCACCATCGTCGAAGTGCGCGTCTTCAATCGCCACGGTGTCGACAAGGATCAGCGCGCCATGTCGATAGAGCGCGCCGAGGAAGAACGTCTGGCCGAAGACCGGGACGATGAACTGTCGATCCTGGAACGCAACATCTTCTCGCGCCTGGCGGAAATTCTGCTCAACAAGACCGCCGCTTCGGGTCCCAAAGGCATGGCCGTCGACACCAAGATAACCCAGCAGGTTCTGGACGCTGTCACAAAGCATCAGTGGTGGCAAATCGGACTGCGCAACGAAAAATCGATGGCCGAGATCGAAGGCCTGCGCCAGCAGTATGACGAAGCCAAGTCGCGTCTCGACAAGCGTTTTGCCGACAAGGTGGAAAAGCTGCGCCGCGGCGACGAACTGGCCCCGGGCGTGATGAAGATGGTCCGCGTTTTCGTGGCGGTGAAGCGCAAGCTGCAGCCGGGCGACAAGATGGCCGGCCGTCACGGCAACAAGGGTGTTATCAGCCGCATCGTGCCGATCGAGGACATGCCGCATCTGGAAGACGGAACCCCGGTCGACGTCGTGCTCAATCCGCTGGGCGTGCCTTCACGCATGAACGTCGGCCAGATTCTGGAAACCCATCTGGGCTGGGCCTGTTCGGGCCTCGGCCGCCAGATCGGCGACATGCTCGACAAGGTCAAGCGTGACGGCAAGCACGAGCCGCTGCGCCGTCATCTCAAGAGTATCTATGGCAACGACGAACGCCTGAGCAAGATTGACGAGGAGGGTCTGCTCGAACTGGCCGACAATCTGCGCCTGGGCGTTCCGATCGCCACCCCGGTGTTCGACGGTGCCAAGGAAGCCGACATTGTCGATATGCTGGAGCAGGCGGGCCTGACCTCGTCGGGCCAGATGACGCTGTATGACGGCCGCACGGGCGAATCCTTCACCCGCGCTGTCACCGTCGGCTACATCTACATGCTCAAGCTCAACCATCTGGTGGACGACAAGATCCACGCCCGTTCGATTGGTCCCTACAGCCTCGTGACCCAGCAACCGCTGGGCGGCAAGGCGCAGTTCGGCGGCCAGCGCTTCGGCGAAATGGAAGTCTGGGCCCTGGAAGCCTACGGCGCCGCCTACACGTTGCAGGAAATCCTGACCGTGAAGTCGGACGACGTGGCGGGCCGCACGAAGGTGTACGAGGCGATTGTCCGCGGCGAAGACACGTTCGAGGCCGGCATTCCGGAGTCGTTCAACGTGCTGGTCAAGGAAATGCGCTCGCTGTCGCTCAACGTTGAACTGATCAACGGACCGACGACGTAATCGCCATTGCACGAAACGAACTATCTCCCGCCCGGCACCCGGCAATGGGCGGGAGACTTTAAAGGAAAAACGGGACGGAAATGGCGAATGCCCTCCGGCCCAGACTTCGAAAGGACGCTCGAATGAATCAAGAGCTGATGAATGTTTTCGGCACGGCGAAGGAAATTCCCGCCTTCGACCGCATCAAGATCTCTCTGGCCAGCCCGGATCAGATCCTTCGCTGGTCGCATGGCGAGATCAAGAAGCCCGAAACGATCAATTACCGGACCTTCAAGCCGGAGCGCGATGGTCTTTTCTGCGCCCGTATCTTCGGGCCGGTGAAGGATTACGAATGCCTGTGCGGCAAGTACAAGCGCATGAAGTACAAGGGCATCGTCTGCGAAAAGTGCGGCGTCGAAGTCACCGTGCAGAAAGTGCGCCGCGACCGCATGGGCCATATTGAACTGGCCAGCCCGGTTGCCCATATCTGGTTCCTCAAATCGCTGCCGTCGCGCATCGGTCTGATCTTGGACATGACGCTCAAGGATCTCGAGCGCGTCCTGTATTTCGAAAACTACATCGTCATTGAGCCGGGCCTGACCCCGCTCATGGAGCGTCAGCTTTTGACGGAAGACGAATTCTACAAGGCCCAGGACGAATATGGTAACGATAGCTTCACCGCCGAAATCGGTGCCGAAGCCATTCGCAAGCTGCTGGCCGCTATCGACCTGGAAAAGCTGCGGGACGAAATCCGCTCCGCCGTGGCGGAAGCCCCGGGCGGCGAAAAGCAGAAGAAGCTGGTCAAGCGCCTGAAGGTTGTCGAAGCCTTTATTGACTCCGGCAATCGCCCGGAATGGATGGTGCTGCAGGTCGTGCCGGTTATCCCGCCGGAATTGCGCCCGCTGGTACCGTTGGACGGCGGCCGTTTCGCGACCTCCGACCTGAATGATCTGTATCGCCGCGTCATCAACCGCAACAACCGCCTCAAGCGTCTGATCGAACTCAAGGCGCCGGACATCATCGTGCGAAACGAAAAGCGCATGCTTCAGGAATCGGTGGATGCGCTGTTCGACAACGGCCGCCGTGGCCGCGTCATCACCGGCGCCAACAAGCGTCCGTTGAAGTCACTCGCCGATATGCTGAAGGGCAAGCAGGGCCGTTTCCGCCAGAACCTCTTGGGCAAGCGCGTCGACTATTCTGGCCGTTCGGTCATCGTGGTCGGTCCCGAGCTCAAGCTGCACCAGTGCGGCCTGCCCAAGAAGATGGCGCTCGAACTGTTCAAGCCGTTCATCTATGCGCGTCTCGAAGCCAAAGGCTTCAGCCAGACCGTCAAGCAGTCCAAGAAGCTGGTGGAAAAGGAAAAGCCGGAAGTTTGGGACATTCTCGAGGAAGTCATCCGCGAGCATCCCATCCTGCTCAACCGCGCCCCCACGCTCCATCGCCTGGGCATCCAGGCGTTCGAGCCGGTGCTGATCGAAGGCAAGGCAATCCAGCTGCATCCGCTGGTCTGTACCGCCTTCAACGCTGACTTTGACGGCGACCAGATGGCCGTGCACGTCCCGCTATCGCTGGAAGCGCAGCTGGAAGCGCGCGTCCTGATGATGTCGACCAACAACATCCTGTCGCCCGCCAACGGCAAGCCGATCATCGTGCCGACCCAGGACATCGTGCTGGGCCTTTATTACCTGTCGCAGGAACGCGCCAAGGAACCGGGCGAGGGCATGGCCTTCAACGACGTCGGCGAAATCGAGCACGCCCTCTTCGCGAAGGCCGTGACGCTGCACGCCAAGATCAAGGCGCGCTACAAGACCGTCGACGCCCAAGGCAAGCCGATCACCCGCCGCGTGGAATCCACGCCGGGCCGCATGCTAATTGCCGACATCCTGCCGCGTAATCCCAAGGTGCCGTTCGAGCTGGTTAACCGCCTGCTGCGCAAGCAGGAGATCAGCCAGCTGATCGATGAAGTGTATCGTCATTGCGGCCAGAAGGAGACCGTGCTGTTTGCCGATGCGATCATGGCGCTGGGCTTCCGCGAAGCCTGCAAGGCCGGTATCTCGTTCGGCAAGGACGACATGGTCGTGCCGGACACCAAGGTGAAGCTGATCGACGAGACCCGTCACCAGGTGCGCGAATACGAGCAGCAGTATCAGGACGGTCTGACCACCGACAAGGAGAAGTACAATCTTGTTGTCGACGTTTGGTCCAAGTGTACCGACCTGGTTGCCGCCGAAATGATGAAGGAGATTTCCGAGCCGAAGGTCGACCCGGAAACCGGCCGCGTCATGGAGATGAACTCCATCTACATGATGTCGCATTCCGGCGCTCGCGGTTCGCCGCAGCAGATGAAGCAGCTGGCCGGCATGCGCGGACTAATGGCGCGTCCCGACGGCTCGATCATCGAAACGCCGATCCTGTCGAACTTCAAGGAAGGCCTCACCGTGCTGGAATACTTCAACTCCACCCACGGCGCCCGCAAGGGCCTGGCCGACACCGCGCTCAAGACGGCGAACTCGGGTTACCTGACCCGCCGCCTGGTGGACGTGGCGAACGATTGCATCATCACGAGCGAAGACTGCGGCACCAAGAAGGGTGTCACGGTGCAGGCGGAAATCGATGGTGGCCAGATCGTTGCCTCGCTCACCGAGCGCATCTTGGGCCGGACCACGGCGGAAGATGTCAAGCATCCCGACACGGGCGAAATCCTCATCAAGCGCAACAAGGAAGTTAACGAAGATCTGGCCGAGAAGGCGGAACTCGCCCACGTCCAGAAGGTGCGTGTGCGTTCGGTGCTGACCTGCGACCTGCCGGAAGGCGTTTGCGGCAAGTGCTATGGCCGCGATTTGGCGCGCGGTACCTCGGTCAATATCGGTGAGGCTGTCGGCGTGATTGCCGCCCAGTCCATCGGTGAACCGGGCACCCAGCTGACCATGCGTACCTTTCATATTGGCGGCGCGGCGCAGGTCGCTGGCCAGTCCAAGATCGAGGCTTCGTATGAAGGCAAGATCAAGATCCTGAACCGCAACATCGTCAAAAATTCCGACGGTGAGCTGATCGCGATGGGCCGCAATATGCAGGTCGTGATCACCGACAATAAGGGTCAGGAACGCGCCACCTACCGCATCACCTATGGCGCACGCCTGAAGGCGGACGAGGGGGCGTCTGTGAAGCGTGGCGATCGCCTCGCGGAATGGAATCCCAACGCTCTGCCGGTTCTGACCGATGTCGAGGGTACCGTGAAGTACGAAGACTTGGTCTTCGGCGTCACGTTGCGCGAAGTGTCGGACGAAAAGACCGGCGTGTCGTCGAAAGTGGTGATGGACAATCGCGGCACCGGCAGCAAGACCGCGCCGGAGCTGCGCCCGGCCATCGTCATTCTCGACAAGAAGGGCAAGCCGGCGCAGATGCCGAGCGGCGGCGAAGCGCGTTATGCGATTTCGCCCGATGCCATTCTGTCGGTGGAAGACGGTTCAACGATCCGCGCCGGCGACGTCGTGGCGCGTATTCCCACCGAAGGCGCCAAGACCCGCGACATTACCGGCGGTCTGCCGCGTGTGGCGGAACTGTTCGAAGCCCGCAAGCCCAAGGAAGCGGCCGTGCTGGCCGAGACCGACGGTTTTGTCGAATTTGGCAAGGACTACAAGAACAAGCGCCGCGTCATCGTGAAGCCGAAGTCGGACAAGCAGGAACCGACCGAGTATCTCATCCCCAAGGGTCGCCATATCAGCGTGCGCGAAGGCGATTTTGTGGAGAAGGGCGACTATATTGTCGAAGGTAATCCTTCGCCGCATGACATCTTGCGCATCAAGGGCATGGAAGAACTGGCTATCTACCTGGTCAAGGAAATTCAGGACGTCTACCGGCTGCAGGGCGTGAAGATCAACGACAAGCATATCGAAGTGATCTGCCGCCAGATGATGCAGAAGCTAGAAATCACCGATGGCGGCGAAACCACGCTGATCGCCGGTGAGCATGTCGATGCGCTGGAACTGGAAATCGCCAACAAGAAGGCGACGGACGAGGGCCACAGGCCCGCCGAAGGCCGCGCCATCCTCCTGGGCATCACCAAGGCGTCGCTGCAGACCCGTTCGGTCTTCTCGGCGGCCTCCTTCCAGGAAACCACGCGGGTCCTCACCGACGCGGCGGTCAATGGCAAGGTCGACATGCTGGAGGGCCTGAAGGAGAACGTCATCGTGGGTCGCCTGATCCCAGCGGGCACGGGCGGCGCCATCGCCCGCCTGCGCCACATCGCGGCGGAACGCGACAAGGCGATCCAAGAAGAAGCGGCAGCCCAGCAGCCCATCGCGCAGCTGGAAGCACCGGTCGCTGCGCCTGCCGCCGAGTAGCCGACCGAAAATGCAATAGAATCAGGGCCGCTGGCGACAGCGGCCCTTTTTCTTTAGTTTTTGCGCATCACGTTGAAAACGTGAAACAGGAGGCGCGCTCCGAAAGGCCGCGTTAGTCTCTGCTTCATGAAACTGCCTGAACCACTGTCCTGGGACCGCGCCGAAGCCCGCAAGGGCAAGTTCGACGGCAAGTTCATTCTGGGCGTGATGGCGACCGGGATTTACTGTCTGCCGTCCTGCGCCGCCCGCCCGCCCAAACTGCAGAATGTGCGGCTCTTTACCACTGAAGCCGAGGCCAAAGCGGCGGGGCTGCGCGCCTGCAAGCGCTGCCGGCCGGACCTTTGTTACAAGGGCGAAGACGAGAATGTGGCGCTGTTCGAAGGGCTGACCTCGCGCGTCGAAACGGCGCCGGAAAATTTCGCCGATGCCCCAGCCCTGGCCCGGACAGCCGGCGTCAGCCTGATCAAGCTGGGCGATCTCTTCCGTGACCATGCCCATCTGACGCCGGCCTCATGGCTGCGGCGGATGCGGGTGAAACGCGCCGCCACCGAACTGCTCGGTGGCAAGGACAGGGTGCCCGAGGTCGGCTTTGGCGCCGGCTTCGCATCGGAAACGGTGTTTCACGGCCAGTTCCTCAGCCAGATGCGTATGACGCCGGGCGCTTATCGTGCGCTGTAGGGCGCGCAGATATTCCTGCTGCATCTGCCCCCCGTCTACCGGTCAAAAGAAATTCTTGCCTATCACGCCCGCGATCCCCTGGCCGTCAGCAAAAAAGCGAGGGCCAGCGCATTTGGAAGGCGCTGCACACCGATGATGGCCCGGTGGTGCTGGAAATCAGCATCGAGCCCGGCCATGCCTGGGTGCGGGTGCATGCGGAATCGAGGCTGGGCCGGGCCGCCATGACCGATCTGCACGGTGCGGCGCTCAGGATGCTGGCCCTGGGTCATGACGTGACCCAGTTTGAATCGCGCCATGCGGAATTTGTCCGTAACCGGCGGGGCCTTCGGATGCCGCTGCTGCCCACCGGTTTTGACGCGCTTTGCTGGGGCATCATCGGCCAGCAGATCAACGTCAAATTCGCCGCCAGCCTGCGCCGTGAAATGGTGGAGCTGGCGGGTGAGAAGATCGGCGACATGCGCGCCCATCCCACGCCCGAGCGCGTCGCCAACATCTGTCTGGCTGCACTGGCGGCGCGGCGCTATTCCCGCTCCAAGGCGCAGTATCTGGTGGACGCTGCGGCAGCCGTCGCATCCGGCAAGCTAAGGATCGAGATTCTCAGTGGCGGTTCGGCGATTGCCGCGGAAAAATCGCTTACGGCGCAGCGTGGCATCGGCACATGGACGGCGCGCTATGTGCTGATCCGCGGCGGCTTCGCCGATGCCGTGCCGGTGCGCGACAGCGCCCTGGCCACGGCGCTGCAGCGGCTGCACACGCTGCCCGAGCGTCCCGATGCCGAGCAAGGCGCCATGCTGATGAGCCGGTTCGCGCCCTATCGCAGCCTCGCCACCATGCATTTGTGGACCAGCCTGAAGGAAGCCTCATGAGTAAGCGCTATTGGAGCCTGATCGATTCCCCGTTCCAGAAATTTGCCGCCTGGGTGGACGATGAAGGCCGGCTGCTACGCTTCTATCTGCGTGCCGCCGGCGCCGCCAAGGTCGATCCCGAAGCGGAAAAAAATTCGCGCAATCTGGCCGAGGTGCAGCGCCAGGTGACGCAATACGCCAACGGCAAGCGCCGGGACTTCGACTTCGAACTGGCGGCGGAGGGGCCGGAGTTCGACAAAAAGGTCTGGAAGGCGCTGCTGACAATTCCCTTCGGCACCACGACCTCCTATGGCGCTATCGCCACGAAGGTTGGCTCGCCCAAGGCCGCGCGTGCCGTCGGCGCTGCGAATGGCGCCAACCCCATTTCCCTGATCGTGCCCTGTCACCGGGTGATCGGTGCGAATGGCAAGCTTACCGGTTACGGCGGCGGCTTGCCGCTCAAGCGCAAGCTGCTGGAACATGAGGCGCGTGTGTGCGGCACGCGCCTCGACCTGTTCGGCTGAAACAACCTTGCGGCGCGATCAGTTGGTCGCGTAACGCAAAGCAAGGCGAATGTTGCGCCCGGGCATCACCACGTTATCCTTGTTCAGGGCTGCCGCGTTCCGAACGACTTCGTTCGCCAGATTGTGGCCGATCAACGCGATCTCGATAGCGCGGTTTCTTGCGAACGGACGCCAGGCCAGTTGCGCGTCCACCGAGACGTAGCCGGGCGTCGGCGTATCAAAAACACCGGCATCGTTCTGGGCGCCAACCCGCATGACCTGAAAACCCGCGTCCAGCGTGTCCCCTTCCCACGCCAGTCCGCCGCCAGCCCGCCACGGCGGAATGCGCGGCACATTGCTGCCGCCTGCCAGCGTCGCACGGACATAATCGCCCAGTGCGGCGATCTTCAAGATGCCGCCTTTCGTGTGCCAGATGTCATAGGCCGCTTTGCCTTCCAGTCCCCGGAAATGCGCGCCGCCTTGGGTGTAATTCAACTCGCGCAGTTCGTCGGGGGAGCCGATAGCGCACACGCCGTCCTCGTCGCAGTTACGACCCGTCAGCGCTCCGAAAACATAATTGTCGAAGGAGGTTCTGTAGATGCTTCCATCGAAGGTGAATTCAGCAAAGCGCAGCCGCATGGAGCCTTCAACCGAATTGGCCCGCTCCATCTTGAGGGTCGGGTCGCCCGTCTCAGATGTGGCTGAGCCGTCATGCGGTCCGCGCGCGAAAAGCTCTGTTTGGCCAGGGGCGCGGGCCGTACTCGATCCGGTTACGCCGAATTTTATGGCGCCATTGATTTCCCACAGCAAACCGACCGCACCGCTCAGCGGGGTGTAGTCGCGCGCCGTGTAAATGCCGGTGGACGGCGTGCCCTGGACCTTCACCGCCTCGACACGCCCGCTGGCCTGCAAATGCAGCCGGTTTCCGATCGGCAGTTCGGTAAACAGAAAGCCGGCATAGTTCTGGGTCAGGGTCGGCAGCAGGTAATTTTGGGCTTTTCCCAGGGCAGAGAATTGCCGATTCTGGATTTGGATGCCCAGTGCTGAATTGGTAAAAGGCCCAATGGCTCCCAGCAGGGCTTCGGCCCTGCCGTCAAACTCCTTGTTCTTGAACGTGGAGTTGATGGTGCCAGCTAGAGGATCTTTCTCTTCATGAGAGTAATTGCCGTAGCTGCCATCGATGTTGATGGTCTTCAACAGACCCGCACCCATGTCGAGTGACGAGCCCACAACCAATTTTGTCTGGCGCATGAGTATGAAGGCGTCCTCGCCCGGAATGCCGTATTTCGCGTCGTATTGCACCAGCGCGGCGCCGACCCTGCTTGCCTCGTTGTTGAAGAAATAGGAGCTGCCAAGCGAGAAGCCGGTACCGCGAAAGAAGGAATTGGCCTGCGTCCCCAGCGGCGTGTCGTAATTTTCCGCACGGCGATAAAAGCCGTCGGCGTGGAAGGCGAAATCGCCCAGGTTGAGATCGCCCAGCACCGCCAACTGGCTCGCGTCGGATACCGAGTCATAAGCGGTGGTGACCTCGGCCGCTGGCTTGTCGGGCATACTCAGCGGTACGCGATTGTTGAGAGCATTGATCACGCCGCCGATCGCCTGGCTGCCATAGCGCAAAGTCGCGGCGCCGCGCACCACTTCGATGCTGCGGGCGGAAATCGGGTCGATCGGCGTGCCATGATCGGGCCCGATGTCGGAGGCATCCGAACTGCTGGTGCCATTTTCCAGCAACCGCACCCGGTTGGCGTCCATACCGCGAATGATCGGCCGGCTGGCGCCTGCAGCAAAGCCGGTGCCGCTGACGCCCGGAACATTGGCCAGTGCGTCGGCAAGGCTCGATCCGCCGCGTTGGAGGATCTCTTCCGCATCCACCTTCGAGGTAATGCTGGCGACATTGGTGGAGCCGTTGAGTGGCGAGGCCGTGACGACGACGGTATCCACCGTCAGGGGGTGCGATTGTGCCCAACCGGGGCCAGAAATCGAAACAAGGGCAACGCTTGCGGCGCCGCAAAGAAAAATAGAACGGAACATAAGCGAACTCCGAAATGGAATAGGCACGCCATAAGGCATGCTGGGGCGGCCGGAAGGCCGCGCACGAGATAAGGGTGTCGCTTAGGCACGCGGTGGCGCGCGGCTCTGCCAGGCGAAGGTCGGCACAAGGGCGCCGACGGCGACCGGCAGGACGGCAAGACCGGCCGAGACAAAGCTCAAGCTGGCGAGAAGAGTGGAGCCGGTAGGCGCGACAAAGACGCCGGCATGCACCAGTTCCTGGCACAACCGGCAACTGCCCAGATCGACCGGATCGATGGACTTGGACGGCGCGGGAACATTCTGGACCGCGACAATCGCTGTTGCCGGCTTGTCGTACTGGTGGAGATGGGTCTGGACCGCGAAGCCCTGAAGGAAGAAAGCCAGCAGCGCGAACAGCGTGATGAACCGCCGCGTGGCGGGTTCTTTCAGGCCAGCAATGGCGGCGATGGAACGGGCCATGGCCTTTTCGCGGGTTGGATCCGCGGTAACGTTAGGCAGATTGATCCACTGGCGCAACCGGGCAAGATTTCAGGCCGCGCATGGCGAAGGCGCGAATGGCGCAGCGCGGATGGTGAGTCAGGGCCTTAAGTATATGAAGCCGAGCGGGCAGGGGGGGCGCCCGTCATGCCGCGCTCGTACCAGCGCAAGGCGCCCGCGATGCAGCCATCCGCCGCCAGCACGCAGGCATAATTGTGGGCGCCGCGAAAATCGCCGCTTTCCGCAGCCAGCCGGTAACAGTTGCGCGCCGCGTCGGGTCGACAGAAGTGCCCCAGCCATTCTCGAAACAACGGCCCAGCAGGTTCCGCGCCTCGGCATTGCCGCCGCCCGCGGCGCTGAGAAAACAAGCGAAGGCAGCGCGCCGGTCGCAGGCCACGCCATCGCCCGTCAAAAGTATCCGTCCCAGCCTCAGTTGGGCCTCGACCAGACCGCAGGCCGCCGCAGCCTCCAGCCAGTCGGCGGCTTCATCCCCGCCAAAGGCCTGCCCCAGTTCGGCAGTGTTCATCGCGGTCAAAGCCTGGACCCGCCAGGGCTGCGCTGGGACGGCATGAAGGAAGTGGAAATCGGCCATACATGTAGACCTTATATGATAATGCGTATCATTAACTATTTTACCCTAGGGTGCGCATAGGTGTCGCTCAATGAGAATTACTCGCAAAATACCATTGCCACACCTCTTAAAAATCCTTTCTTTTCCTTTCTTGACCCCCCGGGCGGTGGTGGGTATAAGCCGCCACGTTCCAAGGCAGGCCGTCTGCGGAAAAAACCGCAAAAACGCTGTTGGGAAGCCAGTTTAAAAATCTTTAGACGCGCGACTCAGGGCCTGGCCCTAAGTCCTCCGCAAGTTGGGACGCAAAGCGAAGGCTTGGTGTCCAGTTTTTAGTTTCGTTCATCCGTGGCTCGCTAGCCACGGACGAAAAAAGGGAAGTGGGAATGCCGACAGTCAATCAGCTCATTCGCAAACCGCGCGGCGTCAAGGCCAAGCGCAACAAGGTTCCGGCCCTGCAGCAGTGCCCGCAAAAGCGCGCCGTCTGCACCCGCGTCTATACAACGACGCCGAAGAAGCCGAACTCCGCGCTGCGCAAGGTCGCCAAGGTGCGCCTGACCAACGGCTTCGAAGCGCTGACCTACATTCCCGGCGAAGGCCATAACCTGCAGGAGCACAGCGTTGTGCTGATCCGCGGCGGCCGCGTGAAGGACCTTCCCGGCGTGCGCTACCACATCATCCGCGGCGTGCTGGACACCCAGGGCGTCAAGGACCGCAAGAAGCGCCGCTCGCTCTATGGCGCTAAGCGTCCGAAGTAAGGAGATATAGATGTCCCGCCGCCACCGCGCCGAACGCCGCGAAATCACCCCCGACGCCAAGTTTGGCGATCTGGTTCTCGCCAAGTTCATGAACTCCCTGATGTATGACGGCAAGAAGTCCGCCGCCGAAGGCATCATCTATGGCGCCTTCGATACCATTGCCGCCAAGACCAAGCAGGATCCGATCCAGGTCTTCCACGACGCGCTCAAGAATGTTTCGCCCGCGCTCGAAGTGCGCTCGCGCCGCGTCGGCGGCGCCACCTATCAGGTGCCGGTTGAAGTACGCACCGACCGCAGCCGTGCGCTCGCCATCCGCTGGCTGATCACCGCCGCACGCGGCCGCAACGAACCCACCATGACGGGCCGCCTGTCGGGCGAACTGATGGACGCCGCCAACAATCGGGGCAGTGCCGTCAAGAAGCGCGAAGACACCCACAAGATGGCCGATGCCAACCGCGCCTTCTCGCATTATCGCTGGTAACGGACTCACCAATGGCTCGCACGACCCCGCTCAACATGTACCGCAACATCGGCATTGCCGCGCACATCGATGCCGGCAAGACGACGACGACTGAGCGCATTCTTTTTTACACGGGCAAGAGCCACAAGATCGGCGAAGTCCATGACGGCGCCGCCACCATGGATTTCATGGAGCAGGAGCAGGAGCGCGGCATCACCATCACGTCCGCCGCGACGACCTGCTACTGGAAAGACCACCGTATCAATATCATCGACACGCCCGGTCACGTGGACTTCACCATTGAAGTCGAGCGTTCGATGCGCGTGCTGGACGGCGCGGTCGCCGTTTTCGACGCCGTTGCCGGCGTGGAGCCCCAGTCCGAAACCGTCTGGCGCCAGGCTGACAAGTATCACGTGCCGCGCATCTGCTTCGTCAACAAGATGGATCGCACCGGCGCCGACTTCCAGCGCTGCATCGACATGATGATTGACCGGTTGGGCACGCGCCCGATGATCATCACCTGGCCGATCGGCAGCGAAGCCGATTTCAAGGGCATCGTCGACATCGTTAAGATGAAGGCGCTGGTCTGGCATGACGAGCAGCTGGGCGCGAAGTTCGACGAAATCGACATTCCCGCCGAGTATCAGGACAAGGCAGCCGAACTGCGCGCCGCCCTAGTCGAAATGGCCGTCGAAGAAGATGACGTGCTGATGGAAGCCTATCTCGAAAAGGGCCAGGAGCCTTCTTACGAAGACCTGCAGAATTGCATCCGCAAGGGCACCAACACGTTCCATTTCGTGCCGGTGATGTGCGGCTCGGCCTTCAAGAACAAGGGCGTGCAGCCCTTGCTCGACGCCGTTGTCGCCTACCTTCCATCGCCGCTCGACATTCCGCCGCTTACCGGCGTTGTTCCGGGCACCGAAAAGAAAGTGCCGCGTCCGCCGGATGACAAAGCGCCCTTCGCCGGCCTCGCTTTCAAGATCATGGACGACCCCTTTGTCGGCTCGATCACCTTCGTGCGCGTCTATTCGGGCACCGTCACCTCGGGCACCGGTGTGCTCAATTCGGTGAAGGACAAGACCGAGCGCGTCGGCCGCATGTTGTTGATGCATGCGAATAGCCGCGAAGATGTGAAGGAAGCCAATGCCGGCGACATCGTTGCTTTCGCTGGGCTGAAGCTGACTACCACGGGCGAAACCCTCTGCGATCCCAACGATCCGGTGATCCTGGAAAAGATGGAATTCCCCGATCCCGTCATCGAAGTGGCGATCGAACCCAAGACCAAGGCCGACCAGGAAAAGATGGGTATGGCGCTGGTGCGTCTGGCTCAGGAAGATCCCTCCTTCCGCGTCTCGACCGATCAGGAATCCGGCCAGACCATTCTCAAGGGCATGGGCGAACTGCATCTGGAAATCAAAGTCGATATCCTCAAGCGCACCTATAAGGTCGACGCCAATGTCGGCGCGCCGCAGGTGGCCTATCGCGAAACGCTCTCCAAGCCGCTGTCGATCAAGTACACCCACAAGAAGCAGACCGGCGGTTCGGGCCAGTTCGCCGAAGTGACGATTGAATTTGAACCGCTGCCCCCGGGTTCGGGCTTTGTGTTCGAGAATGAAGTGGTTGGCGGTTCCGTGCCGAAGGAATTCATTCCGGCGGTCGAAAAGGGCCTGAAGACCCAGAAGGAATCGGGCTTGCTGGCCGGTTTCCCGGTGATCGATTTCAAGGCCACGCTGGTTGACGGCAAGTATCACGAAGTCGACTCCAACGCGCTGACCTTCGACATCGCCGCCCGTGCGGCGTTCCGCGAACTGGCCAGCAAGGGCGCCGTGAAGCTGCTCGAGCCGATCATGAAGGTGGAAGTCGTGACGCCGGAGGATTTCCTCGGCGGCGTGATCGGCGACCTCAACAGCCGCCGCGGCCAGGTGCAGGGCACCGACAGCCGCGGTAATGCCCAGGTCGTCACCGCCATGGTGCCGCTGGCCAACATGTTCGGCTACATCAACACGCTGCGCTCCATGTCTCAGGGCCGCGCGCAGTATTCGATGCAGTTCGACCATTACGAACAAGTGCCGCAGGTGATCGCGGACGAAGTCAAAGCCAAATACGCCTAAGCACGAACAGATAAGAGTCAGGAGAAGACTATGGGCAAAGCTAAGTTTGAACGTAACAAGCCGCACTGCAACATCGGCACGATTGGTCACGTTGACCATGGCAAGACCTCGCTGACAGCAGCGATCACGAAGGTGCTTGCGGAGTCGGGCGGCGCGACGTTCACGGCCTATGACCAGAT
>CAMAPL010000032.1 GCA_945860165.1 Rhizobium sp. Q54
AAAGAGCAGGGTCGTCGTGATCCAGGCTTTGGCCATCGTGCAAATACGATATGTCATCCCCGGCCAGCATCGCGCACAAGCGCGATGCGAGGGAGTTCGTAGCGACAGTGTACGAACGAACCGGTGGTTGAATTCCTGCCGGTGGATAGGCCTGGGCTCCCGTCCCATCGCCTTGGCTCGCCAAGGCGAGGCCGGGAATGACATAAAAGGGGATGACAGCTGTGGTTCATAGCGGTCCCCTGAAGGGTTCGGCGGCGGGATCGCGGCGGAACACCATTTTCTTGGACAGGATGAAGTTGAATATCAGCCCCAGCAGCACGCCCGACACGAAGGCGATGTTGATGTCGTTGAAGGGCGGCAGGGCGGTGCGTAGCATCACGCTGTACAGCCCGACATTGACCAGGCCGCCCACCGCATTGGCGGCGAGGAAGCGGCCCCATTCCTGAATCGTGCCGGTAAAGCTGTGGGCGCGGCTGTCGACGAAGGTGAAATAGCGGTTGCCCAGCCAGGTGAAGCTGGCGGCGCACAGCCATGCGATCACGCGCCCGAAATAGGGGCCGGTACCGAGATGGACGCAAAGCTGCAGCACGCACCAGTCCACCGGCATGCCCAGGGCGCCGATCACCGCGAAGCGCAGGATCGGGATCTGCGACAGCCGCGAAAGAAACGCGCTCATTTGAGGTCTTGCGGGCCGGGATGGGTGAGATAGGCCATGCGCTTGGCCTCCCAGCGGCCGCGCGTCACCGTGTCCAGGATCATGCCGGCGGTCAGCGCCAGGAAGGCAATCACCATCAGGCCGGTGGCCAGCACGGCGGTAGGCAGGCGCGGTACCTGGCCGGTCTGGACAAATTCCGCCACCACCGGCGCCCCGATCAGCAGCGACGCGGCGGCCAGCACGATGGCGATGGCGGAGAAGAATAGCAGCGGGCGCTCTTCGCGCATCAGATAGAAGATGGTGCTGAGGATATTGAAGCCGTCGCGCCAGGTGTTGAGCTTGCTGACCGAACCGACCGGGCGTTCCTTGTAGGCGGTATCCATCTCGGTCATCGGCATCAGCAGCCGCACGGCATGGATGGTCAGTTCGGTCTCGATGGCGAAACCCTGGGCCGTGAAAGGAAAGCTTTTGACAAAGCGGCGGGAGAACACGCGATAGCCGCTCAGCATGTCTGACAGCGGCACGTTGAACAGGGTGGCGGTCAGGCCGGTCAGCAGGCGGTTGCCGATGACATGGCCGGGGCGATAGGCCGAAGCCGCGGTATGGATGCGCTTGGCGGTGAGAAGGTCGGCGCCTTCGGCCACCAGCTTGGCGACCATCGCGCCGGCGCTGGCCGCGTCATAGGTATCGTCGCCGTCCACCAGCACATACACTTCGGCCTCGATGTCGGCGAACATGCGGCGCACCACATTGCCCTTGCCCTGGCGGGTCTCCCTGCGCACTACCGCGCCGGCTTCACGCGCCCGCGCCATGGTGCCGTCGCGCGAATTGTTGTCATAGACATATATGGTGGCGCTGGGCAGGGCCGCGCGGAAGTCGGCCACCACCTTGGCGATGGCGGCTTCCTCGTTATAGCAGGGGACCAGCACCGCGATCTTCATGGCATTCTCGCTAACGGGCACCACTGGTAAGCGCCCGTGATGTTTGTATCGAATTGCTGACATTCCGGCCAGCGAATCGCCAGGCCATAATCCTTCAGCGCGGTCTTGGCGCGGGTCACGGCGGTGGCATCGGCCAGCAGATAGAGATCGCCGCCTTCGCGCCGGTGGCGGGTGACGCGGGCCTTCATGTCCTGGGTCAATTTGGTGCCGTCGCGCGGCTGCAGGAACCAGCCGTCTATCCGCAGCACGGGAATGGCGGGCGGCAGGGTGGTGGCGATGAAGCCCAGCGGCGCGTCACCGGTCATCAGCACCATGGTGCGGTCCGGGCGGGGAATGGGCGGCACGGCGGTCTGGATATAGGGGTCTTCGACGGGCGCGCGTTCCAGGAACTCGCTGCGGGTGGTGATCAGGACGCCGGCGCAAAGCGCGGCCAGCGCCAAAAAGCGGTTGCGGCGCGGCAGCGGCAGCAGGCCAACCGCCGTGACCACCAGTAGAACGCTGAGCATCTCGAACAGGATGGCATAGCGGTAGATGGCGAAGAATTTCAGCCAGGCCAGATAGGCGGCAGCGGCGAAGGCAAACAGGATGATGGCGGCGCTGCGTTCGACCAGCGTATCGCGGGAGTCCTTCTTCAGCAGCAGCAGAACGCCCGCCGGGATCACCAGCAGGTAAGACAGCAACAGGCGGATATCTTGGTTGGCGAGATCGCCCGCCACGTGCCAGTCGGCGGTGAACAGGAACGGGAAGAACAGCTGCCGCCAGAAAGTGGCGGGGACAAAGCGCAGGTCGCGGTAATGCGCTTCAAGGGCCAGCGGCGATTGCCAATAGGCGTTGAAATAGGGAAACAGCGGATTGCCGGTCAGCTCGTAGACATAGAGCATCCAGGGCGCGGCGAAGATGGCGCAGCCGATCAACCCGGCCGCGCCGCCCGCCAGCAGCCGCACGGCGATATGTTTCCAGCTTCCCCCCACTGCCAGCAGTCCGGCGGCAAAGCCAACGCACCAGGGCATGGCGGGAAGCTTCAAGCCCATCGCCATACCGGTGATCAGGCCCGCCAGGGCGGACAGCAAGGCCGCGTTGCGCAAAGGCCCGCTGCGCAGGGCGTCGCGGTTGCAGACGATGATGGCCAGCCCCGCCAGCGCGAAGCCGGCCATGACATTGTCGTAATAGGTGGTGCCGAACTCGGTGATGGTCAGGGCGCCGAACTGGCCGAGCAGGGCCAGCGCGCCCGCCAGCATCTGGGCATCGCCGGGCTTGGTCACCACGCGCAGGATGTTGCGGGACATCAGATATAATGGAATTACCGTCGTCCCCTGACACGCGCCCAGCACCCCCAGCGCGATCCAGGCGCGGGTGTGGGTGGCCAGCCAATAGAAGGGCACGTCGAGATAGGGATTGTACCAGCTGCCCTGGTGGGCGACGGCAACGTCCATGCCCATGCGCCCGTTCAGCAGGGCATAGGGGCCGTACCAGTGGTAATTGCGGAAGTCCCAGCTGGTGTCCTTGCCGAGCAGGATCACGAAGGCGGCCCAGAACAGCAGGGTGAGCCCGAAAAAGGTCCATTCGCGGGCGTTGAGGCGTCCGGTCGGCGGCATTGTGGTTATGGAAGCCTCTGCTTGCGGGGCTGTTCTAGCCTGTCTGGCGGGCCGGGAGTAGGCCCATCAAGCACTTGGCTGAAATGGGTTTTTTGAGCTTAAAGGCCGACCGGAAGGCCGCTTTGGGCCAAGCTGGCGCCGGAGTAGCGCGGATCGTCGGTGACTTCGCGCAGAGTGAAATCAGGCACCGGGAAAGCCGCCAGCCCCTCGGGGATTCACTTTCCGCTTCCGCCAGCAGCAGTCCCCCGAGAGTGCCCCGAAACTGATCCACCGACAGGGTGAAGCCGGAAGGCGGCTGCAATTGTGCCGCAGTTTTTTCAGCGTCAGGCCCGGAAGCGAAGACCTGAGCAGCACGAACTCTTCCTCCGGAAAAATAGATGGTGGTGATGAGGTGTGTCCGGGCATCAACGTCCGCCTTTCGGGTGAGCCGGAAGATAGGCGCAGCCCCGCCCGCCGGGTGCGTCTCCCGCAGTCGCAGCCGTGCGCCGGTGGTGTAGATATCCGTGATGCTGTCGGTCTGGACGATCCGATCGCGCGGCACGGTGCGGCACAGCCAGCGCCGCTCCCGCTCCACCGCCATGTATTTCTGCTTGGGAAATCCCAACGCGGTGGCGGTAGGCTGATCCATGGCTGTCATGCGTACCCCGAAAAGCCAAGCCCATATGTTCCGGATCACAGCTGATCCTAGTTTTTCTCTGATATCTGGCGCTGCTGGTTCTGAATATCCTGGGGCCAAGACTGCTTGATGTAAGCCAGCACGGCCAGAATCTCGTCGTCCGAAAGTATGGCTTTGAACGCTGGCATATCGCTTTGGTATCCGGGGCCTGCATAGGGCGTCACCCCATTTTTCACGATTCCGAAAAGCTGGGCGTCCGCATGGTGCCAGGTGTGGCCGCTGGCATCGTGCGGCGGGGCGGGCAGGCGACCGCCGGGTTTGCGCTCCATCCAATTCGGTTCGCCTTCCAGCTTCGCGCCGTGGCAGCTGGCGCAATGTTCGGCATAGAGTTTTTGGCCTTGGGCCACTTGGCCCGTGCCGCGGAGAAAGAGCCAACCTGGAATGAGAGCCATCGCCAGCACCGCCAGAACTGCAACGCCCATCAAAAGAGGTTTCTTCGCCACCTGGCCCTCTTGGCTTTGCGCTTCGCTACCCGATTTCGGGGCCGCCGCCATTCCTGGGGTTGGGCTAGTTGGTGGGCGGGCCGAAGCGGCCGGGTGCCAGCTGGCGGCGGCCATCGAACATCACGGGGTCGCGCAGCCGCAGCGGCGGCATCGCCTTCTGGGCGTCCTTGAAGGCGACAGCAGGTGCGCTGGGCGCAACGGGTGGCGTCGGCGGTGTGGGCGAAGCAGCGATGGCGGAGGTTACTGCGGCCAGCGCGGCAATCAGGAACAGGGCTCGCATCGGGCACCTCTTTGTTGCGGCCAGCATAGCACAAATGTCATCCCCGGCGAGCATCGCATGAATGCGTGATGCGAGGGGCGGAGATCCAGCTATCGAAACTTGCGCAAGTGGTTGGGCCTGGGTTCCCTTCCCTTCGGCTTGCTGACGCAAGCCTTGGCCGGGAATGACAACAAGCTATCAATAATCCTTCTTGCCGCTGCGATTGCCCGGCGGGCTGTAGCGGCAGACCAGATAGTCCCAGTCCTTTGCCGTCACCATGGCGCAGTCCAGATGGGTGGTGGTGCGCCGTGCTGCTACTTCGCGGCGGCCGTGCAGAGCGCGGTGTAGAGGTCGGGGCTGTGATAGTTGAGGGCATCCTTGATGCCGGCGGGCGTCGGCTTTGAGATGTAGGCGTCCAGCTTTTTGCGCATGAACTTGTCGTCCATCCAGAGCTGCACCATCACCACCGCGCCGCAGCTGCACACGGCCGCCCTGGCCTTGTCGTCGCTGGCCTTGGCTTCGCACTCGGTCTTCACCGCGCCCTGCATGGGCTGCAGATTCGGAAACTGCTTGAGGCTTTCGGCATTGCGCTGCTGGGCTTCCTGGACCTGCTGCGCCGGGGTCTTGGGCGGCTGCGCGGTCGCGCCAACCGCCAAGGCCAGCATGGTTGCCAGGCAAGTGGCCAGCAGGACGGGGGCTTTCATTCGGGCACTCCTCATTTTTTGCCAGCATAGAGGGATTGTTTTGCCGCTGCCAAGGGCCGCGAATGTGGCGGAAAAATGGAAAACTCAGTCCGGCTCCACCGCCAGGTTGCGCAGGAATTGCAGGGTGCAGGCGCGCCAGGAATGCGAGCCCGCAAAGGCGCAGGGCGACAAGGCCCGGGGATGCTGTTTCAGGTCCCAGGCCGCAAGGCAGGCGGCCCGAAGATCGCTGTCCAGCGCCGCGACATCGGCGGCGCCCGGCGCTTCCGGCCCCACCACATCGCGCGGGCCTTCCACCGGATAGGCGGCCACGGTCAGCCCGCAGGCCAGCGCTTCCAGCAGCACCAGCCCGAAGGTGTCGGTGCGGCTGGGAAAGGCAAAGACATCGCTGGCTGCATAGGCTTGCACCAGCGGCTCGCCGCTCAGGGCGCCGAGGAATTTGGCGTTCGGATATTTCCTTTCCAGCGCGCCGCGCGCCGGGCCGTCGCCGACAATCACCTTGGTGCCGGGAAGATCGAGCGACAGGAAGGCCTCGACATTCTTTTCCACCGCCACTCGCCCGACGTAAATCCATACCGGGCGGTCGTAAGCGTGGCGCCTATCGGGGATGGGACGGAAGCGCTTGACATCGACGCCGCGCGACCAGAGGCGCAGGTTCTTGAATCCGTGGCCCGCCAGGTCGCGCTTCAGGCTTTGGGTCGCCACCATCACCGCCGTGGCAGGGGCGTGAAACCAGCGCAGCATGCGCCAGATCAATGCTTCGGGCACGAACGCAAAGCGCGCATGGACATATTCGGCGAGGCGGGTGTGGAAGGCTGTGGTGAAGGCGATGCCATGCTTGATGCAGACCCTGCGCGCCGCTAGCCCCAGGCTGCCTTCGGTGGCGATGTGCACCGCATCGGGGGCGAAGGCTTTGATCTCCCGCGTCAGGGCGCGACCCGGAAACACCGCCAGGCGGATTTCTGGATAGGTCGGCATGGGGAACGTGCGCCGCCCCTCGGGCGTGATCATCAGCACCTCATGGCCCAGTTGGGTCAGGTCGGCGGCCAGGATTTGCAAGGTGCGCACCACGCCATTGACCTGCGGCGTCCAGGCGTCGGTGACGATCAGGATTTTCAGCCGCGCCGCCACGCCGGGAACAAGGCCCGGCTCAAGCTTGCGTGTCCTACGCGGGTATAAGCGCGGCCTTTGGGGCTGCGGCGCGGGCGGCGTGTGTTTGAGGCGGTGTTGCCCAGCGCAGAATCTCCATATGGCCGCGGGCATCTTCGACAAGGGCGCTACAGCTTTCAACCCAGTCTCCATCATTCAGGTAGAGGACAGTGCCGATCATGCGGATCTCGGGGTGATGGATATGGCCGCACACCACGCCGCCGACGCCGCGCAGGGCGGCCTCGGCGGCCACGACCTCCTCGAAGCGGGAGATGTATTGGGCGGCGTTCTTGACCTTGTGCTTCAGCCATGCCGACAGCGACCAATAGGGCAGGCCCAGCCGCTTGCGGACGGCGAACAGGACGGTGTTGGCGCGCAGCATCAACCCATAGGCGCGGTCGCCCAGACGGGCCAGCCAGCGGGCATTGGTGATGACGCCGTCAAAACTGTCGCCATGCAGCACCCAGTAACGCTTGCCGTCGGCGGCCTGGTGCATGGCCTCGTTGACGATCTCGATGCCGCCGAAAAGTCGGCCCGCATAGTCGCGGGCGAATTCGTCGTGATTGCCGGGCACGAAGATCACGCGCGTGCCGGCATCCACCTTGCGTAGGATTTCCGCCACCACCTGGTCCTGCGCTGCGCTCCAGTACCAGCGGCGCTTCATCTGCCAGCCATCGACGATGTCGCCCACCAGGAACAGGGTCTCGCAGTCGTTGTGGGCGAGGAAATCGGCCAGCGCCTCGGCCTTGCAGCCGCGCGTACCCAGATGCGTGTCAGAGATGAAGATGGTGCGGTGGCGGTTGAAGCGGGCAGTGCCGGTACGGGTCGGTGCGGCGGTCCGGTTGGGGACGAAGCTTCCGGTGAAGCTTCGGGTTGCGTCTTCGAACCACAGAGTGTCGATCATGGCATGCCCCCCCGGCTTTTTCATGACGGGGGATTTAGCTGCGGCGCACGACTCTTTTGTTGCGTAGGGGCGAAGATCCGGTGACGAATTCCCTAATACGGGTACTTCTGTACACGGACGGATGGTTCACGGCCGTTGGCTGGAGCTTTTCAGGCTTGTTGCCGAATCCGCCCTCGCATTGAGCGTGTTGTAGGTGGCGATGCTGCTCGGTGCGACACAAGATTTTCTGGCGCGCGGGGCGCGCCTAGAAAGCTTAGGCGAAAAAAATGGCCGCTCCGAAGAGCGGCCAAGTTTAGGGAGGAAACGCCCAGAAAGGGCGGCGGCTTCACGGCGCAAACCGTAATACCGCGCTGCAGCAATATGCAGAAATCGGGAATTGTCCGCAAGCGCCAATCTGTAATAATTCCAGACAAAACGCCGCAGAAAAACTGTAAAAATATGACAACCCTGCCTGAACTCTGCCCAGACTGCTGTCTTTTCAGTAATGTGTGCGACGCAACATAAATTAATTCTTTTGCGTCCAATCGACGAACACGCGTCCCACTTCGCGCAGCACGGTTTCACGTTCGTCCATGCTGACACGGGGCGCGTCGTAATAGGCGGCGATCAAAAGCGGCCTGCGACCCGGCGGGCGCACGATGGCGACATCGTTGGTCTGGCGCGCGGTGCTGGTGCCGGTCTTGTCGCCTACGATCCAGTCCCTCGGTACCGCGGCGCGCAAGCGGTTGAGGCCGGGTTTGGCGGCGATCATCCAACCTTCCAGCATCTGGCGGGATCTGGGCGTCAGCACATTGCCCAGCAGGATGCGGCGCGCCGTCAGGGTGATGGCGCGCGGCGTGGTGGTGTCGAGCAGTGGGTCATACAGGTTGGCATCGGGTTCATAACGGTCCGATCGCGTGGCGTCGTCGCCAAGCGTGCGCAGGAAGCGGGTCAGGCTTTGGGGCCCGCCCATGGCGCGCATCAAAAGCAGGGCAGCGGTGTTGTCGCTGGCCTCGACAATGGCCTGGCACAGGGCGCCGACGCTCAGGGCGCCGTCATCGACATGCGCCGTCGTCACCGGCGAGGCGGGCAGCAGCTGGCCCGAGCCATAGGAAATCCGGCGTGCCAGGCTTTCATCGCCCGCATCCACCCGCGCCAGGACCTGGGCCGCCAGCAGGCCCTTGAAGGTGCTGCACATGGTGAAGCGTTCGTCGGCGCGCCAGGTGAGCGTCTTGCGCGATGCGGTATCCAGCGCGAAAACGCCCAGCCGCCCGCCATGCCGGCGTTCGATGGCGGCCAATGAGGGGGCAAAGGGGATGGCCGGCCGGCGAGACCGCGTCTGGCCGAAAGCCGGCGCCGCGGTCATGGCCAGAAGACCGGTAATCAGCTGTCGGCGGCGCAGCGCATCCATGCGCCCGGTTTAGCGAAGCCGGCGCTTAGTTGGCAATCGCCGCGCGCAGCGGCGTCCGGTTCAGCGCCGCGATCTGCGGCTGGTCGTTGCTGGCAATCAGCACCGCACCGTCAAAACGGACGGCGGCAGCGCCCACCACGATGGTGCTGCCACTCAGGGCCGTAAAGGCCATGGCGGCGGGCTTGCCATCCTGGTCGGTCTGGATGCGCGCGTCGGTACCGATGAAGCGGCCATGCTGGTCCATGACCGGCACCGCCGAAACCGTCGGCGCGGTGGACAGGCTGTTTAGGGCGGTGGGCGCGCAGTTTCGCACCGTTGAAAATTATTGACGCCGCAATTGCCTTATTCCAACTGTCATTCCCGGCGAGCCCCTGCGTAAGCAGGCGCGAGGGAAAGGAAACCAGACATATCCGCCTGCGCGAATTTCGATATCTGGGTCTCCTTCCCTCAATCGCGCTGGCGCGCGATCTCGCCGGGGATGACACACGGTATGGGTTGGGAGATTACTCCGCCACTAGCGGCAGCGTGCCGCTGCCTAGGCCGGTCAGTGGCATGGCGGTGAGATATTCCATGCTGCGCGTCAGGCGCGCGCGCACCAAGCCAAAGGATGGTTTGCGGGTGATCTTGTCTTCGTCGAGATAGAGCGCGCGGTTGATCTCGATCTGCAGCGCATGGCAACCCGATGCGACCTTGCCATACTGCAGTGTGGTGTGGCCGCCGGCGTAGGGCGTGTTGCGGGTGACGGTAAAGCCTTCGCGCAGGAAGGCGGATTCGGCTCGCGCCGTCAGCACCGGCGCGGCGCTGGCGCCATAGCGATCGCCCAGCACGATGTCGGGCACGACGAGGGTCGACGGCATGGAATGGCAATCGATCAGAACCGCCACGCCGAAGCGGGCATGGGTTTCGACCATCAGCCCCGCCAGCGCGGCATGGTAAGGCTTGTAGAGCTGTTCCAGCCGCACATCGGCTTCGGCGGTGTCGAGCTTGCGGGAATAGATCTCAGCCCCGTCGCGCACGATGCGCGGAATGACGCCAAGCCCGGCTGCGACGCGCGGGCTGGGCGCATCGACCTTCACGTTCAGCGCGCCGTCGAACATCGTGCGGTCCAGCTCGGCTATGCTGCGATTGACGTCGAGAAGGACGCGGGGGAACTGGGCCGCCAGCAGCGGCGCGCCGAGGGCGGTCATGCCGGCGAACAGCTCGTCGACAAAGGCGTCTTCCGAGCGGCGCAGGGTCACGCTATCCAGCTGGCTCAGGGCCAGCAGGCTTTGCGGATAGGCGCGGCCCGAATGGGGTGAGGCGAAGACGAATGGCACGCTCTGGCGGGCCGGGCGGTCAAGCCGGAAGGGGGGGGGCTGATTCATGCTTGGGGACAGGGAAACACCGGCAATGCGGGCTGGCAAGGCGCGGCGGGGGCTGAGGTGTCAACTGTGGTTTACAGGTTTGTCCTGTATAGGGTCTTATACGGTGAGCAGGCGGAAACCATGGCGCATATCCTTTTGGCGGAAGACGATGAATCCCTGCGCAAGTTCCTTGCGGCGGCGCTGGTCAAGGCCGGCCATGCCGTGACGGATTTCGGCGACGGGGGCGATGCCTGGGAATCCTTCAAGGGCGAGACGTTCGACCTGCTGCTGACCGATATCGTGATGCCCGGCATGGACGGGATCGAGTTGGCCAAGCGGGCCGCCGAACTGAACGCCACGCTCAAGATCATGTTCATCACCGGCTTTGCCGCCGTGGCGCTGCATCCCGCGTCGGGTGCGCCCAAGCAGGCCAAGGTCCTGTCCAAGCCGTTCCACCTACGCGAAATCGTGGCGGAAGTGGACCGGATGCTGGCCGCGGCTTAATCAGTCGCGCCGGCCATGCTTTTCCTTCGTTTCCTGTTTTTGCTGCTGGCCATCGCTGGCCCATGCGGCGAGGCCTTTTCCGATGACAGCGCTCTGGCGCGGCTGAAGGCCGATCTGCTGGCCAATCCCAGCGCGACGCAGGTTTTGACCAAATGGTGCGGCGATCTGCACCTGGCCACGCCCGCGGTTATCCGCGCCGAGCGCGACCTGACCGACAAGCCCGCCACGCCTGACATTCGCGCGTTGCTGGGCGCGGCAAGTGACGAGCCGATCCGCTATCGCCGGGTCAGACTGATGTGCGGCACACATATACTGTCGGAAGCCGACAACTGGTACCGGCCATCACAGCTGACGCCGGCGATGAACAAGGCGCTGATGGAGACCGATACACCGTTCGGCACGGTGGTGCGCCCGCTGGGCTTTTCGCGCCGCACGCTGGATGCGGCAATCAACGCCGATGCCGGCACGGTGCTGCGGGTCCGGGCCCTGCTGCTGGCCGGCGCCGCACCCTTCAGCCTGGTGGTCGAGAATTACCGCCCCGCTCTGGTCGCCGCCCGAAGGCACTGAGGCGACGAAATCCCGCCTGGACGGGCCAAAAAGCCCGGTCCGGCAGGGGACTTGGGGGCGCAAAAGGGGCGCTTGCCCGCACCCGGCACCACCGTTATAGAAGCCGCCTTCCCACAGGTGGGGCGCGTAGCTCAGCGGGAGAGCACTTCCTTGACATGGAAGGGGTCACAGGTTCGATCCCTGTCGCGCCCACCACTTAACTGATTCATTTCGCTAACAAAATTCAGACACGGGCCAATACGGCTGCGTTGGGCTGCCTTCGAGGGAAGCTGGGGGGAAGCACGGCTCAAAAATTTACGCACCACTCGGCCCTCAAATTTCTCCCTAACCAAGACCCACCCACCGGGTACCCCCTAAATCCGTTGATGGTACCTACGCGTCTCCTACCTACGATTTTGCTCGGGCGATCCGGTGTGCTGGGGACGGTGTGAGTAGCTGGGAACTGTCAGGGGGGCTAGGTCAGACGATGTTGGTGCCGGGTAGACGGTGGGTGAGAAGCCCCAAGCTACCCCTTGGTCATTTACAGGTATCGGCCATTAGGTTGGTCTCTTGATACAGCGGCTCCCAGCCTGTCATTGACGCGTAAGCGCTTCGTATTTCTTTTTCTGAAAGCATCTTCCAGATGCTGCTTTCGTTACACTTGGCCCTCAAGAAACCCTACGACTTTTAAAAAAAACTGTAGACACATCAAATCAGCAACATCGTCAAGAATGGCTATTGCCATACCTGCTATTGGGGAATGTTGTTAGCCTATGAAATTGCTTTCCAACGCACGAGCCCAATGGCTCGCCGTTAATATTATACTCCATGAGCGGGCCATACGGTCGTGGCTCGCCAGACGAACCCACGACCTCGATATCGACGACATTGTCCAGGAAATGTATGTGCGTCTGGCTGCACTTGATGATCCTGAAAAAATTAGCAATCCTCGCCAATATGCCTCGCAGACTGCGATTTCAATCGCATTGAACTTGGTCCGTCATGCCCGAGTTGTTCCCATGATCGCCATTGGGGAATTTGAAGGCCTCGAGCTGGCTTCGCTTGAGCCTTCCGCGGAGAAAATTGTGAGCTCGCAAGAGGAGCTGCGGCAACTCGAAAACACTCTTGCTGAGCTCCCGGATACGTGCCGGACGGCATTTTTGCTACGGCGGGTTGAAGGGCTTTCACAAAAAGAAGTAGCTGAGAAGTTAGGGGTCAGCATCAAGGCCGTCGAGAAGTACATGGCCCGAAGTATCAGATTACTAATCGAAGTTTATGGTGGGGGGGGGGCGGGAAGCGCTCGCGTGTCTCAAGATAATAGGGAGAAAGTGCGCAGGCGAAAAAATCAGATGAAATCAGATGAAATTAGGTAGATGTCGGACAGATTAATGGACAGATTAACCAGCCGAGAAGTATACGATGCGGCCGCCCAGTGGGCGGCCAAACTCGATGCCTCCCCCCTATCGCTCGAAGCGCAAGCTATGCTCGAAGCATGGCTGGCAGCCGACGTGCGGCACTATGGGGCCTTGGCCCAATGCAGCGCCCTACTAGTGACTGTAAGTGAGCCCTTGCCGATTCGGCTGGCGAAACCACAAGAGCTGACACGGCGCGTCATGCTGGGTGGTAGCCTAGCTGCGGGTTTGGCCGCAGTCGTAGGCGCCGCAGGTTATGTAAAGCGCATCGGGAGTAGGGAACGCTATAAAACCGCAATTGGCGCAATGCGGGTGGTTACTTTGAGTGACGGCTCTGTCGTTTTTCTTAATACAAACTCAGAGATATCGGTTCGTTACTCTTCCAACGCGCGGTTTATCGAGCTTCTCCAGGGCGAAGCGCTGTTTGATGTCGCAAAGAACAAAAAGCGGCCATTTATAGTCCAGTCGGGAACGACTCTAGTTCGCGCAGTTGGGACAATTTTCAACGTAAAAGCTTTGCGGGACCAGCCAGTCGAGGTGCTGGTTCGAGAGGGCGTTGTCGAGGTCCGGCGCGAAGACGTCTCGGTTGCGCCGGTAGTGCTTGCAGCCAAAAACAACAAGATAACGGCGCCCCGGGATGCTCCAATTTTCACCAATCAGGTACAAACTGTCGAGGTGGGACGGCAGCTCGCTTGGCGCGTTGGGCGGATCTCTTTTCATGGAGAAACGCTAGCCGAAGCTGCCGAGGAATTCTCTCGTTACAGCGATGTTCGTATCCAGATTGATGACCCTGAGATCGCAAAGCAAAAAATTACGGGCCTTTTTGTGTCTCAGGATCCCGTTGGGTTTGCCAATGCCGTGGCCGTTTCCTTCGATTTGCGTGCGGAGATTGGCGACAAGAAAGTTCTCCTAATGCGACCATAATCCTATGGAGGCGTAGGGTTATATGGACTTCGCGTGTCTATAACATTTAGGGCTTAACCATAATGGTGCAGCCGAAGTCAAAAGAAAAACGAGCCGTCTAGAAAAGCTGGCCGGCACAATGGGGGCACATGCGTATTTTTGCACATAAAGCTATGCTGAGTTGCGGCAGCGCGGCGATCGCCATATTTTGCGCCTCAACCGCTTGGGCACAGACCACAACATTCGATATTCCGCCCCAAGATGCCGTCAACTCCATTCCAGAGTTTGCTCGGCAAGCCGGCGTACAAATCGTGGCTCCTGCTGGCGAGCTAGACGGCCTGCGGACGGGCCCGGTAAAGGGTGCATACGATATTAGCGCCGGACTACAGAGACTGCTACGCGGCACGAATCTTCAGGTCGCATCATCAGACGATCAGACGGTTGTTTTGAGGGCGCCCCGAAAAAACTCCGCAGCTACCTCTGCGGAGGAGGCGGGTTCATCGGCTCCGCCTGCGCGTCCAAGTGAGACGCGTCCGCAAAGTGATCAGGTCGAAGCAGTCACGGTATCGTCGTCCCGTATTGTGAATGCAGGCTTCAATGCACCCACGCCAACCACGGTGATGGCCAGGGACTTTATCGACGCGCAGGCGCAAGACTCTGTCTTTGACGCAGTGACCAGCTTGCCCTCCCTAATGGGTAGTACAGGCAGCGGTGCTAACGTTAACGGTACAAGTCAAGGCATTAATGGCACTGCTTCCTTCAGCCTGTTTGGTTTGGGCGCGATCCGTACCCTGACCTTGCTGGACGGACAGCGATTTGTAGGCGCACACGTTACAGGTGTAACGGACGTAAGCCAATTTCCACAAATACTGATCCAGCGTGTTGATGTGGTAACTGGTGGAGCATCTGCTTCTTGGGGTTCGGATGCCGTAGCTGGTGTAGTAAACTTCATCACTGATAAAAAGTTCACAGGGTTTAAATCAAACATACAAACTGGGCTGTCGACTTATGGTGACAATGCCAGTTTGACAGCTCAATTTGCAACCGGCACTAGCTTCGCAAGGGGGCGCGGTCACCTTACATTTGCTGCTGAATATAGTCACTCGGACGGGGTCGAGGGCGGCTGGAAACAACTGACTAGCGGAAATCTAACAGATTCGCTTTCAAACGGCCGAACTTGGTTCACACAACCGACTATGCTGCAATATGGATCCCCGGCAGCAACGCCGAGCGGCTCTCCGCAGTACTTTATTCGGAGCAATGGCCAGCTTAATCAATTTGGTCGCTATGGGCTTATCAATAGCGGCCCATTAATGGGAACTGCATTTGGTCCCGGCGGTAAGACTTATGCTTTCGATTACGGGTACGGTGTAAATGGTTTGAAGGGGGTCCCTAGTAAAGGCGGTACCCCGGGGTCGACGGGGGCGGTCACGAACTGCATTAACCAGTGGTGCGTCGGCGGACAAACTGACGGACAAAGCGGCTCCGGAGTGACCATATCTACGCCAATAACTCGCGGTAACGTTTATGCGCGGCTGTCTTACGACCTGACAGATAATTTTAAAGTTTGGGGGACAGTAAGCTTATCCGAGGTCCACACGAGCAACATTCCTAATCCTGTAGCATGGCGCGGATCTTTGCCTGGTATCAGCGGAGCCGCGGGACAATCAGCTAGCCTTACGTCCGATGTATTTTCTACTGCCGTGACAAGTCCGGGCCAGTTGCTTCAGGCGCCGGGTATCCAGT
>CAMAPL010000033.1 GCA_945860165.1 Rhizobium sp. Q54
ACGCCGCGCGGCTTGTTCGGCAGCAGGGGGTGGATCAACCCCCATTCCACATCGCTCAGATCGAACTGTGCCATCTCATCCCCCAGGACCGGAAGAATGAATCACTGTTCGCCTAAAAACGAAATCCCTTTATGAGTACAGAACCTAGGCGAATGTGGTTGAAATTGTTCCCCAGCCATGCGAGTTGATGGCGTCCATCCACGAGGAACTGGCTTTGACCCGCAGCGAAATCTGGCGTCTGGAAAAATATCTGCGCACCCTGTTCCGTCTCGATACCATCACCATCGTCGAACGCCCCAAGCAGGCGGACAGTGTCGAAGTGCAGGTCAATGGCGAGTTCGTCGGTGTGCTGTTCAAGGACGAGGAAGACGGCGAAGTCTCCTATGCCTTCAATATGGCGATCCTGGAAATGGACCTGCCTGAGCCGCCCACCACCCGCGTGTAATACCGCTACCCGCCATCAGGGGGCCGTGGTCTCAAATTTCCGCATCAGTGCGTTCACGCCGACGGCCAGCTCGCGCCAGCGCGCCAGATAGGCGCGCTTGAAGCGGTAGGAAAAGCTCAGGTTTCTCGCCAGCGGCTGGTCGATCGCCACGCAGTTGGGGCTGGGCAGGTCGCTGCCGGCGCGTTCGCATAACAGAAGCATTAGGCCGCCCGCGCTCATCCCGGCGAACAGGTCATTCTGTTCATAGCCGGAATTCTTGCGGAAGCCATATTTGGTCAGGCCGAACGGGCCGGGCGCGCCATCGCGGTCCGTCAGATAAGGCCGATAGATACGCTGCAGCCGCGCGTTCGGACCCATATTGTTGGCGTCGGCCCGCAGGCTCATATGAATGATGGGAGAGGCCGGCGCGTTGCCCTGGAACAGCTTCGCCTCTCTGTCGGAGTAACCGCGCAGGGACGGAAAAATGGCCGCGAGCGCCAGGCTGTCCTGATCGCCGCCTGCGCGGGCGGCGGCGCTTTCAATGTAATTGGCGGGAATGGCGAAGGCTGCACCGCGCACGGTCAGGGGCACGATGTTCGACTGGCCGGTGGGCGCGGCGGGCGTGTGGGGACCTGGCCGCAGATACCAGCCCAGGAACAGGCCCGACAGCAGCAGGATGGCGAACGCAATGGCCAGGGGCAGCCACCAGCCGGAATGCTGGTGAATGTCGTCCCTTTGTTCGGCTTTGCCCATCGGCGCCAAGCTTAACATTACCCGGCAGGGCTGGCGGCATGACTTTGCCCGTTTCTTGGGATGCGTGACCTGGAAACATCATTTTCGCGTCATTTCAGGACATGTCCATTTTATTCAAGGCCGGGGTGGCATTTGTCTTCGCCGCTTTGCTTACCGGCAACTTCCCGCCTCTCAGCCCCCATTGGCGGGTCGTGGCGGCCGATCTGCACCAGGCCCAGCCCCAGGCCAAGGTGAAGGCGACCGTCTTTTCGTTATTTCACAACAAGAAAGGCTGAGCCCGGGGCATTCATGCGAAATATCATTCTGGTGCTGTTTCTGCTCGCGGGCGGGCTGACACTGTCCGGCATCGTGGCCAATTCCTATCGTCTGCTGGCCGACAAGCCCGAAGGGCGCCTGGCGACCTGGGCCTATTACGGCGTGATGCTGCTGGCCGGTCCCAGCGTGCTGTTCGAAAATTCCACGCGGTCTTTCCGCAAGAAGGAATGTTACGGCGTCGCCTACAGCTTTGCCGTCGGCCTGGCGGGTTATTGGGCCTTTATTCTCGGCCTGTGACTGCTGAACCTCAGCCTAACCATATAAAAAAGCGCGGGTGATTTTTTCTGCCACCTCCGGCCTTCACACGTAAACGTGCTACGGCCACCTCCCCCGCTTGCGCACTACTGCGCGCGCAGGGGAGGCAGACCTAAGCATCCTTAGAGAACCGTCAACATCGATGCGACCAGCGGGTGGCGGACAATGTCGCCCTCCGCCAGCCGGATCACCGGAATATCCGGCAGTCTGTCGAGTTTCTCCGCGATGTCGGCCAGGCCCGAAATGCCGGGCAGCAGATCGGTCTGATCGGGATCGCCGGTCAGCACCATGGTCGAGCGCCAGCCCAGACGCGTCAGCAGCATTTTGATCTGGGTATAGGTGCAGTTCTGCGCCTCATCGATCACCACAAAACATTCGCTCAAGGTGCGGCCGCGCATATAGGCCACCGGAGCGATTTCGATGATGCCGTCCGCCAGCATGGCTTTCAGCCGCTTGATGCCCAGTCGCTCGGTCAGGGCGTCGTAAAGTGGTCTGAGATAAGGCGCCAATTTTTCCTGCAGGTCGCCGGGCAGGAATCCCAGACTTTCACCGGCTTCCACCGCCGGGCGCGACAGCACGATGCGTTGCGCCTTGCCCGACTCCAGCGCCTCCACCGCTTTGGCGATGGCGAGATAGGTTTTGCCGGTGCCGGCGGGACCGAGCGCCAGGACGACGCTGTGCGCGTCAATCGAGTCCATCAGTTGCTGCTGGGCTGGGCTCATCGCCCGGATGTTTTTTACGTATTTTCGGTCTCGAAACTGGCCATCGGGATCGTGCGGGGTCCAGCCGGCGCGGCCGGGAAAAAGCGGATGCACATTTTCTTGGGCATAGACAGAGTCACGCGACTTCGAACGCATGGAGCGTTTGGCCATAAAAACTCCCGATGTGATGCTGAGGTGTGAGCGAGGGGGTGGGGCTGCCCGGTGTCCCGGCCCATGAAGCTTTCGGCGAACGCAGTGCGAGGTGCACCAGTGCTCATACCCCCGTTATCGCAGACGGCGAATCGTACCGCCTGTTTCAAGGGTATCTATTTTTGCGGCGCGGTGTGTGAATAATAGAATACGGTTTCACGAAAGAGATGTGAATGCCGATTTACACGGGAGCGTCGGCGGGGCCGGTAGCGACAGCGTACCTGCGAGCGAGCACCTGAAAGGCCGAAGGAGAATAATATGCCCATATACAAGTTAGATGGCGTCACGCCGGAGATTGCGGAAGGCTGTTTTGTTGCGCCCGATGCGGTGCTGATCGGAAAAGTGCGGCTACTGAAAGGCGCGAGCATCTGGTTCGGCGCTGTGCTGCGCGGCGACAATGAGTGGATCACTGTGGGCCAAGACTCGAATGTCCAAGATCATAGCATCATTCACGCCGATCCGGGGCAGCCTGTGGAAATTGGTCGCGGCGTCACTATCGGCCACCGCGTCATCGTCCATAGCGCCAGCGTGGGAGGCAATACGCTGATCGGCATGGGGTCGACCCTGCTCAATCGCGCCCTGATCGGCTCAAATTCTCTGGTGGGCGCGGCGTCGCTGGTCACCGAAGGTAAGGTGTTCGAAGACGGCAAGATGATATTGGGATCGCCGGCCAGGGCGATGCGCGATCTCACGCCGGAGCAGGTGTCGGAGATTAAAACCTCAGCGGAAATCTATGTGGCGAACGCGCGGCGCTATGCCAGCGGTCTTACGCGCGCCACTTTTTAAATTGGTCGCTTCGGATTCGCCTTCGCTTATGCGCGGTTTACGGATCTTTTTTTCGACGCCCTGATGTTCGACCGGGTGGCTCCACATCCGACGGATACGGGCATCGCTTTCCGGGCCGAAATTGAACCACGCCGCCTTGTCATGCGCGGCGTCCACGATGAACAGCGTGTCGATCTTGCCCATCTTCTGCACCAGCGCGTTGCGGATGGTGCTAATTGAGGCTTCGCTGGACAGAATCCATGCCTGGGGCATGAAGCGGTGCACGGGGCCGAGGTGGAAGTTTTCTTCTTCCAGGCCGCTGATTGAGCCGGATTTCATGTCGGCAACAATCACGAAATGGGAAGGGCCAGTGCTGCTCTCCGGCTCGCTGCGGCGTGGCGGCAGCCGGCTCTGTGGCGGGCGCGACAATTTCTTCGCTGGTGGTCTGGAAGAGGGGTGTCAGTTCGGGATTTTCGATGGCGGGATGGAATTGCTCCTCGCCCGCACGAGCGATCAGGGAATGGTCCGCCAGCCGGTTTTCTGCGTGGAAGCCCTGCATCTGCTCAAGGCTGTAGGGGCCATAAACGCGGCCGCCAACGTTAATTGTCCAGGATTCCGCCATGACACGCTGAATGGAGTTTCAGGTCCAAGTCTAACTGCCAATGATTACCCATTTGTTGCGGAACCGCTCAAACCACCAGTCCGCAAACAAAAAAACCTGCCAAAGCCGGTTTTTTCATGATCTCTAGACGAACTCCCACTCGCCATCACGGCGCAGGCAGGCCGTTCATTCGCTGTCGAACTCCCGGCCCCGGCGAAAGACCACCTGGGTGAAGTCGCGGCACAACCAGCCATAACGGCGATATTCGCGACGGGTGAAGATGTAGCCGCGATTGGGAGCCCGGTTCCAGCCAAAACGCTGGCCGACTGGGCCGCGCAGACTTTCATTTGGCGCGGTGACGCCGCGAGCCCTTGCGGCTGAAGAAGATCAACCATGTGCCCAGCGCGAAGGCAGGCACCACGGTGAAGACACGCAGCTGTACGGCGAACGGCGCGGCGAAGAGTGGCGCCAGCGACATCTTTAATATGTCCGCGCTTTGGGCGGGATATACTCGACGTCGTTGGTCAGTGTGTAGGTGTGCACCGGGCGATAATCGATCCGGGCCTGGCCGGTATTCACGTCCAGCCAGGTCAGGGTGTGCTTCATCCAGCTGTCGTCGTCGCGGTTGGGGAAGTCTTCGCGGGCATGGGCGCCCCGGCTTTCGGGGCGGTTGACAGCGCCCGCCACGGTGACGGCGGCCTGCTGGAGCAGGTTGTCGAACTCCAGCGTTTCGACAAGATCGGTGTTCCAGATCAGCGAGCGGTCGGTGATTCCGATATCGCCGCGCTGGGCATAGATGTCGGTGATACGGCGCTTGCCCTGCTCCAGGGTCTCGCCGGTGCGGAACACGGCGACATCTTCCTGCATCGCCTTCTGCATCGCGTTGCGCATTACCGCCGTGGGTGTGCTGCCCTTGGCGTTGCGCAGCCGGTCGAAGCGGTCCAATGCGTCCTGGCCGGCATCCTTGCTCAGGTCCTGGTAGCTTCCGATGCCCTCCAGCGACTTGGCGGCCTGCATGCCCGCCGCCTTGCCGAACACCACCAAGTCGATCAGCGAATTGGAGCCCAGACGGTTGGCGCCATGCACCGACACGCAGGCGGCTTCCCCGACCGCCATCAACCCATGCACCACGGTATCGGGATTGCCGTCCTTGAGGGTCAGCGCCTCGCCGGTATAGGCGCAGGGGATGCCGCCCATATTGTAATGCACCGTCGGCAGCACCGGGATCGGTTCCTTGGTGACGTCCACTCCCGCGAAAATACGCGCGCTCTCCGAAATGCCGGGCAAGCGTTCGTGGATGATCTTGGGGTCGAGATGCGACAGGTGAAGATGAATGTGATCCTTGCCGGGCCCGACGCCGCGGCCCTCGCGGATTTCGATGGTCATGGCGCGGCTGACCACATCGCGCGAGGCCAGGTCCTTGGCGTTGGGGGCATAGCGCTCCATAAAACGCTCGCCTTCCGAATTGGTCAGATAGCCGCCTTCGCCTCGTACGCCCTCGGTGATCAGGACGCCGGCGCCAAAAATGCCGGTGGGGTGGAATTGCACGAACTCCATGTCCTGCAGCGGCAGGCCGGCGCGCAGCACCATGGCATTGCCGTCGCCGGTCTGGGTGTGGGCGCCGGTGCAGCTGGCATAGGCGCGGCCATAACCGCCGGTGGCCAGGATGACCTTGTGGGCGCGGAAACGGTGGATGGTGCCGTCATCCAGATTCCACGCCATCACGCCGCGGCAGGCGCCGTCTTCCATGATCAGGTCGAGGGCGAAATACTCGATGAAGAAATTGACTTCATGCTTGATGCACTGGCCGTACAGCGTGTGCAGCATGGCATGGCCGGTGCGGTCGGCGGCGGCGCAGGTGCGCTGAACGATGCCCTTGCCATAATTGCTGGTCATGCCGCCAAAGGCGCGCTGGTAGATCTTGCCTTCCTCGGTGCGGCTGAAGGGCATGCCGAAATGCTCCAGCTCGTACACCGCCTCCGGCGCATTGCGGCAGAGATATTCGATGGAGTCCTGGTCGCCCAGCCAGTCCGAACCCTTGACGGTGTCGTACATGTGCCAGCGCCAGTCATCTTCGCCCATGTTGCCAAGGCTCGCCGCAACGCCGCCCTGCGCCGCCACGGTATGGCTGCGGGTGGGAAAAACTTTGGTGATGCAGGCGGTCTTCAGCCCGCGCGCGGCGCATTCCAGGGTGGCACGCAAGCCCGCGCCCCCGGCGCCGACAACGACGACATCGAACGTATGATCAACGATATTATAGGCGGGCATGAAGACGTCCTAGAAAACGGAAATGCGCAACAGCGCTATGATACAGGCCGAGCCGGTGGCGATGACGAAAAGGCGCACCAGCAGGAAGAGGAAGATCTTCATGCCTGTCGAATGAACATAGTCGTCAATCACCACCTGCACGCCCAGCGCCGCGTGATAGAGCGAGATGATGACGAACGCCGCCATCAGGATCGCGTTCACCGGATGGGCGAAGAATTGCAGCGGGGCGGAGGTGCTGGTGCCCGACAGCCCGATCGCGACATAGGCAAACCAGAGCGACAGCGGGACCAGGGCGGCGGCGGTGATCCGTTGGCGCCAGAAATGGCCGGTGCCCGAATGGGACGCGCCCAGGCTCTTCACGCGATGCAGCGGCGTTTGCAGCGACCTCATTGCAGATATCCCCCGTGACCGGTCCAGACAATGGCGAAGATCGCGATGGCCGACGCGAAGGAGAGGGCGAAGATGATGACGCTGTTGCGCTCCGCCAGCTTTTTGTCGAAGCCGTAGCCCAGGTCCCAGGCGAGGTGCCGCAGGCCGTTGAAAAAATGATAGGCCAGCGACCATGTGGCGCCGAACAGCACCAGCATGCCCAGCGGCGACGACGCCAGCGCCATGAAGATCTGATAGCCGCCGTCCAGCCCGTTGGAGATGGCGACCAGCCACCAGGCGAGGATCACCGCGCCACCCGTCAGCGCCATGCCCGTGGCACGATGCAGGATGGAGGTCATCATCGTGACCGGCCAGCGATAGACGGTGAGATGGGGAGAAAGTGGGCGGCTGGCCGCGACCGGTTGCTGCGGGATGTCCGCCATAAAAGCCTTCCAAGACGAGCAAAAAAGAACAGGGTTATATTTTAGGGGCGGGGCACCACTAGTCAACCGCGCCAACCGCAGACCGGCTATCGCATTCCCACCCGGCATGCGGCAAATTCTATCCGCGGGGGACAATGCGCGAATCATCGCTTAAGGGGTTTCGGCTGGCCATGCCGGTTGAAGGCGTGCGGGCCTGTGCGCTGGGGGTGGGCATTCTCAGCCTGATGTTCCTTGGGGTCGCCGTCTGGAACGGCTTTCCGGTCATCTTTTACGACACCGGCGCCTATGTGCTGGAAGGGCTGGGCCATGTCTTTCTGGTCGAGCGTTCGCCCGTCTATGCCGACCTGCTATTTGTCACGGGCGGCGCTTTCAGCCTGTGGCCTATCATAGGCGTGCAGGCGCTGCTGACCAGCTACATCATCCTGGAAACCGCGCGCGCCGAAGTGCCGGGACTGACCTTGGAAGGTCTTGTCGTCGTCGGCGCCACGCTGACGGTCCTTACCGGGATCGGATGGTATGCCGGACAGGTCGAACCGGACTGTTTCACGCCGCTGGTGATCATGGGTTGCTGGCTGCTGTTGTTCCGCGCCGACCGGATCGGTAAGGTCCGCACCCGCTGGGTGGCCGGCATCACCGGCCTGGCGGTGGCCTGTCATCCTTCGCATCTGGGATTGATCTCCGGTATCCTGATCTGCACCGCACTGCTGAAATGGGCGGCGCATCATTATCCCGCTTTGCCTGTCCCGCGCCTCAAGCACGGCCTGATTGGGCTGTTCACGGCATTGGCCTTGATCGTGACGGGCAATTTCGTCCTGACCGGCAATCTCTTCATCAGCAAGTCGGGCTCGGTCTTCGTCTTTGCCCGACTGGTGCAGGACGGCATCGTCAAGCGGCTGATGGACGAAACCTGTCCCCCCAATGGCAATGCGGCCTACAAACTCTGCGGCTACAAGGCCAAGCTGAACATGCGCGCCGATGCCTGGCTGTGGAGTTCCAGCAGTAGCTTCCGCGAGCTTGGCGGCTTCACCGGCCAGCAGCAGCTGGAAGAAGACCGCCGCATCATCCTCGACAGCCTGCAGCGCTACCCTTTCATGCATCTGCGTGCCGCCATCTTTGACTCGGTGCTGCAATTCCTGATGTTCCGGACCGGTGACGGCATCGAGCCGCAGAATTGGGTGCTGGAGGCGGGCTTTCGGCGGATCATCCCCAACCAGGTGAGCGACTATCTGGGCGCCCGCCAGCAGCAGGGCCTGCTGCGGTTCAAGATCCTGAACCTGATCCATGTCCCGGCGGGTGCGATGTCGCTGCTGGGACTGCTGCTGCTGATCCAGCATGCGGGCGCGCGGCGCAATTGGCGCAGCGGCGCCTTCCCGGCTGTGGTGTTGCTGGGGCTGGTTGGCAACGCCGTTATCTGCGGCACCTTCTCCAACCCCCATGACCGCTACCAGTCCCGGGTGATCTGGCTGCCCACCCTGGTGCTGCTGCTGGCGGTGGCCCGAGACCGGCGAGCGTTGCAACCCGTGCCGGAATCCGGCACTTAACCCTCATGGCAAAACCTGTCCTGATCGCGCCCTCCATCCTGTCCGCAGACTTCTCCAAGCTTGGCGCGGAGATCGCCGCCATCGAGGCGGCGGGTGCCGACTGGATCCATGTCGATGTGATGGACGGGCATTTCGTGCCCAATATCACCATCGGTCCGGCGGTGGTGACGGCGCTGCGCGCCCATGCCACCAGGCCGTTCGACGTCCATCTGATGATCTCGCCGGTCGACCCCTATATCGAGGCCTTCGCGCAGGCGGGCGCCGACGGGCTGACGGTGCATCCGGAAAGCGGCCCGCATGTCCATCGCACGCTTCAGCATATCCGCAAGCTGGGCAAAAAGGCCGGCGTGGTCCTCAATCCCGGCACGCCCATCGACGCGCTGGACAATCTGATGGAGCTGGTGGACCTGATCCTGATCATGAGCGTCAATCCCGGTTTCGGCGGCCAGAGCTTTATCGAAAGCCAGCTGGACAAGATCGCCGCAGCGAGAAAGCGCATCGACGCCACCGGACGGGACATCGCGCTGGAAGTCGATGGCGGCATCACGCCGGCAACGGCGAAACGCGCCGTTGCCGCGGGCGCCACCGTGCTGGTTGCGGGCACCGCCGTGTTTCAGGGCGGACAGCCCTGCTACGCCGGCAACATCAAAGCCTTGAGAGTTTAGACGTGCAGGTGCAGCAGCTTCTGCCGCTCCTGCCAGAACTGACAAGGGCCGGCATTCGCCGCGTCCTGGCACCGTTCCATGTCTGGTGGCGGCGCGGCTGGATCTATCGCCGTATCCTCAAGGGCCCGCTGGCAGATCACATCGTGTTCTATCCCTGGGATGCGCTGCCACGCCGCCTGGAAGAGGCCGACAGCCTGCTCAGGGGACGCTTTCGTTTTCACGGTCAGACCGTAGACGTGCCTGACGGATTTTCGGTCTATGACCTGACGCCGCCCAATGCCGCCTGGCATGAGGCGCTGCACAGCTTCGCCTGGCTTCCGGCGCTGTCCACCGCTGGCGGCGATGGGTCGCGGCGGCTGGCCACCAACCTGATCGGCCAATGGGTCAAGCGCTACAGCAAGTATTCCGAGCCAGTCTGGGCGTCCCACATCATGGCGCGGCGGCTGGCACATATCTTCAGCCATGGCCGGTTGGTGCTCCTGAATTCCGAGATGATGTGGCGCTCGCGCCTGTTCGTATCCTTGCGCGAACAGTGCCGTATGCTGGAACGCATCTCGGCCGAGGCGCCTGACGGTCTGCCGCGTCTGGAAGCTGCCGCGGTTCTGGCGCTGTCGGGCCTGTGCCTGGACGACAGCCGCAAACGGCTGGAAACCGGCATGGCGCGGCTAGAAGCGGAGATAGAGCGCCAGATATTGCCCGATGGCGGCCATGTCAGCCGCTCGCCCGAGGCGCTGCTGTCCGCCTACCGCCATGTGATCATGGTGATGGAGGCGCTGAGCGCGGTGGACCAGGAGCCGCCCCATGCCCTGCGCAACGCCCATGACCGGATCGCACCCATGCTGCGTTTCTTCCGTCATGCCGATGGCGCGCTGGCGCTGTTCAATGGCGGCGCGGAAGGCGATCCGCGCATGATCGCGGGCCTGCTGGCGCGCGACGATATTCGCGGCCAGCCTTTTCATCACGCGCGGCATAGCGCCTATCAGCGGCTGGCCGCCGGCCGCACGCTCTGTCTGCTGGATTGCGGCAAGACGCCGCCCGGCGCCTTCGCAATCGGCGCGCATGCCGGGGCAGGGGCGTTCGAACTCTCGTCCGGCAATGACCGCATCGTCGTTAATTGCGGCGCCGGGGGGCTGACCCATCAGGCCTGGAACGCGGTGCTGCGCGCCACTGCGGCCCATTCCACCCTGACCCTGTCCGATACTTCCAGCGCCCATATCCTTCCCGCCGGGATCGCGCGCGACCTGCTGGGTCCGCGCCTGATGGACGGCCCCAGGGAGCCCGTGGCGCGCCGGGTCGAAACGGCGCAGGGCTGGACGGCCGAGGCGATGCATGACGCCTATGCCCTGATGTTTGGTGTCCGCCATGAGCGCCAGATCACCATGTCGCCCCAAGGCCTGATGGTGACGGGCCGCGACCGGCTGGTGCCGGTGAACGAGCGTGCGGCGGCGGGGCGCAATTTCGCGTTGCGGTTTCACATTCATCCCGATGTGCGGGTATCGCGGCTGGACGGCGGCGGCATCCTCCTCAAGCTGCCGGGCGGCGAGGGCTGGCGGTTCCGGGCCGGTGGCGGGGCGCTGGATGTGGAGGAAAGCGTCTATCTGGGTGGGCCGGTGGTGCGCCGGGCCGAGCAGCTGGTGGTCAGTGGCACGATGAAGGATTCACCTGCTGAAATCGCATGGGTGTTCGAGCAGATTGTCGCGTAGGTGAGGCCGCTGAACAAAAAGCCCCTATGGGGATTTTTGTCAGGCCGAACGGGTTGTTTGCTTCCGCGCCGCCATGGCAAAATAGGCGCAAATCACCTGTGTCCAGGAGTTGCCCGTAAATGGTCGAGATCATGCTGCCCAAGGCCAGCCGGGTGAAAAAGGGCAAGGTGTGGCCCGCCGACAAGGCAGTGAACGGCAAGAAGCCCAAGCGCACCAAGGAATTCAAAGTCTATCGCTACGATCCCGATGGCGTCGGCAATCCCACCCTCGACACCTTTACAGTCGACCTGGACAGCTGCGGGCCGATGGTCCTGGACGCGCTGATCAAGATCAAGAACGAGATCGACCCGACCCTGGCCTTCCGCCGTTCCTGCCGCGAGGGCGTGTGCGGTTCCTGCGCCATGAACATCGCGGGCGGCAATACGCTGGCCTGCACCAAGGCGATCAACGATGTCTCGGGCGCAGTGGCTGTGTATCCCTTGCCGCATATGCCGGTGGTCAAGGACCTGGTGCCGGACCTGACGAATTTCTACGCCCAGTATTCCTCCATCCAGCCCTTCCTGCAGACCAAGACGGCTGAGCCGGTAAAGGAATGGAAGCAGACCCCGGAAGACCGCGCCAAGTTGGACGGGCTCTACGAGTGCATCCTCTGCGCCTGCTGCTCGACCTCATGCCCCAGCTATTGGTGGAATTCGGAACGCTATCTGGGCCCGGCGGCCTTGCTGCAATCCTATCGCTGGCTGGCCGACAGCCGCGACGAGCAGGTCGGCGAGCGCCTGGACAATCTGGAAGACCCGTTCCGGCTCTATCGCTGCCACACCATCATGAACTGCACCAACACCTGCCCGAAGGGATTGAACCCGGCCCAGGCCATCGGCGAGATCAAGCAGATGATGGTCAAGCGGAAGGCGTGATTCGTGTTTCCTGAAAGACTGGCACGCGGCTATCGCAATTTTATCGGCAGCCGCTTTGCTTCCGAACGCGCCCGCTATCAGGAACTGGCGGGGCTGGGGCAGAAGCCCAGCATCATGGTGATGGGCTGCGTCGACAGCCGGGTGTCGCCGGAAGTGATTTTCGACGCCGCGCCGGGCGAAATCCTGGTGGCGCGCAATGTGGCCAATCTGGTGCCGCGCTACGAGCCGGGCGGTGGCCAGCATGGCGCCAGCGCGGCGCTGGAATTCGCGGTGCGGGCGCTCAAGGTGGCGCATATCGTGGTGCTGGGGCACGCCTTCTGCGGCGGCATCAAGGCCTTTGTCCGCGACGACGCGCCCCTGACCGAAAGTGACTTCATCGGCAAATGGATGAGCCAGATCGCCCCGGCCGCCCAGGCCATCGGGCCGCAAGGCGATGAGGGCGAGGAGAGCTACCTGCGCAAGCTGGAATTCGCCTCCGTCGAGCTCAGCCTCAGGAACCTGATGACCTTTCCTTTCGTGAAATCGGCGGTGGAGAAGGGCGAACTGGCGCTGCACGGCGCCTATTTCGGCGTCGCCTCGGGACGGCTGCTAGTGCGCAATGAGAAGACCGGGGCTTTTGAACCGGTGGGTGATTAGGCCGAACGGGCCTGGAGACGGTGCCAGAGAAGAGCGCCAGCTAGGTTGGCCAGCCAGCCATGCGGGTTGGCACCGACAACTTTGACCACCATCTGTACCAGCTTCTGGATGTGCTTGCGATGGTAGACCGCCATGCTGGCATTGGCCGATAGCCGAGAATATTTCTTGCGCTTATAAGGTGTCATCGCCTTTTTCTCAGGCGGGACATTCGCGCAGTAATAGGCATAGGCGAGTTCGTCATCATCGCTTTCGCGCACCCGTCCCACCGCGATCATCAGCCGTTTCCAGAAACCGATATCTGGTTCGGTTTGGGCGTTCAGCGTGTCGTAGAACAGCTTGTAGTGGCGGTACTCGTCAGCGGCGATGCGGCCGGCGATCTCTTTCAAAACCGGCTCCTCGGTGGCGTCCCGGATGGCCGAGTAATAGGAGGAGGTGCAACTTTCTACCACGCATCGGGCGATCATCTCGCCCCGGCGTGAGCCGCGCACCGAGTCGGCTTCATGGACCGCGAAGTGGTTCGGGGTATAGCCCTTGCGGAATCGGACAAAAGCTTCCTCCAGCTTGAAATCCGGATCGGCCAACTCGGCCCAGCGGCCCAGCGCGAGGCCGTGCTGGCTTTCCTCCTGGCCCCATTGCTCGATGGAAGCGAGGGTGGCGGCGCTGGAATCGGCGAAGATGCGCTTGAGATAGACCACGTAATCGGGCGCGTTGTATTCGACCAGGGCGGCGGCCTTGATGGCAGCCAGCAGGGTCGGTTCGACCTTTTGCTGGTCGAACAGCGACCAATGGACATCGTCCATCGTCCAGCTCTGTTTGTAGACGGTTGTAACCGTCATGATTGCCGCTCTAGATTTTCGGGACACTTGTATAGCAAAATAGGTCTCTCCCGCCAAAGGGGCGAGGGTCTCTGGTTAATCAGCCTACGGTCTAAAAGGCGGCGCGGACCAGTTTGAGGTCATCCACCATTTGGCCGGCCGCCTGGCGGTCCTTGTCCGTTTTGGCGGCAATCTCGTCGTCCTGGGCGTGAAGAATGCGCTGGTCCAGCACTTCTAGGTCCAGTTCGGTCATTGGCACTGCTTCCTCGGCCAGGACCGTGATCTTGGCCGGGCTGATCTCGGCAAAGCCGCCGCGGATGAAATAGCGGTCGTCCTTGCCGTCGGTCTGCACATCGATCATGCCAGCGCGCAGGGTGGAGACGAGGGGGGCATGGCCCGCCATCACGCCCATATAGCCCTCGGTGCCTGGCACCGTGACCATGTCGGCTTCCGTCGATAGCAGCAGCCGCTCCGGCGAAACCAGGTCGAAGGCGATCTTGACGGCCACGGCTTAGGCGGCCTTCGAGGTTTCGGACGCCATCTTTGCCGCCTTGGCCACGGCTTCCTCGATCGGGCCGACCATGTAGAAGGCCTGCTCGGGCAGGTGGTCATACTCGCCGTCCACAATCGCCTTGAAGCTGCGGATGGTGTCGGCCAGTTCAACGAACTTGCCCGGCGTGTTGGTGAACTGCTCGGCCACGAAGAAGGGCTGGCTGAAGAAACGGCTGATCTTGCGGGCGCGCGCCACGGTCAGCTTGTCGTCTTCCGACAGTTCGTCCATGCCCAGAATGGCGATGATGTCCTTAAGCGCCTTGTAAGACTGCAGCACTTCCTGGACGCGGCGGGCGACGGTGTAATGCTCTTCACCGATCACCTGGGGGTCTAGAATGCGCGATGTGGAGTCCAGCGGGTCGATTGCCGGAAAAATCGCCTGGGCGGCGATGTCACGCGACAACACGGTGGTGGCGTCCAAGTGCGCGAAGGAGGCGGCGGGCGCCGGGTCGGTCAAATCGTCGGCCGGCACGTAAATCGCCTGCACCGAAGTGATCGAACCCTTGTTGGTCGAGGTGATGCGTTCCTGCAGGTTGCCCATCTCGGTCGCCAGGGTCGGCTGATAGCCCACCGCGCTCGGGATGCGGCCCAGCAGTGCCGACACTTCCGAGCCGGCCTGGGTGAAGCGGAAAATGTTGTCGATGAATAGCAGCACGTCCTTGCCTTCGACATCGCGGAAATATTCGGCGACGGAAAGGCCGGTCAGGGCGACGCGGGCGCGGGCGCCCGGCGGCTCGTTCATCTGGCCATAGACCAGGGCGCACTTGGAGCCTTCGGTCGAGCCGTTCTTCTTGGGGTCCACATTGACGTTGGACTCGATCATCTCGTGATAGAGGTCGTTGCCTTCGCGGGTACGTTCGCCCACGCCGGCCAGAACCGAGTAACCGCCATACGCCTTGGCGATGTTGTTGATCAGTTCCTGCATGGTCACGGTCTTGCCGACGCCGGCGCCGCCGAACAGGCCGATCTTGCCGCCCTTGGTGTAGGGGCAGAGCAGGTCGATGACCTTGATGCCGGTGACCAG
>CAMAPL010000034.1 GCA_945860165.1 Rhizobium sp. Q54
ATTTTTCGGTGGTCCTGAAATTGGTGTGGCCGAGAAGATGACCGGCGGCCAAGGCAACTGAAGGTGACCTTGGCCACATGCTCGATGCAGCACAGTCGCGCAGCAGGTGGGGATTGATCGCGCTTCCGAAGAGCTTGCGTGTATAGCTAACGAACAGCAGGTAGATCGCGTGCCCATTTAAGGGCTGACCGTACCAATTTAGCCAAACGCGATCACAACTACGGCCAGCAGCTAACCGCGGGCGTATCTCTTGCAGATAGCGATCAAGATACACGATGACACCTGCAGGGACTTGTAAGTCAATGGGGTGTTTGTTTTTCACCTCTTCAGCCGGAAAACGTATACGCCAGCCATCTTCTAGTCTTGTCAGGCTCTTGCCCAAGCGGAGTGCGGAAAAATTCTTTCGCCTAATAGGGCATGCCGTGAGAATGGCGAGCATCAGTGCATTCCGGAATGCAGCAACGTGTCGCTTTTCAGAAAGCTCCGTCTTGGCGAGGAGCCTTAGGTTTTCTAAGGCAGCGCAGTAGATTTCTTCTGAAGGTCGTATGCGGGATCTCTTGTCTTTGCTCGGTTTTGCAGTTCGCTTTAGGGCGCTGCTCGCCCCGGCGAGCCAATGCCATTCTTGCTCAGGAACCATCGCCTTCATCATCACGGTAAGGCCGATAATGCTGGAGACTACGGTTTCCGGAGCTAGGTCTTTCTGCAAATATTTTATGTATGTCCTAACTCCGTCTTGGGTGCATCGCGGCGCCGGCCCAATGTCAGGCTCAAGAAGCCCTTGGCTTTGCGCATATGCAAGCCAGCGCCCGTAGTGATGGACGTTGGTAGTTCTTGTCGCCGGCGCCCAATTGGAAGCCGGGCCTTGACTATCGAGGATGTGGCCTGGGGCAATGGCCACGTCCCAAGTTTTCTTGTCTTTGGAAGGCCATACTGACGGCGGAAAAGCTAAATTATACAAAGCCGATGTTCTTGACCGAGAAATTTGCCAAATTCGGAAAGATCGTGGCGAGATCAGTAGGTGAAGTCCCGAACCAAGCGCCGATCGTAGCTATATACTGATCAACCGAAGTCGTGGGGATGAGTGCATTACCGACCATGTCGGGATTTTTGAACGTACCGGTATCGACTCCAAGCGTGGGGTACTGGCCGTAGATCGTCCCACCCTTGACTGCACCGCCCCACATGAAGTGGTGAGAGCCCCAAGCGTGATCTGTGCCGGCTCCATTAGAAGTGAAGGTGCGACTGAAATCTGAAGCGGTAAAGGCCGTCACGGAGGCGCGCATGTCCACCCCGCCCACATTAGATAGCGCGGCGTCGAAATAGCTGAGCCCCTGGGCAAGTAATGCAAGAAGATTTGGCTGAGTGGTATTTTCAGACTGATGCGTATCAAACCCGCCAAGACTGACAAAAAATATCTGTCGCTTTGCGCCGAGCTGGGAGCTGGCGGCGATTAAGCGGGCCACTGTCTGCAGCTGCACCGCCAGGCTGTTGGTTTGAACTGTATTTGTGATGGGATTAGTAAAAGTCGGTACGGTCGTTATACCTTGGACCGTGCTGGTCGTGAACGAAGCATTCAGCATGGTCACCGAATCCATCGATCTCTTGACGACCGTGGCCTGGTCGCTGGCGAAGTAGCTTGTCGACGAGGTGTCCCGAATGATTGCCGAAAGATTTTTGCTCGCAACAGTAGAGCCAAACAGGCTGCTGGCCACCGCGCTCGGAATGGGAACAGCCGGTGTGGTGCCATTTGATACCTGATACTGGACCGCAGTGTGACCCGACATGAACACTGCGTTGCCGGCAGCCGAAATCGCGGTAAATATGCTGTTGGTGTTGCCAGATAGGATCAGATCAGCCATCAAGCCGCCATAACCATATCGCGTCCCAAGCGGACCCCCGGATTGCCATGCCGATTGCTGGTCATTATGGGAGTAGAGATTGACGGGCAACGAAACTGATTTTGCGTTGTATTGGGCCTTTGTGGTCGGCTGCTTCAGGGTGCCGACGTTCGCCAGTATACCCAGCCTCTTCGCATTAAAGAGCGGAATGAGTGGCGAAAGCATCGGATGCAATGCAAAAGTTCGGGTCGTCGCATTCGTGCCTGCGGGAATGGACTGGGCTTGTGAAGGCACAATGGGAAGGACGCTGCCCCAGAATTCAGGGGTGGCGCGCGTCACGGTCCGCCCATTGAAGGGCGAGACAGCGCCCAGGTCCTGAGGAGCTGTTCCGACCGGCATGAGCGCGATCTGGTCGGTTCCGACATTTCGCGCCGAGAAATAACGCCCGAAGGTGTCAGCGTCCGTTGCGAGCACTGTGTTATGAGCGTCATTGCCGCCAAACAAGAATATGCACACCAGAGCCTTGTAGGAACCCGCCGTCTGGGCTGATGCAGCGCTCATGGCTGCCAGTTGCACGGCAAATGGCGACGCTGTACCCGCACCCAATGCCAACCCGGCCAGGTATCGGGAAAATTCACGGCGAGAGTGCTGGCCCTGTGTCACAAAAGTTCTCTCAACGCTGTGCCAGATAGTCTGGCGACGCCATTGTCAAAAAGACCGCGATCTTTGCGCGATTAAGTAATGCGGCATTGATCTGGGCTTGTGTTGCAGTGCCCCCCGGTATCGTCACGCCATTGATTGCGTCAACCAGACGCTGCCGAAGTGTTGAAGTCATCTGCCCATAGAGAAGAAGAAGGTTCATGCGATCAGCAAGCGCATTCGCATCGTTAGCGACAGCTACTTCCTGCACATATGTTGATTGTATGTCCGGGCCTGTCCCGTTGGTTGGTACGGATCCGATACCAGAGCCAATGGCAGATTGCATGGTATTGAGATATCCGGAGACGGAAACTTCATCGACCCCCTGGAATTCCGGCGACAACAAATTATGCGAAGCCAGCTGGGTGTTGGGCGGCGCATATCCCGGCGGCCAGAAATTGAAAACCGAAGGTGAGGTCAATGGCGATTGCCCAAGGGAGGTATTGGCCGATGTTGAACCCATGAGCCAGTTTCCCGACTGGGATGTCGCCGAAAAAGCACGCATCCAGTGCGCCAGCCGCAAGATCGGTTCACGCAGCTTGCCAAAACTTGGCGAAGACACGCTTGTCATGTCACGGGCCTCGGTATCGGTCAGGACTGCCGTGACCACGGCGGCCATGTCACCACGAACACCCTTGCCGTTGTTGTTGAAAACGGTCGCTACCCGCTGAACATATGCGGGGGTGGGATTTGACGTGACAAGCTGCTGGATCAGCCGATAGGCAATGAAGGGTCCTATATTGGGGTGGTTGAAGATTGTATCAAGTGCGAACTTGACGTCTGCAGCTGTGTCCGCGGTCGTCGAGGCCGGTATCGATACGCCCAGAAAATCCTTCTGGGATATGCTGTGAAACTGGTTGTAAATCGTCATGGGGGTGACGGTCGCATTCGGATCCTTGTTACCGCCGGTATAGGTCGTGGACGTCGGGGTTGGTGAATACCAACCCAGTCCGGTGAAGACCTTTGCCAGCCCCAGAATGTCAGTCTCCGAATAGGTCGGTATCGGATTGCCTGTGGAATCGAGCTGCCGTGTACCATCAGTGTTCAGCTTGAACAGACCGATTGACATGAGCTGCATGAGCTCGCGCGCATAGTTCTGGTCTGGCGTCCGGGTTCCCGACTCTTTCTGGTTGGACATATAGGTCAGATACGCCCCCATCATAGGGTGATAGGTGACATCGTTCATCAGGGTGCGGAAATTTCCGAACGCATTTGCCCCCAGCATGTCGTAATAGGACGCAGCGCCCCGGACATCCACGCCGGGGTCGATCAGCGAAATGACGAAAATCTGGGATAGGGCATATTTCACGCGCTGACGCAGCTGATCTGGGCTAGAAGCGACCTGCATCCAGAAGGATTCGTAGAACTGACTTGAGCTGAGTTTTGCGGTCGAAGAAACGGCCTGGAGTTGCACAAGTCTCTGTTCGGCCCATGTAAGGTGCGTTGGCGTGGAAACCGGAGCCGCTGTATGCGAGGAGAGCCAAGCGGCGAAGGTCGAGGATTGCAGGGCGGTGACGTCCGCCTGCGTCGGGCCAAACGTTGCCTGCGTCAGAAACCTGCCGGCTTCTGCTGACGTCAAGCTTGGAGTTGTGGGCGTTGTCGTCCCGGAGAAACCTGACGAAGAGGAATTATTGCTTCCGTCGCAACCCGCAACGATACAGCAGACTCCAACCAGAATTGCTCGTAGAATTTGAGGAATCATTAGTTTTTACCAAATTAATGTTAGCATAGCGGACAACACGGCGCGACAGAAATTTGGGATGATTTTTCTTCTATTCGGGAAATTATTTTTGTAGTTGCAACATGATTGTTTCCTTCTGGGACGGCGTCACAGTTGTGTCATCTAAGATTGCGTCCTAGGTGACTTCCCTGGCGGGTTGCCCTCTGCCAGAAACTGCCGAGTGGAAATAGGCCCCTTTCATCTCCGCGAAGACAGCCTTGATGTGCACCGCCAAGGCTATGTTGCTTAGCCGGCGGTGTGGCTGGTTCGGGCCAACCTCCGCGGCTTGCCGCAATCGGTGCTGATGATAGCCGCTAACGCTGACCTGCAGGACACGGCACTGGACCACGATTGGTTAGATGCCACGATGTCGCTCGATAAAGGCTTACCTCACCGCGACTTCCTAGCGAAGTATACCGCCGCTTTTTAGGATGTTGCGCTCCATGCGCACCCGCGACAGCTCTGCCTTCAGCCGCGCGATCTCCATCTGTTCAGCGCCCACGGTTTTGCCACGGACATCGCGATGCCGACCGGCCGCCTCCGCCTTAACCCAGTTATCCAGCGATTGACCCGACACACCCAGCGTCCGAGATGCCGCCGATATCTTCTCACCGCCATGCACAAGCCGCACCGCCTCCTGCTTGAACTCAAGCGTATAGCGTGCCTTCACTCAGTCCTTAATCCTAATACCCCTTCGCTGATCTGTTCCTATCAGCCAAGGGAGACGTCAGGCAGGAGCAAGCTCAGGCATTGTGCTGCCCAAGAACTGGATGTCCGACACCCGGCGTTTCCCGTTCTGCCGGTCCAGCTGTACGATCACGTCTATCACCTGGCGCACATAGGTCTGGATGTGGCTCCAGCCCAGATCGAGCCCGCTGGTCATGGCCAGCAGCGCGATCTGGTCGATGGCGCCTTCGGGACTGTCGGCATGAACGGTGGTGATGGAGCCGGGATGGCCGCTGTTGACGGCGCGAAGGAAGGCGAAGGCCTCCTTGCCGCGCAGTTCGCCCAGCAAGATGCGGTCGGGCCGCATGCGCAGGGATGCGCGCAGCAGGTCATCGGCATCCACCTGCGCCTCGCCCTGTTCGCCGCGCACTGCTATCAGGCCCACGGCATTGGGACGGTCCAGGCGGATTTCCGGGGCATCCTCGATCACTAGCAAACGCTGATTAGTATCGATCTCGCGCACCAAGGCATTCAGCAAGGTGGTCTTGCCGGTGGAGGTGCCGCCGCTAATTACGATGGTCTTCTTGGCGCGCACCGCATTCTTCAAAAAGCCGCCGCGGTCGCCGCTCTTCAGCATCGCCGCCAGTTCATCGTCGCGGGCCGAGCGCCGTCCGCTGGCCGGGCCTTCGGCGAAAAGCCCAGTCTGCGCCAGATCGTCCACTGACAGGTCTGAAATCACATGCTTGCGAATGGCGATGGCCATGCCCTCACGGGTTGCGGGCGGGGCGATGATCTGCACCCTGCCGCCGTCGGGCAGAGTGGCCGACAACAAGGGCTGCTCGCGGTTGACGCACTGATGTGTGGCGGCGGCGATTTGGCGCGCCAGCCGGCTCAGCACCACATCGGTTAGCTGCGGCGCAGCGATGCGGGTCAGCATGCCGCTGGTGGTTTCGATCCACACTTCGCCAGGCCGGTTGATCAGCAGATCGGTGACATCGTCGCGCATCAACCATGGGGCCAGCGCCGACAGATAGGTGTCGAGATAGACGCCTGTCGTCATTTCGATGTGCCCGCGAAATCGAGATCCCGGGTCATGAAGACCTGCAGCGGTGTGCCCTGGGCCACCTTGATGGTGGGGGAAATGTCGATCTGCTTCTGCAGCGCGATGGTTGCGACCTGGCTGGCCTGCTGCGACGAGCCGATGATGATGGCGGTGTTGGCGTTGTTGTCGCTCAGCGCATTCAACCCGGCGCCCATCACCGACAGCAGGATGGCGCTGCCGAAACGCTCGAAGAAATGTGTGTCGGTTTCGCCTTCAATTCCGGCCCGGCCCAGCTGGTCGGTGCCGGGTGATCCGATGTCGACGGAAACGCCGTCGGGGGTCAACACCCGCGACCACACCACAAAGGCGCGGGTCTGGCTCAGCGCCACTCCGCTGCGATACTGGCCCATCAGCTTGGAGCCACGGGGGATCAGCACCATGGTGCCGTCAAAGCCGCGCACGTCGCGGCTGACCACGGCGCGCACGAAACCGGGTAAGTCGGAATTGATCGCGGTTTCCAGAACGGCGGGAATGATGGTGCCTTGCGGTGCGGTATGCGTGAGATCGCGAAGCCGGGAGGAATGGGCCACGTCTAGATTAGAGTTTCCGACCTTGGCAGAGAAACGCTCATCCGGCGATAGCTTGTCGTCGGCGGCGGCCGATGCCGCGCTCGGTGCGCCTGCCTGCACCACTGTCGTGGCCACCGTGTCGGCGGCGGGCGCCTGGCTGAAATCCACCACCATGGCGGGCGTGCGATTGTCTGGTGTCGGTGGCAAAGGCTCTGGTGCAGCGGCCTGGACAAGGATGGGCGCAGGCGCTTGGGCCACGACAATGGGCGTGGGCTTGGGCGCTGGTGGAACTACTTGCGCCACCGGTTGCTGGCGCGCCTGGCGTGCGCTGGACAGGGACATGAAAGTGATCACGCCCAGCACGCAGGCGACGACGACACCCAGGCCCACACCCCAGGACGAACCTGAACGCACCAGACCGGGATGAAGTCCGTTGCCGCGCTCGAACACTGGACTGCGGGCCAGTTCGGGAGGGATATTGCTCATAGGCAGATCCAGCAGCTTTGGGCCCGGCGGCGGGGGCTTTGCGGCCCCGGCCCGGGCGCGCGGAAACCGTCATTGTAAACGCGGGTGACGTCGGCGCCCTGGCGCAGCACGAAGCCGCGCGACACCTGGTCGGCGACGATATAGCCGCTACGCATATAGGTGTTGACCACCTGTTCATTCTTGTCGCCGTCCAGAGAGAAAATGGCGGGATAGGAATCGCCGTCGGAGAATTCGAAATAGGTTGCCTTGCCGTCATCGAACACCCGCGACGGCACGATGCGGGGCGAGCCGTCATAGCTGTAGGCGGCGTTCGCCACATTGGGCAGTGGCGGGGCTTCGGGCGCGGATGGCTTGGCCATGACGGTGGCGACCGCCACTTCGGGATACTGAAAGCGCAAGGTGTAGACGATGCTATTGCCGCTGGACGGGGCATGTGGGCGTACGCTGAGCTCGAAGGAATAGCGGCGATAGTTGGTCACAACCGTCATGTTGGTGGTGGGTACGTCGTTCAGCGGCTTGACGAACAACAGGTTGGCGGCGCGGTTAGGCGTGATCTGCCAGCCTGCGGCGTCACCCACCGCGACATTCTCGATATGCTCGTCAGACGCGAATTCAACAAAAGTCTGGTAGCCCAAAGTGGCGTGCAGCTCCACCACCTGGGCGGGATCGTAATCCACTACATAGATGCGCGGATCGCCCGAACCAGGGCGAGGGATAAGGGCACCCTGCGACGGCGTGGTGGCGACGAAGAAAGTGGCGCAGATCAGGGATGAAAGGATTTTTCTCATCCGCGTCTCGTTTCGCGGTTCACCGCGGGGCGGCGGTACATGTCACCGATGCGCTCCTGCGCAGAGGCGACCACGGGTCCACGTCCGGCGACGGCAGCACTGACGGCCGCGAAGGTCCGGTCCATGGTGACGGACGATGTTTCGTAGCGTCCCAATTGTTCGGCGAGGCGCGCGGGGCGCGAAATCATGTCCAGCGGGCTGGCAGCCGGCGCAGGTGCGGCCGTCGCGGTCGTGGTGCGGACAGCGCCCGGCAGGCGGAAGCCGCGCGCGATCACGATGGCCGCGAACAGTGCCGCGAACTGACTGGCGCAGAACACCAGGACGATGATGGCGGCGGTGATGCCGGTTCGGGCATCGGCGATACCGTTTGCGCCAATGTCCGACAGGCTTTCCATCCAGGGCTGGACGGTATGCAGCATAAGGATCGTCAGGCTCCAGGCCCCGATCAGGCCAAAGGAGCAGGCGCCCAGCGCCCGCACCCAGCCCACAAAAAAGCCCCGCGTCTGGAAGAACAGGAACATGGCGATGAACAGCGGACCGGTGGCGGTCAAAAGGCCGATGGCGATGGTGACGACGGCGATAAGTCCGGCGCTGGCGACGAACAAAGCGTTGGACGCCATGGTCAGTGCCTGCGAGGCGGTGGCGTAATCGGCCTGGGCCTTGTCGGGCACGCTCTTGGGCGGATGGGCAAAGGCGGTGGCGGTTTCTGAAAGCCGGTCATAGGCAGCCTGCAAGCCCGCCACCGGATCGGATGCCATGGCCGATCCGCGCATGGGGGCGGAGATGATGCTGGCGATTTCCAGCGGTGCGCGTTCGGCGACATCGAACACCAGCGTCTGGAACAGGCTCCAGCTGGTCACCAGCGCCAGCACCGCGCCGATCTTCAGCGCGATGGTCGGCCCGTCGGCCAGCCGCGCGCCATTGCCGAACAGCAGGCGATAACCGATCACCGCGACATAAATGGTCAGCGCCACAGTCAGCGCCGCCTGGAACGGCGATCCGGCGGCTGTCAGGGATTCATAGCCCAGGCGGGCAAAGCTCTTGGTGTTGCAATTCACGGCGGTCAGTACGTCGCGCACCACGCCTAGGTCCGTCGTGATGGAGCAGGCGTTCATGCCACGCTCCGGCCGCGGCTATTCATAAAGGCGTCCAGCCAGGCTTGTGGTTCGTCACCCAGCTTTTCGCGCAAGGCGTCCAGCTGGCGCACGCTAGTCTCGGTGCCGGCCAGCACTTTCAATTCGCCGGTAAGACCCGACAAGTCCAAACGCGCCACCACGCTGTGATCGGCCTGCTTGATAAGGAAACAGCGTGAGGTGTCGGGCAGGCTGCGCACCAGTTCAAACTCATGCTCGGACAGGCCGAAGCCGCCGATATAGTCGCTGGCGCGCGCCTTGGGATTGGGGAAGAATATCTGGGTGGCGGATTGCTCGATGATGGCGGGGCCGACGCGGCTTTCCAGCGCGTCATCGGCATTCTGGGTGCAGAAGCCGACCAGCCCGTTGCGCTTGCGGATGGTCTTTTCCCAGTCCTTGATCTTGCCGACAAAAACATCGTCATCCAGCGCCTTCCAGCCTTCGTCGACCACGATGATGGTCGGCGTGCCGTCTAACCGCTGCTCGATACGGTGGAACAGATACATCATGGCGGGGGTGCGGGTGGTCGGTGAGTTTAGCAGTCGTGTCATGTCGAAGCCCAGGATGCGTATGCTCCCATCCAGCGCATCGTCTTCATTGTCGAACAGCCAGGCATGTTCACCGCCGTCGCACCAGGCGCCCAGCCGCGCCGCCAGGTCCCCGGCGCTGGGGCGGCGCGTGCCGCGGAACAGTTCGCGCAGATAACGCAGCCGGCGATGGCTGGGGTCCTGCGCATAATTGGCGTCGATGGCGTCGGCGATAATGGCGCGGTCTTCCGACGTGAGCGGCGCGCCGTAGGACGACAGCAGACGAGACAGCCATTCGGCCAGGAAGGCGCGATTCTCGCCGTTGTCGGGCAGGGCCAGAGGATTGAAGCCGGTAGGGGTGCCTGGCGAGATAACATCGTAACGCCCGCCAATGGCGCGGATGAAACCTTCAGCGCCGCGATCTTTATCGAAATAGGCGATACGCGGCTGCATCCGCTCGGCCTGCGCCAGAAGGAAAGCCAGGAGCGCAGTTTTGCCCGAACCGGACGGGCCAATTATGGTAAAGTTTCCTAGGTCCCCAGAATGGAAATTGAAGTGATAGGGGCCGAACGATGTCGTCTCCAGCACCGTGATGGGCTGGCCCCAATGATTGTCGCTGGCCTGGCCGGTGGGATGATTGTGGAAGCTGGCGAGACTCGCAAAGTTGGCGGTGGACAGCATCGCCTTGCGCGCAATCAAGCCGAAGTTGCCCGGGAATTGCGCCCAGAAGGCGGGCTCCAAATTCATTTCCTCGCGCACAGCGATGGCGCCGGTTTCGGCCAGCGCGGCCTGAATGTCGGCGGTGGCCTGGTCCAGCGCTTCAAAGCTCGGCGTGCGTGCCAGGATTGAGAGGTGATGTTCGCCATAGGCGGCGCGGCCCGCCGCAACATCGTCCTTGGCGGAGGCCAGCTCGCTGCGCAGGCTAAGCGCGTCATGGTCGGCGGCGCGCAACCGGCGCAGCGCCTGGGTCATGCGCGACAGCGCGGTCTGCTGTTCGACAAAGGCGAAGCTTTCGGTCAGCACCATCTCGAACGGTAGGCGCAGCACGCCGTCCAGCATGCCGGGCACCGAGCGCAGCGGATAATCCTTCAGCGAAATCATGGCGCAAAAGCTAGCGCGCTCATTGCCGCTGGCGCTGAACTCCATAGCGTCGAAGCCGAAGGACAGACGTCGCGTCGCCAGGCCCTGGCCCATGTCGCCGGTCGGCGCCAGCACGCGGCGCGCCACGCCATTTGTCAGCAAGGACAGAAACTCGGCCGGTTCGGAGCAAAGACCGGTGGGAGCTTTGTAAAGTGACAAGGTGCGGGGGCCATACGGCGCCAACGTCGCCAGGAAGGTCTCGCGGGTCGCGTGCAGCTGACGCAGTTCGTGTTCCAGCAGGGCCTTATTCTCGCCCGGCTTCTTAAGCAACTTTTCGATGAAGCCGGCGCCGCCCTGCAACGGCCGCCGCACTAAGGTCAGAAAAATCTCGTTCACATACAGCTGGCGGCGCGACAGCCGCGCCCGCCAAGCATCATCCAGCCGGCGGCAAAAGGCATTGTCGGGCCTGCTGTCGATCTCGGTATTCACCTTGCGGCGCACGACGTGGTGATAGATCGCCAGCCGTGAACTGGCTGCGCCGCGCAGCAGGGTCTCGCGCATCGCCTTGCGGTAGTTCAGCTCCTCGTCCGACGCAGTCTCGAACGGAAAGCCGCGCAGATGAATGGTTTGCACCAGCATCCCGTCGCGGGTCTGCAAGGTGACTTCGTCCAGATGGCCCAGATAGGGCAGGCGGTCGCCCACGGCGGCCTCTTTGGGGGCCAGCGTCCTGGCGGCGCGGTTGCGGAAGAATTTCATCATCATGGGCGATACGAATTCATTTTCCAGAACCAGTGGTTCTTGACGCGCGGGCAATGGCGCAGCTTGACGCCCCAGATGTCGAAGAAACGCGCATCGCGCAGACACCCCAGACAGCCGATCACATGCAGTACCCCTGCCACGGCGAAGGACCAGAAGGAGCGGGTGAGCAGGAAGATTTCCAACGTCACGATCAAGTTGAAGACCGCATAACCATAGGTGACGCCGCCCATCATCTGCGGCCGCGTCAGAGCGCTGAACACCGGATCGGAGGTCAGCCGCGCCATGTCAGTGAAGGCCCCCGGCCAGTGAGCGGATGCCCGACACGATGGCTACCGCGCCGAAAATGATGAAGCAGCCGATCACCACGGTCAGGCCGCGGCGCCATTCGATGCGGCCCGTCAGCATCATGAAGCCCACCACTGCGACGGCGATCACCGCGGCAGCCGTGGCGACATTGCCCAGCAAGGTGCCCTGTACCCATTCCAGCGCGGCCACAAGCGGTGAGGAGCCGGCGGGATCCTGCATCACTACCTGCGCCTGTGCGGGCACAATGAACGCGGCAGTGATTGCGTGCGCTAGAAGGCGCTTCATGGTTTTTCTCCATCGCTGTCCGCCAACCGGTCGAGCACGGCGGCGACATAGGCCTTGGTTTCGGGATAGGGTGGTACGCCGTGATAGCGTTCCACCGTTTCGGGCCCGGCATTGTAGGCGGCCAGCGTCTTGACGACGTCGCCGTCGAAACGGTCCAGCAGCAGGGCCAGGTAGGCCGCGCCGCCATCGACATTCGATGCCATGTCGCCCGCGTTGACCCGCAGGTCCGCCGCGGTGGCTGGCATCAGCTGCATCACTCCGCGGGCGCCCTTGGGCGACACCGCCTCCTGTCGCATCCGCGATTCCTGCCAGGCCACGGCCCCGACCAGCTCACGGGCTAGGCCGTGGCGGGCGGCACTAACGTTTATGGCGGCGGTGACAGGGGCAACGAAGCGGGCAGGAGACGAAAACAGGGGGCGGACCCCTTCGGTCGAGGCGATGACCGCACCTTTATATGTTGCTGTCGATCCGTCCGGGTAGACTTCCATCACTTGGGACAGGCCAGGGGCCACAAAAGCTCCCAGCAGACCCACGGCCAAAAAAGTCATAAGAATTTTTTTTTGTTGAACAAAGTAATAAAAAACCAACTGATCTCGCCCTCGTTCAACGTCTCCCTTGACGTGCTGACTATGCTACCCCGCTGATTTGCCTAGCAAGCAATTTCTGCTCGAAAGCCATCGGGCTGGTATAGCCCAGCGTCGAATGCAGCCGCCGATGGTTTTACAAGGTAATCCAGTCCATCACCTCGTCCTTGGCCTGACGTCGGGTGCCGAAGCGCATGCTGTGAAATCGCGTCCAATCGCGACCCCTCCCACAATTGAAGCATCTCATTGATAATGCGTGTGGATCCGAATCCTGGGTGGGGTCACGGTTGGACGCGAAACGGGACCCCAAAAATCTCGACGATTTGCAACGATATCAATGCGATGGAGTGCTTTATGGGTGGAATCAATATTGCGCGCGTTTTCACACATCAGTCGTCAGCACAGCGCCGGGTGTCAGCGAAGTGTTCGACTACATCGAACGCTTCTACAATGTGAAACGCAGGCCAGACTACTTGGCAGTGGCGGCTATTAATCTAAGAAACACCTCGTTTCGAACCTGCCCCTCAGGCTTTGTTGGGTTTACGCTTGGCATGGGCACTTCATTGCCTTCTCTGTCGACCCACTCGCCGTCGATCTCAGTTACCTCCGCGGCATAATGCGGGCGATCAAGGGTCGTCAGGAAGAAATTCTTGCTCGGCAGGTCAACGATTCGATGTTCCATGGATGGGAACGCGCCTTGCGACGTACCGGGCGGGACGCCCTGCACTGCCCTGGTCAGTGAGGACTTGATGGTGGCGGCGCGGATGGCGAGGAAGGCGCCCTTGCGACGCTCCTCCGCCGCTATGACTGTCACGCCGACAGGCTTTTCGGAATCCACCACATAGGCCGGCATTGCCGTGACCCGGTAGGTGGACGAAATGCCCATCTTCTCGCCCGTCTTGGGATCAGCCATGCCGTCCGCATTACGCTTGAGGGCATAAAAGAGGGCGACGCCGTCTTCATGCTCGCGAATGCCCTGCTGGCCGCCGTCCTGGGCGAAGGTGTTTTCTGTGTAGATCTTGCGCCAGTCGCGATAGCCGCCGATCAGGCCCTTGGCGTTGCCATCAGGAGCGATCTCGAGACGAACTTTGCCCTTGCGAAAATCGGCATCGCCGGCATGGTCGTAGAACCAGGCCAGCCTTGGCGCATGCAGATTCTC
>CAMAPL010000035.1 GCA_945860165.1 Rhizobium sp. Q54
TCGACGGCGCGAGCATGGGCCATCACCGCGTTCCAGCGCGGCGTAGCGTCCATATGCAGGCCCGGATATTTGGGAATCTGCGGCAGCGCGGCCGGCGGCTCACTGTCGGCGCGCAGTGCGACCGGATCGCTCTTGCGATGATTGGCGGCATAGGTCTTGAGGCGCGAGTTTTGCAGCGGCTGGGTCTGGCCCGGCAGGCCCTCGATCTTGAGCGAGGTGAACTGCATGGCGGTCTGCTTGCGGATGCGCACGGTGAAGTCGCGCATCTGTATCGCCTTGGCCTGGACCTGCGGCGCCAGCCCGGCGGCGGGATTCTTCGCGGACGGCGCCGGCATGGCGAGCCACATCTTCTGCAAGGTGGCGACGGGGCCAACGGCGTCCTTCTCGTTCAGGATGCCCCAGACCAGCGGCAGGTATTTGGCACTGATCTTCATGCTGGCGGCGATGGAGGCCAGCGTCGCTTCGGCATTGCCCGGCGCGGCGCGATGGCGATAGCGCCAGGCGGCTTCGAAATACTTGGCAGTGTCGGTGGGCTGCGCCTTGTAGAAGGCCATGATGCGCCCGATCGTGTATTTGTCGCGGTCGCTATCGACCTGCACCAGGTGCGAGGCGAAGCCGAAGCCATCGGGCTTGAGCACCAGATGGTCGGCGATCTGCCGCGCCGCCTGCAGATACTTGTTCAGCAGCGCCGGTGACATGGTGAGGGACTCGCCGGAATTGTCGAAGCCGGCCGGGTTGGCGGGATCAACCGGGAACTGGCGGGCGATCTTGAGGTCCTGACCGGTGAGGTCGCGTATGGTGTAGCCATATTCCACATTGCTGAGACGCCGGGCGAGCACGATGCCCGGATCGCCGGCGGCGCGCTTGATCTCCTCGGCGCGGACCGCTTCGACGAAGGAGATGATTTTGTCCATCTCGTCCTGCGGCGGCGCCTTCATCGGCTTGGGCGGCATTTCCTTGGCGTGCAGGCGCTCGGACACCAGCGCCCAGCGCGGGAATTCCGCCTTCACCTTGGCGAGGCTGTCATAGGACTTGATATCGAACTGGGCTGCGGGCGTGGCGCCGCTGTGGCAGCCCGCGCAATATTTTGCGGCAAAGGGCTGCACCGTGTCGTGAAACTGTTTTTGCAGATCGACAGGTTTCGCCGCCAAAGCGGGGGTGGCGACAGCGCATGCAAGGATGGCGAAAACCGACGGTCTCATGGACACAACTCTTTTGCTTTTGATCCGCGCACGCGCGCGGGTTTCCCCCGGCCCAGAAATGCTGGCGTAAACTCCTATAAATAATCAGAGTTTTGGCTTGGTGTAAATTTTGGCAAAGGGACAAAACCACCGCCGCCACAGGGCGGCACACATCACCCGCCAAAGCCTTGGACTTCCGTTATTGTGCGCTGCAACAATTCGTATCATGCCGCAGCTGGTAACCTGGCCATCCGGGGGCGAAAGGTGCGCTGAGTCGTACAGGCAAAGAAAAACCCCCGCGCTTTTGGCGCGGGGGTTTTTGTCGTTACCAGACCGATTATTCCGGCTCGAAATTGTGCAGGATCGGCGGACGCGGATTGAACGGAACGCGGGTCGACCAAGGCGCGCCCGGATCGTTGCCGGCGCGGTGCCAGCGGCCCTGGGCGGCGTTCATGATGTCGCCCGGTTCGGTGGTGAAGTAGGGCATGCCTTCGATCTTGATGCCGATCTTGCCTTCCATGATGAACCAGAACTCGGTGAAGTCGACATGGAAGTGGCCCAGAGCGGTATCCGGCGGCACGGACGCCGCCGCCTTGCCGCGCAGGATGTTTGACGTGAAGTGATCGTCCCACACGAACTTGCCGCCATAGGCTTTCTCGGAGCCGTTAAACTCCTTCATGTAGTCGACATAGAGCGGGTTGGAGTCTTCCTTGGCCGGGCCCGGCGTACCGCGGACCTTCACATAGGTCCTGCCGGGATAGGCGTCGGGGGTTTCGGTCAACGCGTACAGCGGCGGCGAGCCGGCCGCGCGCACTTCAAAGCGCAGGGACGGCGTGCTGCTGGTGGTTTCCAGCGTGTACATGTGGCGGAAGGGGACGTTGACGAAGAAGCCCTTGGTGGCCGTGAACGGCTCCTTGCCATCGATGCTCACCTTGATGGCGCCGTCCCAGACGATGAAGACAACGCGGTCGTCGGCATACATCTTCTTCTTGGTGACCTTGCCGGCCCCCAGCGAGATGTAATCGGCTTCCTGCTCGCGGTTGCGCACGATCGGCTGCACCCAGTCGGTCTGGCCCTTATGCGAGGCTAGGATTTCCGACAGCTTCCAGTGCGGCCTGTTCGGCGCGACATAGGGCGTCATCTTGGTGGGCTTGGCCGACCAGAAATTCTGCGGATAGGCATTGCTGGTCGTTTTTTCCTCGTTCGTGCCCAGGAACTGGGCCGAGGCCGCCATGGGCACCAGCAACGCCATCGCTGCGGCGGCGAGATACAATTTCGACTTCATTCCATTTTCCTTCTATGCGTGGCACGGCCCTGTCGGGTGGCTCGGAGCGCAGGTTTTAGGACCGGCCACGCTCATTGACAAGGATGAGAGCAGTGAGCATCCGCAGCAAAAAGTCCCACGAATTAGTCACAAACTTTGTCGGTTTGCGGATAATTTGCGAATGATGCGCACCCCACGCGATGACACGTCTGTTATGCACTTTGCGCTATGCGCCGCTGCGCTGGTGAGTGCGCAGATCGCAGTGCTGTGGGGATTGGGTCAGCCCTGGATCGCAGCCAGCGGCCAGATCCTGCTATGAGCGGGAAATCCCTTAAGCACCGATACCTCGCATCAGATCAGCGACTGGTACAGCTCCTCGCACATCATCCATGGGTTCCTGCTTTACGGCCTGCTGCATTTTTTGACACCGCGCCTGTCGCTGACGACGCGCCTGTTGATCGCGACCGGCATCGAGATCGGCTGGGAAGTTCTGGAGAACACGCCGATGGCGATCCGGCATTACCGCCAGCAGGGGCTGGCGGTTGGCTATGCCGGTGACAGTATTCTCAATTCGGTCATGGACACGGTGATGATGGCAATCGGCTTCGTCATGGCGGCGCGAATGCCCGTCTGGGCCGTGGTGGCGCTTGGGATCGGGTTCGAGATGTTCGCCGGCGTCATGATCCGCGAAGGGATGCTGCTGAACATAATCGGCTTTGCCTGGACGCCGGAGTTCATCACCCGGTGGCAGGGCGGGCCTTAGCGCGCTATAATTGCCGAAAACAGCACAGAAGATAACAAGGGGAGAAGATCATGAAAATGCGGTTTGGAACGGCATTGGTGATGGCGGCAAGCCTTGGCCTGACGGGCGCGGTGGCGCAAACTGAGGTGGATACTCACGTGCTGGCCGCCCAGACAGCGGCGGGAACCGATTTTGCCGGCACCTTGAGCGTGCTGTGCATCCAGCCTTCCGACGGGTCGGACCCCGGCGCAGCGGGGCGCACCGCCAATGCCGGAAAGCCCCGTCCCATCCCGGCCCGCGACACTTGGTATGCGGAGCCCGCCAAGGTGTTCGACAATGTCTATTGGCTCGGCACCAGGTTTCATTCGAGTTGGGCGGTCAAGACTAGCGCCGGGATCATTCTGATCGACACCATGTTCAACTACGCCGTTGAGGACGAAATCGTGGGCGGCATCAAGAAGCTGGGCCTCAATCCGGCCGACATCAAATATGTGATCATCAGCCACGCCCATGGCGATCATGACCAGGGCGCCAAGCTGCTGCAGGACCGTTATGGCGCGCGCATCATCATGGCGCCCCCCGACTGGGACACCACCATGAAGGCGACCAGCATGCCCGGCGGGGTGCCCAGGCGCGACATGGACGCCACTGACGGCCAGAAACTGACGCTGGGCGACACAACGATCACCATCATCCAGACGCCCGGCCATACGCTGGGCACGCTGTCCTACCTGATTCCGGTCAAGGACAATGGCAAGCCGCTGACGGTGGCCTATTCCGGCGGCATGGGATTCAATTTCCCGCGCAGCCCGGAACGTTTCGACACCTACATCAAATCGGCGGAAAAAATGCGCGACGCGGCAAAGTCCGCCGGCGCCAGCATCGTCTTCTCCAATCACTCCATGTACGACCATGCCTGGACCCGCAGCCGCGTGACACGCAAGCCCGGCGAGGACAGTCCTTTCTTGATTGGCACGGAAGCCGTGGAACGCTATTTCACGGTGCTGCGCGAATGCGCCATCGCGGGAAAAATGCGGCTCAGGAAGTAAGTCTCGACCGAGCCAGTTGCGATTATTTCCGGCCGGTTTCGTCCATCCAGGCATAGACCCGGCGAATGCCGCGAACTTCCGCACCCACGCCCTCAATGTCGGGAAAATCCTTGGCGTGCGCGGTCAGGTCCACCCGCCTGGCGGCATCATCGGCGGAGACGCCCTGGGCGCGCAATTTGGCCGCCTGCGCCATCACATCGGCGAGATAGGCCTGATAGGCGGTAACCAGCCCCTTGTCGGTGAAGGGCACGCCATGGCCCGGCAGAGTCACTGCCCAATTTAGCTGCTTGAGCGCACCCAGGGTCTTGATCCACTCGTCGAAAAAGGCGCTGCCCATATAGGCAAGGCGGCTTTCCATCAGGTCGCCGGTGGCGACAATGCGTTCCCTGGGCAGGAAGACGACGGTATCGCCGCCGGTATGGCCGCGGCCGAGAAAGAGAAGCTGGATCTCGCGGGTGCCGCGATGGAGAACGAGCCTGTCACTATATGTCACGTTCGGCGGCGTGGGCTTGATCGCCTTGATATCGCCGACAAATTCCTTCAGGGCAGCCTGCGCATCCGCGAGGTTCCTTTGCAGGGCGGCTTTGTGCGCCGGATTCTTCTCGGCGACGATCTGTTTCTGGAAGCGGGCGACCAGCGCCGGCCCGGAATTGCGATGCGAGCTGCGAAAGGGTTCGTTGTTGAGGATGTCGAATTTTTTGATGGCCTGCCGGACATAGTCGTGCGCGATAATCTGGACGTCCGGCCCGAAGACCGAATTGGCGTCGGTATGATCATAGTGCCAGTGGGTGTTGATCACCGTGCGGACGGGCTTGCTGGTCAGGCGCTTGATGTCCTCCAGCAAGGCGTGCGCGGCCCTGGGCGTGGTGGGGCTGTCGACAAGGACAACGTCATCCTTGTTGACGATCACGACAAGGTTGGCGCCGAAGAAGGGATTGCTGCCGAAGGGAAAGGGGGTGCCGTTCAATTCCGGCGAGGCATAATAGACGCCATCGGCGATCTTTTCGAACTTGTAGTATTTGCCCTGCACCACTGGATAAATCGGAGCTTTTTGCGCCTGGGCTCCCCCGATCAGACATAGAAGACTTATGCAGAAAGCGAAAGCGGCTGTGCGAGAATTCATTATTACCTCTCGAAGCAGAAGGTTTCCCTAAGCAGATTGCGGCAGGCGGAAGGCGAGCATTTCGGCCGGGAAGCCCGGGCCGCCGATGGTCAGCACGATATACTGACGGCCGCCCAGCATGTAGGTCATGGGACTGCCAACCTGCGGCGCGGGCATATAGACGGCGCCGCGATCCTCGCCGGTCTTTTTGTCATAGGCGCGCAGCAGGGCGCCGCGCCTGCCGCCCGCCGTGGTGACAAAACCGGACTCGCCGCAGATCACCAGCGACCTGGTGACGGTGGGACCAATCAACCCGGGCCGGCCGGTGCGCGGAATCTTCAGGCCTTTCAGCGCCGGATGGTTCTTGATGGCGTCCGGCGTGTCGCCATGGGCGACCTGCCAGGCGATCTCGCCCTTTTCAAGGTCTGTCGCGGTGATGCGGCCATAGGGCGGCTTCATCAGCGGCAAGCCGTCGATGGTGAGTATGCCGGGGCGGAATTCGTCCGCACTTCCTGCTGTTGCGGTTGATCCCGCCGCCGCGTTCGCGACCGCCGTGGGCGGGGCGAGGTAATTTTCACCGCCCTGGATCGCCGCCGCGCTGGTGGGTGCTGCGCTGAAGGTGCCGCGGATATAGTCGGCATCCGTGAAGCGCGGATTGCCGGGCAACAGTCCACCCACCGCCACGACATTCTCGGAGAAGGTGTAGACGGTGTGGGTTTCCGGGTCGTAGCAGCCACCGGCCCAGTTGGTGCCGCCCTGGGTGGCAAGCGCGACCAGGGTGCCCCAGGTGCCGTCGGCCCGGGAGAGCGAGGGCGGGGTAAAGAGTGGCCCGCTGCGATAGCGCGACAACAGCCTGAGCGCCTTGGCATGCAGCTCGGGCGTGAAATCGATGACGGTGGAGGCATCGACATTCTGCACGTCATAGGCGGGCGGCCTGGTGGGGAAAGGCTGGGTGGGCGAATACCATTCGCCCGGCACGTCGCCCCTGGGCACCCGCTTTTCCACGATCGGCCAGATCGGCTTGCCGGTTTCGCGGTTCAGGACATAGAGGAAGCACTGCTTGCTTGGCTGGGCCAGCGCCTTCACGATTTTTCCGTTGTGGGGGATATCGCAGAGGATCGCGGCGCAGGGCACGTCGCGATCCCAGATGTCGTGATGGACCATCTGATAATGCCAGCGGCGCTTGCCGGTTTCCAGTTCGACCGCGACGATGCAATTGCTGAACAGGGTGTTGCCCTGGCGGCGAACGCCGGACTCGTCCGCCGAGGGGATTTCGATGCCCAGATAGGCCAGCCCCAATTCCTCATCGACCGATATTTGCGCCCAGCAGCCGGTGTTGGTGGCCGCCTCGGCCTCGCCGGCGCGGATCCAGCTGTCGTAGCCGTACTCGCCCTTCAGCGGGATGGTGTGGAAGATCCAGAGCCGCTTGCCCGTCTTCACGTCGAAGCCGCGGACATAACCCTTGGTGCGCGGCTTGTTGCCCGGCACGCTGCCCGAGGCATGGGCCGCCCCCACGATCACCACATTGCGCGCCACGGTGGGTGTGGCATGCAGGCCGATCTCGCCACCCAGCGGATCGATGACCTGGTCCATATTTTTCTTGAGATCGACCACGCCCTTGTCGCCGAAGTCCGTAATGGGAAGGCCGGTACTGGCATCCAGCGCCACCAACTGATAGCCGGGCGTGACATAGAGAATGCGCTCCTCCGTACCATCGGTCCAATAGGCAAGGCCGCGGCCGGAATATTGGCGCGGGGAAATGCGGGCGCGTTCGCCTTCGTCTTTCCGGAACATCCAGAGCATCTCGCCATTGGCGGCATCAACGCAGACCACATCGCGGCGCGAACCGGCGGTGGTGTAGAGCCGCCCCTTGATGACCAGGGGCGTGGCCTCCCAGGTATATTCCGGGCGCGATCCCAGCATGTGGGAAGGTAGCCGCCAGGCGACTTCCAACTTGTCGAAATTGCTGGCGTTGATCTGGTCCAGCGGCGCGTAGCGGGTATTGGCCAGGTCGGCCGCATAGTTGCGCCACTCAGTATCGGGCGCGGTCTGTGCCCGCGCCGGCAGCCCGGTCAGCACCAGCGTCATTGCCGTCGAAGACAGTATCGTGCGCCGTGTCAGGAATGCCATACTTACCCCTCCCCTTGCGGATCTGTGACCCCCGCATGCAGCTGGGGAAGCCCGATCCTTTTCCGCTCTGTCAGTATCTTAGTTGTGAAACTCGCTCTTATCGATACCCGCCAACCATTGGCGCTACCACCACGCTGGCCTGGCCTGTAGCGTCGAGGGCCTTGCGGACCTCTCCGGACGCTTTCATGCCTTCGATGAACGCACTTACATAGGCGGCGCCTGCCTGCCGCCCCTTGGGCACGCCCATCGCCTGTTCGATGCCGGTGAAGCGACCCGCCAGCACCCGAAGCCCCGGGTTTGTCTGCGCCCGTTCCACCAGATACTGGCGCACCCCCGCGGCAGCCTCCAGACCCTCAGCGACAAAAATGTCCACGGACGCTGCCGCAGTCGTCGCGCGCCTGAGTTCTGCCCGCTTCAGCGTGCGCGTCAGGAACAGATCGTAGGCCGCGCCGCGCCCAACGGCGATGCGCACGCCAGGCTGGTCGAGATCAGCAGTATTTCGGAAGGGCGTGTCGATACGAACCAGATAGGTTCCATCGATCGTGATGTAGGGCGGCGAAAAATCGATCTTCGCAGCCCGCTCCGGCTCGATGGCGAGGAAGGCAAGATCCCACACGTCCTTGTCTCCCACATTGAAGATGGCGCCTGCGCCATCGAAGGGAATAAGGGTAAGCGGAAGTTTGAGGCGAGCTGCCAGCGCCCGCGCCAGGATAACGGACACGCCGCCAATTTCGCCCTGGGCGTTGCGTTGCGCCAACACACCGTTCCCAACATTGATGGCCACCCTCAGGACACCGCCGGGGGCCAGGCTTCGTGCTGCTTCCGTTATCTTTTCGTACAGCTGTCCGCCGCTCACCTGAACCTGCGCCCGCGCAGCAGCGCCCGCCATGGCAAAGGCGACGGGGGCTAGAACCATGTGCCGGCGTGTAAGTGCCATGACGATCCCCTTTTGCCGGTCAGGCCTTTTGTTCCAAGACTGTTTAACAAGTCAGGGTTGCGGACAACAGCTTGGAGCGGGTGAAGGGAATCGAACCCTCGTATGCAGCTTGGGAAGCTGCCGTTCTACCATTGAACTACACCCGCAACCTGACGAGCTCTTAGCACGGGGTGCAGTGTGCTTCAAAGTGGTGAACGAGCGGCAGACCGCGGCGGCCCCAACTCTTCCCCTGTATCACCCTAGGGCAGATCCACCATCGTGACGCTGGACAGCGCGATCTGCGGGATCAGCAGCCGGTTGCGCTTGGTGTCATAGCCGATGGCCGCCGGGACAGGAATTTCCTTGGCCAATTCCGTGATCACGCCCGTTGCTGAAACCCGGTAGACATTGCGTCCCAGCTGGCTGGCGACCAACAGACCGCCATCGGCCAGCGGTATGATGCCGTCGAACTGCCCCGTCGGCAGACGTTACGCGCTGTTGCAGGGGCAACAAAATCAGGCAAGCCTTATCTTTTGTCCAATAGAAGCGTGTTTGGCCAATTACGATTCAAGAATGGGTAGGAAACCTTTCTTTCCATAGCAATATTTCTCACTTAAAGCCGTGATCCTGACATATCTAACGTTATGCAAGAGGGAGAACCAAATGTTCGCCAGCCAGGAGGAGCGTCATATGGGACATCATGTATTTTGAAGTTCACTCTGGTAGCGCAAAAACATAGACCATGTTGCCCCCGGCGGGCTGATCCAGATCAGAGCGAAGCTTAATGGAGTTATTGTTGTAGCCGCCGCCGGCCGTCACCGCGATATATTGCCGCCCGGCAACCCGGTACGTCACCGTCGCGCCGAACACCTGCGATCCCAGCCGCGTCTGCCACAAGAGCTTGCCGTCGATCTGATCAAACGCCC
>CAMAPL010000036.1 GCA_945860165.1 Rhizobium sp. Q54
AACGGCCTCCGGAGAAAAACCTCCATGATCGGCCTAAAACCACCCGTTTTGCTGCCAGAGACTGACGCAGAATAGGTTTTGTGGCCGACAAGGATTTGAAAATACGTGGCTATTTTGGGGAGGTGGAGAATGCCACTTGGAGAGCAAACTGGGTGGCTGGGGGACTAGGATTCGAACCTAGATAGGCAGAGTCAGAGTCTGCAGTCCTACCGTTAGACGATCCCCCAACGCGGGAGCGAACCCCCGTGGGACCGCCCGTTTAGACCAGCCCGCCCGTCCTTTCAAGGACGAAGCCGTGCGGCGTCAAGTGGTGGCTAATCCTCCTGAATCCGGCTGTGATGGCGGGTATCGCGCATGGTCAGAACCACCAGGAACCCTAACCCCATGATCACCGAGGCATAGATATAAAAGCCGCTCTCGATGCCGGCGGATTTGAACCACAGCGCGACATATTCCGCGGTGCCGCCGAAGGTGGCGTTTGCCAGGGCATAGGGCAGGGCTACGCCCAAGGTGCGCACATGGGCGGGATAAAGCTCCGCCTTCACCACGGCATTGATGGCGGTATAGCCACCCTGCACCAGCATGGCGCCAAGCAGGATGAAAAATGCCGCCACCATGGAGTTGGTCCCCGCCACGGTTGTCAGCACCGGATAGGTCAGCAGCGTGCCGCCGCCGAACGCCACCAGCAGCAGCGGCTTGCGGCCCACCTTGTCCGATATCCATCCCAGCAGCGGCTGGGCCAGCATGAAACAGACCAGGGTAGCGGCGGATAGTTCGGTGGCCTGGTCGCGGGTGAAGCTCCCCGTATTGGTCAGGAACTTCTGCATATAGGTGGTGTAGATATAAAAGGTCAGTGAGCCGCCCGCCGTCAGGCCCAGCACGGTAAGGGTTTCGCGCGGATACTGCTTGAACAGCATCTTGGTGCTGCCCAGTTCGACGCCCGACGCCTTGGCCTCGACAAAGGATTTTGATTCCTCCATCGCACCGCGCAGGAAAAACGCCACCACCGCCAGTATGGCGCCGATCACGAAGGGCACGCGCCAGCCCCATTCCATCATCGCTTCTTCGCCGATGGTATAGCGCAGCGCGATCAGCACGGTGAGGGCGGTCAGTTGCCCGCCGATCAGGGTCACATAGTTGAAGCTGGACCAGAAGCCGCGATGGGTCTTGCCCGCTACTTCGCTCATATAAGTGGCGCTGACGCCATATTCGCCGCCCAGGGCCAGGCCCTGCAGGACGCGGGCGATCAGCAGGATCGCCGGCGCGGCAACGCCGATCATGGCGGCGCCGGGGGTGCAGGCGATGATCAGCGACCCCAGGCACATCAGCGACACCGAAATGATCATCGCCTTCTTGCGGCCGAACTGGTCGGAATAGCGGCCCATCAGCCAGGCGCCGACGGGGCGAGCGAAGAAGCCCACCGCGAAGACGGCGGCGGTCTGCAGCAGCTGTGCGGTCTGGTCGCCCTTGGGGAAGAATATCGGCGCGAAGTAGAGCGCGGCTGCGGAATAGGCGTACCAGTCATACCATTCGACCAGATTGCCGATCGACCCCGCGGTGATGGATTTCAGCCGGCTCTGAGTCGTGTATGTCGCCACGTGTCCCCCAACGCGCGTCCCAAGACTGGGCGCGGCCTGTTTTTTCCGTTCGGGCCAGAGTGGTGGGCCGAGGATTGTGGCACAAGTCTTTTTGCGTGGCGTGGCAGACAGGCGCACCCGGTTCGCAAGCCGTGCTAGTTTAGGCGGGCACGGCTGCTTCGCGCCGCGAAACGAGGCGAAAATTGCACGGAAACCGCCAAAAAACAGGGGAAGGCGGGGCTCAGGCCACGGTTACCGGACCGTTGATGGCGGTCCTGGACCTGGGCACCAACAATTGCCGCCTGCTGATCGCGTCGCCCGACAAGGGCGGCTTTCGGGTGGCAGATTCTTTTTCCCGCATCGTGCGGCTGGGCGAAGGGGTGGGCCAGACCGGGATTTTGTCGGACGCCGCGCTCGACCGCACCATCGCCGCCCTGAAAATCTGCGCCGAGCGCATCGCCAAGTATAAAGTCCAGCATGTCCGCGCCATCGCCACCCAGGCGGCGCGGCTGGCGAAAAATGCCGATGTGCTGGTGTCGCGCGCCCGCGCCGAAGCCGGGCTCGAATTGTCGGTGATCTCGGCGGAAGAGGAAGCGGGCCTCGCCGCCAGCGGTTGCGCGCCGCTGATGGGACGAAAATACAAGGGCGCGCTGGTGTTCGATATCGGTGGCGGCTCCACCGAGGTGATCTGGCTGGCCCGGACTCCCGAGGGGCCGCGGGCCAGGCTCACCGCCTCGGTGCCGGTGGGTGTGGTGAGTCTCGCGGAAAGCTATGGCGCCGCGGCCGCTACCCGTGAGGGCTTCAACCGTATGTGCGCCGACCTGCGCACCGGCTTTGCGCCCTTTGCGCGGGAAATGGGCGCGGATTTCGATGTCCGCAGGAACCACCTGCTGGGTACCTCGGGCACTGTGACCACCCTGGCGGCGATTGCGCTGAAACTGCCGCGCTACAACCGCACGCGGGTGGACGGCAGCTGGCACGAAACCCGGCACATGCTGAATGTGGTGGAACGGCTGGTGGGCATGGAAACCATGGCGCTGTCCGGCATCGGCAGCATCGGCACCGAGCGCGCCGACCTGATGCTGCCGGGCTGCGCGATTTTCTCCGCCATCTGTTCCCTGTGGCCGTCGCCGGTGCTACGCGTCGCCGACCGTGGGCTGCGCGAAGGCATGCTGCGGCAGTTGAGTCAGGAATTTTCATGAAGTCGGGCGATGCATCGGGGCGCGGGCGCGTCCCCGTCAAGGTGAAGAAGAACCGTGGGCGCACCACCTCGTCGCAGACCTGGTTGCAGCGCCAGCTCAACGATCCCTATGTCGCCGCCGCGAAATCTAAGGGCTATCGCAGCCGCGCCGCCTTCAAGCTGGTGGAGCTGGACGAGAAATTCCGCTTCCTGAAAAAAGGCGCAGCCGTGCTGGATCTGGGTGCGGCGCCCGGCGGCTGGAGCCAGGTCGCGGCGGCGCGCGGCGCCACCGTGGTCGCCGCCGATGTGCTGGCGATGGAAGAAATCCCCGGCGTGACGTTTTTCCAGGCCGATCTCACCGATCCGGATGTGCCCGCGATGCTGAAACAGGCGCTGAACGGCCCGGCCGATCTAGTGCTGAGCGACATGGCCGCGCCCACCACCGGCCACCGTGCCACCGATCACATCCGCACCGTCGCGCTGGTGGAGATCGCGCTGGAGGTGGCCGAGGATGTGCTCAAACCCGGCGGCACCTTTGTCGGCAAGGTGTTCCAGGGCGGCTCGTCCTCTGAGCTACTGGCGCGGCTGAAAAAATCTTTCCGCGACGTGAAGCATGTCAAGCCGCCCGCCAGCCGCGCGGAGTCGGTGGAGCTTTATGTTGTGGCACTTGGGTTCAAGGGCGCCGGAACTCAAACAAAGAACTCCGGCACGTGAGTGCCGGAGTTCTTGCGCAAACGATAAAGACGATAGACTAGCGGTGAACGTGCTTCAGGCTGATCAAGCCGATGCCCGCCGCCACGTTCAGGCCGGTGTTGCCCGAAACGCTGAGCGGCTGCAGGGCGATGGGCTTGTCCAGGTCGCCGATCAGGGCATTGGCACCAAGGCCGACGCCGACCGTGGCCTGGGCGCTGGCGCCCATATATTCGCCTTCAAGGGCGCCCGCACGCACGTCCGAGGTCGGCGCGAACACGGCCCAGATCCGCTTGCCCTTGTTGGTGTAGCCGATATCGACGCCCCACTTGGAGATTGAGCCGGAATAACGCTTCACACGGGCCTCGGTGGGTTCATGACTGCAGGCCAGATTCTTGCTTGACCCGAATACAAAGCCCATGCCTCCGGCGACATTGCAGGTCAGCGTACCGACCTTGATGCCGGCGGGGGCGGCATTGGCCGCGCCAGCGGGGGCCAAACCAGCCAAGGCAATCGCGGCGCTGATCATCAGATTCAATGTCTTCATAATGGTCTCCTGGGGAAATTGAGTGGACTCGGCAAAATGCCGGTCGCACAAAAGAACGCCCCGGATAGGCGCAGGTTCCATCGGGGGGGGGGCAGAAAAAGGCGGAAACCCTTATTTTACAGGGATTTAATAGTCCAAGTTGCGCAGCCCTTGCGAAAGCGGCGTGGCGCTGATACAGGCTCGGCGCTCCAAAGGGAGCGCCTCACATATGACCAGCTCGACCATCCGCGAAGCCCTTACCTTCGACGATGTCCTGCTGGTGCCCGGCGCCTCTGAAGTTCTTCCCGGCCAGGTCGATACCCGCACCCGTCTGACCAAGACGGTGGAGCTTGGCATCCCGCTGGTCTCCGCCGCGATGGATACCGTCACCGAAGCGGGGCTCGCCATCGCCATGGCGCAGGCTGGTGGCATGGGCGTGATTCACAAGAATCTCGGCATTGAGGAACAGGCCGAGCATGTGCGCCGCGTGAAGCGCTATGAAAGCGGCATGGTGGTCAATCCGGTGACCATCGGTCCCGAGGCGACGCTGGCCGACGCGCTGGCACTGATGGAACGCCACCGTATCTCCGGCGTGCCGGTGGTGGAAAATGTCGACTCCAAGGGTGCCGGCAAGCTGGTCGGCATCCTGACTAACCGCGACGTGCGCTTCGCCGCCGATCCGCGCCAGAAGGTTTCCGAGCTGATGACCAAGGACAAACTGGTCACGGTGCGCGAAGGCGTGAAGTCGGATGAGGCCAAGCGCCTGCTGCACCAGCATCGCATCGAGAAGATAATCGTGGTGGACGACGCCTATCGCTGCGTCGGCCTGATCACGGTCAAGGATATCGAAAAGGCGCAGAAATATCCCAACAGCTGCAAGGACGAGCGCGGCCGATTGCGGGTGGCGGCGGCGACCGGCGTCGGCGAAGATGGCTATGCCCGCGCCATGGCGCTGATCGAGGCGGAATGCGACGTCATCATGGTCGATACCGCCCATGGCCATTCCAAGGGCGTGATCGACGCCATCCGCCGCATCAAGAAGGCTTCGAACTACACCCAGGTCGCGGGCGGCAACATTGCCACCGCCGACGCGGCCCGCGCGCTGATCGACGCCGGTGCTGACGCGTTGAAAGTCGGCATCGGCCCCGGCTCAATCTGTACCACCCGCATCGTGGCGGGCGTGGGCGTGCCTCAGCTGACCGCGATCATGGACGCCGTGAGCATCGCGCGCGATGCCGGCGTGCCGGTGATCGGAGATGGTGGCATCAAATATTCCGGCGACCTGGCCAAGGCATTGGCGGCGGGTGCCAGCGTGGCGATGGTCGGCTCGCTGCTGGCCGGCACCGAAGAGTCGCCGGGCGAGGTATTTCTCTATCAGGGCCGTTCCTACAAAGGCTATCGCGGCATGGGCAGCGTCGGCGCCATGGCGCGCGGCAGCGCCGACCGTTATTTCCAGGCCGAAGTGCGCGATGCGCTGAAGCTGGTGCCGGAGGGAGTGGAGGGCCAGGTCGCTTATAAAGGCCCGGTCAGCTCCGTGGTGCACCAAATCATCGGCGGGTTGCGGGCCGCGATGGGTTACACCGGCTGCCGCACCATCGAGGATTTCCATAAGAAGGCGCAGTTCGTGCGCATCACTGGCGCGGGCCTGCGCGAAAGCCATGTGCATGACGTCACCGTGACGCGCGAAGCGCCCAACTATCACCCGGGCGGCAACAGCTAGCCGCGTCCGCCATGGACAAGGTGGAATGATGGCCGCAAACTGGCATAGTCTCACCCAGTTGCGCGGCATGGCCGGCAATCAGGATATTCTGGTCGGCAAGGGCAAGGTCAGCGACACGCTGCTGCTGCGTCTGGCCACCCCGCCCGCCAACTGAGCGCCATCGCGATCTCGGCCAGCCATTCCTGGGTGTGCCAGGGCGCGCCGGCCACGGTGTAGGAAAAGGGATCGGCGCGCAGCACCTGGCCGTGGGCCAGCATCCATTCCCCGGCGCGGATGTGCCAATAGGTGTCGCTGTTGTTCAGCAGCCCGGGCGAAAAGGCCGCCAGTACACCCGCCGCCACGGCAGCGAACAGCGCGAAGATCAGGGCGGGGGAGGCCGTGCGGGGCATCAGATTGGCTTTCGGATCGGCGCACACTCTATAAGGGCAATTCTAACGCCCCCTTTCCGGTCTAACGCATTGGTTTACCTTCAAAAATGACTCCGGCCGCCCGCCTGCAAATGGCTATCGAGATTCTGGAGGGGCTGGACAAGACCGCCCAGCCCACCGACCGCTTTCTCAAAAGCTGGTTTCGCATCCGGCGTTTTGCCGGATCGAAAGACCGCCGCGCCATCGCGGAAACGGTTTTTTCCGCCCAGCGTCACCGCGCCAGCCTGGCGCACCGCATGGGTGCCGACACGCCGCGCGCCCTGGTGATCGGCGCGCTGCTGGAAGCGGGCGCGGATATCGCCGCGCTTTTTACCGGCGGCGACTATGGTCCCGCGCCGCTGACCGAAGCCGAACAACGTGTCGCCGGGGCCGCCCCGCAATCCGCGCCGGACTGGGTGATCGGCGAATATCCGCAGGCACTGGAAGACGAACTGCGCCGCACCTTCGGCGATGGCCTGGCGCAGGAGATGAAAGCGTTCCAGCACCGCGCCCCCGCCGACATCCGCGTCAACACATTGAAGACTAGCCGCGATGCGGTGATCGCGGCGCTGCAGGAAGACGGCATCGCCTGCGCGCCGACGCCTTACGGGCCGCACGGCATCCGAATTGCGGGCGAGGCGGGCAATCTTTCCAAATCGCACCTGTTTGAATCCGGCGCCTTTGAATTCCAGGATGAGGCGGCGCAGATCGCCGCCCATCTGTGCGGCGCGCAGCCCGGCATGCGCATCTTGGATTTGGCGGCGGGGGCAGGCGGCAAAGCCCTCGCTTTCGCGGCGGCCATGAACAACAGCGGCGAGATACTGGCCTGCGACACGCGCGGCGAGGCGCTGTTCGAGCTGGAGAAGCGCGCAACCCGTGCGGGCGTTACCATCATCAAGACCTTGCCGCTGGATCATGGCCAGCCGACCGGCCTGTTCGATGCGGTGTTCGTGGACGCGCCCTGCAGTGGCACTGGCACCTGGCGGCGTCAGCCCGAACTGCGCTGGCGTCTGACGTCCGAACGCATCGCCTATCTGATGAGTGTCCAGGACAAGCTGCTGGACCAGGCCGCCGGTCTGGTGCGCCCCGGCGGGCATCTTTTCTATGCCACCTGTTCCATCCTGCCGTCCGAGAACCTGGACCGGGTGGTGGCGTTCCGTGCCCGCCATCCCGGTTTTGCGCCGCTGAATCTGGCTGAAAACTGGGGCCAAAACACGCCGCCGGGCCTGGGCCAGGACTTCCAGGCCAGCCCGTCCCGGACCGGAACAGACGGGTTTTATTGCGCCGGGCTTCAGTGCGGCTGAGGTTTATTTGGCGCATGGCTCGGACGGGCAGAAATGGCTTATGTTGCCCCCATGATCCTGCGCGCGATTCCTGTTCTAGCCGTCCTGGCGCTGCTGACGGCTCCGGCCCTTGCCGCGCCCGCCAAAGCCGTCAAGGAAGCCCCCATCACCATCGAATCCCTGATGACCCAGGCACGGGCCGCAACGGCCAAGGGTGAGATCAATCTAGCGCTGCGCCTGGTCCAGTCGGCCATCGTCGCCGATCCGGCGCGGCCCACCACTTATGTCGCGCTGGGCGACATCTATGCCGTGTCCGGCCAGCCCGATTATGCCCGCAACTTCTATGACGCGGCGCTGCAGATAGATCCCATGGAGCCCGGTGCGCTGAAGGCCATCGCGGCGCTGGACAAGACCCAGTCCTCCACCACGGCGAACGCCGCCCGAT
>CAMAPL010000037.1 GCA_945860165.1 Rhizobium sp. Q54
GCGGTAAAGCAGAAACCGGGCGACCTCACGATCCTGATCCACTACGCCCATGCCCTGCTGGCGGCGCAGCGCGTTGAAGCGGCGCTGGCGGCGTATGACCGCGTGCTGGCGATCCAGCCCGATCATTTCGAGTCGCTGTACAATCGCGGCGTGATTCTGTCCCAGCTGCAACGCTTTGCGGACGCGCTGGGCGCGCTGGACCAAGCGCTGGCGCTGCAGCCGGGCTTCCTCACCGCGATATACAACCGCGCCGTGGTGCTGGCGGAGCTTGAGCGTTATCCCGAAGCCCTGGCCTGTTACGACGAGGTGCTGGCGGCGGAACCTGGCTATGCGCCCGCCCTGGCCAACCGCGCCATGGTGATACTGAACATTTGCGACTGGACGCGCGCGGCGCAGATTTCGCCCGAAAGTGTCGCCGGCACCGGCCCGCCTTTGACCCTGATGGGCTATAGCGACGACAAGCTGCTTCATCTGCAATGCGCCGCCGCCGCCCTGCGCGCGCTGGTGCCAACGCCGCACCTGCCGCTGTGGCGCGGGGAAAAATACCGCCATGGCCGCATCCGGCTGGCCTATGTCTCGGCGGATTTCAACGACCATGCGGTGGCCGCGCAGATTGCGCCGCTGATCGAGACGCATGACCGCAGCCGCTTCCAGGTGATCGGCATCGCCACCGGCCGGCGCGACGACAGCACCGCGCGCGCCCGCCTGATGAAGGGTTTCGACCGATTTCACGATTTCGCCGCCCTGAACAGCGACGAGATCGCGCGGCGGATGCGGGAGATGGAAATCGACATCGCCATTGACCTGGGCGGCCATACCGGGCTGTCGCGGCTGCAAGTATTCGCGCACCGGCCCGCCCCGGTGCAGGTGAGCTGGCTGGGCTATCCCGGCACCGCCGGCGCGGATTTCATCGACCATCTGATCGGCGATGCTGTGGTGACGCCCACGGCCCACCAGCCATTCTTCACCGAAAAGCTGATGAACCTGCCCGATAGCTATTTTCCCACCGATGCCGCACTGGAAATCGGCGCGGTGCCGAGCCGAACCGAAGCCGGCCTGCCCGAGACGGGCTTTGTCTTCTGCAGCTTCAATGCGCCGTGGAAGATCACCGCGCCGGTGTTCGAGGTCTGGATGCGGCTGCTGAAAGCGGCCCCCGGCAGCGTGCTGTGGCTGAAACAGCCCAACGCCACGGCGCGGCAAAACCTGGAGCGTGAAGCCGCGGCGCGCGGCGTGGACGCAGGCCGGCTGGTTTTCGCCAAGGATGTGCCGTCGCTGGCGGATCATCTGGCCCGCCATGCGCTGGCCGACCTGTTTGTCGATACCCTGCCCTATAATGCCCATGCTACCGCCGCCCATGCCTTGTGGGCGGGGCTGCCGGTGCTGACCTGCCAGGGTAAAGCCTTTGCGGGGCGCGTTTCCTCCAGCCTGCTGCGCGCGGTGGACCTGCCGGAACTGATCACGGCTTCACTCTGCGAGTATGAAGTGCAGGCGCTGCACCTGGTGCAGGAGCCGCAGCTGCTGCAATCATTAAAGGACAGGCTCAAGAAAAATCGCGCCACGGCGCCGCTGTTCGATGGCGACCGTTTCCGGCGGAATATGGAAGCGGCGCTTGCCGCGATGCTGAAATAGCAATCAGGCCCGCATTTTCATGCGGGCCTGTGCTTCAGGCAGAAGGTTTAGCGGTCGCGATACGGACGACCGCAGCGGCGCTGATAACCGTCACGGCCGCCACCATCGCGCCACACCGGATCGCCGAGGTTCAGGTCGCAGGGGTCAGTGGCCGCACCGATCACGCCGCCGGCCACTGCGCCGGCCGCAGCGCCCGAGCCGGGGTTGCCAGCCGCCGCGCCAAGACTTGCCTATGAGGCCCGCGTGATCTGGCAGAAATCCCCGGAGATTGGCCTGCAGTTCCTCAGAAGCTACCGCTTTGACGAAGTGCCCTCGGCCGAACTGCGCAAACTTCTCAAGGACGAAGGCTAACCCCTTATGGGAGCTGCCTTGTTGGGGACGCATGGCCGGGCAGCGGCAGAACGCCCGTGTCAATCAAGGGGCCGTCTGTTAGAATGCGTGGATGAGCGACACCCCTGTACGAATGGAAGACCGTCCCAGCGTTGTGGAACGCGCCTTTCAAATCGCCAAAAGCGGCAAGGTTGAGAATGTCTCGGCCTTGCAGGCGCAGCTGGCTGCAGAAGGATATGCGAACAGCACACAGGCTCTGGCGGGACGAGCGCTTTCCAACCAGCTGATGCGGATGATCACCGAGGCACGCACGCCGAAATAGCCAGCGGCTGAACTGTGTCAGTGACAGGTCAGTGATCGCCGTCCACCGGCGGCTCTTTATCTTTTTCCGCCTTGCGCAACGCGGCGTCCTGAGCACGCCGCTCAGCTTTCTCATTGGCTTTCGCCGCCTGGGCGCGTTCGCGCTGCAGTCGGTCATGCGCGTAATTGGGAGGCCTTGGCGCCATGGATTCAGCCTCGTCGGTCAGGTCAACAGGAAGGCGGCGGAGGCATCGCGCCTCCGCCGGACTTTCTTCGGCGCGCTAGACGAGCTTGAGGTTCACGGCCTTGGTGCCCTTGGAATCGGGCTGTTCGTCAAAGGAGACTTTCTGGCCTTCGCTGAGCGAACGCAGGCCTGCCGCTTCCAGCGCAGTGGCATGAACGAATACGTCCTTGCTGCCGCCTTCCGGTGCGATAAAGCCAAAGCCCTTGTCGGTGTTGAAGAATTTCACGGTACCAATTGTCATTGCGCGTGCCTTGTCAAAATAATGCGCTTTGGCTGATCCAGAGCGGCATCGGGTAAAGCTGCTACACCCTCGCACCGCAAGGCGCAACCTTCCGGCGGTCAGTTCCGCTTTGCTGCGCCGCACTTTCGCCTTCCTGCCGCCGGAACGCCGAAAAAGCCGCTGCGGTGTACATTGGCGGGCACATATCCGTATAACACGGCACATTAACTAGGAGATCTTATGCGCCTTGTTGCACTAACCGCTGCCGCGTGCAGCCTTTTTGCTTCCGTTGCCCTGGCCCAGGAGACCCCTGCCGCGACAGCTGCGGCGCCCGCCGCCGCCGAGAGAAATCTTCCCGGCACCACCGTTTTCAGCGAATCCCAGGCCCGCACCCATGTAGAACAGCGCGGCTATACCCGCCTGCGCAGGATGGAAAAGGGCGCGGACGGATTATGGACCGGTACCGCCAATAAGGGCGGCATCCTGGGTACTTTCAGCATCGAAAAAATGGGCAAGGTGAACTTCGTCCCCGCCGCCTAGGCCGGACGAACACCCGAATACCGATTGAGATACGGCTTGCCGGCGAAATGCCGGCAAGCCGTTTTTTCGTGGATCAGATGCGGTCCAGCCGCGTCTGGGAGTCGCCGAACTGGTCCAGCTTCATGCCGAAGCGGTCCATCAGCGACAGATACAGGCTGCACATTTTGCGCTTGTCGTCTTTTTCGCTCAGGTAATTCAGCGTCCGGCCGGTTTCCAGCGTGCCGCCCAGACCGCCCGCCAGCACCAGCGGCAGGCGCGAATTGTCATGCGTGCGGCCGACCCACATGTTGGACATGAACATGATGCAGCTGTTGTCCAGCACGGTGCCGTCACCTTCCTTCATGCTGTCTAGCTTTGATATCAGATATGCGTACTGGCTGACATGGAAGTTGGTGATGCGCTCATACTCGTCATTGTTGTTATGGTGAGAGGCGTAGTGATGGCCATCCTTGACGTTGATGAACGGGTAGTACATCGCCGACAGGTCGCGTGAGATCAGCAATGAGGCGACGCGGCTCTTGTTGGTCTGGAAGGCGATTGCGATGATATCGCACATCAGCTTGGAATGTTCGCGCAGGTCTTCCGGCAGGCCGTTGACCGGGCGGTCCATGGTGGCCAGCGTGGCGTTCTTCAGGCTGGCATTCTCGGCCGCGCTGTCCGCGCCCTTGCGCATCACTTCCACGCGGCGCTCGATCTCGCGCACGCTGGTCATGAATTCGTCCAGCTTGCCGCGGTCCGTGGCGCTGATCTTGCGCGACAGATCCTTGGCGCGGTCATTGACGCGGTCCAGCACCGAGATGTTCAGCAGGCTGCCGCGATTGTCGAACAGGCTGTCCCAGGCCAGCGATGGGTATACCTCGACCGGCACCGGCGAGTCCTTGGTCTGCCAGGACAGATGCGAGGAGTAAGCCAGGCTGAAATTGGTTTCGTGATAGCCGGTCATCGGCTGTTCGCAGGACAGCACGATGGACGACTGGGCCGTGTCCTGACCGACATGATTGGAAATCATCTGGTCGACGCTGACGCCCGAATGGATCAGCGCGCCCTTGGCGATCTGCACGCCCGACAGCAGCGAGCCGGTCTGGGCGGGATGGATGCCCTGCCCCATCAGAGATTTGACCTGCAGGCCGTCGATCACGTTAATCTTCTTCTTCAGCGGCTCCAGCGACTCCAGCGACTTGCTGAGCTTCATCTCGGCGCCGGCGCCCGAGGCGCTCCAGTGATCCTCGTTCACGCCGCAGCCCATGAACACGACGCCGAAACGCTTGGGGAAATCCGCCGGCGTGGGCGCCTGGGCCATCGCGCTGACCGATTCCAGCCAGGGCAGCGCCATGGCGCAGCCGGAGCCGCGCAGCACGGCGCGGCGGGAGAAGGCGCGGGACTTGAATGAGGGCTTGTCGGTGGGCTGGGTCATATCAATTCCCCTTCTGGAAGGCAGTTTTGACGAATTTCACGGCGGGCTGCAAATCGGCTTTCTGAAGCGGGGCGACTTCCGGCGCCCGGCGGTTCAGGAATTGCGGACTGAGGACAATCGCCTCGATCAGCGCGCCGAAGCGGTAGCCGTTGTTGGCCATATGCAGGTTCAGCCTGTCGACCAGGGATTCATCCGACAGCTGCAGCGACCGGCCCAGGCCATAGGCCAGGAGCTTGCGGCTGAGATTGTCCACGAAACGGTCCTGGCGGTGGTCGCGGATGAACTGCTGCAGGCCCGGCACGCCGACGGCCTCGACTTCGCCGGGGAAGGTGGCGGAGACGTCCACCGGGCGGCCCGCGCCGTCCTTGGTGCGGGCGTCGCCAACGGGCCCAAAGCCCTCGAACACCAGGCCGAAGGAGTCGAACTTGGAGTGGCAGGCGGCGCACATCGGCACCGAGCGATGCTGGGCCAGCATCTCGCGGATCGGACGGTCGGTCTTGGTTTCGTCGTTGGGCAGCTCGGGCACGGCCGGCGGCGGCGGCGGCACGCGGATGCCCAGCACCTTCTGCACCACCCAGTTGCCGCGCTTCACCGGAGAGGTGCGCAGGCCGGGCGAGTTCTGAGTCATGAACACGGCCATGGGCAGGATGCCCCCGCGGCCATACTTGTCGGCATTGTTGATCCGAACCCAGTTGTTCACATCGCCGGGCACGTCGGGCATGCCGTAATGCTTCGCCAGCGGCGGGTTCACGAAAGTGTGCTTGCCATAGAGCAGGTCGAGCGCGGAACGGTCGTTGGCCATATTGTCCTGCACCAACCGGATCGGCTCCTGGAACATGGCTTCGCGCAGATCGTCGTTGAAGGTGGGGAAGCGTTGGCGGTCCACCGAATTATTAGTCTCGAACTGGCGGAAGACCAGCCAGTTGCCGGTGAACTCGGTGGCGAGGCCCTTGGCCTTGGGATCCTTCAGCATGCGGCGGGCCTGGGCCGCTAGCACCTTGGGATTTTGCAGGTCGCCCGATGCGGCATGGCGCAACAGCTCGGCATCCGGCATCGAAGACCAGATGAAATAGCTCAGCCGGTTGGCCAGGCTGTAGCTGGAAAGACGCTCGCTGACGAAAGGCTTGGCGGGCGCAGCAGTCACGACCTTCACCAGCGGGCTTTGGGCTTGCGCCGACGCCGAGCGGGAAAGATCGAAGCGGTAGAGGAAGTCCGGCGACATCAGCACGCTGACAATGGAATCGCGCACGGCGTCGTTGTGTGACAGCCGGTTCCTGGCGCGCACCGTCTTGTAATAGGCCAAAAGGCTGTCGCGTTCGGCCTGGACCAGCGGACGGCGATAGGCGCGCTCGGCGAAGTTGACCAGCGCCGCAAGATGCTTGGGCTCGGCGGCTTTGCGCTCCTGCTCCAGGTACCGCAGCATGCCGTTCACCCGCGCAAACTCGGAGCGCATGGCATCGGCCGCGCCCGGATCGTTGGTCTTGTCGGCCAGCGCCTTGGCGACATACTTGTCGCGCATCTGGTTGATCACAAAACTCTCGGTGACCTCGTGGCCGGCCGGGCGGGGCAAGCCGGATTCCGCGCCCAGCCCGTCGACCACGCCCGCATTGTTGAAGAACCACTGGGTGTAGGTGCGCTGGGTGTGGTCGGCGATATAGTCGAACTCGTCCCACAACCTGTTGATCTGGCGCTGGCCCTTTTCGTCCAGGATCAGCTGCATCAGCGCGGTGTCGTCGCGGTAATAGCCGCCGGAATTGTGATAACCGGCGCTGAGGAAGCGGCCCTTGTCTTCGGATTCATCGGGCCAGTAGCGGCCGCGCTCGGTGACCACAAACGTGTCCGGAAATACCGAGGCAAAACGCTCAAACGCCTTCTGATATTGGGCCTTC
>CAMAPL010000038.1 GCA_945860165.1 Rhizobium sp. Q54
GGTTAACGGCAAAGCGGTGGTGGCGGATGGTAAGCCGACCAATGCCCTGCCCGGCCACATCCTGCGCGGTCCCGGTTATAGACCGGGTATCCGGTAATTGATCTTGGAAACGGTCGGAGAGAGGTCCGGTCACCTACAAGAACACGGAATGTCCGCTATTGGCAGCCAAAAGCGGACATTCATTGCGGCAAGTCATATCGGCGGCGGCCAAGGAGCGCGCCATGATAGCTAACAGCTTGTCCCGCTTGTCCGTCGTCAGAACATTTGGCACAGCAGCTGGGTTAGATTAGTGGAGCATAGGCCTCGTCTTGGGGTTGATGCTAAGCGGCGTACTTGCGGTGTAGCAAGCGTCTATGTTCTGTAAGTCGCCGCCGCCGCATCCGTCAGGCTTCGTAGCGCAATTCCTGTCTCTGAAAGCGCCAGATCGCACCAATTAGGGTTTAGCGTCTCCCAAGACACTGCCTCAGACGGAAGTCCGACCGGCAAGGCACTCAGTACCAAGACTTCCAGCGGGTTGCTGGCGGTCCTGTTAGCGCCCCTGCCGCTTCCGGGCTTCAGCGAATTGGGTATGCTGGATGCAGATCGACGGGGATGACGATGGCGAAGAAATTGGCGAAGCTGGTGGCGCGGGTTGAAGCTCTAGAAAAGGCGTTGGCGAAGCTGTTCAAGACGGACAAGCCGAAGAAGAAATCCCCTCGTGGCAAGACCAAGACCAAGACCAAGCGTGCTGTTGCTGCGGGCAAGAAGTCACCTCCGGCCAGGAAGGCGAAGTCGGCTCCTGCTGCCACCGCAGCGAAGTCTTTCTCGCCGCAAACAACTCCTGATTAGAGTTCGGTCATTTTCCCCTGGCGCCGCGCTCGCCTGCTCGGCAAACAATTGAAATCACGATGGTAGTATCTTGGCCGTACGCCAGAATTCCTCTGCTACATTTCTGCAATATTTCACACATGAGAGCGTCACATAACTTCCCTTAAATTCGCTCAGCCGCGAGTCCGAACGGATTGACGCGGTCTCATCGGGGAAAATGTCATGCTGTCGCGTTCTGTTCTGAAATCCATTCTGGCTTCCGGCTGCGCCCTGGGCGCGGTGCTCGCCACCGGCGCGCTGGCCGCGCCGACACAGATCGTGGGGCAGAACCTCATCACCGCGACGGGCTCGGTCTCCACCACCTTCAACGGCCAGACCTTCGTCAACCAGGGCCTGCAGGGCGTCAACCGGCTGTCCGCCACCACCACCAAGGATTTCGCGGGGGACACCTTCGGCGCTTACTCCGGCCTGGACGTGCTTCCAGGCACCTGGCGCAAGACGGCCACGGGCAGCTACACCGGCGTGCTCTATTCGCTGCCTGATCGCGGTCCCAATGGCGTCGCTGCCGTCGGCTTCAGCAACTATGCCGGCCGCGTCAACGCGTTCGACATGAACCTCACGCCCTATACCGGCAGCACGGCCCTGGCCCCCAACGCCAATGTGCTGGCCCTCACCCAGAAGAGCGGTTTCTTTCTCAAGGACTTCAATGGAGCCCTCACCACGGGCCTAGACCCGCTGCAGCTCGGTGCCGCCGACGCGTTTGTCACCCAGGGCGGCTACACCCTGCCGGGTTCCTCGGGCGGCGCTGCGGCGGGCAAGATCAGCCTGGATGCCGAAGCGCTGCGGTTTCTCAATGACGGCAGCTTCTATGTCGGTGACGAATATGGCGCCAACGTCTATTACTTCGATGCCAGCGGTAATCTGAAGGGCGTGGTCCAGCCGCCGGCCGCGCTTATCCCGCGCACCAGCGCTACCGACACCACGCCGGCAACACTGTCCTACACCTCGACGGCCAACGCGGCCGTGGGCCGCCGCTTAAACCAGGGCATCGAGGGCATGGCGATCACGCCGGACCAGAAGAAGCTGGTGACGCTGCTGCAGAGTGGATCGATGCAAGATACCCCCGGCGGCGCGGTCAACCGCACCAATACCCGCCTGATGATCTATGACATCTCTGGCAACAAGGCGCCGGCAAATCCGGTTGCGGACTATGTGCTGCAGCTGCCGATCTACAACACGGCCGGCAGCGCCACCGCCGCCGCCAACGCCGCCGCCGCCCAGTCGGAACTGTTGGCGCTAAACGACACCCAGTTCCTCGTGCTATCGCGCGACGGCAGCGGCCTGGGCCAGGCCAACAACCCGCCGGCCTATAAGAGCGTGCTGCTGGTGGACATCGCCGGCGCCACCAACATCGCCGGCACCACCTATGAGGCCAGCTACACCCCGCTCTCGCCCGGCGGCACCTTGCTGTCATCCATCGTCCCGGTGCAGCAGACCGAAGTCATCAACATGTTGAACACCACGCAGCTCACCAAGTTCGGAATCAACGTTAACAACGCCGCCGGCCAGACCACCGTCAACACCATCGCCGAGAAGTGGGAAGGCATGGCGCTGGTGCCGACGTTAGATGAAAACGCGCCGCAGGACTATTTCCTGCTGGTGGGCAACGACAACGACTTCCTGTCTTCCACCTGCAGCACCGGCGGCGTCGCTTGCGCCCAGTCGATCAACAGCGACGCCATGGTACTGGTGTACCGCCTCACCCTACCGACCTATGTCGAGCCGGTGTATCTGAAGTCCATGCTGGACACCGCTCCGACCGTCACCACCCTGACGGCCATGGCGTCGCGCGACCTGGCGGTCGCCTCCGACATCGGCCAGCACCTCAAAGTGCGCCGCCATGACGACGCCGTCCGGCCTGCCCAGTCGGCCATCGACTTCACGCTGTGGGGCGCGGGTGGCTGGTCCACGCGCGATGAAACCGCAAAGACCAACAGGGCCCAGACCAGTTCGGCGACCTTGGGTGTTGATGCTCAGATCACCAACAATCTGACCCTGGGCGTCGCGGCCGGTCTGGCCTGGGGCGATGCCTCCGGCGGCGGAGCCAGCCAGTATAGCCGGGCGGTGCAGCTGTCCGGCTATGGCGCGTTCGAGATGGACGGCTTCTTCGCCGACGTCACGGGCACCTACAGCGATCAGACCTTCAACGACATCCGCCGTCCCGGCGCGTATGGCCTGACCGGCGTCGGCAGCACCCAAGGCGACGCCTTCGCGGTGTCCGGCGAAGCCGGCTATCTGATGGACATGGACAGCTTCCGCCTGGGTCCGGTGGCTGGATTCCAGTCCATCAACTCCACGGTCCGGGGTTACACCGAAACCGGCGCCTCGGGCGGCAACATCCGCTATCCCACCATGAAACGCGATTCCTTCAACGGCTTCTTCGGCGGCGAAGCCTCGACTTGGCTGGGCAGCATGAAGGCGGTCTTCCGGCTGACATACAACACCGACGACAGCTATGACGCCCAGAACGCCACCTTCAGCCTCGTCAATGCGGCCAATGCGATGGGGAACCAGACGATCCTGGTGCCGGGCCTGGGCCAGGCCCATATCGCGCCATCAGCCACCCTGACCAGCACGGGACCGATGGCGTGGTTCGTCAATTATGGCGCCAATATCGGCGTGGATGCTGGCACCGAGCATCACATCAGCGGAGGCGTGAAGATCAGCCTCTAGTATGACCAAAAGCCCGGGAGGCAGTTTGCCCGAAGCTGGCTCCGCAATACCAGAAAAAGCAATGTCCGCTTTTGGCGCAAAGCGGACATTGGGCCGACCGGTGGCGAATGGAGAAAAGTGGACATTGGCTGGTGTCGACCAAATAGATGAAATCCTGGCCACTGCCTCCGTTTAATAACGGCAAATGACGCGCACTTCATTGCCAAGGCCCTGACGTGGTTATGTATTCCGCGTACGGATCATTATCTCTGTTAATGTCCGCCGTCAGCGCCTATGGCCCAGAATTGAGGTTGTGATTTAAGGAGGATTTTGGTCTCGTCGTAGTGACGAAGGAACGAAGATGAGACCAAAACACCTAAGCGCGAAGAAGCCTGCGGAGCAGGTTGTGGCTCTCTACAATCGTCAAAACAATGCTGGGGAGATAAAAATGTCCGATCCCAAACTTCAGATATCAGGAATACGGATATGAATTTGGTGCATTTTAACAGGCGGCGGCTGATGCTGCAGGCAGCGGCTTTGGCCGGTGCGGCGCTGACTCCGGCGGCGATCGCGCCGCGGGCTTTCGGAAATATCTCGCCAGACGATCCCTTCACGCTTGGTGTCGCCTCAGGTGAGCCGACGCCTGATGGCGTAGTAATATGGACGCGGCTTGCCCCGCGCCCGTTCGACCCCGATGGCGGCATGCGACCTGAGGCAGTCCCAGTCCGCTGGGAAGTGGCCGAGGATGCCGGATTCTCGCGCATTGTCCGCCGGGGCCGGATGCTGGCCGGCCCGGCAGCGGGTCATTCGGTGCATGTGGAGGTCGACGGCCTGCGGCCTGCGAGAGAATACTGGTATCGGTTCACGACAGCCGCGGGCGCCAGCCCCGTTGGCCGCACACTGACCGCCCCTACGGCCGGCGCCGATGTCGATCGGCTGAAAATCGCGTTCGGATCCTGCCAGCATTACGAATCCGGCTATTACGGTGCATACCGCCACATGGCCGAAGATCACCCCGATCTGGTGCTCTTCCTGGGCGACTATATTTATGAGGGCGGGCCCAACCCTAATGCCGTGTTGCGTCAGCACAAGAACCGCGAGATTTTCACAGTTCCCGACTATCGAATCCGCTACGCCACTTACAAATCCGATTCTCTGTTGCAGCGGGCCCATGCCGCCGCCCCCTGGATGGTGATGTGGGACGATCATGAGGTCGACAATGACTATGCCAGGGACCAATCAGAGCATTTCAATACCGACTTCCCTGTGGGCGCCGCGGGTTTCCTGCGCCGCCGCGCCGCTGCCTATCAGGCCTATTACGAGCATATGCCCCTGCGCCGCACGGCTATGCCGGTCGGACCGGATATGCTGCTGTACCGCACTCTCGACTGGGGCCGCCTGGCCCAGGTCCAGTTCGCCGATAACCGGCAGTATCGCAGCCCGCGCCCCTGCCTCACGCTGGCGGACGGCTTCGGCAAAGCTGTGCCGGACTGCGACGACCGCCATTCCCCCGAGCGGAGCATGCTCGGCATGAAGCAGGAGCGTTGGCTGCTCGATACGCTTGCCGGTTCGAAGGCCAAATGGAACGTGCTCGCGCAACAGACCCTTTTCGCTCCGGTCGATGTGCGCGCTACTGTCCAAGGCCCGTCGATGTGGAACGCCGACAATTGGGATAATGCTCCGGCCACCCGCGAGCGTATCGTGCGCCGCTGGACAGAGGCCAGCGTATCGAACCCGTTCGTGCTCGGGGGAGACATCCACACTTTTGCGGCGGCCGAGGTTTGCGCAACTCCGGATGGACCGTCTGTGGCTCCGTCCTTTGTCGGCGGCTCGATCACTTCCTCTGGCGCCACCGCCGCGGCAAGCCAGCGCACCATGTTCGTCAATCCGCACATCAAGCTGCATAATGGCCAAGTCCGCGGTTATGGCCGGGTGGAGTTCGAACGGGGAGCGACCCGCGTAACCTTCCGTGCGCTGGATGATGTCAAACGTGAGGACAGCGGGATCTCCACGCTCGCCGCCTTTGCGTTGGAGGACGGCCGGCACGGGGTGGTGAAAACCTGAAGAGCCCGAAGCGGGCATGGGATCGGCCTCCGCCGGGGATTGAAGTCTTTGCGCATGCGCCCTGCGGTTCGCCCGGCCCCTCGCCCAAGCTCGGGACGTTCGTCGCTTGAAATGGTCCGCCGAGCTTAAAAAGGGGCTGACGGAGCACCTGTGGGCTTAGGACCCGATAGCGGGTAACTCGAACCGTCTCATGGGAGGCAGCAGTGGCGCTCTGATCAGATGGGCAAGGCAGTGACCTGACCGGGTCTTTTTGTACCAAGCGCATTGGCAGAAGCAGCCCAGTAGCATCGCCCGTCACGACCCTGCCCAGCGCACGACAAGCTCAACCGGCTCGCTTTCGCCTTCGGCTGAGATCGCCAAGCTGGGTCGGCCCCATGCGCGATTGAGCAAAGCCTCGCTGGCGGCAACGCGAGCCGATGCAGGTGCCGTCAGATCGACTGCAATGCCGCGCAGGGCTTCGATGGCGTCCGCTGTGTGAACGCGGGCTAGATCCCGGATCTCTACAATCTCGCGTGGCCGACCGCCGGGATTGCCACTCACGCCCTTCTGGAACTGCCCTGCATTCTCGGCCATCGCCTGATCCGCCCTGATGTCTGGCGTAATATATACACTATTTCATGTGTATTTAATAGCCAGCAGGGTCGAGCCTAAAAATCGGTCCCTTTTACATGGCGGGTCTATGTGGATGTTGACCCCACCCCGTCGAAGAAGACCCCCCGGCGGGGGTCGAGCATCCGTCAGGGCTGGATTAGGGGCGAAATGCGGTCGCGTGGGTACTTGGTGGGTAATTAGTTAGAAATACCCTGCGCCCCC
>CAMAPL010000039.1 GCA_945860165.1 Rhizobium sp. Q54
CTTCGCACACTGAGCTCGACGAACTGTCGGGCAAACGCTGTGCACATAATATCCGTCGCGATAGCAACTAAAGATTCACCCATTTTAGACCTACAACAGCGTCTGATCTGAACCGCCTGACGAAATAAACGAATTAAACGAAATAAGCCCCTGAAAGTTACGTCCCAGTAGCGAACCATACTTCACCGGGCCGCCCCCCTGTAGAGTCGTCTCGGCTAACCTTGGCCCTGCCAAAATGGGCCAAATCCTTGAGCGCGCGATCAATTTGGTAGCGCGAGCAATTTCTGGAAAAAATGTTGCTGATCTCGGTCCGTGTCAAACCGCCAGCCCCACCATTTTTCCACCGAACTTGCCACTTACTGAGATTTGTCGGCGCCGTGCGGCGCTGGCAGGATGAGGCTCGATCGGATGGGGTATGGAATGGAAAGACATGAGAGCGCCGCACGCGCCTGGACCGTCCTGTTTCTGGCGTGGCTGATCGCGCTGGGCGCCACGCTGGGCGCGATCTTCATCGGCGAGGTGATGGGCCGGACGCCCTGCCTGCTCTGCTGGTGGCAGCGCGTCTTCATGTTCCCGCTGGCGATTGTGCTGGGCGTAGGCGTGCTGAAGCCCGATAGCGGGACGTTCCGCTATGGCTTGCCGCTCAGCCTGCTCGGCGCGGGCGTGGCTGCCTACCATTCGCTCCTCTATGCGGATATACTTTCTGAAGCGATGCGGCCCTGCACCCAGACCGGCCCATCCTGCCTTGATGCGGCGATGACTGTCATGGGCCTGCCGCTGCCCTATCTTTCGCTTTCGGCCTTTCTGGCCATTACGGGTCTTCTGTTTCTTTCCAGGCGGGACAACTCATGAACAGGCGCAATATCGTTCTACTGACTGGTCTTGGCGCGGCGGCCTTGTTCGCCGGCGGGGCCTATCTCTACACGCAGCACGCCGCGCCGACGCCCGCGACGCCGGAGATGGCCGCCATGCCGGAAGGTCTGGTGCGGGAGCATGCACCGATCATGGGGCCACAAAACGCCAAGGTGACCATCGTCGAATTTTTTGATCCCGCCTGCGAGGCATGCCGCGGCTTCTATCCCTATTTGAAGCAGATCATGGCGACCCATCCCAACGATGTTCGCCTGATGCTGCGTTATACGGCGTTCCATCAGGGTTCGGACCAGGCGGTGGGTATCCTGGAAGCGGCGCGCAAGCAAGACAAGTTCCAGCCGGTGCTGGAAGCGTTGCTGGAAAAGCAGGCCGAATGGGCGTCGCATGACGGGCCCAATCTGGATCGCGCCTGGGCCATTGCGGGCGAAACCGGGCTTGACCTGACGCGCGCGCGCCAGGACGCCGCCGCGCCGGAGGTCGCCACCTTGCTGGCGGCCGACATGGCCGATGTGAAGACCGTGGGCATCACCCGCACGCCGAGCTTCTTCGTCAATGGCAAGCCGCTGACCGTCTTCGGGCCAGAGCCGATGCGGCTGCTCGTGCAGAGCGAAGTGGAAGCGGCAAATCTCCCATAAACTACGCCCTAAGCTGTCCCAATTGTTTTGACGACACACAATGGCCTGCGTCAGCGCATCTTCGTCTGCACGCGTTATGACCGTGTAGCGCTGCGTGCCACGCGGCTGACCGGAAATCCGGCAGGCCTGACGCTCCGAGAGATGGTACTTCTCCCGTGCCCCTGTAACCGCCTGCCGGCGCCGAAGTTTCCCGAGGCAATGTCCTTGAGGACTCGTTTTTCAGACGGCGGCCTGGACCATGATCTCGACCAGCAGCTTCGGGTCGGCGAGCTTCGCCTCGACAGTGGCGCGGGCCGGTGTGTTGCCCGGAGAGACCCATGGGTCCCACACCGTGTTCATCGTCGCCCAGTTCTTGATGTCGGTGAGCCAGATATTGGCCGACAGGATCTTCGACTTGTCGCTGCCCGCACCCTTGAGCAGCGCGTCGATCTTGTCGAGGATCTGCTTGGTCTGGCCCTTCACGTCCTGGCTCGAATCGTCTGCCGTCAGGCCGGCGAGATAGACGACGCCATTATGGACCACGGCCTTGCTCATACGCGGGCCGGGATCGATACGCTTGATCGCCATTGTGGTGTTCTCCCCTTGGTTGTCCGTCGTCAGATCATTTGGCGCAGCAGATGGGCTGGATTAGTGGAGCATTGGCCTCGTCTTAGGGTTGATGTTAGGCCGCGTGCTTGCCGTGTTGCAAGCGTCGAAGTTCGATTGATCGGGGCTATCGGAAGAGTCGCGCCGGGCCAGCTCGATGATCTTGCACTGGCGCGTATGGATCGAATTGGTGAGGGTAAAGCGGCGATTTCCTTCGCACGTTGGCCGGTAGCCCGCAAGGCAAGGCCCTGACGAGTGGCACGCGATCAGGCCAGCAGCGTCCGTTCCACTGCCTTGCGCCAGCCGGTGATCATCCGCTCGCGCAACGCGTCATCCATAGTAGGATCGAAACGGCGTTCCCGCGACCAGATCCTGTCGAGCGAATCCAGTCCGTCCCACACGCCGGTCGCCAGCCCCGCCATGAAGGCCGCCCCAAGCGCCGTCGTCTCCACGATAGCCGGCCGCTCGACCGGGGCCACCAGCATGTCCGACAGGAACTGGCAGAGCCAGTCGTTCACCGCCATGCCTCCGTCCACGCGCAACGCGGTTTCGCCTTCCCCCGCATCGGCCTTCATCGCGTCAATCAAGTCCTTCGTCTGATAGGCGACCGACTCTAGCGCCGCGCGCGCTAGGTGCGCGTCGGTCGCATCCAGTGTGAGGCCGCAGATCAGGCCGCGGGCGTGCGGGTCCCAATAGGGAGCGCCCATGCCGACGAAGGCTGGCACCATGTAGACGCCGTGGTTATTCGGCACGCGCGTCGCCAATCCATCGGTTTCGGAGGCATGGGCGATGATCTTCAGCCCGTCGCGCAGCCATTTGATCGCCGCGCCGGCCACGAAGATCGATCCTTCGAGCGCATAGGTGGTCTCGCCGTCCAGCCGATATGCCGGCGTCGTGAGCATCCGCGTCTTCGAACGAACCGGCTCAGTGCCGATGTTCATCAGCACGAAGCAGCCCGTGCCGTAGGTCGACTTGGCCATGCCAGGCCGGAAGCAGCCTTGCCCAAACAGCGCGGCCTGCTGATCACCGATCATACCGGCTACCGGTATCGCCCTGCCCAGAATGTCCGCGTCGCAATGGCCGAAGATATGCGAATTGTCGTTGACTTCGGGCAGCAGCGAGGCGGGAACGCGGAGCAGCTCGAGCAGCTCGTCGTCCCATTCCTGCTGCACGATGTTGTACAACAGCGTGCGGCCGGCATTGGTGGGATCGGTCGCATGGACCTTGCCGCCGGTGAGGCGCCAAAGCAGGAATGAGTCGATAGTGCCGAAGGCAAGCTCGCCCCGCTCTGCCGCAGCGCGAGCCCCGGCCACATTGTCCAATAACCAGGCGATCTTGGTACCGGAGAAATAGGGATCGATCAGCAGGCCGGTCTTGGCCGTTATCGCCTCTTCGCCGCCGCTGGCCTTCAGGCGGGCGCATTCGTCCGCGGTGCGGCGGTCCTGCCAGACGATCGCCTTGTGGACGGGCTTGCCGGTCGCGCGCTCCCACACCACCACCGTCTCGCGCTGGTTGGTGATGCCGATCCCCGCGATGTCGGCGGCGTCGACACCGGCGTTGGCAACGACTTCGCGCATCGTAGCGACGGTGTCGCGCCAGATGTCTTCGGGATCATGCTCGACCCAGCCCTGCTCAGGATAGTGCTGCTGTAACTCGCGCTGCGCCGTCGCGACGGGATTGGCTGCGGCGTCGAATAGGATGCACCGGGTGGATGTCGTTCCCTGGTCGATCGCAAGAACATAGGGCGGCTTCGCCATTGTCACTCTCCTGTATTCACGCCTTTGCGTTGCGGCTTGAACTACTCCGCCGCGTCGGCTTCGGTCGGGATGGTCTCGGGAACGGGCCGGTTGTGCCGCGAAGGGAGGAAGGGGCGGATAAGCCATTGATAAACGCTGGCGCCGAGAACGCCGCCACAGAAGGGGCCAGCGATCGGCACCCACCAATAATTACCGGGGCCGGGAAAAGCAGATTCGCCCCATCCCGCCAGATATCCGAAGAGACGCGGGCCGAAATCGCGGGCTGGGTTGATCGGCCATCCCTCCAGATAGCCAGCCGCCCCGCCGATCATCGCGACGAGCAGGCCGATGATGAGCGCGCTGGAATTCGCCTCGGGCGCCTGGGTGTTATATTCCTCGGTGATCGCGAAAATGCCGAGCAGCAGGATGCCGGTGAGCACGATTTCGTTGAAGAATGCGCGGATCGGCGTGATGTGCGCGCCCGGCGCCGTGAAGAACACTCCTGCGCCTCCGCCCGCCGCACGGTCCACGCCCTGCGCCAGATTGGCGGCGTCGATCACCGGCGAGAACATCATATAGACAACCGCGGCGCCCAGGAACGCGCCCACCGTTTGCGCAATCCAGAACGGGACCACCTTGTTCTTCGGGAAACCGCGATAGACCGCCAGCGCCAATGTCACTGCCGGATTGGCATGGGTACCCGATACGGCACCCGTCACATAGATCGCGATCGTGACTGCCAGGCCCCAGGTGATGCAGACGCCGAAATAGGCTGTCTTGTAGGGACTCGGATCATAGAGAATGAACATCGCCGCGGCCGAGCAGCCGATCGCGATGATGATGAATACGGCGATACATTCGGAGATCAATTCTCCAAAAAATGCCTTTCGTGGTGACATCGGCCCCCTCCCAACTTGTTTTCAGTTCGCCAACCTTGTTCGCACCCGGCCCTTGACCGGCTCCCACTGAGTGGTCCACGCAGGATGTTAGTTTAGTGATTGCATTTGCGCTACCGGGCCACAATTGGAACGCAATTTGGCCGTGCCCGAACGTCCGCTATTGGCGCATAGCGGACATTGGGCTGATCAGGGGCAAGTGACTGCTTCGGGTCAATAGCGGACATTTCAGGATGTTTTCGCCTTTGGTTCCACCAGCGCTTTCAGTTGGTCCAGATAGTCCGCCCACCATTGCATCATGCGAACGCGCTCATCCCAATACGTCCCGCGAGCATAGGCCCGACGAACCCCATTCTTATCGATATGTGCCAGCTGTCTCTCGATGGCGTCCTCCGACCATTTTCCCGACTCGTTGAGCAACGTGGACGCGGTCGCGCGAAACCTATGAGAGGTCATTTCATCAGCGCCAAAACCAAGTCGTCGTAACACCGGGTTGAAGGCATTTTCGGAAATTGGCTTTTTCCAATTTTGAATTGCCGGCAATAGTAGTTCACGATGGCCCGTCAAATTTCCGAGTTGGCTTAACACCGAAAGGGCTTGGCGCGACAATGACACCCGGTGCTCCCTACCCATTTTCGTTTTATGGGCGGGGATTGTCCAAACCGCGCCCGCAAGATCAAACTCAGACCATTGTGCAAATCGAAGTTCTCCCGGCCGCGGGAAAGTCAGGGCAAGCAGCTGCAGCCCCGCTTTAATGATCGGTTGGCCGTCGAAAGCATCAATCACGCGTAAAAGCCGACCAAAATGTTCAGCATCCGTGATGGCAGCGCGATGCGTTACCTTTGGTGCAATGGTAGCGCCGCGGAGTGCGATTGTGGGGTCGCCCTTGGCTCGAGAAGTCGCAACGCCATATCTAAAAACAGCGCCAATCGTGGCTCGCAGCCGCCGCGTCGTCTCATACCGCCCCTTCTTCTCGACCTCTTGAAGAACGCCAAGCACATCAACCGGCTCGATATCGCTTAGCCGGCGATGTCCCAGTTGCGGGTAAGCGAACTCGAGCAGCCAAATCTTTTTGCCGACCGTTATCTCAGCGAGCTGCTCGGACCGGCACTTGGCAATGAATTCATTGGCGACCTCCCTGAAAGTATCGCCTGGACGCGGTGCTCGGCGCGCAATGGCGGCAGGGTCATCACCCGCCCGTAATAGTCGTCTGGCGTCCTCTCGTTTAATACGAGATTCCGCTAGGGAGATTTCAGGATAACGGCCAAGCGCGAGTTGACGTTGGCGACCTTGGAAACGGTAGGCGAGTTGCCAGAGGCGCGCGCCTGAAGTCTGCACCCAAAGCTGTAAGCCGCCACCGTCCGACAGCTTTCGCCGCTTTGGACCAGGCTTCGCACTTCTGCAAACTGCGTCGGTCAAGGCCATCGAACGCCCCACGAACGAAACGCGATTTTTGGGTGAGAACAGTCAGAACGCGCGTTCTTCCGTACCAACAAAATACCAACAATCCGCACGGGTAGCCCAGCACACGGGCGAACACCGGCGAACAGTAAGCTGCTAATTTTGCTGATTATTTTGATTTGGGCGACCTTCGGCGAACATCGCCGAAAGTGCCATTGGTGCCCAGAAGAGG
>CAMAPL010000040.1 GCA_945860165.1 Rhizobium sp. Q54
TTTGCGCCGCGCCGGCCTTAGCGCCCCTTAGGGCGCTTGCGCTTCCAATCTCGAAGAAAGAACGAGAACTTTAAGCCGCGCTCATCGTCTTGTACGCGACGCGGCCACTGCGCAGCAGAAACACGAAATGACCGCCCGCACCGAGCGGCGCGGCGTTGGCGGCCATGAACCCGCCCGCCGCTACCGGTGTGGCTATCGGGAAGATCAGGGCGCTGCAACGGTCCGGCGTGTCAAAGCAGGCGCGGATCGCCGGATCGAGCTGGTCGAATTCGCGCGATGTGGCGGGCATGAAATATTGCTGCACGCCCAGGCCGGACAGGTTGCGCGCCTTGAGACGGGCGCTGTCGAAACCCAGTTGAACCAGCTGCGGACGCGAGGTTTGTCCCGGTAGGACCCGGTCATAGGCGTCCTGCTGGTGGATGCGCGAGGCCAGCAGCCTGGTTTCGGTATCGGCGATGCCGCCGCGCGACCACAGCGCCGCCGCCACGATCGCCAGCAGCACGACCACGGAGGCAATCAGCACAAGGGGGAGCATGTGATGCTCGTCGCGCCAGCGCAGAAGATTGTCCATGGAATTAACTTTGCCGGTTTCGGTTTCACCAAGACCATTGGGCAAAAGGCGCAGCGGAGCCAAGCAAAGGGTGGCGGCGTGGTAAACGGCTTAACGAAGGTTAGCGCGGGTCAGCATTCCCGCCGGACAAAACCAGCGCCACCGTCCGGCCCCTTGTGTCCAGCTTTCCCGCCAGCACGGCGGCCAGCGCCGCCGCACCACCGGGCTCGACCACGAGCTTCAGGTCCCGTGCCGCAAAAGCGACAGCCTGTTCCAGTTCCGTATCGCTGACCGCAAGACCCGGCGCCAGCAAGGCCCTGGCAAGTTCGAACACGATTGCGCCTGGCATCGGCGCCATCAGCGAATCGGCGATGGACAGTTTTCCGCCGGGCGCCTGGACACGCTTTCGCGCTTCCAGAGAGCGTTTCATGCCGTCGAAGTTTTCCGGCTCGACGCTGTGCACTTTCGCCGACAGTCCCGCGCCGCGCAGCGCCAGCGCCAGGCCGCTGACCAGCCCGCCGCCGCTGCAGGGGGCCAGCACTGCGTCCAGAGTTACGCCGAAACGCACGGCATCCTCGGCAATCTCCAGCCCCGCCGTGCCCTGCCCCGCAATGACCCCGCCATCGTCGAACGGCTTGACCAGCACCGCGCCGCGCTCGGCGCAGATGCGCGCGGCAATGGCCTCGCGGTCGTCGCGCCGCCGGTCATACTCCACGATGGTACCGCCCAGCGCACGGGTCCCTTCGATCTTGGATCGCGGCGCATCCGACGGCATCACGATCACCGCTGGCATCCCGAACAGGGCGGCGGCGGCGGCCACGCCCTGGGCATGATTGCCGGAGGAAAACGCTACCACGCCCTGCCCGCGCTCGCTTTGCAGGATCATCGCCAGCCGGTTGCAAGCGCCGCGAAACTTGAAAGAGCCACTGCGCTGCAACGTCTCCAGCTTCAGGAACACCCGCCCGCCGGTCAGCGCATTCAGCACGGGACTTTCCACCAGCGGCGTGCGCACCGCATGGGGCGCGATGCGGTGTGCTGCGGCCTGGATATCGGCGAAGGTCGGCACCATGGCACCAGTCTCCATGGTCTCAGTCTAGGGCAGTTCGCGCAGTTGCGTGACCCGGTACAAAGTCACATGCACCTTGCGGCTCCGCGAATAATTGAAGCCCGACAGATCGCTGACCGCGGTCGCATCCGCCTGCAGCACCGCCAGCCGCGCCAGAAACGCGCCAAGTTCGTCGTCTTCCACCAGCGCCAGCCCGCCCGATTTCGCGCCCGCATCGGCGGCGCCCGCCCCATCGGTCAGCACGACATCCTTGCCCAGCGCGAACACCATGCTGGGTTCCTGATAGCCGGCCAGCGCGGGTGGCGGATCGCCGGGCCGGGACGCTTCGGCGACCATGGGTTTCAACCGTTCGGTCACCCACAACTGGCTGAGCAGCGGCGCCACCCCCGCCGTGAGGGTAGGCACGAACACCAGCATCGCCAGCAGCGACAGCAGCAGCGCCGAGCCGAGCGACTGGCGCAGCGCCAGAACAAGCGCCGCAATGGCCAGCGCCGCGCCAGCCGCTGCCAGCGCCATCAGCCACCACACATCGCCATCGCCGAAGAGCCGCGGGAGCAGCAAGGGCGCCGCCGTCAGCAGGACGGCACCCACCAGGAACTGAACCGCTGCGACCCAGCGCGCCGCTTTCAGCCAAGTGGGCAGCCATGTCGGCGCGCCCACAGGCGACAGCGTCAGCACGAACAGCGCGGCCAGGATTGCCAGTGCCGGATAGGACGACAAAACATAATGCGGCAGCTTGGTCGGCACAGCCTCGACCAGCAGCCACCAGCCGCCGGCCCAGACCAGCAGGAAGCGGATCGCCGGCTCGCCGCGCCGCGCGATGCCCAGCACGATGCCTGGGGCCAAAAACAGGATGGCGGGAAAGAAAGTCGCCGCCGACAGCAGCAGGTAATAGCCCGGCGCCATGCCATGGCTTTCCTGCCCGCCTGCCAGCTTGGCGGCGAAGTCATTGCCCAGCGACTGTTCAAAGAAAGTGCCCTGGCTCTGGATGGTGATGGCGACCAGCCACGGCATCACCAGCAGCAGCAGCAGCAGAAAGCCGCGCCCGGGTTGCAGGTTGCGCAACCAGCGGGCATCGCCGCGGTCCCAGATGGCCAGGCCGATGATTGTCACCAGCGCCACGCCCGGCACCACCGGAAACTTGACCAGGATGCCGGCAGCGCAGGCGGCCCAGCCCAGCAGGATCAGCAGGGTGGACGGTGGCGGTACGTCGGGATCGCGGTCGGCGCTATAGGCCCGCAGCAGGATGCCCTGCACCGCCAGTACGCAAGCCAGCAGCACGGCATCGGTTGTGGCGATGCTGGCTTCAGCGGAAAGAAGAACCGAGCCCAGCATCAACAGACCCGCCACAAGGCCCACCTCGGTGCCCGCCAGCGCCAATGCGCACCACAGGGTCAGCCAGCTGGCCGCGATGGCGCCGAGCAGAGACGGCAGGCGATAGGTCCAGATGCGGTGTGTATCGCCCTGGTGCAGGACGCCGCCGGTAATGATGGTGCTGGCGGACTGCAGCCAATAGATGCCTGCGGGCTTCTTGTAGCGCGGGACATGGCCGAAGCGGATATCGACCGGATCACCCGACTCCACCATCTGTCGCGAGGCCTGGGCGAAGCGGCTTTCATCGCGGTCCAGCGGCGGCAGGCTGAGGATTCCCGGCAGCCAGAGCAGCAGCCCCAACAGCGCCAAAAGGGCATAGGGCCGGCGCGTCACGAGGCCCCAGAATCGCGGCGGTGGCGACACTGCGGGCAGGATTTCCACTGTTTGCGCAGGGCTTTGCGAGTCGGTCATGCTTAGCGGACTATGTCGCCCCAAGGCCTTTGTTGCAAAGTCCGGGGCCTGTATAATGCCCCATTCCACCGCTGGAGAAAGTGAAGTCCATGACGGGTCCCGCCGCCATTTCCGTGGTCGTGCCGGTGAAGGATGAGGCCGGCAATGTCGGCCCCCTCGCCCGCGAAATCGCGGCCGCGCTGGCCGGCGAACCGGCGCATGAGATCATTTTCATTGATGACGGCTCGGGCGATGGCACGGGCGCGGCGCTGGCCGCCCTGAAAAGCCAAATCCCCAGCCTGCGCGTGCTGCGCCATGGGCGCAACCTGGGCCAGAGCCGCGGCATCCACACCGGGGTGCAGGCCGCGAAGGGCGAGATCATCGTGACCCTGGACGGCGACGGCCAGAACGATCCCGCCGACATTCCCAAGCTGCTGACAGCGCTGCGGGCGGAAGCCCATGTCGGACTGGTGTCAGGCGTGCGGACGAAGCGCCAGGACACCGCCAGCCGCCGCATCGCCTCCAGGCTGGGCAACCGCTTTCGCAATGCCATGCTGGGTGACGGCGCCACCGATACCGGCTGCGGGTTGAAGGCGTTCCGGCGCCAGGCCTTTCTCGACCTGCCCTATTTCGATCACATCCACCGCTTCCTGATCGCGCTGGTGCTGCGCGAGGGCTGGGAGGTCCGCTTCGTGCCCGTCCATCACAGGCCGCGCCTGACCGGCGCGTCGAAATACACCAATTTTGGCCGCATGCTGGTCAGCGTACAGGACCTGCTGGGCGTGCGCTGGCTGCAGCGCCGCCATCGCGGCCGCACCAACACCGAGGAGCTGTAAATGGGTTTCATGTCGCACTGGTACATGACCATGATGTCGCATCCCTATGACATGGTGTGGGGCATGATCGGCTTCCTGGGCCAGGCTGTGTTCGGCGTGCGCTTCCTGATCCAGTGGCTCAAGAGCGAGCAGGAAGGCCATAGTGTCGTTCCCATCGCCTTCTGGTATTGCAGTATCGTGGGCGGGCTGATCAGCTTCGTCTATACTGTCCACATGCAGGCTTGGCCGCTGGTGATGGGCCAGGCGATACCCTTGCCCATCTATGCCCGGAATATCTGGATGATCTCTCGTGACCGCCGCGCCACCGCGGCCCGCTGAACCAAGGAGAATTTGATGCTGCGCATTTTCCCCATGATCTTGATCGCAGTCATTGCCTACAATGTCGTGGTGTTCGGCAGCGGCGCCGCGGGACAGCACGACATGACGGCCCTGATGGCGCGGGGCTTCTCCCTCACCGTCTTCTCAGGCGATGTCTGGAAAGTGTCGCTGGGCGACATGTTCCTGACCGGCACGGTGGGTCTGCTGTTCGCGGAAATCATCAAGGCGACCGGCACGACCAGCCGAGAAATCCTCAACCACGGGCTGTCGATGGTGACCTTCATGGCCGCGATGACCGAATTCCTGGTGCTGAAGGGCTTTGCGACCTCGACCTTTTTCCTGATCACCACCATGTGCCTGTTTGACGTGGTGGCGGGCTACACCATCTCGCTGATCTCGGCCAAGCGCGACCTCTCCATGTCGCCGCACGACCAGCACCAGTAGCCAAAAATCCTTTGAAGCGAGGATGTTAAGCAGGACTTGCGGCTAACGCGGGGGGCGTGTATTCCCCCTCCCAATGCGGACAGGTGGCCGAGTGGTTGAAGGCGCACGCCTGGAAAGTGTGTAACGGTGAAAGCCGTTCGAGGGTTCGAATCCCTCCCTGTCCGCCAA
>CAMAPL010000041.1 GCA_945860165.1 Rhizobium sp. Q54
GACGGGCGCGGGTCTCGGTCGTCCACATGCTCGGCCTCGCTGATCGATGCAAGGGAGTGAGTCACAGGTGGTTCGCGCCGGGCAAGCCAATCTTCCGGGCAACAAACAGAAGATTCAAATGACTCATAATCCTTCCGGACGGACACTTACAAATCCCGACGCAAAAGGTGAAAAATCTTGTTGGCCCTCGGTTGTAAGAGGCTTTCCCTTTGTTCCCATGTATTTGTTGCCATATGACCACGACATTGGTGAGCAGGGCGTCTTGTATTTTCCCGTAACGGTGACCGCCTTTTGGCGTGTTCGTCTTCAACTGTAGCCCTGCATCACGCAATGCAGATGCTAATCGCTGAATTAGGTCCGTACTAATTTCTTCCGCAAATTCCTCAATAATGATTGCCCTGTTCCTGGTCCTGATAGGGCCGAGGGACACATCGTTCTGATCATATTCAAATGGCCTAACCCCAAAGATACCTATGTACTCAGAGGATAGAGGTTGAGTGAGCCAGTAGGAAACTGCCGTCCGAAACTCGGTCAGCCCGACAGGCGAAGTTCTCGGAAATTCTGGATCTTCTTTGTAGCGAAGAGTGGGCGCCCGGAAGACTGCCAGCTCCTCGACAATATCTTCGAGTTTTGACGCTAGTTTCACGAACTGCTTTCGTCTGTCTTGAGGTCGAGTACCGGCAATATTCGCCGCTTTGCCGGCCTCAATATCCGCCTCGATAGATCGGACGTATCTGAGAAGGTCTTCCAGCCTGGCGGTAACAAACTGGGTGTGGTCGCCAGGGGCACTCACGAGTGCGAGAGCCTCCTTCAACATTGGTTTATTCACGGACATTGCGAGAAGGCGGCTCATTTTTTGGCCGCTGTGAATCGTACAACATTCTCCTGAGAATTGCCGGGGGTAGCGCAATCGTTCACATGCATTGCCCAAGCCTCAAGCGCCGCACGGCGCTCCGTCAGATATTCCGCGCGCTGATAGACCTGTCCGACAGTTGTCATGCCGGTCGCGGTGGAATGATTGAGGATCTTGTCCGCAACGGCGGGATTGAAACCGGCTCCGGCAAGCCATGTCACACAACTCCTACGGAAATCATGCAGCCGCCAATTTTGTGCTTCCCGCTCGCCTTCAGATTCGGCGGCCGCTAAAGAGACCAACCGTTCCTTCGCCTTCGAAAATCCACTCGCGGCGGTTCGACCATTCGTCGTGAAGATCAGGTCCGACGAGGCATGCTTGGGGAGATTGGCAATAATGTTCCGGGTCGCCGGGGCTAGATGCACCGCGTGGGCTTTGCCGTTCTTGGCGCGGCTGGCGGGTATCGTCCATGTCGTCCTATCGCTGGATAATTCCGACCAGCGCATACCGGCGACTTCATCGCGCCGTTGGGCCGTCAGCATCAGGATGATGACCAGTGGGCCGAAGGGGAAGCTCATCTTGAGGGCCGCCCGATGGATCGCCCCAATTTCGTCATCGGCAAGGACGCGGTCCCGCGATGCGGTTGCGGTTTTGATTGGTAAGCCCAGAAATGGGTTAGAAGACAGGCGTCCTCTCTTCTCGGCCCATGAATAGCAGGCGCGACCATACGCAAGGGTCCGAGAGGCCATCGCCCGCTTGTCGGCTTTCACAAGATCGTCGAGAATACGAACCGCGTCTGCGCGCTTTAAGGCATCGGCCCTGCGATGCAGAAATAGCTTAAACGCAACCGATACAGCCCTGACCGCTTCTCGTCGGTATCCCTCGCGGTTTTCGGCTAGCCCGATTGCCGCCCAGTCCGCTAGAAGGGCCTTCAGGGTCAGGCGCTCTGCGGCCGCCTCATTTGTTGAGTTTTCTCGGTCCGCCTTCCGCTCGGCGAAAGGATCGCGACCGGCCGCGACGCGACCGTGGATTGTTTTCGCCGCTTGTCTGGCCTTCTCAAGGGTAATAGGGCCCCATTGGCCAAGTGGCTGGCGTCGCTTAGCGCCAGACGCGGTCCGAAACTGGACCAGAAAATTCTTGCCGCCTGAGGCCGAGATGCGAAGGCCCAAGCCGGGCAGGTCATCGTCAAATACGAGCCTGTCCTTCTGACCCTCTGCGCAAACGAGCGCCGCTATGACCTTCTCTGTCAGCTTCATGCCTGCGGACCTTCCAGAGCATCTTGCGGACCCATAGCGGACCCACCGGCCGTATCACTTGGTGACGCGCGATGCCACTTAATGTCAGAAGATATTCTGGCATAAAGCTGATAGCAATAGAGTTGTAGGAGGCCACTACTGTTTTGTCAGGGCTTTCAGATAGAACAGCACCTTACTCTTAATCAGCGGGTCCCAGGTTCGAGCCCTGGTGCGCCCACCAATATTCTCAAGGGTTTGTCGAATAGCTGGTGCTCGCTATACGGCGCCCCGCCGATGCTCCCGCTTCAAAGCCGCCCCGGAACCCCGCCCGCAATCCAGCCAGCGAGCGCGGCCGCAGCCCGTTAGACTGCTGCGATGCTGGTTGCGTTTGGCACCGCAACCGGACGATCGAGCGCGACCAGCCACAAACCTGACCGGAAACATATGTCCTGGATGAACCTGATCGTTTGATTGAACGAGACCAGGCGCAAAAAATGGGCACCCCGCCACAGAAAAAGCCCTCCTCCCCGCCGGGAAAGAGGGCCGCCGGAAAAGAGGGCCCACCGGGCAAGAGAGCTGCCTGACCCAATCCGCGCCCCGGTCAAACCGGAGCGCGCATAATCTCAGGCCTTCGGCAGCCGATGCAGCGCGCACAGCTTGTTGCCATCGGGATCGCGCAGATACGCCAGGTACAGCGGCACCGCCCCGCCCGACCGCACCCCCGGTGGATCCTCGATCGCCGTCCCGCCCGCCTTCACCCCGGCCGCGTGCCAGGCATCCGCCTGCGCCGGGCTGTCCATGGCAAACCCGACCGTCCCGCCATTGGCATGCGTCGCCGCCTTGCCGTCGATCGGCTTGCTCACCAGGAGCAGCCCGCCATTGTGCATGTAGATCAGCCGGCCCTTGGCATCCTGCACCCCTGGCTTGCCGCCAACTGCCACGAACAGCGCGTCGTAGAACGCCTTGGACCGGGCAATGTCATTGCTGCCCACCATCATATGGCTGAACATGTCTTCGTCCTCCCTCGAAATGGAACCGGGCGTCTTCGCACCACCCCGCCAACAAACCACGCTTCGTCCGCCGCGAGAAGAGCGGCCGGCAGACCAAGCCCTGCCTATGGGCCGCGGTAGTTGGCGGGAACATCGCCGGTCAAGCTGTCCAGAAAGCTGACGATCGCCGCAGTCGTCGCCGCATCCAGCGTGGTGCCAAGCTGGATCTCCGCCATGATCCGAACCGCGCGCGTCAGGGCGCTGACCGAACCGTCATGGAAATACGGCGGTCTTGCTGATATTGCGCAGCATCGGCACCCGGAACACATACCGGTCCTCCTCCTGCTTCGTCAGGCTGAACCGGCCCAGATCTGGCTTGGTCGACCCGGTTGCCAGCCAGTATTCCTTCACCACGTCGAACTTCTTGAACTCCATGCCCCCCGGCAACGGACCTTGGTGACAGGCGGCACACCCGGTATCGATGAACGCACGCAGGCCGTCTTGCCGTCGCTCGATATCGCCACATCCCAGAACAACGCCTGGCCAAGCGCCACCTGGCGGGTCGGCGGCGAGACCGCCGGCGCGGCGATCCGGCCAAACAGGCTGGCGGCCTCCCGTCGCAACGCCTCGTCGGCACGGCGGCTCGCAGCGATCACCAGACCGCACAGTGCAACCATCACGACCCTGAAGTGGAACATCGCCGCCTTCTCAAGCGCCGCAGGTCATACGCCGCACACAACCGCAACGAACCCGCCGCGAGCACTCTGCCTCGGGCATACCCGATGCGATATCAAAATAACGCGTACCGCAGCACCCGCTTGACGCGCCGCTCCCCCGCCCGCACATCGCCTCCATGGACCCCTTCCTCGCCCCCGAAGACCCCAGCGCCGCCGACGCCATCGCCGCCATCGCCGACGAGCTGGGCGTCTTCGACGACTGGATGGAGCGCTACCAGTACATCATCGAGCTCGGCCGCAAGCTCCCCCTCTTCCCCGAAGAATGGTCCAACGACGCCCACCGCGTTCCCGGCTGCCAGAGCAAGGTCTGGATGCACGCCGAGCGCCGCGGCGACAAACTCTACTTCGCCGGCGCCTCAGACGCTGCCATCGTCGGCGGCCTCGTCGCCCTCCTCCTGCGCGTCTACACCGGCCGCACCCCCGCCGAGATCCTCGCCACCGATCCGGTCTTCCTGAAAGACCTCGGCCTCCTCGAAGCCCTCTCCACCAACCGCGGCAACGGCATCGCCTCGATGGCCCGCAAGCTGCGCGAACGCGCCGCCGCCGAACCCGCAGCCTGAGGTCCCGATGTCCGCCAGCACCCCCGCTTCCAACACGCCCGCCCAAAACGCCGCCCTCATCGCCGGCTCAACCACCCTTTCCCTGGCACTCGGCACCCGCCAGGCCTTCGGCCTCTTCCTCGTCCCCCTCGCCGCCGTCGGTGTCCCGCTCGAAATGGTCGCGCTGGCCATCGCGCTGCACAACCTCGCCTGGGGCGTCGCCCAGCCCCT
>CAMAPL010000042.1 GCA_945860165.1 Rhizobium sp. Q54
TGGCCGGTGGAGATCGATGCCGTGCGCCTGTCCGGCATGCCGCTGCCAGCGCCGCCCAACCCGGCAGCCGCGGGCGCGGTCGCCTGCCTGCGCATCAGCCTGCGCTGCGCCGACCCGACCAAGACCTTCACCGATCTGGGTGTGGATCAGCTGCGCTTCTTTCTGGCTGGGGAACAGGGCTCACTGCTACTGGAATTGATCCTGGCGCATAGTATTTCGGTCGCCCTGGCCAATGACCCCACCGATGCGCAACCGGTGATTTTACCGCCGGACGTGCTGCAAGCCGTCGGCTTCGCGCCGGAGGAGGCATTGCTGCCCTGGCCGGCGCGATCTTTTTCTGGGTTTCGCCTGCTCAGCGAATATTTTGCGGCGCGGGAGAAATTCCTGTTCGTCGATATCCTCCGGCTGGATGCCAAGACCCTGGTCGCCGCCGGCAACAAGATGGATATCTTCCTCTATCTGGACCGCATGATGCCGGAGCTGGAACGGTCCCTGCAAACTAGCAACATGGTGCTGGGCTGCACACCGATCGTCAATCTGTTTGAACAGCGCTGCGAGCCGATCCAGCTGGACAGCACGACCATCGAATACCGTATCGAGCCGGATGCCCGCCGCCCCGCCAGCCTGGAAATCTGGTCCGTCGAGCAGGTGCGTGAAAGCCAACCGGGCGGCGGCTTCCTGACCTGGGAACCGTTCCATCGGCTGGCGCGCAGCCAGGTTGGACAGGCCGTGGAGGGGGAGGACGGCCCAACTGGCGGCTTCTATGGCACCGCCCGCCGCGTGGTCAGCGGGCGTCTCCGCGGCACGGATGTTTTCCTGCTGCCGCATGACCCGCATTTTGATCCCGGCGCGGACAGCCAGGGCGTGTTATCGGTGGATGCGCTGTGCTGCAACCGCGATCTGCCGGCGTCCTTGCCGTTCGGCGGTGGGCGTCCGGTGCTGCGGTTGGTGGAAGGCGCCGCCGCCGTCACCAGCCTGACCTGCTTGACCGCACCGACCCCCACTTTGCGCATGCCATTGCAGGAACGCGGCTTTTGGCGGCTGATCTCGCATCTCTCCCTCGGCCATCTCAGCGTGGTGGGGGGCGAAAGTGCCGCGGAAGCATTGCGGGAAGTGTTGCGGCTGTATGATTTCCGCGATTCGGCGGAATCACGGGCGGCGATCCGCGCCTTGCTCAGCGTCACCTCCAGCCCAGGTGCCGCGCGTATTCCCGGTCTGCGCGGCCCTGGCGCGCGGGCGGGCGGGTTTTGCCGTGGCCTGGATGTGACCCTGACCTTTGATGAGCAGGTCTGGAACACCGGGGGGCTGTATGTGCTGGCCTCGGTGCTCGATCGGTTCCTGGCCCTGCATGCGACGGTGAATTCCTTTGTGCGCACGCGCGCGGCCTTGCGCGGGCGGCCCGGCATGGCGGCCAGTTGGCCGGCCCGGGCAGGGGCGCAGGTACTGCTGTGAGCAGCCCGCCCGCATCGGCCACACCAAGCCGCCGCCGTGCCACCATTCTGGCCCGGTTGCGCGCAGAGCCGCGCCGCTTCACCTTCGACGCGGCGGTGCGCATTCTCACCTTCTTCCGCCGCCAGCCCGACCCGGCAGAAGCCGCGCATTTCACCGCCGTCGCCGGTGCCTCCTTCCCCGGCGCGGAGGTCACCGCGGTGCAGGATGCTGCCGGCACCACGCGCGTCACCGTAGGCCTGATTGGGCTGACCGGGCCAATGGGGGTATTGCCCCGGCATTATTCGGATGCGGTGGTGCTCGACCAGCGCAGCCGGGCATTCTCGCTCACGCATTTCCTGGATCTCATTTCGCATCGCTTGATCGCGGCCTTCGCGGCGGCGGGGGCGAAATACCGCCCACATCGCGCCGCCGATACCGGGCTGCTGACCCGGGACCACCCACGCGCCGATCCGGTGGCGGAAGCGCTGCTGGCACTCACCGGCTATGCCACCCCCGGCCTGGCGGAGCGCTTGCGCGCCGGGCCGGCCGCCTTGCGCCATTACGCCGGGCTGTTTTCCGCGCATCCCCGCTCCACCGACCGGCTGCAGGCATTGGCGTCGGACTGGTTGGGCCGCCCGGTCAGGGTGGAACAATTCGGCGGAGCCTGGATCGCCATCCCGCCCGACCAGCGCACGCGCTTGGCCGTCGGCCTGGCACCGGGCGCCTTCACCCAACTGGGCGTGGACGCGGCGGCGGGTGTTCGCGCCTGGGATCAGCAGGCGCGGATCATCCTGCGCATCGGGCCGCTGGATCTACCGTATTTTGAGCGCCTGTTGCCAGACCAGCGCCGGCTGCGCGAACTGGTTTCCCTGGTGCGCGCCTTTGTCGGGTTCGAGGTGAGTTTCGCGGTCAATCTGGTGCTGGCGCGCGATGCGGTGCCGCCCATTGTGCTGCACACGCCAGAAACCATGGGTCCTGGCCGTTTGGGGCCACGCCTGGGCTGGAGCACCTGGTTGCTAAACTCCCCCGCCATGCCCCGCCGGGCGGACGCCACCGAGGCTATTTTCGAAGCCGAAATCGTTGAGGCACAGGCATGACGTCGTTGTCGGTACAAGCATGACCGCGTGTGTAGTAAAAACATGACTTCGTCATGGACCAGCGGCTATGTCGCCGATGTCACCTATATCGAGGGGTTTTACAGCCAGCAATCGCCGGCGCGGATGGCGCTGGCCTGCCTGATCGGCGGGGTCAGCGCGGAGATCGCGCGCCCGGATGATCCGGTGCATTACCTGGAACTGGGCTGCGGCATCGGTATTGGCGCGCTGTTGATCGCCGCCGCCAATCCGGGTTGGCAGATCACCGCGATCGACTACAACCCGGCCCATATCGCTATCGGCTCGAGCCTGGCGCGGGCCGCGAAGCTGGCCAATATCCGCTTCCTGGAAGCCGACCTGACCCAACTGGCCGGCAGCGCGCTGGCGCAGACCATTCCGATGGCGGATTTCGTCAGCATGCACGGGTTATGGACCTGGGTGGGGCCGGAGGTGCGCGCCGGCATCGTGCGGCTGCTGGCGGAAAAGACCGTGCCTGGGGCGCTGGTGCATATCAGCTACAATGCCATGCCATCCTGGCAGGGCGGGCTGGCGCTGCAACGGATCATCTATGAGGGTGGCCAGCGCGCTGGTGGGCGCAGCGACCGCCAGGCCGAGGCCGGGCTGGCCCTGGCGCGCGAACTGAAAGCGGCCGAGGCGCAGTATCTGAATGAAAGCTCCCTGGCGCGCGATCTGATCGACACCACCGGTGAGATGTCGCGCGAATATCTGTCGCATGAATACATGAACGCCTTTTGGGCACCTGCCTTCCACGCCGATGTCGCGGCCGCGATGGCGCAGGCCAAGCTGGATTGGGTGGCGGCCGCCAATCCGCTGGAAAATTTCCCCGAATTGATGCTCACCGCCGAACAGCGCGCGGTAATGAACCGCTATGACGATCCGATCATGCGCGAGCTGATCAAGGATACCTGCCTGCCCCGCCAACTGCGCCATGATGTCTATGTCCGCGGCGCCCGGCGCATCGGCAACGCGGCCCGCGATGAAGCGATCATGCGCCTGGCCGTCG